>NZ_CP043761.1:5145902-5789140 GCF_008386395.1 Paenibacillus sp. 37 | reverse complement strand
GAAGCTGAATTGTGGAATACACTCGCTCTGCCAGATATGGAGGCGAATACCGAAGCTGAAGTGCGTTCAGCACTGCATGACGGCTGGAAATTGATTTTGCTGAATCAATTCCACGATATTATACCGGGATCGGCGATTACGGAATCCTACGTCACTTCGAATGAGGAATATGTACAGGTATTTGAATTAGGTAAGAACAGATTGACCCAGGGTGTTACAGCATTGACAACGGGTATCAACACAGAGGGACCGGAAGGTTCATTAGCCTATGTTGTATTCAACAGCCTGGGCTGGAAACGCAGTGCAGTTGTTCAATTGGCTGTGCAGGATAGCTTGGATCGCTACGGCATCGATGAAGAAGGCCAGCGCTTGCGGATGGATCGGGAGGATGGAAGTATGTCTATTCTCGTGACAGACATTCCGGCGTTTGGATATAAGACGATTTGGCTGGTACCGGAAAACACAAGGGAAACGAATGTACGGGAAATGACCACCCTTGCCGCACAACCAACCTTTAATGATACATGGGATACTGCCTTTTATCATGTGCAGTTCAATGAACGTGGGGAGATCACCCGTCTGTGGGATAAAACCGCAGAGCGTGAGATGTTGAAGCCGGGTGAACGTGGCAATCAACTTCACTTCTTCCACGATCGCCCAACGCTCTGGGATGCATGGGATATCGACAGTCGTTATGAGGAACAGATTGCTGGCGAAGTGGAACTGTTGGAGAAAAAGCTGGTGCTGGCGGGTACAACGAAAGATGTCCTGCGCTTCCGGTGGAAGCTACATCAATCGGTGATTACACAAGATATCGTCTTTTATCATGACTTACGGCGAATTGACTTCCAAACACAGGTGAACTGGAACGAGAATCACAAACTTCTGAAAGTTGGTTTCCCGATTGATGTGGTGACTTCCAAGGCCACATTCGAGATTCCGTTTGGCACACTGGAACGTCCAACACATCGCAACACAAGCTGGGAACAAGCCCAGTATGAGGTCTGCGGACATCGCTTCGCAGATGTATCCGAATATGGATACGGCGTGAGTTTGCTCAACGACTGCAAGTACGGGTATGACGTGCACGGAAGTACCATTCGTTTGTCCTTGCTGCGAGCACCAAAATGGCCTGACCGTACGGCTGATCTGGGAGAACATGAATTCACATATTCCCTGTACCCGCACGACGGAGACTGGAGAAACGCACACACCGTACGCCAGGCAGCTGAACTGAACACGGAAGTGGTCGTGCAACAAGTAGAGCAAAAACAACAGGCACAACAAGAGCAATCGATGGAACAGATGCAGCAGAGGGATCAATCACAACAAAGCGCAGGGGCTGGAGTATATCCAACCGCAGATGCAACAGTAACTGTTGCTCACTCACGTCCAGCAACTGGCTCATGGATTAACTTCGAAAGCCAGCATGTCATTCTGGATACCGTCAAACTGGCAGAGGATGGACACGGCACCGCGCTGCGTTTCTATGAATCCTCAGGCAAACGCGAAAACATCACATTGCAATGGCCACATGCGTTCGAGCAAGCGTACCATTCCAACGCACTGGAAGAACCGATCAAACCACTGGCCCACACGAACGGCCAGATTACACTATCTTTTAAACCCTACCAAATACAAACCGTGCTACTGCGGTAAACCTTTTTGAAATATTTTTGAGCTATACATGTTCAACTAAAAATTTACACGATAAACGGAGAGGACAGAAAGAATTCGAAGAAGCGAAGCGTTCGCCTTTATCCCCAGATTTCACCCTTTAAAAAAGGGAATCAAAAAAATCTGGGGATAACAGCGATCGGAGGATATTTCTGACCGCGCAGTGGTCCCGTGTAAATTTTTTGTTTCATCCTGTACAGCTACACCATTCAATTTGTTTAAGGAGTTGCACTCATCCATGGAACAGTTCAGATTACCGAAAATACCCATGCCACCTGTTGCTTTGCCACAATCCATTCAGGCCGTGCTCGAAGAAGCAGAACAGAAACTGGCTCACCGACCGAAACTGCTTCAATTATTCAAAAACTGCTTCCCCAACACTATTGAAACAACAACGAAGTTGATGGAGGACGGTACGACTTTTGTTATCACAGGAGATATTCCGGCTTCCTGGTTGCGTGATTCCGTGGAGCAGGTTGTACATTACATTCCGTTTGCAAAAGAAGATGAGGACCTGCAACGCATTATTGGCGGGCTGATCAAACGTCATATCCAATATGTTCACATCGATCCATATGCCAATGCCTTCAATGAGACTGCTAACGACTGGCATTGGAACACTACGGACGAGACCGAGATGTCACCTTGGGTGTGGGAACGCAAATTTGAGATTGACTCATTATGTTTTGTTGTACGTTTGGCGTACTTATATTGGAAGGAAACCGAACTGACTGACATTTTCGATTCAAGCTTCAAAGCAGCGATGCGTAAAATCGTGGACCTGTTCAAAGTCGAACAGCATCACATGGAACAATCTCCATATCGCTTCACTCGCAATAACGGTATCCCAACAGATTCCCTGCGCAATCACGGAAAGGGTATGCCAGTCAACTACACGGGTATGATCTGGTCCGGTTTCCGTTCCAGTGATGATGCGTGTGATTTCCACTACAATATCCCTGGCAACATGTTCGCGGTGGTAGCTCTGCGCCAAATGCAGGAGTTTGCCGAGTGGGTGTTCCGGGATATGGAACTTTTGCAGGAATTGAAGGATCTGGAGCAGGACGTAGATCACGGCATTCAGTTGTACGGTATTTATCGTCATCCGGAATTTGGACCGATCTATGCGTACGAGACGGACGGTTATGGCAACCACTGTCTTATGGACGATGCGGGTACACCGGGACTCATGTCCATTCCATATCTGGGTTACGTCACAGCGGATGATCCGATCTACCAAAATACCCGCCGCTTCGCTCTGAGCAAAGAGAACCCGTTCTATTATGAGGGCAAGGTTGCCAAAGGAATCGGTAGCCCGCACACACCACCAGATTACATCTGGCATATGGGATTGTCCATGCAAGGTCTGACTGCGCAGTCTGCCGAGGAGAAACTGGAGATTATTCGCATGCTCGAAGCGACAGATGCGGATACAGGTTATATGCATGAAGGCTTCCACGCTGATGATCCAACGATTTTTACACGAAAATGGTTTGCATGGTCCAACAGCCTGTTCTCCCAGTTGGTCTATAAATCCATGAAGGATGGCCTGTTATGAGTATCCAACCTAATGATAAAAAGCTGATTATTTTCGCTGATCCTGCGTTTCCAATGGAAGGTGCTTTTCCAACTGAGCAGGCTCTGAATACATGGAAAGCAGTCGAAGAGATTACTGTTGTAAACGCTGATGAACTTGCAGAGGCGTTGAAAGCGACGGCTGGTGAAGGATGTCTGGTCAATCTGCATGCACCCTATTTTCCCAAGTCCGCCTGGACGGAGATTGCAGCTTACCTGCACCAGGGCGGAAGCCTGATCAGTATGGGGGGCGCACCCTTTAAACGTCCGGTTCGATATGAGAATGGGGCATGGGTTGTAGAGTCCGAGCAGACCGCGTATCATCAGGAACTCTATATTCATGAGGCACTGAACGTATCTTCTGCCAATGTGCAATCGTACACGTCATCCGAACAGATCCCGCTTCTCACTGGGAAAGAGGGGCTGTTCGAGAAGGCAGATACATGGAATCTGGTTCCACATACAACCAAAACAAGTGATCTGCCCCACCAGATGGGTTCATCCGGTCCCATGAGTACGCAGATTTATCCATTACTTCGTGGCATGAGCAAGGATGGACGTAGCATCGCCGCTCCGGTCGTTCTGTGGGAAAACTCGCGCGGGACTTTCGTTGGTTCACGATGGATATTTGTGCACCTGCCGCTGACCACCTCATTCTGGACGCAGGATGGCGCTGACGAGATTGTGAAGTGGGCGCAATTCTGTGCGCAAGGTGTAACTGAGTTATCCCTGAAAACGAATTATGCTTCGTATGAGCCAGATGAACGGGCTGTACTCACACTTCAAGGCCAGATTTTACAGCGTGCAGGCAATAGACTTACCGAGTCCGAGCTGTGGACGTTTGACATAACGGTCGAGCATGAGGATCGCATAAGTGGAACGACGGAGAAGGTATGGAGCCATCAACTGGAGATGGAACTTTCCGGTGAGCAGCGTTTCGAACGTATACTTCTCCCGGTTTCCATTGAAAGTGGGCTGTATCGGATCGTATGCCACGCGCAGGCACCTGACGGGGAAGATCGGACCTTGCGTCAGGGCTTCTGGGGACAAGATGCAGCATTGCTGGCAGAAGGGGAAGTGATTACCCGCAGCAGGGACTATTTTGTAAAAGACGGACGTCCTCTCCCTGTTGTAGGCATGACCTACATGACCTCCGATGTGGCACGGAAATTTTTATTTCTGCCCAATGCGGATGTCTGGGATCGAGACATGGCTCAGATGGCAAAAGCCGGTATTAACTGGATTCGGACGGGAATCTGGACCGCCTATCGCAACATGATGCAGGTGGACGGACATATGGCAGAGGATGTGCTTCGTGCCATTGATGCATTTATTTTAACGGCGAAACGGCATGGCTTACAGGTCACGTTTACCTTCTTCTCCTTTACACCGGAGACATGGGAAGGAACGAATCCGTATTTGGACCCTCAGAGTGTCGAGGCTCAGAAACGTTTCATCCGCAGCATCGTCAGTCGTCACACGCATACAACCCATGTGGACTGGGATCTGATTAATGAGCCATCCATGTTTGATCCGGTGCGCATCTTCTCAGCTGGTCCACGCTCGGCGAGGGATTCATATGAACAGCAAGCCTTTGTCGAGTGGCTTCAGCAGCGGCATCAGACGAGTGAAGCGTTGCAGGAGGCATGGAACATGTCACCGAAGCAGCTCCCCAATTTTGCAGCAGCGGTGATCCCGGAGGCAGAAGAGATTAACTTTGATGTACAGGACATGCACAAGGCCAAAAAAGGAACACGCTGGCTCGATTACTGTCTTTTCTCCATGGAAATGCACAATGTTTGGGCAAGAGAGCTTGTAGGTACAATCAAGGATCTGGTACCGGATCATCTGGTCACGGTGGGACAGGACGAAGCCCTTGGTGCACAGCGTCCTTCGCCATTCTTCTATGAACGAGAAGTGGATTATACAACCGTGCATTCCTGGTGGTTGAATGATGATCTGATCTGGGATGGCATTTTCGCTAAAACGCCACATAAGCCAAATCTCATCCAGGAGACGGGCATCATGTATGTGGAAACCCCGGATGGTCGAGCCAAACGTACGGAAGAAGAGCTTCGTGGCATTCTCGAACGAAAGTACGCTTATGCTTTCTCGACAGGCGGCGCAGGCGCCGTGCAATGGATCTGGAACACCAACTTTTATATGGATAATGCCAATGAGTCCCATATCGGAGCCCTTCGTGCAGATGGTACGGAGAAACCAGAGGCGGATGTGTCTTATGATTTTGGCCGATTCATGCATGGCATTCGTGATCTCTTTGAAGACCGTGAGCTGGAAGATATTGCAGTGGTGTTCCCTTATTCCAATGACTTTTCCAACCGTGCCCTCGCCTATGATGCCACAACAAAGCTAACTCGTGTGATGTCCTATGATCTGAAATTGCCATTCCGTGCGTTATCCGAATATCATTTGGAAGCGTTGGAGCAGCAACCACCGAAACTGATTATCCTACCGAGTCCGCACAATATGGACAGCGATGCACTGCATCAATTGCTCACGTTTGCGGAGAAGGAAGGCACGAGCCTGCTCATTACAGGGCCGCTGGGACTGGATGCGTACTGGAAGGCAACTGACCGGGCAGATCATATCGTCGGCAAACGCAGTCTGGGTAACGTGCAGCGGGAAGAGCTGCTGAATATTAATGGCGTGAATCACCGGGTGACCTATGGACGGCGTCGGATCGCCGAGGTGGCAAAGGAGACTTTGCTTCATGGGGATAATGGTACAGCAGATGAAGTACACGTTCTGCCTTTGGGCAAAGGGAAATTAATCTGGACTCCACTGCCGATCGAGTTAAACGGACGGGATGAGCCACTTGCTGAATTGTATCGTTATGCAACCGAGATTTCGGGCATCGAACAGGAGTTGAAATGGATATCTGGCGGAGATATCGCAGGGATCTACGGCCGGAAGCTGAGTTTTCCAAAAGGGAATCTGTATGTATTTGTATCGGAGTTTGCCTTGAACCATGAAGTTCATGTGAGAGATCAACGTACAGGTGTATCGTACTCGTTCCAATTGGAGAAAAATCGTTCGGTGCTGTTTGCGACAGATGTTTCCGGAAAGCTGACTGCGGTGTATCGCCCTGATGAGGTTGAGATTGTACAACAAGATGAAAGAGGTGGGATCACACGATGACTAAGAAGAAGAGAGCACATATTATTTCGCATACCCACTGGGATCGGGAATGGTACTTGCCGTATGAGAAGCATCATATGCGGCTCATTCAGCTCGTGGATTCACTATTGGATCAGCTTGATGAGGGATCGGACTATAAAAGCTTTTATTTGGATGGACAAACGATTATCATCGAGGATTATCTTCAGGTTCGACCGGAGCAGAAGGAACGACTGGAGAAACATATTCGCAATGGGCGAATTGTGATTGGACCATGGTACATTTTGCAGGATGCGTTTCTGACGAGTGGAGAAGCCAATGTGCGCAACATGCAGGTTGGACATAAGGATGCCAAACGTTACGGTACACCTTCGAAAATTGGTTACTTTCCCGATACATTCGGATTGGTCGGGCAGACTCCGCAGCTGATGCAGCAATCGGGCATTGATAATGTGTTCTTTGGACGTGGTGTGAAGCCTACGGGATTTAATAATACGGTTTCGGATGCCGGATATGAATCAAGCTTCTCGGAGCTGATGTGGGAAGGACCAGACGGATCGAAAGTGCTCGGCGTATTGTTTGCTAACTGGTACTCCAACGGGAATGAGGTTCCGGTAGACGAGGCTTCGGCTCGCAAGTTCTGGGAAACCAAGCTTGCAGACGCTGAGAAATATGCATCGACCAATGAGTTGTTGTACATGAACGGATGTGATCACCAACCGATTCAACGAGACCTGCCAGAAGCCATCCGTATGGCTGAGCAATTATATCCCGATATCGAGTTTGTTCACTCGAACTTCCCGGACTATCTGACCGCCCTGAGAGTATCGGCTGAACATGAGCTGTCCACGGTCAAAGGAGAGCTGCGCAGCCAGCGTACCGATGGCTGGGGAACTCTGGTGAACACGGCCTCGGCTCGTGTGTATCTGAAACAGATGAACCAACTGGGCCAGACCATGCTGGAAAAAGTGGCCGAACCACTGGCATCCTCTGCCTATCTGCTTGGTCATGTTTATCCACATGATCAACTGACGTATGCATGGAAAACGCTGATGCAAAATCACCCGCATGACAGCATCTGTGGATGCAGTGTGGATGAGGTACACCGTGAGATGGTGACACGGTTTGATAAGAGCCGTCATGTAGCAGAAGCATTAATTGAGGACAGCACCAACCAGATTGCCACAGCCGTGGATACCTCCATCTTTGCACGCTATGGCGAGCATGCCCGGCCTGTTGTGGTGTTTAATACAACAGGGTGGGAACGAAGCGGTGTGGTTCAGATGGAACTGGATGCGGCTCGGTTGTATTTCCGGGAAGGATACACGCTGGAAGAGATGGCGGCGCAGATGAACGCCGTTGATCTGTCAGGTCGTATCCTTGTAGATGAAGAAGGTACGCAGATTCCATGTACGGTGGAAGATCTGGGTCTGCAATTTGGCTATGATCTGCCGGATGACCGCTTCCGTCAGCCGTATAGCTGTCGGCGCGTTCGTATTCGTTTTGAAACAGAGAATGTAGCTGCATTTGGCCTGAAAACCTATGCATTGGTCAACTTTGCGGATGATGCCAAGAGTGGTACTCCGTCGAAAACGACTACGCTGTTGCGTGGTGAACGTGGCATGGAAAATCAACATATGATTGTCACGATTGCAGACAACGGTTCATTCACAATTACAGACAAACGAACAGGCCGGACTTATAAGGACCTTGGCGTGTACGAAAATGTGGGTGATATCGGTAATGAATACATGTTCAAGCAACCAGAGAATGAAGTTGCATTGACAACACAAGCACTTCAGGCCGAAATTCGGGTCCTTGAGGATACATCATACTTGGCCTCGTTCGAGGTGATTCATCATTGGGAAATACCGGAGTCAGCGGATGAGATGCTGGATCAGGAACAGCGGGAACTGATTTATTATCCACATCGTAAAGCCCAGCGTTCAACTAAAATGATTCCACTTCAGATCCGTACGGTTATATCACTTAGTCGTAGTGGAAAAGGAGTACAATTGGAGACAACCTTCAACAATCAGGCGAAGGATCATCGGGTACGTGCTCTTTTCCCGACGGATCTTGTATCTGCTGTTCATCATGTGGATTCCATGTTCGAAATTGCAACACGTGATAACAAGCCTGCACCAGAGTGGCAAAATCCAAGCAATACACAACATCAACAGAATTTTGTGGATGTGAGTGAAAAGGACGCCGGATTGGTCGTTGCCAATCTGGGTCTGAATGAATATGAAGTCCTTCAGGATGGGCGCAATACTATTGCGGTTACGCTCCTTCGTGCTGTGGGTGAACTTGGAGACTGGGGTTTGTTCCCGACACCTGAAGCACAATGTCTTGGTGAACATACGTTTAAAATCGAGATCATTCCGCATGATGGCAATGGTGCAGCGTCAGGCGCATATATTGAGGCGTATCAGTTCCAGGTCCCTTGGACGCTGGCACAGACTGAAGTACACCCGGGTTATCTGACACCTAGCAACACACCGTTTGCATGGCAAGGAGACGGTTTAGCATTTTCTTCGCTCAAGGTAAATGAGGATTCCGGTGATGTGATGCTCCGCTGGTTCAATATGACCACTGACTCTGCCACGTTGAAGCTTGCAACATCACAAGTGATTCCGCAGCCATTCGAAACGGCGTACAAAAGCAACATCCTGGAGGAAGAGGGCGAAATGCTTCATTCCCACAACATAGAAGAGGCGTCGACATTATCATTTGCCAGCAAGGAATGGAACATACAGACAGGTTCATGCGAGATCGTTACTGTCGGCTTGCGCCGCTGATAAAAGTTGTTTAAAGAGTCGAAAAACAGACTTTTGAACACACACTAAAAGGTACAGGACTGCAAGTGTGCTCTAAACTAGGCATTACGTACGGTGGTGGAAGGGTTACGCTATTTACCAGATGTATCTGTTGAGTTATTGGTTGTTTTTCTATAGAATGAACAGTAGAATTGCAAATGATCGAAAGTTCCTATGCCATCAAGATGGTCAGGGGTACACTTCAATTGTTCATTCTATATTGAAACATTAAGGGGGCTTGAAGCCATGGAATCCTTGGGAGGACTGCTTCAGCAGCTGAACCCTGCCTTTCGTGAGCAATCGCGGCGGATTGCGGCGGAATTGATGGAAAATCCGTACGTACGCGAATTCCGCGCAGGTCATCCTGAACTGCAAGATGCACAGCTCATGACCGATCTGAGCAAGCTGTTTCAGTACGCCAAAGACTCTAAGAACTGTGCGAATTGTCCGGGACTCGACAACTGTCCTAACGATTTTCAGGGCCACTTTTGCAAACTGGAAGTAGAACATTTTAACGGTAAACCCGAAATCATAGATATAAAAGCGCCTTGTTCCAAACATATCGCCCGGCAAAATGAACATATCATTAAGCAACGCATTCGCAGTTTCTATGTGGACGAGCGTGCACTCAGTGCCGGATACAACGACGTGGAGATTATGGGCAAGGATCGGATGCGTGCTCCGGCAGTGAATCAGGTGCTTCGTTATATTAGGGAGACCAAGGAGAATGGATTATCTCCGCAAGGACTGTTTCTGGAAGGAACATTCGGGACAGGCAAGACGTTTCTGATGTGTTATCTGCTGCATGAACTGGCGGTTGCAGGCCATACGGGTGTCATCATCTATATGCCTGACTTTGTGGAGGATCTGAAATCCATGATCAGTGAAGGGCAGAAGCTGAAGGAAATGACGGATATTTTGAAAAGTTGTGATCTGCTCATCTTTGATGATATCGGGGCAGAGAATCTGAACCCTTGGGTTCGAGATCATGTGATGGGGTCCATTCTGAACTATCGGATGAATCGCAAACCAACGTTCTATACGTCCAATTACAATCTGGATGGGCTGGAGAAACATCTTAGTTTCACCAATCGGGACGGCGAGGAAATGAATAAAGGGCAGCGTCTCATGGACCGGATTCGTCCATTTGTGGATGTCATCTCCGTTCGGGGTGAGAATCAGCGCGGCAAACGTTGAACCGAGCTAATTGAACGAAATGGTTCTTATCGGTGGAGCTTACGATTTAGAAGCTGAGCTGATTGCAATCAAAAGTTAAAGTAGTCCCAAAAAAAGCCTGGCTTTCGCATTGTCGCGAAAACCGGGCTTTTCTGGTCCTGCGTGAGACCTGTGAGTGTCCTATTCGGTGAGGAATTTGAAGATAACCATACCGAAAAAGATCACTGTCATCAGGCCGGCCATGCCGGCAACACCCGCGATCAGATCAAATAGATCGTTGCGGGGTTCCTCGTTCACATGTTCACGCGGGTCGCTGATCCGCACATTTGCATCCATGTTATTGCCTCCTTATGGGGAAACAGCTTGCCCGTATTGGGGCTGAAACCCGGAGTAATTTTAGTATACTTGGAAAAGAAAGCGTTTGTAAAGATTTTGAAGTTGGTATGCCACATCCTGTAATTGTGAAGATTTGATGTTGGGAAGATGAACATTGCAGCGTTCAATTCACAAGTTTGACGTACCTGTGTTATACTGGAAGTGTCGTTCACGACGTTACAGGTTAAAATAAAACCGTAAGTATATATAAGGAGGACAATTTCATGGCTATTGTTAACGTATCCGATCAATCCTTCAACGCTGAAGTAGAAGGCGAAGGAACGGTTCTTGTTGATTTCTGGGCGCCTTGGTGTGGTCCTTGTAAAATGCTCGCTCCAATCCTGGAAGAGCTGTCCACAGAAGTTGGCGATGCAGTGAAAATTGCTAAAGTTAACGTGGATGAAAATCCGGAATCTGCTTCCCGCTTTGGCGTAATGAGCATTCCAACTTTGATCTTCTTCAAAGACGGTCAACCGGTAGATAAAGTGGTTGGTCTGAATTCGAAAGATGCGCTCAAAGGAATTATCGCAAAACACCAATAATTTACAGGTTTACACATACGCCTCCGGTTTACATGCCGGGGGCGTTTTGCGTCGAATACCTTTATATAGGACAATATAAAGTAAAAATATTTTTCACACTTGATTGTAGAGTACAGAACCGATCTGGAGAAGCGAAGTGCTCGTCTTTATCCCGGATTCATCTCTGATATATAGTTGGAACTAATTATTTACACAGTAACGGAGAGGACAGAAAAAACCTGAAAAAGCGAAGCGTTCCCCTTTATCAACAGATTTTTCCCTTGAGAAAAGGGAATGAAAAAAATCTGGGGATAACAGGGATTGGAAGGTTGTTCTGTCATCGTAGTGTCAGTGTGAATTATCTTTAGTTTCTTCTTATAAAAAAAGGTGACTCAGAGACAATCCAATAACGGATTGGAAGACGGTACTGTAATCAGAATGGCTTAGTGTAACCTTTTATTTATACTTTTTTCGGGAAGGAGGATTCACCGAATTATGGACCAATTCATGAATGATTTGCAGGATCAGGAGAAGGCATTGGAGCAGATTCGTCACAAGCTCGCTTTGCTGCCAGATATGTCTGGATGTTACCTGATGAAGAATAGTGAAGGCACGATTATCTATGTAGGTAAGGCTAAAGTTCTGAAGAACCGCGTACGCTCTTATTTTATCGGTAGTCATAACGGAAAGACTCAGCGACTGGTCTCCGAAATCCGTGATTTTGAATATATCGTGACGGGCAGTAACATGGAAGCACTCATTCTGGAGTGTAACCTGATCAAGAAACATATGCCGCGTTATAACGTATTGCTTAAGGATGACAAGACATTCCCGTATCTTAAAATTACAAATGAAAAGCACCCCCGGTTGGAAGTAACCCGGCGTGTGCTGAAAGATAAAGCCAAATATTTCGGACCTTATCCGAACTCATATGCGGCACACCAAACGAAAAAATTGCTCGACCGCATGTATCCTCTGCGCAAATGTGGTGTAATGCCCAAAGAAGTGTGCCTGTACTATCACATGGGACAGTGTCTTGCCCCTTGTGTGAAGGAAGTGGAGAAGGAGCAGTACGACCAGATTTCCCAGGAGATTGGTTCATTTCTGAGCGGTGGTCACGAAGAGATCAAGAAGGATTTGCAGCGTAAGATGCAAGAGGCTGCGGAGGATCTTTATTTTGAACGTGCCAAGGAACTGCGCGACCAGGTAATCGCCATTGATGCGATGATGGAAAAACAGAAAATTACGATGGCCGATGCCAGAGACCGTGATGTATTTGGTTTTGCCATTGATAAAGGCTGGATGTGTGTCCAGATTCTATATATGCGTCAGGGTAAAATGATCGAACGCCATGTCTCCACCTTCCCGTTTTACGGTGAGGCGTACAGTGATTTCATGTCCTATGTAACACAGTATTACAGTGATAATCCGGCATTGCCACAAGAAATTTTGTTGCCGGAAATGCCCAAGGAATTTGCAACGGATAACGACAGTTTGGATACGTTATCTGATGCTGATGGATCGGTGCCTGCCGCAGTTACGATAGAGTTCGAACAGACGCAACAAGTGGAGCAAAGTACAGCTAACCAGCCACTGGTTGCTGAGACCCGGGCACCTTATGGAAGTGCCGCTGAGTCAGAAGTTGAACAGCCTGATAGTATGCAAGAGGATGCTCCAATAATGGATACAACTACTTCAACTGAAAAGCTCCCATCAGGACTGGAAGACCCCACTCAGGTTGCTGCTGCTTTACAGGAGTGGTTGGAGATCAAAGTGCTCATCCCACAACGTGGATTGAAACGCCAGATGATCACCATGGCTGTAGATAACGCACGTGTAGCACTGGAAGAGAAGTTCCGTCTAATTGAGCGAAATGAAGAACGGACATCCAAAGCTGCTGAAGGGCTAGGCCGATATATTGGACTGGATCAGCTTCACCGTATTGAAGCGTTTGATAACTCGAACATCCAGGGTACGAACCCGGTATCCGCCATGATCGTATTTACGGATGGTAAACCGGATAAGAAGGAATATCGGAAATATAAGGTCCGTTCGGTTGAAGGACCGGATGATTATGAAACCATGAGAGAAGTTATCCGTCGCCGTTACGAGCGGGTATTAAAAGAAAACCTGACCCAGCCTGACCTGATTGTGGTCGATGGTGGTAAAGGACAGATCTCGGCTGCGGTTGATATTTTGGAAAATGAGCTGGGGCTGTTTATTCCGGTATGTGGACTGGTGAAGGATGCGAAGCATAAAACTTCGCAGTTGATGATCGGTAATCCACCGGAAGTCATCTCCCTGCCACGGGATAGTCAGGAATTCTACCTGTTGCAGCGGATACAGGAAGAGGTCCACCGTTTTGCGATCTCGTTCCACCGGGAACAGCGTGGCAAATCGATGGTGACATCACGTTTGGATGCCATTCCGGGTATTGGAGAAAAGCGGCGTAAGTTGCTGTTGAAGCATTTTGGCTCTTTGCGCAAAATAAAAGAGGCCAGCGTCGAAGACTTCCGGCCTCTATCTATTGGTGACAAACTGGCAAATCAGATTATTGCAGCACTTCGGGATGAGGAGTCGTAACATACGGCTTCTCTTTTTGTTTTGGATTGAATTTGTAGATCACATATCCAACGATGGCCGGGAGTACAATCCAGAAGAGTCCGGCAGCCATATTCAGGGCATCTCCCATAAAGACCAAGCTGAGTCCCATCAGCAAGCTGTCGAAGATCACATGGGCGAATACAACGGCAATGAAGCCGTGACGCAGCATGATCAGACTGAACAGCAATCCAATCACTAACAGCTCAATGGGACGGGTGATTACTGGATAGATCGGATACAATGTGTGTCCAAGTGCCCAAATGATGGTTGGAATCAGACAGGCAATAAACGTGTTACGCACAATCTTTTGCATCATACGAATGCCGAACAGTCGATAGACGGCTTCTTCACCAATACCGGCCATCCAGGCCATGATCGGGAAGAGCCACGAATAGGTCATATTGAATGTAGATTGATCTGCTGACGTTGTTGACCATGTGCCAATGCTCCGCTCCAGAATGAAGAACAGGATGGATTGCACACCCAGTAGAATGAATGCCCACAGGTAACCGGCAACCATGCTGTGAAGTACATATTTTCCGTATCCCGGTTCTTTGGCACGAGGCCAAGGGTTCAGACCGATTTTACGCCACATGCCGTCACCGGCAACGAGGGATAGATAGATGGTTGCACTCATGACCAGTGTAATACCTATCTGAAATAACATCAGGAACGCTAACATGAAGTTGGAGAATCCCTGTGCTTGAAGCAGAGGAATCATGTTCAGCGTGCCAATCACCGAAGCTGCGAAATACACCAGTGAGAGAATGATCCCGCGTTTGAAAGAAGTATGTGTTCGGGTCAGAATGCTATAGATAATGGCCAGCACGCCCAGAACAAGGGTCAGGAACGCATAGCCGCCATAGGTCATCCAGTTGGCTTGTCGCGTCTGAGCTTTCACATAATCGGTATGGGATTCAGGGACCGAGAAGCCAGGATCGAACGATCGTACCGCACCCTCTTCAAACGTAAAGTTCAGTTCAAGCTTGGAGTCTCCAATGGCTTTTTCAGAATCCACATACTTCAGTCCCGCTTCACCATCGCGAGTCTCCAGTTGAAGTGCCGGCACTTCATAACCAAATTCGGTCAGAACGCCAGCCGCAAGCTGTTGTTTCTCGTCCAAAGATATATTGCCTTCAGCAAGTACTTGCGATGTGGTCACTTTCCCGGTGCTTTGTTCCGCCTCAATGGCGGTGTAGAGGGAAGAAGGCAGTTCCCGTTTGAAGCCGACCACTTTTCCTGTTTTCATATGTACGTCAACATGAAGATAACCGCCTTTGTCCTGATCAGGCAAACGAACGCGGAATACATCGTAAGGATAGCTTGTTTCCCATTTCTGGTTATAGGTATCAAGTTGTTTGGTTTTGGCCATATACCCGTAGATATCCGAATGTGTCTGGTAGGTTACCAGGGTTTTTTCATCATCATTTGGCAGTGTATAGTCATTCACAGAAGCTGCGAATGATCGTGCGGATTGCGTCGCCTGCTCCTTGGTTATGAAGGACGTAGACGAAATTTCTGTTGTTTGCGATGAGGTGGCAGGAAAGATCTGAAATACAAAAAATAGAATCAGGCCAATCGCCGCAAGCAACCCCAGCCGCTTGAAGTTAGCCTTAAGTTGCAAAGGCTGCCCTAAGGGATTCATGTAATGTTGTTCCTCCTTATTTAATAGAGGTTGTTCAAAAAGTCTCTGGCTTCATCCCATCTTCTTGGTACTGAAAACCGCCCTTTTTTGAACACGCACTAATATGGATATTAAAGTTAACATAGCACAGGCCAAGCACCGAATGCCAATGATGTAACGAAAACTGGTGTAAATCCTTGAAAATGAATGAAAAGGACCGAAAGAATCTGATCCATCCGTCGCCATATCTGAGTTTTTCCCTTTTTGGCTGAATTCGATGCTATTTACACAAAAAACGTTTTGTCTACAAACGTCGCAACGCTTATAATTTTGAAGCAAATGTGCAACGATTCGCATGTCTTTCGCACAACAAGGGAACGAATAGAATATATTCCAACTTCATTATATATGTCGTTTTAATCTGATTCATACATGTTTAACGTTTGGCAACAGCATTACAAATGAAGAAGGCTCCACGGGTGTGGAGTTATTTTCATTGTAGAAGAGGTGGAAGATACTCAAGTGAAACTGAATGTTCAATGGATGCGATTATCGCCGCCCCGTATTCTTGTGTTAGGGTTTGCTGGCATCATATTGGTAGGCACATTGCTGTTAATGCTTCCGGCATCCAACCGTAACGGTGACAGTCTTGCATTTATTGATGCGCTCTTTACAGCAACTTCGGCTGTTTGTGTCACTGGTTTGGTAGTGGTCGATACAGGGACTCACTTCTCGGTGCTGGGTCAGGTTGTGATCGCGATTCTGATTCAGATTGGCGGACTGGGCTTCATGACAATGTCCACGTTGGTTGCCATTGCGTTCAAACGGCGGATCTCGCTCAGAGAAAGGTTGATTCTACAGGAAGCGATGAACCAGAGCACGATGGAGGGTATCGTCCGGCTCATTCGTAAAGTTGTGATCTACTCACTCATTATCGAAGGCATATGTGGCACACTGTTTGCCATCCGCTGGTCATTCGACATGCCAGTCGGACAGGCGATCTATTATGGCTATTGGCATGCGATCTCCATGTTCAACAATGCGGGCTTTGATATGTTTGGGGATTTCCGCAGTCTGACCGGTTATGTGTATGACCCGTTGGTTAATTTTACAGCGATATTCCTGATTGTCTCTGGTGGTATCGGTTTTGTAGTGCTGTCAGACCTGGTGGATTACCGCAAAACGCGGAAGCTGTCTCTGCACTCCAAAGTTGTACTGTTAATGACTGGATTGTTGATTGTGTTTGGTGCACTTGTCATTTTCGTATTTGAATTTAGCAATCCACGGACACTGGGTGGCCTGAACTGGGGTGGCAAAATTCTCGGTTCATTCTTCCAGTCCGTTACGCCGCGAACAGCAGGAGCCAATACGGTAGATATTGCCGGACTCAGACAGGCAACACAGTTCTTTATGATCATTCTGATGTTCATTGGTGCTTCGCCGGGTTCTACCGGAGGCGGGATCAAAACAACGACATTTATGATTATGGCTGGCGCGGTCATCGCCATGATGCGTGGACGTGAAGATATCGTGTTTTTCCGCTATCGGCTCGTACAGGAACGGATTTTCAAGGCGCTTACCATTACATTGCTGGCGCTTTTGTTCATCATAGCTGTAACGATGGCACTGAGTACCACAGAAGACGCCAGTTTTATGATGATATTATTTGAAACAACATCGGCCTTTGGTACTGTCGGATTATCGCTGGGACTGACGCTGAAGTTGACTACATTGGGCAAACTCCTGATCTGTTTTACGATGTTTGCAGGAAGGCTTGGACCGATCACATTAGCGTATGCACTTGGGCAGAAAAAGGGTAAAGAGTTATACAGGTATCCGGAAGGCAAAATGATTATTGGATAAATCTATTTTTAGTGATTGAAAATGATTTGGATAAGGGGTTCGTGAAGAACAATGAAAACACAGCAGTTTGCGGTGATTGGGCTTGGGCGGTTTGGCTCCAGTCTGGCACAGGAATTAATGGAACTCGGCTACGAGGTGCTCGGAATCGATAAAAATGAAGAAGTCGTCGAAGACATGAGTGAATTGGTCACCCATGCCGTTGTAGCCGATGCCACAGATGAGGAAGTGTTGCGCTCTCTGGGTATTCGCAATTTTGATTGTGGTATCGTAGCCATCGGAGATGATATTCAGACGAGCATTCTCACCGCGATTCTGTTAAAAGAGCTGGGCGTCAAGACGGTCGTGGCCAAGGCCATATCCGTCCTTCACGGACGAGCATTGGATAAACTGGGGATTGATCGTGTCGTTTATCCTGAGCGGGATATGGGCATTCGGGTTGCCCATCAGCTGGTTACCCCGAATTTGCTGGATTATATTGAATTATCCAATGATTACAGTATTGTCGAGATGAAGGTTCCCGCCTGTCTGCACAACAAGACCCTTTCGACCCTGAATGCACGTGTACGTTTTGGTTGCAGCATTGTAGCGTTACAGAAAGAAGCCGGGGTCATCATTGCTCCGACGGCACTGGATTCGCTTCAAATGGGGGATATCATGGTCATTATTGGTAATAATGCAGATATCGACCGATTTGAAGAAGAGGTTATCAGCCAAGAGAGCTGATAATTAAGATGAGTTAAATATGGAAGCCAGGCGTTAGTACCTGGCTGATTCAGATCAAGGCAAAGGCGTCGTAGTCCTCCTTGAGGGTAATGGCGCCTTTGCTGTAAAGAGTGCAGCCGTCTCCTTGACCCATTGTCTGGAAGTCTCGCTGAGGTCCTCTTTTTCTCCATAGATCATACAGGTTGTTCTGCGGGTCTGCTGTAATTGAGGCAAATGAACAGAAACAAGATCATTGTCCGCGAGTAATTGTGGACGAAGATATGACTTGGGCAATAGAGCAGCAGCTTTGGCGGAAGGCAGAAGTCGTATGATCGCTTCGAAGGAATCAATCTCCATACGAATATCCGGCATCACGGCACAGCGCTGGAAAAGATCGTCCGTTAATTTGCGGTACCAGGTGCCTTTGGAGAACGTGATCATCGGCAGATCCTGCAAATGCTCCATCCCGGCTTCCTTACCGGACAAGGGGTGTGTAAGCGGCACAACCAGTTCCAGGTGATCGTCAAAGAGCGGCACACAGTTAAGCCCCACTTCGCTGATGGAGGAGGCGACAATGCCCACATCGGCTTTTTTGTCACGCACAAACGACACAATTTCATGTGTTTTTCCCGTCAACAGTTTCAGTTCGGCATTTGGATGTTTCTCCATAAAGGCATTGACGAGAGGTGGTAACGTAGTTTGAAGCGTCGTCAGACTGGCTCCGAGTGTAATGGTGCTCTGTTCTTCGTCTTTATACTGGGCCAGCATGGTGAGGAACTTCTGTTGCTGCTGCTTCTGTTCTACAGCGTAGGTATAGGTGAACTGGCCCACACTGGTTAACTCCAGCCGTTTGCCACGGCGGTGGAACAGGGCAACCCCGAGTTCATCCTCCAATTTGGCAATTTTGCGTGAGAGTGCGGGTTGGGACAAGTTCAGTAACTTGGATGCGCGGTTTAGGCTGGATTGCTCCACGACCGCCGCAAATGCATTTAACTCCTCAAACATGAACAATAACCTCTTTTCCATGAATGTGATTCTTGCCCTTGCTTAATCGTTTTCCATGTTGTATAGCCTGTAAACCCAATGTTTCACTGCTTATACCTATAGGTTATAACATTTAATAATTATATTGCAATTCCCTTATAAGAAAAAAAGGAGTAACATGGTTCGTGACACAAGTTGTTCACACCTAGGGAAAACGGAACAATTTGTCGAACCTTTTCATGGAAAAGGATTCGTGTCATGATAAGTGAAATCATTTATGAAAACGTTGTATTTAGCGAAAGGGGATCGACATTTTATGAAAGGGTTTTACTCCAGAAAGCTGCACTCCTTGCTTGGCGTCATTCCGCTCAGTCTGTTCTTTGCTGAGCATTTGGTGACAAACTTCACAGCAGTTGAAGGCGGCAAAGAAGCTTTTTACGGTGCTGTTGCATTTCTGAACGGTTTGCCTCTTGTTATTGTGATCGAGGCGTTACTTATCTGGCTGCCGTTGTTCTATCACGGTGTATACGGTCTTTATATTGCCTATCAGGCCAAGCCTAACGTGGGCCGTTTTGGCAATGAGCGCAACTGGCGCTACACGTTACAGAGGGTAAGCGGTATTATTACGTTTGTATTCGTCATCTGGCACGTATGGGAGACGCGAGTACAGATTGCGCTGGGGAATGTATCCCATGAAGAGATTGGCGGCGTCATACATGATGCGGTGACGAATCCGATAACCTTTGCGATATATATGATCAGTGTGGTTGCGGCGTCATATCACTTTGCCAATGGTCTATGGTCGTTCCTCGTTAGCTGGGGAATTACGGTTGGTCCGCGTGCGCAACGTGTATCCTCTTACGTATGTATGAGCTTGTTCGCTATTGTTTCCATCATGTTTATTGCTTCACTATTTGCTTTCCGGAGCATTGATTTCCAGACAGCTACTTCGATGATTGACGCAGTAAAAACAGTTCTAATTTAAGCATTTAGCGTATAAATGCTGACTTATAAGGGAGTGAACAGCAATGGCATCAACGAATGTAATTATTGTGGGCGGCGGTCTCGCGGGATTGATGGCGGCGATCAAATCGGCTGAAGCCGGAGTCCATGTTCATTTATTTTCACTGGTTCCTGTTAAACGATCCCACTCTGTATGCGCACAAGGCGGCATTAACGGAGCGGTAAATACCAAGGGTGAGGGTGACTCCCCATGGGTACACTTTGACGATACGGTATACGGCGGTGACTTCCTTGCGAACCAACCTCCTGTTAAAGCGATGTGCGAAGCAGCACCTGGCATCATTCACTTGATGGACCGTATGGGCGTAATGTTCAACCGGACACCGGAAGGTTTGCTTGATTTCCGTCGTTTTGGAGGAACGAAGCATCACCGTACAGCGTTTGCCGGAGCGACAACAGGACAACAATTGCTCTATGCATTAGACGAGCAGGTACGTCGCTGGGAAGCAGCTGGTCTGGTTACGAAATATGAGAACTGGGAGTTCCTGCAGGCGGTTTTGGATGATGAAGGTGTATGTCGCGGGATCGTGGCTCAGGATCTGAAAACGATGAAGGTACAGACCTTCCCGGCAGAAGCGGTTATTCTGGCGAGTGGTGGTCCGGGGATCATCTTCGGTAAAACGACCAACTCTGTAATTAACACAGGTACAGCGGCAAGTGCGGTGTATCAGCAAGGTGTAAATTACGCCAACGGGGAGTTCATTCAGATTCACCCGACAGCCATTCCAGGGGATGACAAGTTACGTCTCATGTCTGAATCCGCGCGTGGTGAAGGTGGACGGATCTGGACGTACAAAGATGGAAAACCTTGGTACTTCCTTGAAGAAAAATATCCATCCTACGGTAACCTGGTTCCACGTGATATCGCGACTCGTGAAATCTTCAGCGTCTGCGTAGATATGGGTCTGGGTGTGAACGGTGAGAACATGGTTTATCTCGACCTGTCTCATAAAGATCCAAAGGAACTGGATGTTAAACTCGGCGGAATCATTGAGATCTATGAGAAGTTCATGGGCGATGACCCGCGTAAAATCCCAATGAAAATCTTCCCGGCAGTCCATTATTCTATGGGCGGCATGTGGGTAGATTATAACCAAATGACTAACATTCCGGGGCTGTTCGCAGCTGGTGAATGTGAATATCAATACCATGGTGCGAACCGTCTGGGTGCAAACTCATTGGTATCTGCGATCTATGGTGGTATGGTGGCTGGACCAAAAGCGGCTGAATATATCAAAGGACTTAAAAAATCGTCCGCTGATATCCCATCTTCCGTATTTGAGAAACACACCAAACAACAAAGCGACAAATATGAAGGCATCTTGAAAATGCAGGGCACGGAAAATGCCTATGTTATTCATAAAGAGCTTGGCGAGTGGATGACAGCCAACATGACGGTTGTGCGCTACAACGACAAGCTTGAAGCCACGATTGGCAAGATCAAGGAATTGAAAGAGCGTTATGGCAAAATCAACATGTATGACAGCTCCGGTTGGAATAACCCGAGCGCAGCATTCACTCGCCAACTGTGGAACATGATTGAATTGGCAGAAGCAATGACTCTCGGCGCACTGCTGCGTAACGAAAGCCGCGGCGCGCATTACAAACCGGAATTCACGGAACGTAATGACGAAGAGTTCCTGAAAACGACCATCGCAAGCTGGTCGAAGGAAGGCCCGAAAATCTCGTACGAGCCAGTAGACGTATCCTTGATCCCACCACGTATCCGGGATTACTCCAAGGATTAAATATCAGGGATTTATTTATAAGGTTAAATATCAAGCACCTGAACGAAGAGGCAGGAGAACTTTGGAGAAGCAGAGCTTCTTCAAAGTTACTGCCATCAGAGTGATGGAGTGAAGGTTCTCAGCAAAGATACTTTGTGTGCACATCGCAGCAGAGGAAGCCAAAATACCTGTTCATAAGCAAGCAACGCATGGGCAAAGCTTGCTTATCTAAAATTACGGCAATCCAGAATGAATGGAATGCAGTTTCCAGCAAAGTGACCCAGTGCACGATGTAGCGGAGGAAGCGGAAATGCCCAGAAGAAGCGAAGCGCTCGCCTTTATCACCGGATTTTAACCCTGGAAAGGGTTGATCAAAAAAATCCGGGGATAACAGCGATCAGAGGGGCATTCCGCTGACGAAGCGTCTCCCGTGCACCAAACCAGTAACTTTGCGCATCAGCAATACAATCATCGTCACCAGAGGAGGGGACTACGATATGGCGGAACAAGCTACAGCCAACAAAACCGTCAAGTTTATCATCACCCGTCAGGACAGCCCGGAGTCATCTTCGTACAACGAAGAATTTGAGCTTCCGTACCGTCCCAACATGAATGTGATCAGCGCCCTGATGGAGATTCAGCGAAACCCCGTCAATACAGATGGCAAATCCATTGCACCCGTGTGCTGGGATTCCAACTGTCTCGAAGAAGTCTGCGGTGCCTGCTCCATGGTCATCAACGGCAAGCCACGTCAAGCATGTGCAGCCCTGATCGACAAGCTCGAACAGCCTGTTCGTATCGAACCGATGAAGACATTCCCAGTGGTTCGTGACTTGGTCATCGACCGTAGCCGGATGTTTAGCGCCCTGAAACGCGTAAAAGCATGGATTCCGATTGATGGTACCTATGACCTCGGTCCAGGTCCACGGATGCCTGAGAAGAAGCGTCAGTGGGCATATGAGCTGTCCAAATGCATGACATGTGGTGTATGTCTGGAAGCATGCCCGAACGTCAATGAGAAAACTGACTTTATCGGTCCAGCAGCACTGTCCCAAGTGCGTCTGTTCAACGCTCACCCAACAGGGGAGATGAACGCCGACGATCGTCTGGAAGCGTTGATGGAAGACGGAGGCATCGAGGGCTGTGGTAACTCACAGAACTGTGTGCAATCCTGTCCAAAAGGCATTCCACTGACTACCTCCATTGCCGAAATGAACAAACAAACGACCAAGCATATGTTCAAACGCTGGTTGGGTGTATAATCTCGTCATAACATGTGCAGAAGTGTAATCTGCAACTTAGAAGAAGTCGTGATCCCGTGCAGCAACATGCCGGAGATCCCGGCTTCTTTTTGTAATGAAGCAGAGGAACCGGGCTACACATGCAGAATATGATATACTAAGGGGATGGATTAAGAGCGTAGAAGGAGGGGGAGATATGGCAGAGACACCGCGTCAGGGCAGTAACAACTCGCCGTCCCAGCGCTCGTACAAAGCACCAGGGACAGAAGAGTCTGTGTTTCCTGGAGAAGAAAAGGATCATGATCCCTCTCGCCGAAGTTTCTTATTGCGCATGGTTTTGATGACAGCGGGTGCCAGTTTGCTTACAGGAGGTTATGCCTGGCTATGGGAACCGCGTCGTCTGGAGATCAAGCAAGTGGAGCTGAAACTTCCGAAGTTTCCAAAGGCATTTGACGGTTTGCGTATAGTTCAGTTCAGCGATGCCCATCTTGGTTTTCATACCGGGGTGAAAGAGCTGAAGAAGCTGGCAGCAACGATTGAGGAGCAGCAACCGGACTTGATTTGTTTTACCGGAGACATCGTCGAGAGGGAAGCAGAGCCGATGCGTGAATGTATTCCGGTACTCGCCTCCATGCAAGCGAAGTATGGCAAATTTGCAGTTTTGGGGAATCATGATTATCGGGGCGGGCAGCAGAATGAAGTGACAACCATGTTCCGTGAAGCCGGATTCACTTTGTTACGGAACGAACATGTGGTGATTGAACAAGGAGGCGAACGTCTGGCCATAGCTGGCCTGGATGACGCACTTACAGGCAGGCCTGATCCTGCCCAAGCTATCAAGGGATTGGATCATGATGTGTGGAAATTGTTACTTATGCATGAACCGGATTACGCCGATATTGCCACTCCCTATGGTTTCGGATTACAACTTTCCGGTCATAGCCATGGTGGACAGGTACGTTTTCCCTGGATCGGGGCACTGACAACTCCGCGAGGTTCACACAAGTATGTTCAAGGATTGTATTACACGGATGTCCAGGGGGTATATTACAGCACCCAGACACAGATGCCTGTGTATGTGAATCGTGGTTTTGGCATGACTCAACTGCCGATTCGTTTTCTGTGCAGACCAGAATTAACGGTTTTTGAGCTTAAAGGATCAACCACATAAAAGAATATAAGATGAATATACAACATAAAGGATTCAACATGAATGGAGGTTATCCAGATGGAAAGAATTGCGATTGTATCCGACATTCATGGCAACATGACTGCCTGGGAAGCAGTGTTAAAAGATATCCGAAGTCGTGGCGTGGAGCGAATCTTTTGTCTTGGTGACCTCGTGGGAAAGGGGCCAGAACCGGTACAGGTTGTGGATCAGGTGAGAGCAACGTGCGAACTTGTCATCCGTGGCAATTGGGATGAACTGGTTGCGGTTAACCAAGACAACGAGAACTTTACGTGGCAAGCAGAACGGTTGGGTGAGGAACGATTGGCGTACTTGGCGGGCCTACCCTTCAGTCATCAATTTCAACTGAGCGGTCGCACCATACGTCTGGTCCATGCTTCACCTCAAAGTGTGTACCATCGTGTACAGCCGTGGGACGCGATGGAAAAGAGGTTGGCAATGTTTGATCCTCCGGCTGATGAGCCTGAGCAAGGTGTTGCAGATGTTGTAGGTTATGGGGATGTGCATAATGCATACTTGCAGTATATGAACGGCAAGTTACTGTTTAATGCAGGCAGTGTTGGTAATCCACTCGATCTTCCACAGGCTTCCTACTGCATTCTGGAGGGTGAAGACAGCAACGATAACAATACCTCATTCAATGTTCAATTTGTGCGGGTGCCTTATGATATTGAGCGAGAAGTACAGGTTGCACAGTCGGCGAATGTTCCTGCATTGGATTTCTATATTCGTGAGATTCGTACGGGTATCTATCGCGGGCTGCAGGAGTAGTCAGCATCTGGGCCTTTTAGCGTGAGGAATTGAATGTTGCAATATATTAATACTAAAATGCGAATACTAAAGTTCGTGGATCAGTTCAAATGGTATTACGCCGGATCATCATCAGAGCATGCTTGTCTTACCGGACTAGAGCCCGTTTAGGCAAAAGGAGCGATTGTCATGCTTACCCGAAAAATGCTGGTTCAAGGTCTGCCCGCTTTGTGGACAGAGCGTCTTGTCCTGCGATCATTACGTCAAAGTGATTACAGCACATTATCGGAACTATTTTCCGATCCTCAAGTCATAAGATATGTGAATAGGGGAAGCCAGCCCACGCCAATCAGGGCGAGACGGTTATTGAACCAGATACGGAGCAGCAGCACCAAGCTGGATTCGTTACATTATGGGATCTGCTGGAGAGGCAAGGAACAGGTGATTGGAATCACCTCATTCCAACACTGGAATGATCAGAATGGTACCGCACAGATCGGTTATATCCTGAACAGGTCCTGTTGGGGCAGGGGTGTGGCTACCGAGGCGGTACAGAGGCTGCTGCAGTTTGGATTTGACGATCTTCATCTGGGGAGGGTGGAAGCACGTTGTTATGAGGCCAATGTTTCTTCACAACGGGTGCTAAACAAAATAGGGATGTCCTATGAGCGGAGTCTTCCCTCGTTCGGACTGCATGATGAGGATGACGAGGGATCAGAATCCCTGATGGATGTTAAAGTGTACAGTATGTACCGGGAACAATACGTCAGACCGCTTCAGGAAAAAGACCTGCAAACCCTGGTATCTGACAAGCCGCAATGACATAGAGTAAGAGTAGTCAAACGTAAATGAATCGAACTTCAATCATTTGTTACACAATTGAAATATAGCTGCAATTGAACTCTAACAGACAGGGGGTAAACTTATCTCATGACCCCCTTTTTGATAATAGATAATGCTGTTGGGACCCGCGCGAGCGGGTTCATTTTTTTTGCCGATATGTTAACTGTGGAGTATTTACACTGGCCACTCCGATGACAGAATAACCTTCCGATCGCTGTTATCCCCAGATTTTTTGATTCCCTTTTTGAAAAGGGAAAATCCGGGGATAGCGTATGCTTCCGATGCAGATTTCTTTCAGAAAGCTTTTAGGCGAACACTTCGTTTCTTCACGTTATTTCTGTCCCCTCCGTTATCGTGTGAAATTTAATTATATTTCCTAATATAGGGCAATAAAAGGCCCCACGGCGTTTACAAGCGCGCTGTGGGGGCCTTTGTGTTTGCTCTATTTTACAGTGGTACAACCTGCATCTGTTTCTGCTTGAAGTATACCCAGTCTGTGAATCCGATATCCTTGAGACGTGTACGAACGTCATCCAGCTCGTCTGCAACGCGCTGTGGTTTATGAGCGTCCGATCCAAATGTCACCTTCACTCCATAATGATGGGCGCGTTCCAGAATGGCATCCGAAGGATACCAGCCACCGCTGAGTTTGGTTTTGCCAGATGTGTTAATTTCGATCGCTACGTTGGATTCTGCAATGACCTGCAACGTTTCATCAATGGCCTGATCAGCGATAATTTCGGAGAAAGGTGGATAGTTTCCTTTCATCGCATCAATGTGTCCAAGGATCTGGAACATACCGCTGCGAGCCGATTCCCGGATTAGTGAATAATAGCTTTCTTTCACTTCAACTTTGCGAACATTGCTCAGTCCGTTCCATCGGGTTTTGTTGAAGATACTTACATCCTCAGTATGATGAACTGAACCAATAATATAGTCAAAAGGATACTGTCCCAGTGTGGTACGGTACAATTCTGCATAAGCAGGGAAATAGTCGGATTCAATGCCGAGCAGTACATCGATTTTACCAGCGTACTCTTCTTTCAAAGCAAGGACTTCTTCCACATAATGCTGCAATTCAGACTTACCCATTGCGATCCGGGGAAATGCTTGCTCAAGCTCACTGCCAAAGTATGGCGTATGATCCGAGATACCGATGGCCTGAAGTCCTGCCTTAATACCTGCCTCTATATAATCGCGGATGTTGCCGTCTGCGTGACCACAACGAAAATGATGTGTATGAAGATCAAATTTCATATGGAATCCTTCCTTTCTCATGGCTCATTGTCATTCTGAACTGATGAATTGGGTTTCCGGCATGCCTTTGAGGTCACTTATAAATTGCTGCATCGCTGAGTTAAGGTAACGACTGGACTTATAGATGACACCAACAGGGTGACTGACCTCCAGCTCACTTAAGGGTATCATTCGCAATGTACCTTGACGCAACTCATGCGCAACAGATTGTTTGGAGATGACAGCTGCTCCGAGATCAATCTCGACCATCCGTTTCACTTCTTCGCTGCTGGATAACTCCATTACAATATTAGGTTCAATATTATGTTTCTTGAAGATGGTTTCCGTAAACCTTCGTCCTACTGTATCAGGGGACAGCAGAATCAATGGTGTACTCCGGAGCACATCTACTGCAGCATGTTTTTTCTTCGCCAGTGGGTGGGAAGGAGATACCACGAGTTCAAATGTGTCATAGTACAGCACAGATGTATTCAGGTTGGGATTACGCTCCGTGAGATAACCGATACCAATATCAACCAGACCATTTTCGACCTGGGTATAGATCTGTGATGAAGGAAGGGATTGGATACTGGTTTTGATCAGCGGGAATTGATCTTGGAAATAGGATAACACCCTTGGCAAGATCTGAATAGCAATGGAAGTTGTTGTGCCTAACACGATACGTCCTTGGGGCGTTTCATCGAGATCGGACAATTTTTGTTTCAACTCATCGACGATGTCGAGCATCCGTTCAGCGTGCTCCAGAAATACCTGTCCACGGTCTGTCAGGGTAACGGGTTGGTTACGATCCACAAGAACGGTGCTGAATTCGTCCTCCAGACTTTTGATCTGGGCCGAGACGGCAGGTTGGGTCAGGTTCAGAAGTTCTCCCGCTTTGCGGAAGCTCATCGTTTTGGAAATGGTAATTAGTGTCTCCAGTTGGCTTATGTTCATAGGTGACCTCCTTGCAGGCAAAGTATCTTGATTATGTAGTGTTTGGTGTGATGTAATCCCGTAACTGGTTATTGTTCCGTTATCTTAAATTATAGGTGATTCAGGACAGCAGAGCAATGAAGGTAATTATCAGGATCAAAAGTAGTTCAAGAGACTGTGAAAAAAACGCGAATACAAGAATTTGATTTTTTTAACAGTTGTGAGAAGCAGTAATAAAGTCCTAAATTCCTTTTGCCACGCACAATGAACGAAAATCTTTCTTCAAAAGAAGTGAAAAGCGCTGTTTATTCGCTAGAATCAGCTATAAACATTTGCCCCACGGATGACGATAAATTATAGTACACATGGTTTAACGAATTCTTAATGAATTCTTGTACGTGATAAAGTATAATAAATTTAATGAATATGGGACTTTTGGTGTGTGACCAATAACCCAGTGCGAGGGGGACATAGACAGTGAAAGCGGAAGTGATTAATCCTTTCCTGGAATCGGCACGGAACGTATTTGAACAGCTCATCCAGGTTTCGCCTTCCACCGGGAGTCTTGGCGTGAAAAATGTAGAGTACATTGCAGACCATGTCTGGATCGTGATCGGAATGACCGGGCAACTTAGCGGAAACATTGTATTTGGAATCAATGAACAAGTTGCATTGAAAATTGTATCTGCGATGATGGGCGGTTTTGTCATTACAGAAATGGATGAAATGAGTAAAAGTGCGATTTCGGAACTGGGTAATATGATCAGTGGTAATGCCAGCACCATCCTGTCAAACCAGGGTGTTGTTGTCGATATTACACCTCCACAAGTGATGAAGTCCGAACATCTGACTACATTTAGTGCAACGAAAGCATTGAGCATTCCTTTGCTGATGGATGGCATTGGTGAGATGGATATTCAGGTTATGATCTCGTAGAATAGAGCCATATGCCTCAAAAGGCAATATGTGTTCAATACGGGAGGACATCGGGTATGTTGAAAGATCAGGTAGTGTTTATTACTGGTGCATCGAGTGGTATCGGTGCGCTGTGTGCGCAGATGCTGATTGAAGAAGGAGCCATCCCGATTCTGGCTGCCCGTTCACGGGACAAGCTGGAAGAGATTGGTGCCTCGCTGAAAGGGCAGCATGAATTACTCACACTTGATGTTACGGATAGTGAGCAGGTTCAGGCAGCTGTGGATGCGATATTGCATAAATACGGACGAATCGACATTTTGCTGAATAACGCAGGTTACGGGAAATTCGCAGCGATGACAGAGATGTCTGTACAGGAATTCGATGAGATGATGGACGTTAATTACATGGGCATTGTCCGCTGCACCAAAGCAGTGCTTCCACAAATGCTGGAACGTGGCAAAGGTCAGATTGTGAACGTGGCCTCCATGGCTGGCAAAATCGGTACGGCCAAATCCGCTTCCTATACAGCTACGAAACACGCTGTACTCGGATTTAGTAATGCGCTGCGTCAAGAGCTTCGCAAGACTGGCGTCATGGTGACAACGATTAATCCAGGTCCGATTGATACACCATTTTTCCAACGGGCTGACCCATCTGGCAATTATGTGAATAATGTACGTTGGATGATGTTGAAACCGGAAGATGTTGCGGGTCATATGATTCGGGCGATGAAAAAGCGCAAGGAAGAAGTGAATCTGCCAAGAATTGCTTCTGCTGGCATATGGCTGTACCAGCTATTTCCTCGTCTTGCAGATCGATTGTCGCACGGTGTAATGAATCAGAAGTAAATGTGATACGAGGCATCATATACGGAATGAAAGAAAGGCTCCGCCGAGGGGCTTTTCTTTTTTTTGGCGTGTATACATACAATTCTGGAATAAGATTTGGTGCACGGGCTTTTTTCGCATATAATGAAAGGTAATGTGATGACAGGCTTCGGTTATATCCGTACAAGCAACTTATATGTTCAACTAACATTTACACAATAACGGAGAGGACAGAAATAACCTGAAGAAGCGAAGCGTTCACCTTTATCAACGGATTTTTCCTTTTAAAAAAGGAATCAAAAAAATCTGGGGATAACAGTGATCGGAAGGTTGTTCTGTCCTCGAAGTGTCAGTGTAAATAATGATTAGTTGAACTTATATAACATCAAAATGAATAAATTAAAAGGATGGACATACATGACGAATCAAACATTTGCTTCAATTGGCGTGGAACAGGATCTGGAGGCCGTTTTGGCGAAACATGGCATTAACGAACCTTCACCTGTACAGGCTCAGACGATCCCGGTTATTTTGGAAGGCCGGGATGTCGTATCCAAATCCCAGACGGGAACAGGGAAAACGCTGGCATACTTGCTGCCAATGTTACAATCCATCAAAATGGATATCAAAGGCACGCAGAAACTCGTTATTGCACCTACGCAAGAGCTGGCGATGCAAATTGTACGTGAAGCGCAGCGTTATGCGGAAGAACGTAAGATTGGCGTATTGGGTCTGATTGGTGGCGCAGCGGCTAAACGTCAGATCGAGAAGCTGCGTGAGCATCCACAATTGGTTGTGGGTACACCAGGACGACTGAAGGAATTGATTACACTCAAAAAACTGAAAATGCACAACGTCTCTACGATTGTTATCGATGAAGCGGACCAAGTGTTCCAACTTGGCGGTGTAAGTGACGTGAACTTTGTACTCAAGAGCGCATTGCGGGACCGTCAGCTGATCTTCCTGTCAGCAACCATTGATGAGCATACAGCTGGACTCGCAAAGCGTGAGATGAAAGAGCCTGTTCAGATCGGAATTGAACCGGATCGAGCTACGGCTGCGGGCCTTGAGCATTATTATTTTGTAGAAGAAAACCGGAATAAAATTGACATGCTGCGTCGTCTGGTTAGACAGTACAATCCGGATCGGGCAATCGTATTTGTGAATGCAACCGAAGATATTGGTGAAGTTGAAGCAAAAATGAATCATCTGGGTTTGTCTGCTGCTGCGCTGTATGGGGATGCTGACAAAGTGACCCGCAGTAACGTATTGTCTGCCTTCCGTAATGGCAAACTTCAGTTGCTGATCGCCAGCGAAGTAGCTGCCAGAGGACTGGATATCGAAGGATTGCCAATGGTCATTAACTATGACCCTGCCTTTGACTCGGAGCATTATGTTCACCGTGCAGGTCGTACAGGCCGAATGGGACGTTCGGGTATTGTGCTATCCATTGTGGATGAAACACAGATCTTTATTATGCGTAAATTCGCACGCGAACTCGGAATCGAACTGTCAGAACGTGTACTCTTCGGCGGTAAAGTATTGGAGGCTGATCCACGTCCGGATACGCGTCCTGAGGGACATTCGTTCTCCAGAAAACCAGGACAATCCAGAGATCGCAAACCAGGTCAGGGCAATCGTAATGGGGGAACCCGAGCTACAATCTCCAATTCGCGTCCAGCAGGTAGCAAACCAACGGGCAATACAGGCCGCACGGAGCGCGACCAGGATCGTAAAAACAAGGGAGCACCCAAGTGGAGTAAAGATAAAACGCCACGCTCCGAAGAATAGAATCTGACGAAAGGGGTGCAGGGATAGATGGAAAATGTTCAATCGCCTGTTCTGCAAATCAGCGGGTTAAGCGGAGGTTATAGTGCCAAACGGCCGGTCCTTCACGGCATCGATCTGGAAGTCGGACGTGGAGAGATGGTTGGACTAATCGGCTTAAACGGTGCTGGCAAAAGTACAACCATGAAACATATCCTCGGCTTGATGACCCCTCAACAGGGCGAAGTGCGAGTGATGGGCAAGAAGCGGGACGAGGATGCGCAGATCTACCAATCGGCCATGGCATTCGTACCGGAATCACCCGAATTGTATGATGAGATGACGGTGATGGAGCATTTGGAGTTTACAGCAAGAGCGTACAATGTGTCGGAGGCTGACTTCAAACAACGTACGGAGAAATTGCTGCAATTATTCCGTATGAATGAAAAAAGTACAAGTCTGTCGACTCACCTGTCCAAGGGCATGCGGCAAAAGGTCATGATTATGTGTGCTTTTGTGGCCGGACCGCCACTGTACATTATTGATGAGCCTTTTCTGGGGCTGGACCCGCTGGGTATTCGCTCCTTGCTTGATTTTATGCTGGAGATGAAAGCTTCGGGATCATCCATCCTGCTGAGTTCACACATTCTGTCCACGATTGAAAATTACTGTGACCGGTTTATCGTACTGCATCGTGGACAGGTTATTGCTCAAGGGACGCTGAATGAACTGCGCTCCCAATTCGGGGAATCGGATGCCACGCTGGAGCACATGTTCTATTCCCTCGTACAAGGCAGGGATTGAGCATGGATCTCAAGCTGCTATGGAAGCAAAGACGCACAGGATTCTGGAACGGAATTCTTCCTTATCTGGGTTATGTGATCCAGAGCGGTGTAGCTATGGTCTTTTTATTTCTCGTCATTGCGTTCTCCGCCTGGTATACATCGTTTGTCCAGAACATTCCCGCAGAATTCCCGATTCGCTGGATTGCATTGCTGCTGCTGGCGCCACTGGTGCTGTTTAGCAGTTATCGTACATATCTGCTTCCAGCAGATATTGTATTCCTGCGGCCACAGGAATACCGGATGCAGGAATATTTGAAGAACAGCTTTGCCAGGGGCATCATCTATAAAAGTCTGGGCCTACTGCTTGTATTTGTTACACTGTGGCCTCTCTATGTCAGAGCAGATCTGGATGCACGGCCATTTGGCTGGTTCATCGTATTCCTGCTGCTGTGGAAAGGGCTGTCCAGTTATGGAGCATGGCAAGAGCTAAGAATGGTTCAGGTTGGCGCGGCAAGAGGATACCGTCTCTTGCGTTGGGCTTCGGCAGTTCTGGCAGTTGGCGCATGGTTATGGCAACCACCTCAGCGCAGCGTATGGTTCCTGCTGTTACTGGCTGTCGTTTATATCGTTGCCTTGCGTATCCCGGTAAAACATCGGGTGGCGTGGGAACGTCTGATACAGGTGGAGCAGGGGCAGGCTGGCAGGGTTATGCGGACGCTCGGCTGGTTCGTGGATGTGCCTTCATCCGGACAGAAAGTAAGTTCGCGTCGCTGGCTTAGCAAATTGGGGAGCGGTCTTCCCTGGAATGCAGGGAAAGCTTACCGATATCTGATTACCAAAACGTTTATTCGAACCGAAGTGTTTTCCATTGTATTACGTCTGGTTGTACTGGGTATGTTACTATCCTGGTGGACAGCAGGCAGCTACTTTGGTGTCGGGGTGTATCTGTTCTTCCTGTTGCTTGCAGGTGTTCAGTTGGGTGCGCTGCGTCGCAGTCATAGTGAATCGTTCTGGATTATGATCTACCCGATCTCGGGAGAAAGTCGTCGTTCTCAGGTGTTGGGATTCATATTCCATCTACATGCACTGGCTGCGTTACTCATGTGGTTGCCTATGCTGGCTGCCGGAGCAACCGGACTGACTGTCACCGGAGTAGCCCTTATTTTGAGTATACTGGTGATTGTGATCATGCGGCGTTCACAAGGTAACAAGTGGTTGAAGGAAGAAGAGGACGAGTAAACAATCGATCGGACACCTGACCAACTTGGATTATTACATTGGGTTCATCAGTGAGAGGTACAAAAGATAACAAAAGAAGGGTATGCCGGGCTGTATCCCGGTATACCCTTCTTTGTGCTGTAATGGAATCATGCAATCAGATCACTTGGTTCTCGCGCAAGTGTGTATTGGTACTAACAGAGGAACGATTTAGTGATAATTACGAGCAAGATGAACAGAACGAGAATGGCACCTGTGTTAGTAAATCCTCCGTAACCGCCGCATCCATAACCGCCTCTTGTATCTTCAACTCCAGACATGGTCATTCCCCTTTCAAGTGGTTGTTTGGCACGCCCTTGCGTACATCGTATATTATGTGCCTTGGGGTTAGGCTGATTGGGCCGATGCCCGGAAAAGTTGGAAATTCGAGTTTTTGGGCAGCTGTCCCGGTGTGGTAAGTGATATCTGATGAGTTGTAAAACACCAAAAGAACCCTCTGTATATTCGGAGACATGTAACGTCGTCCCGGCATACAGAGGGTTCTTATATCATTCAGGGTTCAGACATGATCCTCTTTCCCCTGAACCATTGAAATTGCGTTAATTCGCTACTGTCTGTTTTAACTAAGTCGTCCGCAGATCCTGAACTCCACGATAGATGGTTTCATACAGATCTTCCAATCCGGATTCTTCAATACAGGAGAAGGCGATTCGCAGATCTGATTCACCCAGCGCAATTGTACCCACACCGTATTTGTGCAGCAAATGGCTTCGGAGTTCTTCAGCGCCAACTTCTTTCAGCTTCAGGCACATGAAGTAACCGGAGTTGAACGGATAATAGTCCCATGCATCTCCATACTTGCCGCTATCGAGAATGGCTTTTACCTTATTGGCGCGGCCTTTCATAATCTCGAATTTCTCCTGTTTCTGTGCTTCAAACTCCGGTGCTTTGAGCGCATCCAATACAAAAGTCTGGGAAGGATGCGGTCCACTGGAGATAGTTGCCCGGATAATACCGAGTGTTTTTTGCTCCAATGCATGCAGAACGGCTGCATCTTCATGGGCATACGTAATGAATCCAACGCGGAAGCCCCATACGAACTCCTCCTTGGTTGCACCATCCACTTTTACAGTCAACACACGTGGATGAATGTTGGCAAGTTTGCCAAACAGGGATTCATGAATGGAATCTTCGAAGAACAGTCCAAAGTAGGCATCATCTGTTACAGCAACCACGTTAACGCCGGCTTCAGCTGCCTGAAGAATCGTGTTTACAATGGCATCTGCTTCTTCCGCTCCAGGCGTATAACCTGTTGGGTTATTCGGGAAGTTGAGCAGGACGATCGCTTTACCTTTGTCCTTTTGATCAAGCAAAGCCTGAAGAAGACCATCACTGTTGAAGTTCAACTGATCATCGAACAGGGGATAATGAACTAACTGGCCATGACGACGAATTCCGAAGGTCAGCTCGTAATTTTCCCAGTTTTTATCCGGATATATGACAGCGTCCCCTTCATCGGCGAACAGGTCGGCTACGATACTTAGTCCATGGGTTAATGCATTGGTTACAATTGGATTGCCAAACGTTTTGCCTTTCAGGGAAGGCGTTTCCTTCAGCATCTTGTCTCTCCAGACGGTCCGCAATTCAGGTTTGCCTGCAGGTGGAGCGTAAGGATACAGATCCTTTGGCTGGAATGCAGAGAGCTTCTCCTGAATGACCTGAAGATGCATCGGCACACCACCCTCCAGGGCGATACCAATCGTGGCATTATGGGTCTTGGCCAAGCTTGCTGCTTCAGCAGATTGACTCAAAATCCCCTCTTTAGGAAAATAAATTTCTTTGCCAAGCTGTGACAGCATGGAGTAGACGTGACTGCTGCCTGTCTGAATACTTTCGTTCAACTGTTCAGCCAGTGGATTCATTCTTTTCATCCTTCCAAGTCTTTGTGATTCAACTGCCTAACATTATATCACCTTGACATGCCCCCGTCACGGAAATTACGCAATATGACAGTTATATCGCTTTACCGCGTTGTTGCAGAGGGTTTTCGGGTGGGTTATCGTTGAATCAACCTTGGATTAATCCTCAAGAAATGAAACTTATTGCTGATGAAATGGACAATATTTCCGCATCATCTCAGCGGTTTCAGCATCTCGTCCCTCATTGCGCTGTTCCAGTTCACCACGTATGTGATCCAAGCGTTCAATGGACCAATTTTGTCCGAATTTAAATTTGGCAGTGACTCGTTCCGGCATAATTCTTACAACGGCTACAGCTTTGAGGTTTCCTGTGTAACGTGAGTCATTAGCGTCGATCGGTACATATCCGCCTTGCGGTTGGAGTTTTTCCATAAATCGTTGCAGCACCTTACCTTTGATGTCCAGATCTTTAACCGGTTCTGCCTGACCAAAGGCCATGACACTTTTGAAGAAAGAAGTCGCCGGACAAGCAAGCTCAGGATCACTGAAATAGGATGGAATCAAGGAGAATTCCTCAGCTACCGTGAAACTGACCGACGAATCCTGTTTAATCTGTTTCATCTTCTCGCCAGCCAGACTGCCGTGGAAATAAAAGCAACCGTCCATATATACGAAATTCAGAGGTGTAACCCGTGGTTGTCCGTCCGGACTGACCGTTCCCAGAAACCCGAAGGAGCACTGATCCAGAAATGCCGTAATCTCTTGTTCTTCATCTACTGTGAATTCTTTCCGTCTCATGTGTATTCCCCCATCATTGAATGTATAATAGAACGCCATCTCTTATGCATAACCATAGTTCATACATTGACAATGAAATAGATCCAATTTACATTCACTTTAGTAGGCCAATTAGTCGGGGATTACAATGAAGACAAATGAAGAGAGGTGCATGATGGAATTTTGGCTACCTATGGATACCTATGAACTTCAGCATCGATACAAGTATGAGGCATTGTACCATGCGTTACGTGATGCCATTCATGCAGGCACATTGGTGGGAGGTACGAGACTTCCTTCCACCCGTGAGTTGGCAAAGCAATATGAGATGTCACGTGGTTCGGTAGCTCAGGTATACGACATGCTGCTTGCGGATGGTTATGTCCATGCACATCGGGGAAGAGGTACATTTGTCACCGAAACATTATCCACTCAGGAAAATGAAAAACAGGAAGCCGTTCTCAAGCTGTCTGCCTGGGGGGAACGAGTACAGATGTTGAATACGCAACATGAAGTCCTGCGGACTCCAATGTCTTCACCGAAGGCGTCCGTCATTAATTTTCAAATGCAGCGCATGCCTGCAGAACATTTCCCGTTAGGGGAGTGGAAAAGTGCACTCGCTGCGGTTCATCGCAGTGGTTGGCGAGAATCCAGCGGTGTAGCCGGAGATCCGGAGCTGCGTGAGGCCATCGCCTCCCATCTCAGATGGACACGTGGTATTCAGGCTGAACCCTCTCAGATTGTATTGTTCAGTGGTTCAATGCAAGGTATCACCCTGCTATCTCAATTGCTGATTACGGAGAATACAGCAGTTGTATTGGAGAACCCGGGGTATCCGGGCATTGCCCATGCCGTCAAGTCCTGTGGAGGGTACATCATCCCGGCAGATGTGGATACCGCAGGCATTATTCCGCAACCTTGGGAGGCACAGACGTTATTTGTCACCCCTACCCGGCAGTTTCCAACAGGTGCCGTGCTGAGGTTGGACAGAAGACGTGCCTTGCTTGCATGGGCTTCGAAGCGGAATGCGGTCATTATTGAAGATGATTATGACAGTGAATTCCGATGGGGAGGAAGACCAATTGAACCTCTTAAAGTGCTTGATCGTGAACAGCGCGTCATCTATGTCGGTTCATTCTCACAAACGATGGTTGCTTCGTTCCGACTTGGTTATGCCGTACTGCCGCCTGGCCTGGTAGAACCTCTCCTTGCCGCCAAGGCGCTGTATGAACCGGTACCTCCGGCGCTGTTAGAGCAGCGCGCACTGGCAAAATTTATGACCAGAGGAGGTTACCTGAGGCACTTACGGCGGTTAACCCGGTTATACGGGGAACGGCATGGTTTTTTTGTCCGAGAGATGGAACTACAGTTACCGGAAGCATTCACGATGCAGCTTGGTGATGCAGGACTGCATATCTACGCTACCTGGAATGGTGATGTGGACAGTTATCAGCGATTTAAAAAGCTTGCTGAGGAGGATGGCATACTGTTTCGTGATGCAGAGCGATATCGGCTGACTTCAGGTCATCCGGCGGCCTGCTTTGCTTTTGCACATCTGGAGAAAGAAGAGATGACAGAGGGAATCCGGCGAATGCGGTTAGCCTGGGAGAAGTGCACATTTTCGTTTCGGTGAATTCCGCTGTATAATGGGATAAGACATTTCGCTCCTGTAAGAGCAGAGATCATATATGAGCAAGTTGTATTGAATGATGCTAGATGCTTAAATACATATGGCCTTGATTGAAGAAGTGAGATTCAGATCAGAATGATGCCATATGCAGAGAGATTAACTATCAAGGGGGAGTGGCGACATGCTGCAGGCATCGCCGTCATCATTTGTTATTTTGCCCGCTGTCGCCAAAATTGTCTGTGAACCGGGCTGGAAGTGGCAGAAGCGGGAAAAACCGATGCAAAACTATGATTTATTTTATGTATGGAGTGGTGAAGGAACGCTTGTACTGAATGACCAGTCGTATGAAGTTGGCAAGGGTAGTTGTTTTTTGTTCAGGCCAGGAGATCATCCTACTGCAACACATAATAAACAAAAACCGTTGGTACTTACGTATATTCACTTTGATGTGGACGGACCTGTGACTGATGTGCCTCAGTCCTATCGCGAGGTACAGGAAACGGTGGAGTTTGAGCACTTGCTGGCACGTTATGTAAGACTGTTCTTATCGGATGTGTACGGACGTGATGAAGAGAGCCGATTGATTCTGAAGCAATTGATGATTCATTTGCTGCGGGCTGATACGGAAGAACCTGTGGAGAAAAAGGTAAGCAACCAGTTGTCTGATGTCATCCAGGAGGTCGCCAATTATGTGCGTCAGCATCCGGGGATTACACATCGGGTCGAAGATCTGGCTGCGCGGGCTGGCTTATCGCCCCGATACTTCTCAATCAAGTTCAAGGAATTGGTTGGATCATCGGTGCAATCTTATATTATCCGCATGCGTATTGAACGGGCGGAACATCTGCTGGTGCATACCGGCATGAATGTGACTGAAGTGGCGGATGCTCTGGGATACCGGGATATCTTCTTCTTCAGTCGTCAGTTCAAGCAGTATACAGGCAAAAGCCCGTCCGAGATTCGTTGAAATTCTGATGAGAAGAACAGGAAACCGTTTCAAGTCTGGAACGCAAGGGTAATTATCTAGCATTCCAGATGACCAAAAGGGGGAACTTGTGATGAACGGAAAACGTCGGGTCCGCAACCGGGGATGCTCTACGAAGGGATGCAATATTTTCCGGAACCGTCTGCGTCGCTTCAAACCGGCAGAGGACTTGCAAGATGTGTGGTTTTGAGGAGAACTCAGCAGACCAATAACGACGGAGCGAAGCTTCGTATTGCATGTATATATGGATGAATATGAATTCATAAAGAGGATGGCGCAATACCTGGTTACAGGTGCTGCGCCATCCTCTTTATTTGCGTATGGACTCATTAGTTCTTCGGTTTCAAACGACCAAGCAATGCGCCCATTTTGACCGAATCGCCTGGCTGTAAGCCGGGGTTTGGTTCGAATGTGCCACTTTGCGTCAGCAGAACAACGGTGGAACCGAATTCAAAATAGGCCAGATCATCGCCTTGTGCCCAGGTACTTGTGTCCGTATCAGCATACTGTATGCTACTCACGTTCATTGCACCTACTTTGACAACCGCCACTTCACCGTAATCGTGTGCGATATACGTAATGAGCCGTTCGTTTCGACTAAGCACGGATCTCATATGGGTCAGGCCAAAGTCATTCACGGGATAAACTTTGCCCTTGATGTGTTCGCTCTCTATTTTGCGGCCGCTGACAGGTGCATGAATGCGGTGATAGTCGCGAGGGCTGAGATAGAGGACGAACCCGTACCCGTGCTTGTACTTCTCCAGATGGGGAGAATGGTTTAATAATTCAGCAAGTGTATAATTTTGTCCCTTAACATTCAGGAGTGTCCCTGCAGATATTGGACCGGCTGCCGTAATCTTGGCATCTACCGGGCTGATCAGTGCATGCTCTGAAAGTTCCAACGGGCGCATGCCCGGCTTTAATTTGCGGGTAAAGAAATCGTTCAGTGAACGGTATTCTTTCCAATCTTTCTCGGCCTCTTGAACAGGGATGTCGTAGGTCCGGACAAAATAAGGGATAAATGCCTTACTTCCCCGGCTTTTGGAGAAGGATCCCACGGTCCGGGAGATCCATTTGCGCGAAGAAAGCTCGGTCATTAATCGCAACAGCGTTTTTGCCATGAATATCCCCCTTAGGGTTAATGCGAACTTCAAGGCCGGCAAGACCGGCCGTTCTGCATAATATTGACACAGAATGCACACGAAATCAATATAGTCTCCTATCGTATGTCTGCGGTTGTCTCGGAATCCTCGAATTCTGTTCCAGCAGCAGACGCCCATAAGCCATTGGTTTGCTGTACGTTGCCTTCCAGTGTTCCGACATTCCCGCCTTGCGGAAACCGTAACGCTGATCCCGTCCATTGCATTCAATAAAGTAGATCTGGCCGCTGCGCGTTATCCCGAGATCAAGACCCAGATCAGCCAGATGTGGCAGACTGGCCGCCAGATTCTGGGCAATTCGAAGTGCAACGAGTCCGATTCTGTATTCCAGTCGAGCCAAGTCAAAGCCAGATTCTCCTAATCCAAGGGCCTCTGCGAGCTTCATGACTTTACCGCCCTGGGCGATATTGCTGACAAACGTATGGGCAGGAGCCGCTTTGGCAAACATGCCTGTTATTCCCCAAAGACCATCGCCGCCACGTTGTACAGATACCCGTAAATCTACCGGTCTGCCCTCATAACGTACCAGCGGGATACGCTCTTCAATGAGGTAGGCATGGCGAAAGATCCGCCTTAGGGTAGCGGAAGGAAGCTGTCCTTTGCTCAATCGGAAGGTAGCCCACCCTTTGCGTGCAGCCTTCGTCTCACAGGTTAGTTTCCACTGTCCATCTCGCTCAAAGACTCGCATAATACCATGACCGATGCTGCCGCTGCATGGTTTGATGACGAGGTCATCATATTGTTCCATCATATAGGCCAGAGACTCTGGCGTAGCTTTAACTGCATGGGGCAGGTGTTCTCGCAAGGCGAGGTCCTGATGAAGCATGTCATGAATGTGATCTTTACGGTACCGGTTGCGAACGTTGAATACCTGAATACCCTGCAACATCAGCTTGGTAATCTGATGCTGTTCCGTCCGGCGAAGCTGGAGTGAGCGATTATGAATGACGGAGGGCAGTGGCATGCGCTCGCGAACATATCTGCCTTCTTTTTTTACATAGGCAAGACATGTTTTTTGATCCGAATCGATATCATCCAGCCTCAAAAAGCAGGGAGTTAATCCATAACTGGCCGCTGCCTGTTCATAATTCGCGAGTGATTCCTGACCGGTCCTTCCGGCCGGTATCCCCCGGTACATGCGTGAATCGAACATAATGCCGATCGTTTCTTGGAGCATGACCGTTCCTCCTTCGATGTTATCGCGACCATGGATCGTCCATTCATGGAATGCCGGCCTGTCACCGCATGGCTCAGACATCGCGATAACGCAGACCGGTGTGTAAGATGCATCGCCAAGCACTAGTGCTTGCTCAGGGCGTGTCTAAAACTCCGAAGGAAGCAGGTTTGCCAAATCTTTGTTCCAGGCAAGGAAGTTTTCCGCAGGCGTGCCGGGGCACGTCAAGGGAAAATGACACAGCAGGGGGCGAAAAGACGTTGAAAGATGCACTTCAGCGAGTTTTCAGACACGACCTAAACATAATATCCTATGACATGACTGGGACGGGGGCGTGGACAGCCGCCTTTCCTCTGCTGCCCTGACACGCCTATTTCCACGAAGATCATCGAACCTTCCTGTCTTGACGCCTGTACATTCGTGCTTTGGAATCCGCAAAAGTCATAAATGAAGTGGCAGATGCCCATATGGAAGCATATGATGCCGGAGACGAACGTTAGAGGAAGGAGCAAGCTGCATGAGTAAAAATGGCAAAAAGAAGGTTCCAACGCCGAAACTGCGGCATGTGAGCCCGAAATTCAAGGAATTGGAACTGACTGATCGCCGGGCAGACAAGATGAACTCAGGTTTCACTGTGAATAGGGAAGAACGCTTGAATACGAATAAAAGGGATTCGAGGGCTGTTCAGGAGTCGGAAGAATTCCTATTTGAATCAACGGAGTTACCTTCTTCAACAAACGAGCTGGAAGAGCTAGAGATCGAAGCCAAAATCAAGACGGAACCCGTAGAGTCTGATAGCAAGGAAGTTGAGACACAAGATAGCTCGGAAAAGCAGATTCAGGTTAGCAGCTTGGCTCCGCTTGCTCTGGAAGAAGAGCAGGACATCAACAAACAGGAGATAACAAGCAAGGACCGGCTGCAGATCCTGAACCAAAACCAGATGCCGGGTCATACCGGACACTACATCTACACGGACGACTTGAGTGAATTTGCTGTTACGGAGAGCAAGTTGGCTCCTTTCTCTGTGGATGCCTCCAAGCTGAAACCGGATGCGGTTGGCAGTGAAGCATTGCAGGATTATGCGGTGACCAGCATTCACATTGCTGACGGGGCCATTGTTTCGGCGAAACTTGCGGAAGCGTCTGTATCTGAGGAGCACCTGATTGACGGCTCTGTGTCTGGTCATAAAATACGAAATGCTTCTATTGCCGGTGAGAAAATCAGAGATGGCAGTATTACTTCTCAGAAGCTTGGCAACCAGGTCATCGATTCGGCCAAAATTGCCGACGGCTCCATCGGCACAAGACATCTCAGCCGCATGCTGGTAACGGAAGAATTAATCAAGAATCATGCCGTAACTGGAGACAAGATTGCGATTAGCGGGGTGGATACAAGACATCTCACGGGTGGAGCTGTGAATACCTCCAAACTGGCTGACGATGCAGTGACTACATCCAAAATTCGGGAAGCCGCTGTCACAGGCAGCAAAATCGAAGAACTATCCATCGAGTCTCACCATATTCAGGCAGGTGCTGTTAAACAGACACATCTGGCTGAAGGGTCTATCGGTCGTTCACAACTATTAAGTGGCAGTATTGGAAGTGACCAGATAGAGGATGGATCCATACAAACAAGACATTTAGCTGAGGGTTCACTAAGTGGAAGACATCTCCTGGACGGTTCAATCGGATCAAATCAGATTCGCGCTCATTCCGTTGGCAAGGAGCAGATAGGCAATGGAGAAGTGGGCAGTGAGCATTTGATGGAAGGTGCAGTAACCAGCAGCAAACTGGCAGACCAGTCTGTGGGAACAGCAAAATTGCTGGAGCAATCCATTACGGCATCCAAGATTTCTGATCAGAGCGTCATTTCTTCCAAAATTGCGGATGAAGCCGTACAGGGTAAACATCTTGCCAAAGGGTCCATTCGTGCGGAACACATTGCGAATCGGGGAATCACACCGGTACATGTGGACAATTCCGCAATTCACTCCATTCACATTGCAAGTGGAAGCATCGAGGCAACTCATCTATCTGCCGGAAGTGTGTCCGGAGACGCTCTTGCAGACGATGTGGTGTGTGAACGGCATCTTGCAGAGTCGGCCGTGGGTACGTATGAATTACAGGATGCGGCCGTTACAGACGTTAAACTCGCGGATGGAAGTGTGACAACAGAAAAGCTTGGAACGGCATCGGTAAGTAGCAGAGCGCTTGCCCCGGGAAGTGTTATATCCTCGCATCTTGCGAGTGGTGGAGTCACGGGTACACATCTGGCTCCAGGCAGCGTGGGTTCCGAGGCGCTGAGACCTTATGCAGTGAAATCGGAACACCTGACAGAACATGCGGTAGGTGTACCTCATCTCCAGCCGGGCAGTGTTGAAACGGATGCGATTGCACGGGCTGCGGTCACAACTGACAAATTGGCTCTTGATAGTGTAACTTCAGCCCAGCTGGCGGGCGGGTCCATTTTTCCGCCTCATCTAACAGATCATGCGGTTACCTCCCCCAAGCTCTCGCCAGAGAGTGTTGCAACAGATAAACTGGCGGATTTTGCTGTCACGTCAGCTAAACTGGCAGACGGCAGCGTGACTTCTTCCAAGATTATGGCAGAGAGCATTAACGCCAAACATATTCCAGCAGGAACCATTCGTGGGTATCACCTGAAGCAGCATTCCGTTTCACTGGAACATTTGTCGGAAGAAATACGCTCACCGGAATTATTTGCTGATGGCAGTATTACCGGCAACAAACTTCGGCATGGCTCCATAAGTGCGGACCATTTGACAGCAGACTCGGTATCCGGGACAGAACTGCAACAGGCTGCTGTAGGTAGCGAGCACTTGCAGCCATCCGTTGTACAATCCGTCCATCTGGCTGAAGGCAGCGTGAAATCTGACCATTTGGGGACTCAAGTAGTGAGCTCACAGCATCTGAAGGCAGACATCATTCATGAGGAGCATATTGCTGAACAGGTGGTCACATCGCATCACTTGGCACCCGGATCTGTCGAAACAGACCATCTGGCACCTTTATCCATTACAGCGGCTCACCTTCAGCCAGGTTTGATCAGTGGTTTGCATCTTCAGGCAGAGTCGACAAGTGCTGTTCACCTGCAGCAAGGAGCTGTGCATTCCCGTCATATTCAAGATGGTGAAATTCTTCCTCATCATATCCATGAACGCAGCATCGGAACATCTCATCTGGAAGAAGAAGCGGTAAGTACGATTATTTTGCAGGATGAATCTGTAACACGCTCCAAACTAGCAACGGGTAGTGTGGATGGCAGCAAATTAGCTGCAGGAACCGTATCGGCTACTCACCTTGCCAATGAAAGTGTGCAAACCCGGCATATCCAAGAAGGCGCAATCCTTGCTGATCATATTCAAGAGTGCAGTATTGGCGCAGTTCATCTGGATGAGGAGTCTGTAAGTGCAGTTCATTTGCAAAATGGATCTGTAACAAGTGCCAAACTGGCGGATGGCAGTATAAACGGCAGCAAATTGCTTGAAGGAACCGTATCGGGGATTCATATTGCGTCAGAAAGTGTGCAACCCGGGCATATCCAGGCTGGGGCCATTCATGCTGACCATATTCAGGAGCGGAGCATCGGCACAACCCATCTGGAGGAGGAAGCCGTAAGTGCGATTCACCTGCAAAATGGGTCTGTCATCAGTGCCAAACTGGCTGACGGCAGTGTAACCGGCAGCAAGTTGATCAAAGATGCGGTGTCGGGAATCCATATCGCTTCTGAAAGTGTGCAATCCCGCCATATCCAGTCAGGAGTAATCCTTGCTGACCATATTCAGGAGCACAGCATCGGCATGCTTCACTTGGAACAGGAAGCAGTAAGTGCCATCCATCTGCAAAATGGGTCTGTAACAAGTACCAAGTTGGCCGACGGCAGTGTAAACGGCAGCAAGTTGCTTGAAGGAGCAGTATCAGATATCCACATTGCAGACGATAGTGTGCAATCCAGTAAGATTCAAGCAGGAGCCATTCATGCTGATCATATTCAAGAGCGGAGCATCGGCACAGCACATTTGGAAGAGGAGTCTGTAAGTGCCATTCATTTGCAAAATGGAGCTGTAACGAGTGCCAAACTGGCGGATGGCAGTATAACTGGCAGCAAGTTACTCGAAGGTACGGTATCCGGGATTCATATCGCATCGGAAAGTGTGCAATCCGGGCATATTCAGGCAGGAGCTATTCATGCTGGTCATATTCAGGAGCGAAGCATAGGCACAGCCCATCTGGAAGAGGAAGCGGTAAGTGCGGTTCATCTGCAAAATGGGTCCGTAACAAGTGCCAAATTGGCTGACAGTAGCATTAGCGGCAGCAAATTGCTCGAAGATACTGTATTGGGGAGCCATATCGCGTCGGAAAGTGTGCAAACTCGCCATATCCAGTCAGGAGCGATCCTTGCTGATCATATTCAGGAGCATAGCATTGGTACGTCCCATCTGGAGGAGGAAGCAATAAGTGCGGTTCATCTGCAAAGTGAATCCGTAACGAGTGCCAAACTGGCGGATGGCAGTGTGAGCAGCGACAAACTGCTTGACGATGCGGTGTTGGATGTCCATATTGCCAATGGAAGTGTGCAATCCCGTCATATCCAAGAGAGAGCCATACATGCTGACCATATTCAAGAGCGAAGCATTGGGATCTCCCACCTCAAAGCGGAATCGGTAAGTTCGATTCACCTGCACAATGGTTCCATAACAAGTGCCAAAATGGCTGACGGCAGTGTAAATGGTAATAAATTGCTTGAAGGTGCGGTATCCGCTATCCACATAGCAGACAAAAGTGTGCAAACTCGTCATATTCAGGAGGGAACCATTCTTGCTGATCATATTCAAGAACGCAGTATTCGCACAACTCATCTGGAAGAGGAATCAGTAAGCGGGGTTCATCTGCAAAATGGGTCTGTCACCAGTGCCAAATTGGCCGATGGCAGCGTGAACGGCAGCAAACTTAGTGAGCAGAGTATTACCTCTAATCACTTGAATGCGGGGATTGTAGGTCCAGCACATTTGAGCGAAGAGATATGGAATGCGATTCGTCAGTTCAGTGGAGAAACGTTGGAGCAACTGGCAGCGATCAAAAGACAAGAGGGATTGCTTCAACCAGAAAATGAAGGTGTACAGCAATCACAGCAGGTAATCGTCGAGGCATTACCGAGTACTGGTCTGGAGCAACAACAAGAGCTGGTATCCCAAACAGATCAGCTTGGCGAACTACCGGCAGCTTTGTTCACGACAGAGCCGGCAGAACAGGCTCAGCAACCACAGCTTGAACAGTCACAGGAGTTCGCTGGAACTACGGAGTTTATGTTAAGTGAACAATCGATTAAACAGGAGCATCTCTGTGATGATGCCGTGGGCAGCAGCCAGTTGCAATCAGGGGCAGTTCAAGCCAAACATCTGGCCTTCCAGCCCGTTCGCAGCGTAAGCAAACAACCAGTTGTACAACAATTCGGGATGGAAGCTTTTGTACTGCCGGAGAGTGAAGTATGCACAGAGGTAACCGTTGTTTTTGAAGAATCATTTGCTTCAGAACATTATGTGATTGTGGGCATGAGCAATGATCGGGGATTCCAGATTTCCTTGCTCTCGCAGAGTGAGGATGAAGCGGTACTTGAAGTGTCACGTACAGCAGATTGCAAGCATACGTACGGGTTGTTATCATGGATTGCTGCGGGACCTTCGCAAGGATAGTGCAGGATTGAATCCGTAATAAATAAATGATAAAAGCGGTGTCCAGAGTTGTCCGGGACACCGCTTTTGGTTGATCTAAGCTTAATCCGTTCGGACGGTGAGGGGTGTCTGAACGTTTTGTTACTATTATGATGAGTACATTATAAGTTCAAGCACATTAAAATTAGATTTTACAGGCCTACAGCTTGATACGCTTTGGTAATAGCAGTAGCTTCAGCGGAAGTTGCTCCGTACAGATCTTTGGCTGCTTGAATGGTAGCTGTTTTGGCAGCGGCAAATTTGGACGTTGGTGTCAGGTAGTTCACCAGTGTGCTGTAGAAAATCTGGATTGCTTTATCCCGGCCGATTCCGGTGACAGTCACACCATTATGTGTTCCGCCTTGAGCAGCAAGGTAGTAAGCTTTGTTGATGATACCACTGTTGGTATGGACACCGCCGTTGTCCTGTGTGCCTGTGTAGCGATCGCTGTATTTGTCAGGTTGACCATACAATGTGGGGTTGGAGAGGGAGCGCAGCGCATCTCCTGGAATGTTAGGTGTGTAGATATCATCCCCGAGCAGCCAGTTTTTGCTTTGGATCGTATTACCAAAAATATCGGCAAAGGCTTCGTTGAGTGCGCCTGGTTCATTACGATACTCCAGATTGGCTGTATATTCAATGACACCATGCGTCAATTCATGACCCACAACATCGAGGTCACCAGACAGGGATCGGAACGTCGTTCCGTCTCCGTCACCAAAGACAATCTGTGCTCCGTTCCAGAAGGCATTATTGTAGTTGGAGCCGTAGTGTACGGTGGATCTAATCAGCAATCCGTTACCATTAATCCCGTTACGATTGAATTTGTTTTTGTAGAAATCATACGTGGCAGCTGCATGGGCGTGAGCATCCACACCTGCACGATCGGTCCATACATTATCCGAATCCGTGAGCAGAGTACCTGGCAGCGAGGAGCCATTGTTCGCCGTGTACGTTTGGATGCCATTGCCGCGAGTGGTGTCTTTCAGTTGGAAGGTGCTGCCGGATTGGGTGGTCGTCAGGGTTTTGGTATCACCGAGTACACCTGTGCCTGTTCCAGTGGCAAAATTAATGAGGTCAAACTGGGATACGATACTGCCATCCACTGCATTTATGAAATATTTGGTCCGTAGAGGGGCAGGTTCCAGTACGTTTACTTCCGTAATGTAAACCAGATACGTCTGACCATCTTCTTCATGATGATAGATGTTCAATTCAGCTTGAGGTGTGATTTCCGCGGCACCAAGCTCTCCAATCCGGGAGGTTGCTTCTTCGGTTGCAATACGGATCGCGTCTTCTCCGCTGATCTCGGCTACACCATCATTCGGAATGGCCTGTTCTTCAATCGGTGGAAGATCGCCAAGTGCGGAACTCACGGCACCGGTTTTGTCCAGGTGGACTGTCTGTTCTGCACCATAAACCGGGATACCTTTAATATACTGTTTCAGGCGGAAGTGTCTTACGCCAGATGTATCTGTGTTTCTTTTGACAATTTTGAGCTGGGATTTCACATCGGAATTCAGGAATTGTTCCTGCTGTCCAAGGTAATTAAAGATGGTGTCATCTGTTCCACTGTTCAATGGAATACCCTCCTCAGAGGCATAAGGGGCCTGAAGTGGAATGGATTGATCAGACACTGGAGCTGCAGCAGCAGAGGATACGGAAGCGAGCAAAAGAGCTCCTCCAAGAATTGTTGGCATAACTTTGGCGAATTTCATAGTAAACTCTCCCATTCTTAAACTTATTTTTTTGGTTGGAAAATGTTTATGCCAGTCTCGGTTGGAATTCCGTCTGCAACTTGGGCAGCGCGGAGCGTGGGGCTGAACCTGAAGCGTGGAATAAGACAAGAAACGATTGGAACAAAATCGGCTTGGCCTTAGCTCGGGAAGTGTTAAGCACGACACCAAACAAAAAGGATAACCGTTTATTCAGTTCAGCCCGAAGGTTTAATCGTCTATTGTGTTCCTCTTTCAGAAAGCCGGGGGTTGTCCAATTGCGCAGGTAGAAGATACGTTCACGGAAAACTGGGGTGTTCAATCCGGGTTTGCGTAAATGACAAAGGCAGTGTGTTCTGAACGGCATCACTCCTCTCAAGAGTAAAATGTATCTGCTTAACAGGTTCTGTGAATGAGGTCATCATCTAATCAACCTTAGGTCAATAAATTGATTTAAAAAATGTAGGGGAACTTATGTTCACCACAAGGTTATTTTTGTAAATAAAACTGCTTGGAACGTATATTATCACAATGTAAAACTTTGGAAAAGATACAAATTTAGATTTTTGTTAAAATTGTGTCTGAAGTAGGGGAGAGGTAGCGTTTTTCACATAATTTGACGTATTTTGTCTAAAAGCAAGACCTGTACCCTCGTGTTCACAGGGAGAACCTGCTTCGTGCAAGGACAAACGCCGTTTCCACTGCTCCACGAATACATAGAATAACGTGTACTCCCTTGGCATGCCGATGATCGAATGCGGGAGGTGAAACTGTTGCGCAAAAACCGTACCAAAGCACGTTATGCAACCCGATCCAATGTGACACGAAGAAAAAAAGTGCTGAAGAAACGAAGATGGAAGTCTGGACAAAAAAAGGGTACAAAAGCCTATACGTTCGTTATTCCATCCAAACAGCTGATGTCACAGGCCAAGGATGGAGTAGAGAATGGAACGGAAAATGGCATGAGTGATGCTCCTTCACACAGAGATGTTTCTCAGCGACCGATGCTCTCGGTCATTATCCCTGCCATGAATGAGGAGAAAAGGATTGGTGCAGTTGTACGTGAAGCGCTACGGATATGCCGTGATGCTGAAGTGCTTGTCGTTGTGAATGGTTCAACAGACGGTACGGCTAATGCAGCCAAACGGGCTGGAGCACGAGTGCTCAAGTATGCCGAAGCGCTGGGGCATGATGGAGGACGAAAAGTAGGCGCAGCGGAGGCGCGCGGTCAGGTATTGTTATTTACTGATGCAGATATCGTAATTCCCGCAGAGCACCTTGCACCTTACGTGAAGGCTGTGCTGAAGGGAACGGATGTGGCGCTTAACGACTACCATGGGCCAGTCACTCATCATCCCGTTCATCCGGTAGTGGAGGCCAAACACATGTTGAACAGCATACTCGCAAGATCCGATCTCCGGGGAGCATCCATGACAGCTATTCCACATGCAATAAGCCGAGCAGGACTTGAGGTCATGGGGATATCCTCACTGGAAGTTCCGCCACTCGCACAAGCGAAGGCAGTGATCGGCGGACTTCGGGTACGCGCTGTTCATCACGTACCTGTGGGTAGAATGAATGCAGTACGAATCAAAAAGCGAAGTGGACCTGATCTGCTAAGTCAAGTGGTACTCAATGATCATATGGCAGCGATCAAGTGGATTACGGATACGCTCGGTCCCCGGGGAGGTTATACCGATCTGCAACGTGTTCGCAACCTGGCGAGGTAAGCATGTCGCATCGGATGATGCAGCATGCTGGAGGTGAGGAAATGAAGGGACGTTCAGGGGTTGTCCGCCGCAGGCGGTCAACAAATAGACAAACGACAGCAGGAAGAACAGGAATGAACAAGCGTCTTAGGAACAAAAAACATGTAGATATTAAAAAAACAAGAAGAAGCCGATCAAAGTCTGGCCAAGTAGATCTGCACTTGATGTGGAAAGCGGGGCAAGTTGCAGGAAGCGAGGCAAAGACGAACAACACAGTATCAGAAAAACACGCACGTCTCGTATGGAATGCACACGCGGCGAACGTTGCGGAGCTAAGCAACTTCGAGCTGGTCCTGAAAGCAGGTAAGGCATTTATGCAAGGTTATGCTCAGGCCTCGGGACATTCATTCCAGATCGTGCCATTACCTCTTCGTCATTCGGCTGCTGCCGTTGTCTGTGCCTGTAATGAGGAACACACACTGGGGCAGGTGTTATTGCAACTGAAGCGGTTGCCTCTAACGGATATTATTGTGGTACTGAATGGAACGACAGATGACAGTTTGAAGCAGGTACTAAGGCAGCCGGGACTTACAGTAATCTATGAACCGGATCGGGCAGGACATGATGTGGGCCGGGCACTTGGAGCCAAGATGACGGATGCGGAGTCGGTACTCTTTGTGGATGGAGATATGGTCGTCTCGGCTGAAGAGCTTGCACCATTTCTGTATGCAGTTGATCGGGGACAGGATGTGGCGTTGAATAATCTGACGTCTTTGCTTCCTGCGTTTGCAGGGCAGGATGAGGTAAGCCGGATCAAAGCATATCTGAACCGAACATTAGGCAGGGCAGATCTTGGTTCCAATTCCATGACAGCCGTGCCTCATGCATTATCTCGTCGTATGATTGAGACCGTGAAGCCAGCATCACTGGCCGTTCCACCTAAGGCACAAAGTCTAGCTATTCAGCATGGAATGAACGTCTCTGCACCAAGTCAGGTGGATGTTATTCGTTCCAATCGGTTGCGTCCTGGTAACACGGGAAGTGGGAATGATGTCGCCAAATTGATCATCGGAGATCATCTGGAGGCACTGGCTACATTGCTGGGTACAGGTTGGAATCCAGCCCAGGCACATACACTCTCCCGTGTAGAAGTGGCTTACAGGAGGAACGCCTAATGACACTGACGAGTATGATTATCCCAACTTACAATGGTCTGGATCTGATCAGGCCCTGCATTGATGCCATACGTCAATACTCGGGCGATCCTGCGTCATATGAAATTATCGTGGTAGATAACGGTTCGACCGATGGAACGGCTGAATATTGTGCGCTGGAGCGAATTCGATTTGTCAGGTTCCCGGACAATCGGGGGTTTCCGGCAGCGTGTAACGCTGGACTTCGTGCCGCTTGCGGGGATGAGCTGCTGCTGTTGAACAATGATGTTACGGTCACGCCCCGTTGGCTGGAGAACCTGCGAACGGCTCTGTACAGTGACGCAAGTATTGGAATCACGGGTCCTGTTACGAATTATGCAAGCGGCATCCAGCAGATTAAACTGCAGTTTCGGGATATGGAACATTTTCAGGAGTTGGCCAATTCCAATAATATTGCGGATTCTTCAAGGTGGAGGGAAGTACGCCGGATCGTCGGTCTGTGCATGCTGATGAAACGAGATGTCGTGGAATTGGTTGGACTGCTTGACGAGGCATATTCTCCGGGACACTATGAGGATGACGATTATTGTTATAGAGCAAGATTGCAGGGATATCGCCTGCTGGTATGTGGAGATGTTCTCGTGCATCATCAGGGAAGTGCCAGCTTCCAGAAGACAGATCCGGTAGCGTGGAAACAGCTGCTTGAACGTAATCGTTCGATTTTTATGAACAAATGGCATGTCGATCCGCTTGAATATATGGACATATCCGATGAAGGAGGGAACGTGGAATGAAAGGTGTAATTCTTGCCGGCGGAACAGGAACTAGACTGTATCCGCTGACCCGGCTCATTAACAAACATCTGCTTCCAGTCGGTAAACATCCGATGATTATGTATGGCATCGACAGACTCCGCCAGGCAGGCATTGATGAACTATTGATTGTGATCAACAAACATTCCGCCGGGTTATATACAGAGTATCTTGGTGGCGGAGCGGATCATGGGGTGAAGTTGACTTATCGCATTCAGGAAAAGGCAGGCGGGATTGCGGAAGCGTTGGATCTGGCGACCACTTTTATTCTTCCTGGCGAAAAATTCGTTGTGCTTCTCGGAGATAATCTCTTCAGCGATGATCTGAAGCCTTATGTGGACCGTTACATGCAGCAACCTGCGGGTACAGCGCGAGTTCTGCTCAAAGAGGTGGATGATGCACGACGTTACGGGGTGCCTGTTTTTGATCCAAAGCATCCAGAGCGAATCTCGTACATTGAGGAGAAGCCAAGCCAGCCGAAAACCTCTTATTGTGTGACGGGCATATACATGTATGACGATCATGTATTTAACCTGATTCGCAACATTGCGCCGTCTGCGCGTGGAGAACTTGAAATTACGGATGTGAATAATCACTACGCGTCTGCTGGCGGACTGGAATACGACATTTTGCAGAAATACTGGAGTGATGCAGGTACGTTTGAATCGCTCCAGGAAGCAGCTGTCCGCATGAAAGGACAATTGCCCTAAAATATATGCGACTGATGCTGCCGCTGTGCGGTGCCCCATGGGAGCAGAACACTCTGCGCCGGAGCTGGAAGGATGCTCCGGCGCTTTGCGCAGCGACAATCCTCGTGCATGCCAAAGGAGGGAATGGCGTGAGAGTAGTGACACGCACCGGGGCCGCTAGGGCCTCCGTGTCGGGTAAGCCACGGGGCATCCACCCGGCCGTATTTATGGGCAGTGGCACTCCGGCAGCAGCAGGTACAGGGTCTGCTGGAGTCAGAGGTGTGAAGTCAGGGAAACGCAGTACCCTGACCAAAGCGGGTGCATCTGCAGGTGCAGCGCATAAAGCTGCTGCAAGGAAAGCGAGCAGCACAGGCAGTGTTGTTGGCAGAGCAGGCAAAGCTGGCTCTGCGAGTGCGAGCAGAGCGGCAAGAGCCAGCCGCGCCCGCAAAGGCAAAGCCGGCCTGCGCCAGGCCACTGCTGGGCGCAGGCCTGCAACAGCGCGGGGCCGACGTGCCGCTGCCCGCGCCAAGCAGCGCACGGCGATGCGCCGTGCGCCCATGCCAGCACCGCAAGCCAGCACGCCACAGGCGATGCCTGCCAGCGGTGCTGGCCCCGCCCCGCGCCAGGCGACACACCCGAAGGGTGTCGCCCCCGCGGGGCGGGGAGGCGCTGCCGGCGCGAATGCGGGCAGCGCGAAGGGTTTGCCGCCTCCGCCCGCGGAGCACGCAGTGCAGGCGGAGGCCGTGCCCGGCGGCTACGCCGAGGGCTACCGCGACGGCGTATTCGCCGGCGGGGAGGCGCTGGTGGCGCAGCACATCCCGCCGGATCACATTCTGCCAGCCGTGGCTGCGGCAGATCTGATCGCGGCGGGATTCCGCCAATATGCGCCCAGCCTGGCCCGGCTGTCCAGCCCCCATGAGATGGCTGGACACATCACGGCGGCGCTGGATGCGCAGCGCCCCTTGTCTGTCGTTCGCCTCGGAGATGGCGAACTGCTCACGCTGGCAGCCGATACGGTGCTGCCAGGTCAGGAAGTGCAAGAGCTGGCACCGTTTCTGCCCTATGCAGGGGTGCCCTGCTCAACGCCAGACATCCGCGCGTTGCTTGCGGAAGCCATACAGGCCGCCGACTGGGTTGGCGTGCCGATCTCGCGGGCGCCGACATTCCAGGGGCTGTTATTTCCGGTATTGCGCCACTTCGGGATCGACTGGTCCCAGCTGAAATTGACCAGTTCCACGATCAATTACAGTCTGCATCAGTCCGGCCTGGTGTTGCCCTTGCTGCAAGGACGGCGGGTTCTGCTCATAGGCAGCCAGGCACCAGAGCTTGCAGCACTGCTGCATAACCGGGGGATTCATGTCACAGGTATCATTGGTTCTGTGGCGGGAGTCATGGATATTCCGAGGGTAATGCAGCAAACCGCAGAACATGCTTTTGATATCGCTTTGGTGGCGGCGGGAATTCCGGCGGTCATTCTGTGTCGGCGAATTGCAGGTGAACTCGGCAAGGTCGCTCTGGATTTTGGACATTTGGCTGACAAACTGGTAACAGGAGAGCTTCAACTCTAGTGGACCGTCCGGGGGCTGGTCATGTGCGTGTTAGCCTCACGGACAAGTGGAAATGGAGGGAGCAACATGAGCACACCCGATCAACAGCGCGGGGGAGGACGTCATGGTCGTAACAACAAGGTTAATGCTCGAAACGTCATCCGTCGAAAGGGTCACAGTCATCACAACATCACACCAAATATCAGCACTCGTAGTGACAACAGCCACAGTGAAAATAACCGGAATGGCAGCATAAGCAGCGGAAAAAAAGCGGCCCGCCCTGCCACACAGCGCGATGCCTCGCGATCTGCCAAGGCCGTCCTGCATGCAGCAGGTCGTCGCTCAACGCGGCGGAGATCCAGACGTAATGGTAAAAGCAGTCGCACAGCCAGAGCCAGGCTTTACAAACAGGGTTATCGTAGAGGATATGACGAAGGTGTCCGCCAGGGACAGAGTTCATTTGGTCTTGTTTTTGAAGGAGTTAGCATCATTATCCCCACGTACAATCAGCGGGAGTATGTGCTGCAATGTGTGTCCAGTATCGAAAAGCATACCCCTGCCCCCTTCGAAATCATTGTCGTGGATAATGGCTCCAAAGATGGAACTGCCAAGGCCATGCTCCGCAAAGGCGGCATGGTGCGGGTTGCTGCCCTGGATCAGAACAGGGGGTTTGCCGGAGGTGTCAATCATGGGCTGATGATGGCGAGAGGACGACATATCATCGTACTGAACAACGATACGCTCGTTACTCCGGGCTGGCTGGATAACATGATGACTTGTCTTGCCAGTGATCCGAAGATTGGTGTGGTGGGTCCGGTGACCAACTATATTGGCGGGGATCAGCAGATTGAGGTTCCGTACCGTGAGGTAGAAGAGATGTGGTCTTTTGCCGCCACACATAATCGTCCGGATGCAGACAAACATCGAATAACCAATCGCCTGGTCGGGTTCTGCTGGTTGTTCTCACGGGAACTGCTGGAACGGGTAGGTTATCTGGACGAAGGGTACGCGGTGGGCAATTTCGAAGATGATGACTGGATCATCCGAGTGAAGCTGGCAGGATACCAGCTTGCGGTAGCCGGGGATGCTTTTATCCACCACTTCGGAAGTGTCAGTATGAAAGCCTTGGGTGAGCAAGACTTTGCTGTAGTGAATAAGGATAACGAGCAGTTTTATAGCCAAAAGTGGGGAGATCCCCATGCGCTGGTTGCCGAAACCTCCCGCTTGGCTAGACAACAAACCTCTGGTACCCCATCCGGTCAACAAGAGGATGGTGACACAACCCCAATGGATCCGCGTCAGCGAATCTCAACGCAGGGCAGCCAAGATCCAGCATTACAGTTCAGACACAGTTATGACTTCTACCCGGAAGGTTCGTTCCTGTCCGATGCCAAAGGAGATGTCTATACTTTAACTGGCGGTCGGCGGCGTAAGCTGAATATCCCTGTACCGCGTGGAATATCTCCTGTTCAGGTTGCCAAGCCGGATCTGCTCGCCATTCCTGCCGGAGAAGCACTGATATCAGCGGGGGACGTGCATGGATGGCCGAGGGAATCACAACAGGTGCATACGACAGCGGTTCATGGTTCTCACAATAGCTGGGCAGAAGGAAGTATTGTTGCTGCAGTGGATGCACCCGAGATTCGATATCAGATCAGCGGAGACAAGCGAAGACGATTTGTTTCGGTCTATGCGGCAGAACGTTGGGGTGTACATTCTGGGCATATTATCAGCGTGTCTGCGGACCAACTGAATTCGATGGAAGAAGGCTGGCCCATTATCGCCCCACCTCAGCTCTTGAACCCAGATCTGTAATGTCAGGCGATCTAGTTATACGAATCAGCAGCATGATGCGGAATGGAAAATGTGGCGGTACCCTGTGTAATCGCTCTGATTCATTCCGCATCCGAATATTACATATGAGTTGGTAGCTATATAAGTTGAACTAAAGATTATTTATACTGACACTACGATGACAGAATAACCTTCCAATCGCTGTTATCCCCAGATTTTTTCGATTCCCCTTTCTCAAGGGGAAATCCGGGGGTAGCGTATGCTTCCGAGGCAGCTTTCTTGCAGAAAGCTTGTAGCTTCGCTTTTTCAGGTTTTTTTCTGTCCTCTCCGTTATCGTATAAATGATTAGTTCAACGTATATAGACCACTTAAAGTATAGCGATTGAGGGAGGATGCACGGTGAAGAATTCTATAGTTAACCAAGCCGAACAGATTGCCAGTGATTTTTTGCTGGAAAAAGTAACATGCTCACATCATATCGTGGGTAAAGGTTTTGTTAATCAGGTCTGCCTGGTGGAAACGGCAAGTCATAAAGTGATTGTACGGATGAATAATCCAGATACATATCCCACCTTTTTGAAAGAAAAATGGTGCATCGAACGAGCAACAAGTGCCGGTATTCCTGGGCCACAGACATTATCCGTTGGGGTCAACGCTGAACATGCCTATATGATTCAAACGGTTGTGGAAGGGGATAACGGATTGGATACGACAGTGCCCCCGTCCGTGATTTGGAGGAAACTTGGTGAGTACACACAACGTATGCAATCCATCCCGGTGGCAGGTTTCGGAAGGGAAATGCACGATCCCGTACAAAACAAATTTTACTCTCCCCCTCATGCAGGATCAGATGGAAGTTGGCAAGGATATGTGCAATACAATATCAATAGTCTGACGGAGCAGGACCCGCTGATCGAGCTTGGTGTGATGACGATGAAGGAATCACAGGTCGTAAGGCAATTATTCGAACAACTGAACATGCAAAATTTCCGCTTTGGCTTATGCCACGGCGATCTCTCTTTGAAGAATACAATCGTAAGTTTGACAGGAGAAATTACCCTTCTGGACTGGGGAAATGCGGAGGTCACCGTCACGCCGTATGGCGATATCACTCAACTCATGCAATGTCAGCTAAGGGGTGAGGGTCCTGACAAGGAAGAATTGAAAGCGTTTTTAGAAGGATATGGGACAAGTACACAAGAGCAAGAGCGTGTACTGAATCAAGCCAGGTATGTGTTGTTATTGAAAGCTTTTGATACCCTGAGGTGGGCCATAGATCGAAGTCCGGATCAGATCGAGTTCTACACTGATTTAGCAAAACAAGCTTTTAACCAGGTTAGGAGGGGCCAATAGCGATTCATTCCTGTAAAATAAGCCATCTTTCAAATTTATAATTTAATCTTTCTATTTGGTTATAGGTTTATTCTATTAGCAGATCCATTGACGCAGGAAGGGCACGGGAGTACATTTAGAGCCATAATTCTTATTTAACAGATGGGAATTTAAGGTCTAGGGCGTTCATATTCAATCGTCCAGATCTTGATCTTAAAAACAATCAGGAGGTATGTCGATGTCATCATTAACCAAAAAAGTCGTGCTGTGGAGCAAAACAGGCTGTCATTTCTGCGGGGAAGTGAAAGCATTTTTGACAGAGCGAAACCAGCCTTTTGAGAACATTGAAGTGCAGGGTAATGACGTCCTGCGTGATGTGCTTGAAGCAAAATATGGCATTCGGCATGTACCCGTTATTGAAGTGGGAGGGGACGGCAAGTTTGAAGCCTTGCTGGAACCTGATCTGGAGAAGCTGGCTGAACTTCTGGCACGAGCGGACGAAGCGGCAGCAGTCTAACGGGAGTTGATATATACCTTTGAAGCAAGCCGTTCCGGCTGCTGCATGATGCAAGATCGCATTTGTACAGCAGCTGGAACGTTCATAAGTTAAGGCTCACTTGGGATGTAAATGGTCTTATTTACATCTTCAATGTTCATATAGAAAAAATCTATTAGTCACGCTGTTGACCCTTTTACGGGGCAGTGATAAGATTTGTGAAATTAAAACAAACCAAACTCATAGGAATAGTTAACTTTTAAGTTATTTCGCATACGTAATCAGTTCAGTTGGCCCTTGATCATTCTTTTAAAGATTCTAATCCAAGGAAGGCGGAGTGCATATGACAGCGAAACGCAGTTTGAAATTTGGAGCCATTATTCATGGGGTTGGAGGAAGCAACACCACATGGAGACACCCGGAGGTTCTTTCGGATGCCAGCGTTAACTTTGGATTCTACAAACGTCAGGCACTGAAAGCGGAGGAAGGCAAGTTCGATCTTGTTTTTATCGCAGACGGTCTGTATATTACCGAGAAATCCATTCCGCATTTCCTGAATCGCTTCGAACCAATCAGTATCCTCTCCGCTTTGGCTGCCGTTACTTCACGCATTGGACTGGTGGGTACCCTCTCGACATCCTATAGTGATCCGTTCACCGTAGCCAGACAGTTCGGTTCCCTGGATCAGATCAGTGATGGCCGTGCAGGCTGGAACGTCGTGACCTCTCCGCTGGAAGGTACAGCGAAAAACTACAGTAAGAGCAACCACCCTACGCATCCGGAACGTTACCGCATTGCTACAGAATATCTGCAGGTAATCAAAGGGTTATGGGACTCGTGGGAAGATGATGCCTTTGTAAGAGACAAAGAGAGCGGTGTATTCTTCGACCCATCCAAGCTGCACACCCTTAATCATGAAGGAGAATTCTTCTCCGTACAAGGTCCGCTCAACATTGCGCGTTCACGGCAAGGACAGCCGGTGATATTCCAGGCGGGTTCTTCGGAAGATGGCAAAAACCTGGCTGCGCAAGAAGCGGATGCTGTCTTTACCGGACACGATACGATTGAAGATGCTCAGGCATTCTATAAGGATGTCAAAACACGGGCCGCTTCCTATGGACGTTCTTCACAGGATATTGTCATTCTGCCAGGTATCAATCCTATTGTTGGACGGACAGAAGAGGAAGCTGAACAGAAATATCAGGAAATCGCAAGCCTGGTCACGATTGACAAAGCATTGGATTACCTGGGCCGTTTCTTCGAACATCATGATTTCTCCCAATATCCGCTGGATGAACCGTTCCCGGAGCTGAACGGAATTGGAAGCAACAGTTTCCGAAGTGGCACGGACAAGATTAAGAAGGATGCCAAGGAGCAAGGATTGACTTTGCGTGAAGTGGCTCTGCGGGCAGCAACACCACGCAGCAAATTTCTGGGCACACCAGAGCAGGTCGCTGACAAAATTCAGGAATGGTTCGAGACGGAAGCGGCAGATGGCTTCATTATTGCTTCCGAACTGCCAAGTGGATTGTCTGATTTTGTAGAACTGGTTGTTCCGATTCTGCAAGAGCGCGGCCTGTATCGTACGGACTATGAACACGATACATTGCGAGGTAACCTTGGGGTGAAAATTCCGGTTAACCGTTATACGGCTGCGAAGAAGCAGGTTGTATCTGATTTGGCATAACTGAGATGAACCCTATTCAATGTACACTACGTTTCGTACTAACTTAAAACCCACTTAACTCATAGGATATATCAAGTATTGGTATAAACATCAATTTAATGACACCTGTATACACAGAGGGGGAAGCGATATGAACAGGTCTATCTCATGGATGAAATATATGGCATTGGCAGCATTATTGGTGATGGTATTATCCGGTTGCGGAGCAGCGGGAGGCAGCACGAACAGTACGGCACAGGCATCAGGTGGGGGGCAGACCGGGCAAGTCGAAGGAGGCAACCTGAGTTTTGCACTTGCAACTTCACCGGATACGCTGGACCCTCATCGCAGTGGGCTTGCCGTAACGGTGCGTGCCATCCGGACGATCTACGACAATCTGGTCGTGCAGCTGCCTGATGGCTCCATCAAACCTTGGCTTGCCACGGAATGGAGCGTATCCAAGGACGGCAAGAGTTATACGTTCAAGCTGCGTGAAGGTGTGAAGTTCCACGATGGTACGCCGTTTAATGCGGAAGCCGTGAAATACAATCTGGACCGGGTGATTGATCCGGCCACCAAAGCTGCCAATTCCCTTGCCCTGATTAGACCGTACAGCTCCTCCGAAGTCATTGATGAATATACCATCAAGGTAAATCTGGATTCACCATCGCAAGCTTTTCTCGGCAATTTGAGTCAGGCGCTACTGGGGATCGTATCCCCTACAGCTGCCCAAAAATATGGCGATCAGCTGGGTAAAAATCCGGTGGGCACGGGTCCGTATACCTTTGTGAAATGGGATGAAAATGCGGATATCGTCGTTGCCAAGAACAAGGATTACAACTGGGGACCTGAGACGGTTGAAAATAAAGCCGCACCTCATGTGGATACGATCACATTCAAGATCGTACCGGAAGAAGCGACACGCATCGGAAGTGTTCAGAGTAGTCAGGTACTCGCTGCCGAGACCGTTCCGCCGCAAAATATCGCTGCCTTAAAGAACGATCCGAACCAGCAATTGTTGCAGGCCAATACAGTTGGACTGCCATATACACTCTTTTTCAATCTGCGCAAAGCGCCTTGGGATGATGTGAAAGTAAGGCAGGCAGTGCAATCCGCTGTAGATGTGGAATCGATTGTCAAAACATTATATCTGGGCAACTACGAACGTGCGTGGTCCGCACTGTCTCCTGGAATCCTGGGATATGATGCATCGCTGGAAGGAAGCATCAACCCGGACATCAACAAAGCCAATCAGCTGCTGGACGAACAAGGCTGGGTGAAAGGTGCAGACGGTATTCGTGCCAAAGACGGCCAGAAGCTGACCCTGCGTTATGTCGATGGTTCACCCAATCGGGAGAAACGCAATGACATTGCTGCAATTATCCAGCAACAGCTGAAACAGGTAGGCATCGCCGTTGAAGTGGAGATTACAAAAGATATCGCAACAGTCATCTATCAGAACTGGGATTATGATCTCTATGGTAACAGTCAGGTCAATTCTGATCCTAATGCCTTGTACGCTTTCTATCATACGAGTGCAAAGGGCGAGCGTCCGACATTGTCCGGTTTGTCTGATCCAAAGATCGATGAACTGTTAGAGCAGGGAGCGGTTGAGACAGATCCCGATAAACGTGTTCAGATCTACAATCAAATCCAGCATTACCTGATTGAGCAAGCGGTAATTCTGCCGATCTATGTATTCCCGTATACCGTCGCTGCATCCAAAAGGGTCGAAGGCATCAAGTTTGATTCATTGGGGTATCCGCTCTTTAACGACGTCCGCATTCAGCCCTAACAGAGGTTGTTCAAAAAGTCCACTTTTGATTACGAGTCATGCCTAATGGCATAATCAGCATCGAATATGAAATTCAGCCGAAATAAGCGGGAGGCTTACGAAGTATGTTTCCTTTGGAAACATTTTAGTTGCTTACGTAGTTTCCTACGCTCCGCTACTCCATTTCTAGCTTCATTCCATCTTCTCGGTACTGAAAACTGGTCTTTTTGAACACGCACTATAGGAACGGCCAATCCAGATTCAGGAAGGAGATATCCCGGTATGGTTCAAACGATACTGTCACGACTCGCAACATCGCTTCTGGTTATATTCGGAGCTTCGGTGCTGGTGTACTGCATCATGTATCTTCTGCCGGGTGATCCGGTGCTGCTCATGTTGGACCCATCCTCGGCTACCCCGGAGATGATCGAGAATCTGCGGGTTCAGCTAGGACTGGATCAACCGTTTTATATCCAGTTTGCGAACTATTTCGGTGATATGCTGCGTGGGGATTTCGGTAAATCCATGATCAATTCGGATCCGGTATTGCCAAAAATACTAGAACATTTTCCAGCGACACTGGCACTGACCGCACTCAGTTCAATCATTGCCATCACGATTGGAATAACACTTGGTGTACTGTCTGCGATTCATCGCAATGGCGTGATTGATTTCGTCGCCCGGCTCGTTGGACTGTTCGGCATTTCCATGCCAACCTTCTGGACGGGGATTCTGCTCATCCTGTTATTCTCGGTACAGCTTGGCTGGTTCCCGGCGATGGGTTCCGACGGATTCAGCTCACTGGTTCTTCCGGCTGCCACACTGGGTCTCGTGGGTGCAGGATTTATCGTACGGATGGTACGGAACAGCATGCTGGAAGTGATCAATGAACCGTTTATCGTGGCGTTACGGGCCAAAGGACTTTCGGAACGTGCGATCATGTATGGTCATGCACTGCGTAATGCACTTATTCCTGCAGTAACGGTAATCGGCATGCTGATCGGTGATCTGCTTGCGGGAACCGTTGTGGTGGAAACTGTCTTCTCCAGACAAGGAATCGGTCGAATTATTGCCGATGCGCTAATGGCCAAGGATCTTCCCGTGGTGCAAGGTGTGGTTTTCTTTACATCTATCATCTACGTTGTCTTGAACCTGCTGGTGGATATCTCGTATTCGTACATTGATCCACGGGTTCGGCGTGCAGTCCGCACATAATCATGGATGGAACAGTCAGAAGTGTCCTGACGCAGAGTATGAAAGGAGGAGTTGTTGCTCATGAGCATGAAACCTTTGGCTGGTGACAAAAAAGCATGGGCGGGCAGTGTAGGACGTATCCGTCTGTGGAATCGCCGCCCTTGGCGCTATCGCGTCTCATTCGCAGTATCCCGATTATTCTTTTATGCAGCATTGCTGGTGGTGGTGTTTACCGTGGCATGTGCGATTGTACCGGGCTGGATTGCGCCCTATGATCCAACCCAGATGATGACGGATGCCATACTGCAGGCTCCTTCTGCTGCGCATCTGTTCGGGACGGACTATTTTGGCAGGGATATCTTCAGTGTGGTTGTGCATGGAAGCAGGGATTCGCTGCTCATTGGATTTGCTTCCGTTCTTGTGGGCGGTATTGTCGGTAGTGCGCTTGGTATTATCTCCGGTTATGCCGGAGGCGTTGTTGATACCGTCACGATGCGGGCTGTCGATATTCTGATGGCTGTACCCGGCGTGCTCCTGGCATTGTCTGTTGCAGCTGCTCTCGGGCCAGGACTGATAAACATTGCACTGGCTGTTGCGGTTTCCTCCATTCCGGGCTACGCACGGGTGATGCGTGGGCAGGTCATATCAGTTAAAGGTCTGCCTTTCATTACAGCGACACGTTCACTGGGCGGCTCCAATGCACGTATTTTCTGGAAACATGTACTGCCACATTCATTGTCACCCCTGCTGGTCATGGCTACGCTGGGCGTAGGGACATCAATTCTAACGGGCTCCGGACTCAGTTTTCTGGGACTTGGGGTGTTGAAGGAAATACCGGATTGGGGTGCATTGCTCTCCCAAGGGAGAGGTTATCTGACGGTTGCCTGGTGGATCTGTACGTTCCCGGGTCTGGCGATCACTTTGTTTGTACTGGCGGTTAATCTGATTGGAGACGATATTCGCGATCGGCTGGACCCCAAAGTAAAAGGAGCGGTCTGACCGCTATACCAAAATATAAGAATTTATAAGTTTCACCCTATCCATTTTTATATTTCACTGCGAAACGGTAGCTGTGCCACCAGAGGACGGCGACAGCCGTTTACGCTTGAGGAGGAGATATTCATGTCACATGTTGTCATTATTGCCGGATCACCCTCCAAGCGTTCGCGTTTGACAGGTCTGACGGATTACAGCAGCCAAAATTAACGGAGGCAGGCATCACCGTTGAAGTTATTCACGTTGTGGATCTGCCCGCTGAGGATCTGGTGCAAGCCCGGTTTGACAGCTCATTCATTCGTGATGCACTTGCTGTCGTGGAAGCCGTGGATGCAGTCATTGTAGCTACACCCGTATACAAGGCATCGTACTCGGGAGTGCTTAAACTATTCCTGGATCTGATTCCGCAAGAAGGGTTACGGGGCAAGTTGATACTCCCACTCGTTATCGGTGGCTCTGTTGCTCATCTGCTGGCCATTGATTATGCATTGAAGCCTGTACTGGCGGCCCTTGGTGGAAGACATATCCTGGGTGGTGTGTATGCTGTGGATCAGGGAATTGAACGACTGGATGATGGACAATTCGTACTCTCGGCAGATATTACTACACGTCTGGATCGCTCACTGGATGAATTGTTATTGACACTGGAAAAGGATGGGATTACGATATCGTAAAACCAAGTAAGTATATTGGATAAATCAATATAAGATCAAACGTCTGCGGACGTGGATACGGAGGCACTCATGAATATCGAGAATATTGAAGCATTTGTATATATCAATCATTATGGAAGCTTCAATAAGGCTGCCGAAGTACTCTTCTTGTCCCAACCTTCGGTCACAGCTCGCATTCAGTCACTGGAAAGGGAGCTGGGCTGCAAGTTGTTTGTTCGGCTTGGCAAGCAAATCGTGCTAACAGAAGAAGGTCGGAAATTCCTGCCATATGCGCAGCAAGTGCTGCAAGTGATTCAGAAGGGCAAGCAGAAGATTCAGCAACGCCGGACAACACCGGATGCGCTTCGACTGGGGAGTACAGTATCGGTATCCAATTATGTCATTCCCGATTTTCTACCCAAGATCAAGGATGCTTACCCCGAGATTAACATCAAATTGACGACAGCAACGACGGATCAGCTGATTGCCAAACTGCTGGGTCAGGAGATTGATCTTGCCTTTGTGCGCAAGGTCATGCATCCTGCGATCCGTACGGTTGCTTTTTATGAAGATCCAATCCAGCTCTATGTGTATAAAGGGCATCCATTCATTGAGAGCGGGCATGTCAGCATGGAAGCCATTCGGAATGAGCAACTGGTCTTTTTTGAATGTGGTTCATTGGACTGGCTTCGCATTCACCGGGCTTTCGACTCGCTGGAACATCCGCCGAATATTACATACCATGTCGATAATTCGGAGACAGCGAAGAAACTGGTTATGCAAGGGGCAGGCATTGCTTTTCTCCCGGGACTCACGGTGAAGAAGGAAGTGCAGAATCAGGAACTGTTCCCCATTCAGGTACATGAGGTGGCAGGTGTATCACTGCAGATCAGCGTTGTCACGTTAAAAGAAGAATATTCGCCATTGGCAGAGCCCTTCGGGGAACTGCTGCGGCAGTTATAGAGCATCTAACGTTGAATCTGATTTTTACACCAAAACGGAGAGTGCAGAACCAATCTGAAGAAGCGAAGCGTGCGCATTTATCAACAGATTTTTCCCTTGAACCAAGGGAGTAAAGAAAATCTGGGGATAAGAGTGATCGGAAGATGGTACTGCAATCGGAGTGATAAAGTGTAACATCTCTAGTTCAACTTAATAGTGATTCAAGAATAGCGGTTCAGCACAATCAAGGAGGAGAAGGATATGAGTATTCGTGTTGGCATTTTGGATCAGACTCCCATCTATGAAGGGGAGACGGCGGTGGATGCTTTTCGGCATACGATTGAGCTGGCACAGCGAGCAGAGCAGCTGGGATTCCATCGATTCTGGGTGTCGGAGCACCATGATTCAGGGCATGTTGCGGGTTCCTCCCCGGAGGTACTCATCTCCCACTTGCTTGCGCATACAAAGCGGATTCGGCTGGGGTCCGGCGGAGTAATGCTCCAGCATTACAGCCCATACAAAGTCGCCGAGAATTTCAATATCCTTGCAGCGCTCGGACCAGGAAGAGTTGACCTGGGAATCGGTCGTGCGCCAGGTGGTTTACCCCGTTCGACACAAGCGTTGCAGGAAGGTATTCAGGAATCAGCATCTCTTCAAGAGAAAATTGTTCAGGTGAAACGATACATCCACAATGAGCCGCTTGAAGATTCATCACATCCACTTGCAGGTCTCAGCGCTTCGCCTCTGTCCGATATTCCAGCAGAACTGTACGTACTTGGAGCCAGTGTTGATAGTGCAGGCATGGCTGCGGAACTGGGACTTCCATATGTCTTTTCACTGTTCATTAACAGTAATATAGAGGTAGCGCTTCAATCGATCCGTGTGTATCGTGAACAATTTGATCGTTCCCAGGGACGGGAGCCCTACGCTGCACTAGCCATATCGTTAATTGTGGCCGAGAGTGAGGAGGAAGCGGAAGGACTTGCGAGCGAGCATATGCTGGTGAAGATCCATCTGGAGAGTGGGAAAGTACTCACTGTCGGTTCTGTGGAACAGGCGGAAGAATTCGGTCGTCAATCAAACGAAACCTATCGGATCGAAATTTTGGAGCCAAGTGTGACCCGGGGGACGAAGGAAAGCGTAGGTCAGGCACTGCTGAAGTTCCAGCAGGAGTTTGCTGTGGAAGAGTTCATTGTGACTACAGCTACACGGGATTTTACCAAGCGCATTCGTTCATTCGAATTATTGCGTGAAATTCTGGCAGAGCAGGGACTAAGCGAATTTGCACTGGAATCCAAGGAAGAAGCAGCAATCGGATAGAAGTAGACAGTGAATATAGCAGTGAATATATACGAATGGGAGGCCGTGTGATGAAAAGTGATCTGGAACAGCCTAAACAGCAGGCTGAGCAACAAGTACAGGGCCCCGAGCATGAACTTCATGGTGAACGGGCGGAAGAATTCGCGGAACGTTTAATCACCATTCGGCGACACATGCATCGTAACCCGGAATTGTCCGGCGAGGAAAAGGAGACGACGGCAGCTATTCGCAGGTGGCTGGAAGAGGAAGGCGTCCGTATTGCAGACGAATATGTGCTGCGGACAGGACTTGTCGCTGAAGTAGGTCAAGGGGACGGTCCTGTGGTTGCCCTAAGAGCAGATATTGATGCGCTGCCCATTCAGGAAGAGACAAAGCTGGCATTTGCCTCCCAAGTAGATGGAAAGATGCACGCTTGCGGACATGACGCACACACGGCAATTCTGATCGGTGCTGCACGATTACTGAAACAGCGCGAGTCCAGTTTGCCGGGAAAAGTACGGTTGATATTCCAGCCGTCGGAGGAAAAAGCAACGGGTGCACGGCAAGTGATCCAGAGCGGCGCATTATCCAATGTTCGGGCCGTATTTGGTTTGCATAACAAGCCTGATCTACAGGTAGGTACGGTGGGTATTCGGGAAGGCGCATTGATGGCAGCAGCAGACGGTTTTGTTGTCAAAGTGGAAGGTGTAGGCACCCATGCAGCCGTGCCTGAAGCCGGCATTGATCCAATTGTGGTTGCCGCACATATTGTTACGGCATTACAGGCCATTGTGAGTCGCAATGTGGGAGCACAGGAGAGTGCTGTAATCAGTGTCACCAAGCTCCACAGCGGCACAGCCTGGAACGTCATTCCGGATGAAGCGATACTCGATGGCACAGTGCGTACCTTTGATGAGAAAGTGCGTGCACGGATTCGCGAACGTTTCAATCAGGTGGTCGCAGGTGTGGCGGCTGCTTATGGCACACGGGCTACGGTTCGCTGGATTCAGGGACCACCTGCTGTGGTCAACGATGAAGCTCTCGCATCTGCGGCGGAACAAGTTGCAAGTGAGATTGGATTAAATAGCGTTAGACCGCTGCCTTCTCCAGCAGGTGAGGACTTCTCTTTTTATCAAAAAGAAGTTCCGGGCCTGTTCCTCTTCCTGGGCACCTCTGGCCCGCATGAGTGGCATCACCCTGGCTTTGATGTGGATGAACGGGCATTGCCGCTGGGAGCACATCTTCTGGCTGCACTGGCTGAGAAAGCACTGCACAATGTGCAAGCACATCAAGAGTGATGAGTATAGTGAATCACTGGATCATATCCAGATCGAAACGGTTCCGTTCGACGGCAGCCGTTTTTCGTATTCCCTTTTTTAAGTGAGAGTGGGTAGGAACGGCGATTCGCTGAATCTTATCAGACGATTTAGTTATGGCTAGGGCTGGCGCAGAAGCGTCAGCTCTGTTTGGGTTTTCTTATATGGAGGGCAGCTAAAGGTATTTTGAAATTTTTATTTTTTTAAATGGAAATATTTGTTGACGCTCCCCAAAAGGATGTGCTATATTTTTCTCGACCTTTAATCGTAATAATTACTATTAGATAAAAAAGAAGAACAGGAGTAGTCGCTGCGATGAAACAGGAGATCGATTTTATCAAGTTCAGTCCCACTCAAAACATGACGATTCTGGTTAAAACGGATCATGCAGCCGAGAACTACAACCATATTGCTACGCGCTTAATGTCATATGATAACGTTTACGCTGAACAAGTGGGATTCATTGAACCAACGAGGAGACCGGAAGCTGTGGCCCGTCTGGAAATGGCCGGAGGAGAGTTCTGTGGCAATGCCTGTATGGCACTTGCAGCACACCACGCATCTGAAGCAGGACTGGCTCAACAGGAGTCTATGGATATCATGCTGGAGGTTTCCGGAACCGATCAATTGATCATGTGCCATGTGAAGAAGCAGCAGCATGAATACAACTGCCAGGTAACCATGCCGGTTCCGAAGCAGATTGAGCAGCGAACAATCCGGTACGAAGGCATCGAACTCGATATGGTGATCATCCGGTACGCTGAGTTCATCCATATCGTGATTGAAGTCGATGACTTTGACGATACGATGAAGAAGAGGGCACAGACCCTTGCAAGATTACTGGGATTAACTCTGGGAGATAAGCTGATCGGTATCTTGTTATATCAATCACACTTGGAAGAAATGGCCCCACTCATCTATGTTCCGGAGCTGGATAGTCTGATCTGGGAGAGAGGGTGTGGTTCGGGTACAGCCTCCGTAGGAGCGTATCTCGCATGGAGCCAGCAAAGGCAGATTACGCAGTACATCAAGCAGCCTGGTGGTGCGATCAAAGTGGTAGCCCAGTGGGATGGCGCAGAACTTGGGAGTATTACGATTGAGGGATCGGTTGGCATCGTGGCTCAAGGCAAAGCCTTCATAGATGCTCCAGCAGAATGGAGCTTTATAAACGCATGAGGTACATGACATGATCGAGACAACGTATTGGGGGAAAAGAAATGATCACATTGGTTCATTTTCAGACATGTTTGAGTGAATTTGCAGAGAAATTCGATAAGCTCGCGAGCAAGTATGATCATACGATTCAGCATAGTTCGGAGCTGGAAGCTGTGATCAATGACTACTCCCGCTTTGTGACCGATCAGGAGAATAAGGCAGCCTGGGAACAGTTGGAGCATTCGGAGTTGGAAGAGCTTGATTCGCTTGTATGGCAGTTAAGAAATAAATCCGCCCAGTGTGTGGCGATCATGGAGAAATATCGTGCATTGAAGTTAGAGAACGGGGATGTACAGATTGCCGATTATTTCAAGAATATAGAAGAGTGTATCGATAAAGAATTCGGCAGCTTCCATGTCACCTCCGATTCCAGAGTGTTGTTGGTAGGCTCCGGTTCATTCCCTATGACACCATTACTCATCGCCAAGCGTTCAGGTGCAGAAGTCGTCGGGATCGATATTGATGAAGAATCCATTACACTCGGGCGAAAAGTGGTGGAGACACTGGGCACGGGTTTGAAGATTCGTTTGGAGTCAACATTGCTGGAGAATCTGGATTATACCAGGGAAGCAACCCATATCATTTTCAGCTCTACCGTGGCCGCTAAATATGATCTGCTCGATCAACTGCATGCCCTGACAAATGCACAGGTGGTTGTAGCCATGAGATATGGTGACCAGTTAAAGTCCTTATTTAATTATCCGATGAGAGCGACGGACAGCAACAAGTGGAAGCTGGTGGATACGATCTTGCGCCCGGATGATGTGTTTGATATTGCGTTGTACCAAAAAGCATAGGTATGCAAGTGCATCCAATTGCGTCCAAATGGATTACAGATTGAACTTGAATATAGGAGGCTTATATGAGCAATCTTCAGCGAATTCTGATACTCGGAACCGGACCTGCATCCATTCAGCTTGCAGTAACGCTCAAAGATCATCTCAACTGCTGTATAGGCATTGCGGGGAGACAATCGGTTCGTTCAGCATCGATTTTTTCAGCCTTTGAAGAGAGCAATCAACGTATTCAGGTCAGCATTCAAAATGAGAAACATCAATCGCTCGCAGGTGAATGTTTCGTTGATCATGTGTTCAAGGGATATGACACCATTGATGGTGAGTGGGGAACACTCATTTTGGCTGTAACAACGGATGCTTATATCGATGTATTGGAACAAATGAAAAATGAATTCATCAAACAACTGAAATGTATCATTTTGGTTTCTCCAACGTTTGGGTCGAATCGACTTGTGACCCATTATATGAGAGAGCGGAAATCAGAGCCGGAAGTGATCAGTTTCTCTACCTACCTTGGAGATACCCGTTGGATGCACGAACAGCCGTCGAATCATGTGATTACTACAGGGGTTAAGAAAAAGGTCTATATCGGTTCCACTCGTTACCCATCTGAACAGGTCAGTAAGCTATGCCAAGTGTATGAGCGTTTGGGTATTGCGCTGGAAGTGATGCGATCCCCACTGGAGGCGGAAACGAGAAATATTTCGTTGTACGTGCATCCACCCTTGTTCATGAATGACTTCTCATTAGAAGCCATCTTTGGAGCATCGGATACTCAGAGATATGTATATAAGATGTATCCCGAAGGTCCGATTACACAAGTTTTGATACGGGAAATGCGAGCACAGTGGCAGGAGGTTAAGGATATTACGGACCGACTTGATATTCAGGGAGTGAACCTGCTTCAATTCATGACGGATGACAACTATCCTGTTCGATTAGAGAGTATATCACGCCAGGATATCGAGAATTTCAATCAGATGCAGGTCATTCATCAAGAGTATTTATTATACATACGATACACCTCATTATTGATTGATCCATTCTCGGAACCCGATTCGGAAGGCAAATATTTCGACTTTTCAGCGGTGCCATTTCGTCAAACGTTCTTGAACCGCGAAGGAGAGCTGGACATTCCACGGATGCCCAAGGAAGATTACTACCGCATCAAAATCATTCAAGGCATCGCCAGACATCTCGATGTGAGCTGTCCAACCATTGATCAATTTATCGCCAGGTATGAGGCGAAGATTCAGGAAGTAGCTGACGCACACCCGAATCAACGCTTGTCCGACGCCTTTGTCATCCAATCCTTTGAAGAGGATATCCGCATGATCTGCACCGGACTTTCGAGTAGTTGGGTCTAGTTATATTAATTTAAGTAAGTTGAATTTAGTTTTACACAATAACGAAGAGGACAGAAAAAACCTGAAGAAGCGAAGCGCTCGCCTTTATCCCCGAAATACTACCTTTAGGAGATAGATTCAAGAAATTCGGGGATAACAGCGATCGGAAGGTTGTTCTGTCATCGAAGTGGCAAGTGTAAATGTTTAATTATGCTTACTAATCAGGAGGAAATGTTGTGAAAAAGGGTCTTACTTTTACATCCATACTATTGCTGGTGTCTGCCATTGCACTGCTCGCCGGATGCGGACAGAGCCCAAAAGAGAAAGAGAGCGCCCAAACGGAGCCTGCCAATAGCCAGGTACAAACAGAACTTATCTATGCTTCTTCTAAAGATATTAATGATATGAACCCACATCTGTATACAGGTTCCATGCCTGCGCAAGGAATGGTGTATGAGTCGCTGGTGGAAAACACACCTGACGGAATCAAGCCATTGCTGGCTGAATCATGGGATATCTCCGAGGATGGCAAGACCTATACCTTTCATCTGCGACAAGATGTGAAATTCCATGATGGAGAGCCGTTCAACGCAGAGGCGGTTAAACAAAATATCGATGCAGTACAGGCGAATGCCGAAAAACATGCTTGGATCAAGCTTTCTACCAAAATCACGAGTGTAAAAGTTATCGATGAGCACACGATGGAGCTGACGCTGTCGGAAGCCTATTATCCGGCACTGGTGGAACTGTCCATGACAAGACCTTACGTCTTCATATCCCCCAAGGATTTCAAAGATGACGGAACCAAAGACGGGGTAAGTGGTTTCCACGGTACAGGACCCTACAAGCTTACTGCTCATAAAGTCGAAGAGAATGCCACATTTGAAGCCAATGAAGACTATTGGGGTGGTGCACCTGCTATCAAGAAGATCACATCCAAGGTTCTTCCGGCAGGTGAAACAACATTCCTGGCATTGCAAAAGGGAGAGATCAACTTTGTGTTCACCGATGACCGGGGAGCAGATAGTATCGATGTCGAGGCCATGGACCAACTGGCTGAATCCGGGGATTATCAAGTGGTCCGAAGTGAAGCGATGAATACGAGTATGATCGTAGCCAATAGCAGTCGCGAGGATAGTCCGGTTCAGGAAACGGCAGTGCGGGAAGCGCTATGGGTTGGCATTGATCGTGAAACGATCAGTAAAGATATTTTCAACGGAACGCAGACGGTAGCGGACACGCTATTTTCGGCCAATGTCAATTACGCCAAGGTAGACCTTAAGAAACGGGAGTATGATCCGGAATTGGCTAAAAATCTTCTGGACCAAGCTGGCTGGACATTGACAGATGGTGAAGTGGTGAGAAAGAAGAACGGTCAGCCTTTAGCCATGAAATTATACTATGACAGCAATTCGTCTTCACAGAAAATACAGGCCGAATTGATCCAGTATTCCATGAAAGAATTGGGGATTCAGCTTGAAATCTTGGGCGAAGAGTCCACTTCCATTGCGAATCGGAGAGCCACCGGGGAATATGATCTGCTCTTTAATCAAACCTGGGGACTGGCCTATGATCCACAGAGTACCATTGCTGCATTTACGTCAGATTCAGCATACAAGCATACGACAAGCGGAATTGCCGAAGCAGATGAACTGTACCAGAAAATCGATGCGGTCATGGTTTCCACGGATGAGGCTTCACGCCAATCTCTGTATGCCGACATTATGAAGATCGTCCATGATGAAGCGTTGTTCATTCCGATTACCAACGGACGTGTCACCGTTGTCGCTCCTGAGAATCTTGATGGAATCTCATTCAAGCAGACCCAATATGAACTACCATTCGAACAAATGAATTTTAAATATATAAATTGAACTAAACATTTACACAAAACGGAGAGGACAGAAAGAACCTCAAGAAGCGGAGCGTTCGCCTTTATCCCCGGATTTTCCCTATATAAAAGGAATCAAAAAATCTGGGGATAACAGCGATCGGAAGGATGTTCTGTCATCGGAGTGTAGTGTAAATATGGTTTAGTTCAATTTAAATAGAGCGGAGATGGATATGGGAATTTATATCGTCAAAAGGATTCTGTTAACCATCCCTTTACTGATTATCATTTCATTTATAACGTTTGTCCTGATTAATCTATCTCCCTTGGACCCGGCGGTTGTTGTCTTACAGGCACAGGAAGTTCCGCAGATTACAGAGGAATTAATTGCCCAGACCAACCAGGCATTGGGGTTCGATCAGCCATTCATGATCCAGTATGTGAACTGGATCATGGCTGTTGTGCAGTTGGACTTTGGCAACTCTTATGTATCTGGTGAACCCGTGTGGTCATTGATGGGGCCTGCTTTTATGAACACATTGAAGTTAACACTTGTCTCATCGGTTTTCATTATTGCGCTGTCCATTCTGCTGGGTGTGATCTGTGCCATGAGAGAAGGCAAGCTGCTGGATCGATCGGTCAGAGGCGTATCATTTTTCCTTACCGCCATGCCATCCTACTGGCTTGCAGCCATGATGATCTGGTATTTTTCCGTCAAGCTGGACCTGTTACCTACCAGTGGCATGGACTCGTATCGAAGCTACATTCTACCGGTGATCGTAATCACGGTGAGTTATACGGGCATTTACTTCCGAACGGTTCGGAGTTCCATGTTGAGTAATATGAATGAGGACTATGTGTTATATGCACGGGCCAGTGGTCTGAGCGAGAAGAAAGTAACCCTGCATATTCTGAGAAATTCATTACAGGTGGCCGTTTCCATCTTTTGTATGGCGATCCCGATCGTGCTGGGCAGTACGGTAGTCATCGAAAATGTGTTTGCCTGGCCGGGGCTAGGGAGACTCAGCGTGAAATCCATTTTAAGCAGGGATTTTCCGATTATTCAGGCGTATGTTCTGATGTTGGCTGTCACCTTTGTCTTGTTTAATACGTTATCCGACATCATTAATGCGGCGATGAATCCCCGTTTGAGAAAGGAATTCTGATGCGTATACTGAAAAATTGGAGTAAAGACAAGCTTGCTATTACCTCTTTGGTGGTGATTATTGTCACAATTATGGCGGGCATATTGGCTCCGCTTATTGCGCCGCATGATCCTGGACAAGTGAATATGAAGCTTCGTTATGCCTCCTCGTCCTGGGAGTATCTATTAGGCAATGATCATCTGGGCAGATGTGTATTATCCCGGCTTATCTATGGCATCCGTCCAAGTGTGTTATGGGTTCTGGTTGCGCTCAGTCTATCTGTTCTGATCGGGGCTATTGTTGGATTCACCGCGGGTTACTTCAAGGGGAAAGTGGATGCATGGATCATGAGAGTCTGTGATATTATGCTGTCTTTTCCCGGATACGTGATGACACTGGCGGTGGTTGGCATTTTGGGTGCAGGACTGGAGAACATTTTGATTGCCTTTGTGTGGATGAAATGGGCCTGGTTTGCCCGCGTTATTCGAACATCTGTGATGCAATTCTCCGATATGGATTATGTAAAATTCGCCAAAGCCTCCGGCACACCTAATCTGAGAATTATAACCAAACATATTGTTCCGGTTACTTTTGCCGATATTGCCGTCATTGCCAGCGGTTCCATGTGTTCGATGATGTTGCAGATCTCCGGCCTTTCCTTTCTGGGGCTTGGAATCCAGGCTCCGCATGCGGAGTGGGGCATGATGCTCAATGAGGCGAGGGAAGTCATGTTCTCCAGACCTGAATTGATGTTGGCACCGGGCCTGGCCATTGTGGTGGTCGTGTCTGCTTTTAATTTTCTATCGGATGCCCTTCAAGTGGCTCTGGACCCCAAATTGATGACCTCTCAAGGTAAGTCTGACAAGTCTTACGAAAGTGAGGTGAGAAAGGCCGCTTATGAATATAGTCGAGGTTGAACATTTGAAAGTATGGGACACCAATACAGACAAAGTGATCATTCATAACAGTTCATTCGAAGTTAAACAGGGAAGCTGTATGGCCATCGTAGGGGAAAGTGGTAGCGGCAAGTCCGTCACGTGCAGGGCCATCATGCGACTGAACAAGCCATGGATTCGTCAATCGGGCAGGATGTTATTTCAGGGCGAAGACCTGAACCAGCTTTCGGAACCGGAGATGCGGCGTAAGCGGGGCAAACATCTGTGTATGATTTTGCAGAATGGCATGAGTGCATTTGATCCTTCCTGTGTCATTGGTGTTCATATTCGAGAGACGCTTCAGCAGCATTTTGGCTGGAATACCCGTGAGATTGAACGGAAAATCATCAATGCCATGGAAAGTGTCATGCTCAGACATCCGCGCGAGATTCTGAATCAATACCCACATCAACTGTCCGGTGGGATGCTGCAGCGAATCATGATTGCACTGGCATTGGTGCTTGAGCCCGATCTGATTATTGCGGATGAGCCAACAACGGCGCTGGATACGATCTCCCAATATGAAGTAGTGGAGCAATTGATTCAATTACGCGAACGCATGGGCTGTTCCATGATGTTCATCTCCCATGATCTCGGCGTCGTGCAGAAGATTGCCGATGACGTGATGGTCATGAAAGACGGCAAGATCGTCGAGCGTGGCAGCATGCATTCTGTTTTGACAGAGCCGGAGCATGCCTATACGCAGTATTTGGTCTCTACCCGATTGGAGCTGAGCAATCATTTCAAGTCGTTGATGCAGGGGGACGCATAGATGCTAAAGGTGGAAGGTATTGAAAAATCATATAACCAGGGCGGACTGTTCTCCAAGCACAAAAAACAAGTGTTGAAACAAGTTACCTTTGAATGCCAGCATGGTGAATGTCTGGGCATCATCGGTGAAAGCGGAAGCGGTAAATCTACGTTGGGCCGTCTGATTCTGGGCATTGAACGGCCGGATCATGGAACGATCTCGCTTGATGGTAAAGACGTACAGGATCGACGTGTACGGATGGGTAATCTCAGCGCCGTTTTTCAAAATTATACATCCTCCATCAATCCATTTCTTACCGTGGAAGCTGCCATTATGGAACCGATGCAAGCGCAGCAAAAGTTGCGAAAAGATCAGGGTAACTTAGTGAAGGTGGATCTGTTGCTGAACCAAGTTGGACTGGACCCTTCCTATAAATCCAAATATCCGCATGAACTATCCGGCGGGGAGGCTCAGAGAGTGTGCATAGCCAGGGCCATCTCCACCGCTCCCAAATGCATTGTGTTCGATGAAGCGATCAGCTCACTGGACGTGTCTGTTCAGATTCAGGTACTGCAATTGTTGAAAGAGCTTAAGGAGATCTACAAGCTGAGCTATGTCTTTATCACACATGATATACAGGCGGCAGCTTATATCTGTGACAGGGTGATCATTTTCAGAGAGGGTCAGATTGAAGAGACCGTTCCTATTGAGCAGCTAAAGGATGTTCAGTCAGACTATGCGAAGCTATTATTGAAGCATTTAATACCATTTTAGGGGGAACACCCATTGTGAGTGGAGCGATGTCTTGGCCTTTTCTGCGCTTGTACATACTGGTTCTTCTGTATTTCAGTGCCAATGCCATTCTTAACGTGATCATCCCATTACAAGGGGAGTCCTTGGGTGCGAGTGGTACAACGATTGGACTGATCATGGGCGCTTATATGTTCACAACGATGTTTTTCAGACCATGGGCAGGTCGGATTATTCAAAAGCACGGTCCGATCAAAATATTGCGTTTGATTCTGATCATCAATGGATTTGCCCTGATTTTATATACCTTTACGGGACTCGAGGGTTATTTGGTTGCTCGTATTTTGCAGGGGGTATCGACAGCGTTCTTTTCTATGGCTTTGCAGATTGGCATTATTGATGCACTTCCGGAGAAAGATCGGTCACAGGGGATTTCGTATTATTCGCTATTCAGTTATATTCCGGGGATCGTGGGGCCTGTTATCGCGTTAGGAATCTGGCAGACGGGTGGCATGGATTATTTTACAGTGGTTCTGATCGGCATTGCCGTCTGTACGGGTGTCTTCGGATATACCGCCAAAATGGAACCAAACAAGGAGCAACCTGCTGAGAATCTTTCGGAGCAGAACGTCAGTATGTGGGAATCCTTTGGTCAGTTGGTGAAGAATCCGTTTCTGTTTCGATGCAGTGTGTTAATGCTCGCCGCTTCCGTTGTATTTGGTGCGATTACCACCTTTATTCCGCTGTATGCGAGTCAAGTACCAAATGGGAATGCGGGTGTGTATCTGATGCTTCAGGCCGGGACGGTGGTGCTGGCTCGAATCATGCTTAGGAAAAGGATTCCGTCTGATGGCAGTTGGCATTCTCCTTTCATGATGGGCACCATGTGTCTGCTCGCCGTAGCTGCGCAATGTGTCAGTTTTGCCGTGACAGGCGGGGTGGTCTTTTTCTATGTGGGCGCTGTATTCATGGGAATCGGTCAGGCGATCCTGTATCCGACACTCACGACCTATTTATCTTTTGTGTTGCCTAAGCTGAACCGGAACGTTCTGATCGGCCTATTTATTGCGATGGCGGATCTGGGTATTTCTCTGGGTGGTGTGATTATGGGACCCGTCGCTGACTTCTCTTCCTATTCATTTATGTACATGATCTGTGCTATCCTAGGAGCGGTAATGATCGTTTTTGCCTATGAACGGCGTAGACCCGTGACAGGTACATCTATGAATTGACTGCCCGAAGAGAAAGTGGTGACGAACGTTTGAAGGCTTCAATGACGGCAACATCCAATGGAAAATTAAATCCGGTATCCTTTTCGTTTATCCGGTTTTATATGCTGGCCTTTTTATTTTTTGCGGCAAATTCAGCTTTGACGATTATTCTGCCTTTGAGAAGCGAAGCCGCGGGATTGAATCAGGCTGAGATTGGTCTGATGATGGGGGCATATATGTTCACCTGTATGCTCTTGAGACCTTTTGCAGCACAGCTGCTGGGTAAGCATGGGCCGCTTCGTGTGATGCAATGGCTATTGCTTTTACACGCCGGGACGTTGCTGCTGTTTGTTGTTTTTGGTGTGGAGACGTATCTCTGGTTGAGAGCCCTGCAAGGGGTGGCTACGGCCTTTTTCTCCATGACGATGCAGGCAGGCATTGTGGAAAAGCTGGAGGACAAAGACCGGGCACAAGGGCTGTCCATGTACACCCTGTTTACGATGGTTCCTTCTCTGGTCATTCCGATCCTCGCCATACAAATCTGGGAAAATGCCAGTGATCTGGCGTTTACGCTGCTGATGATCGGACTGGCGGCGCTGCCACTTCTGATTGGATATAATGTGGATCTGCCACGGAGTACCGTGCAGAATAAATCGTACACCTTGGGTGACATGTTTCGTTCATTCGGCGGCATTTGGCGCAGTACGCCACTGCTGATCAGCAGTGTGGTGATGTTGTTTGCGTCCTGCGTCTTTGGGGCGACAGCGACCTTTCTTCCCCTGTATATGGTATCCACCGGAATGGCAAGTGCAGGGGTATTTCTGACGATACAGGGATTGGTTGTGATCCTGTGCAGGTTTATTTTTCGTAAAAAAATTCCGTCCGACGGTAGCTGGAATACCTGGCTGATGGCAGGGTTAATGCTGTGTGCAGCACTGGGAACCCAGTTACTCAGCCTGATGGAGATCATCGGGCCATTGGTGTATCTCTCCGCGGTGTTCAGCGGCTTTGCCCTGGCACTGTTGTACCCGACATTAACCACATACCTGTCTTTTGTGCTGCCTGCGGATTCCAGATATGTACTCATGGGAATCTTCATGTCCTCGTATGACCTTGGATTCTCTTTGGGCGGACTGGCGATGGGGCTTATTGTACAGGTGAGTTCGTATTCGACCATGTTTATGATCTGCACGTTGCTCTCTATTGCAGCGATGGTTCTGGTGTTGGTATTCAGGCAACGGATGGAAGCGGGAAATAAGGCCAGATCTGTGGTAGCAAGCTGAATAGTAAAGTAAAGGCTCATGAACTGGATTTTCGGCACGTATCATCAGGATTACAAAGCGGCAGGAGACAGATCATGAGTCTTTTTTATATCTAGCATTTATAAGTTTTCAAAGGATCTGAACAGTTCAATTATCGGAAGAGATACTTCAACTGAACACAATCTACCTACTCTGAAAGTACGTCGATAGATGTTTGTTTAATCCATTTTTCTAGAGTATTTCGTAAAAATAGTTTGACAACGACCGTGCAACAGGATTATAGTCATTGTTGTTAATCGTAATAATTACTATTAAAGTCCAAGTTACACAGACTGCAAATATAAGGAGTAGATTTCTATGACACAAAAGCAAGTTCCGGTAACCGTACTGAGTGGTTACCTCGGTTCAGGGAAAACGACGGTTTTGAATCATGTGTTGAACAACAGACAGGGACTCAAAGTTGCGGTGATCGTCAACGACATGAGTGAGGTGAACATTGATGCTGCGCTGGTTAAGGGGGAGGCAACCTTGTCTCGAACCGAAGAGAAGCTGGTGGAGTTGTCGAACGGCTGTATCTGCTGTACCTTGCGGGATGATCTGATGCAGGAGATTGAGAAGCTGGTGAACGAAGGCAAGTATGATTATATTTTGATCGAATCCACTGGCATCAGTGAACCTGTTCCCGTTGCACAGACCTTTACATACGCCGATGAGGAGTCGGGTATTGATCTAACTAGTCTGGCCCGATTGGATTGTCTGGTAACGGTGGTGGATGCCAATCGATTCTGGCATGATTTTGGATCAGGACAGAGTCTTCTGGATCGTAATCAGGCGACCGGAGATGAGGACACCCGTGACGTCGTAGACTTGTTGATCGATCAGATCGAAACCTGTGATGTACTGCTGCTGAACAAATGTGATCTGGTCGATGACACCGAGCTGAACAAGCTCGAAGGTATCATCCGGAAGCTACAGCCTAACGCCAAGATCATTCGGACCCAGAATGGACAGGTGAATCCGTCCGAGATTCTGAATACAAACCGCTTTGATTTTGAGAAAGTGAGCATGTCCGCTGGATGGATTCAGGAGCTGGAGAAAGAGTCGCATACACCGGAAACGGAGGAATATGGTATTGGTTCCTTTGTCTATCGCCGGAGAAAGCCGTTCCATCCTTCCCGTCTGGCTGAATTCATGAGTTACTGGCCGGAAGAAGTGGTACGTGCCAAAGGTTTAGTATGGCTTGCGGCCGAAGGGGATGTTGCTGCAAGCCTGAGTCAGGCGGGACCATCCATTCAATTTGGTCCTGCGGGACATTGGGTCGCGGCGTTGCCGGAAACGGACAAGGAAGAGATTTTACGTAACGAGCCGGATGTTCTGGAGAAATGGGATGCCCAGTGGGGAGATCGTCAGACAGAGCTTGTCATGATCGGGATCGACATGGAACGTGCCAGCATTGAAGACGAGCTGGACCAGTGCCTGCTCAGTGATGAAGAAATGCTGGGCGACTGGGGTCATTTTGATAATCCCCTACCATGGCCTGTGGAAGCTGTATAAGTCAGAGAGGACAGAAAGGACCTGAAGAAGCGAAGCTAAAAGCTTTCTGAAAGAAAGCTGCATCGGAAGCATACGCTTTCCCCGGATTTCCCCTTTATAAAAGGAATTAAAAAAATCTGGGGATAACAGCGATCGGAAGGTTGATCTGTCATCGGAGTGTGCAGTGTAAATTTCTTTAGTTCAATTTATAAACATAAATTCTAGGGATAAAGGAGCTGGATTTCATGGCTAAAAAATCTAAAGTGGTACGTGAGAAGCAACGTCAGGCGATCGTGGCAAAATATGCGGACCTGCGCCGGGAACTGAAGGAAAAAGGGGATTACGAGGCATTGCAGAAATTGCCGCGGAATGCATCTCCGACTCGTTTGAAGAACCGTTGTGAAGTGACAGGCCGCCCGCGGGGTTATCTACGCAAGTTCAAGGTGTCTCGAATTAAGTTCAGAGAACTGGCACATCAAGGGCAGATTCCTGGTGTAACAAAATCCAGCTGGTAACATGATCAAAGGGTGGTATTTTGCTGAAAGGGTGTGCATCTTCATGTTGGACTCGTTTACGTTACGAAGAATTCAGTCGGTGATGAATGGCTATATTCACGAGAAGGTTCCTGCGCCACTGCGTACGATGGTGAAGTTGACCTATGTGATGAATGACAATGAATTGATCCTGACCGAAGAAAGACCCGCCGAGGAACGGTATCAATGGGAGAAGATGCATATTGCCCGATTTTACTGGGAAGAAAATCAGTGGAAGGTGTTTGCCAGAGATGAACAGAGCAGCTGGAATCCGGTAGATGTTATTACACCTTGTTCCGATTTTGAAAATGTGCTCGAGCAGGTGGAACGGGATGAGGCTGGGCTGTTCTGGCGGACGTGAGTGAGTTCAAAGATAACCACATTCAGTGGCTATCTTTGGACTTTTTTTGTGTCCAAGAATCAATGAAGCAAAGAGGGGGGATCTTTTGGTCTTCCTTCCTTAATGGGCAAAAGAATAAATAAAATCTGTTTTGCAATAAAAATTTATTGTAAAACGATAAATATTATGATAAATTCATATCACTTAAAACAAGTGAGGTGCTTTTTGTGAAGCGAGGTACAACCATCTTTTTAAAATTGGCTGTGTTGCTTATTGGTGTTCCCATTCTTGCCTTATGTATATTCGGCATACCCTGGTTAGCGAACAATCCGGTGAATCCAAATTATGCAGGTGCGCTATACCCCATAGTGATTATTATGTATGTGTCAGTTATTCCGTTTATCGTTGCACTGTACCAGGCATTCCGTCTGCTGAGCTACATCGACAAAAATGAAGCGTTCTCTCTAATGTCAGTGAAATCCTTAAAAACAATAAAATATTGTGCTATTGTAATCAGTAGTCTTTATTTTGTGATGTTGCCTTTTGTTTATGTTGTAGCAGAGAAAGATGATGCCCCAGGCCTCATTCTAATGGGAATGGTTCCTGTTTTTGCTTCATTGGTCATCGCAGTGTTTTCCGCTGTGCTCCAAAGATTGTTACAGGAAGCGATTGATATCAAATCAGAAAATGACCTAGTGGTCTGAGGTGAATATATGGCCATTATAATTAATATTGATGTGATGTTGGCAAAGAGGAAAATGTCAGTTACCGAGCTTGCCGAGAGAGTTGAAATCACGCTCGCCAATATTTCCATATTAAAAACAGGAAAAGCAAAAGCGATCCGTTTATCCACTCTGGATGCCATCTGTAAAGCACTGGATTGTCAGCCTGGAGATATTTTGGAATATAAGGCTGACGAGGACGAAGATACAAATGAACATTTGTGAAAAATGACCGAAGAAGACTCTGCATGTTGTATGCAGAGTCTTCTTTTGCGTCAGCTTGTTCAAGGAACATCTGCCTATAACGAATGATTGTGCATCATTCGAAATTGCATAGGTGTTACGTTTTCCTGGGTTTTAAAACATCGGATGAAGTAGCTTGACTGAGAGAATCCCGTTTCCAGCGTAATTTGTTTAATGGAAAGGTTGGTTGTTGCGAGCAGCTGTTTCGCATGTAGTAACCTGGATTCCAAAAGGAATTCCGGGAAAGAGACTCCAAACGTCTGACTGAACTTGCGGCTAAAGTATGTTGTACTGTATCCGGCAATCCCGGCAGCGTGGTCTAGTGTAATGTGCTCGTTACTATGGGAGCGAATATAATTCCCTGCTTCACGAATTCGCTCTGAAGTGTGATTTAACGAAACATTGATTTGGCTCGCTGCGGATTGCAATCGGGTCAGAAGTTCATAGAGTGTAGCTGCCACACTGTGCTCGTCCTCCACCTGATAGCCTCTGCCTAGCTCCAGTAATCGCTCCATGAGCGCGGTAACCACCGAGAAGTTGGAACATTGAAACAGCCATGGCTCGTCAACGCCTTTTCCGTTTAACAGTTCTTCGAGACGAATGCCGTAAAAATGAATCCAACGAATACTCCACGGATCATCCAAATCGGAGTAGTAGGTTTGTCTGAGACCGGGACCATAGAGAAATCCCTGCCCTCGTGTTAGCTCATAACGAGTGGTTCCCGTATCCAGGAATCCTTTACCGTCCAGGACAATGTGCAAATTGTAGCATTGATCCAAATTAATTTCTTTGGTTCGATATTCCCGATTCACATAATGTTTCGGAAAGTCACTGTACCCTCCAATAAAATCGGGAAAACATACATGTCTGGGGAAAACCGGCTTGGGGAGAAAGATGTGTTCTTTCACGTGCATCCTCCATTTGAACGCAATATTTTTATGTAGTGAACTGAAATCAATTCAGCCTACTGTTATTTGAATCTTGGACAATGACAATATTTTATTATAAGTCGCATAATCTTGTCATTTATTATATGTGAAGGTTCCAATAGAATGGAGGCAATATGGCAGGTTAAGGGGGCAATTAAAGGTGGCAAAATCAATCCAAATGGATGAATTGAAACTGGGGGTCTGTTATTACCCTGAGCACTGGTCGGAAGCGTTGTGGGAGGACGATTTCCGTAGAATGAAAGAGATGAATATCACAGTTATTCGGATGGCTGAATTTGCATGGTCCATCTTTGAACCGGAAGAAGACCAGTTCGATTTTAGTTTTTTTCAGAAGGCACTGGATCTGGCGCATCAATATGGTTTGAGCGTTATTTTGGGAACACCTACTGCAACTCCACCAGCATGGTTAACATCAAAATATCCTGAAGTATTAAACGCAAATAAGGACGGGGTATTGTATCAACACGGTATGCGGCGTCATACCAATTACAGTAGCCCAATCTACAGACAGCAATGTGAAAAAATCGTGCGCAATATGGTGATTGCCTATAAAGATCATCCGGCTCTTATTGGATGGCAGATCGATAACGAATTCAATTGTCATATGGATGTTTTCTATGCTGAGGCGGACCATGTCGCCTTCCGTGAATGGCTTAAGAATCGTTATGAATCGTTGGAGAATCTGAACCAGGCTTGGGGAACCGTTTTCTGGAGTCAGACCTATACCGACTGGGAGCAAGTTCACCTTACCCGAAATATGGTCAGCCAATCGCCAAATCCTCATTTGGCACTAGATGAAAAGAGATTCATCTCAGCTAATACCATTTCATTTGCCAAGCTTCAGGTGGACATCATTCGGGAACTGGATCCGAAACATTGGATCACAACAAACGGTACGTTTGGACACTTGGATAATCATGAAATGACAGAGGATTTATTGGATTTCTTCTCTTATGATTCGTATCCGCAGTTTTCCACGATCTTCCCAGGGACAGACGATAACTCATTACAAGATCGGGCCTGGAGCATGAAACTGTCGAACGTACGCAACATGTCACCGAACTTCTGCGTCATGGAACAACAGTCTGGGCCAGGAGGCTGGGTTGACAGTATAGGCATGGGTACGCCAAGACCGGGACAGATCCGATTATGGTCATATCAATCTGTTCTTCACGGAACAGATCTGCTCGTCTACTTCCGCTGGCGGACGGCAACATTTGGCACCGAGATGTACTGGCATGGCATCAATGATTACCATAATCAGCCCAACAGAAGGGTACGCGAGGTTGCACAAGTAGGGGAAGAGTTTGTCAAGATCGGGCGTGTTATTGCAGGCACTACATATCAAGCCGATGTTGCGATCCTACAGGATTACGATAACATCTGGGACGGGGAGTTGGACGAGTGGCACGGTCCGCTTCAGCAACAGAGTGTACGCTCCTGGTATAAGCAGCTCCAGTATCGTCATATTCCGACGGACATGGTTACACTGCAACCAACGACAACACTGGAGGATTTATCCGATTATAAGGTGATCATCTATGCTCACCCGGCCATCATGACAGACGAGACAGCAGAACTTCTCCAAGCCTACGTCAGTCAAGGAGGCACTCTGTTTTTCGGTGCGCGTACCGGATATAAGGATCTCAAGGGGCATTGTTATATGAGACCGTTCCCTGGGGCTGTCGCTGAGTTGTGTGGTGTAACCGTAGAGGACTTTACCTTAATCAAAGGAACCATACCAGCAGCCAAACTGCAATGGAATGGGGCGAGTGAGCGGCTTCAGGAGGGAACGTCAACGGCCGGATTTAACGAAGTTCTTCATGTGGAGCATGCTGACGTGCAGGTCATGGCTGAGTATACATCCGAATATTATGCAGGTAGTCCTGCTTTGACCAAACGTACGGTAGGTCAGGGGCAAGTATGGTATTATGGAGCGGCTTACAATGAACCGGTCGTTGATGCTCTACTAGATGAAATAGGGCTATCTTCACCTGTGGGTGACCTGGTGGAGGTACCGTCCGAAGTTGAGCTTGGTATCCGTTCCGGTAAGGATAAAGCTTATGTATTTTTACTCAACTACTCGGATCACCAAGTGGCCATCCAGCTTAAGAAGGAGGCCACAGAGTTACTGTCAGGTACAACACTTCAGAATGAGATCAACATGCCCGCGTATGGTGTGTTCATTTTTGAGATCGATTTGCCACATTAAGAAATTCATTCATCCATATCATGCGTTATATATAGAAAGAAACACCAAAAACGCCTTGCAGCGAATGCAAGGCGTTTTATATATGCATGATGTGATGTTGAATACACGTTGAGTATGGGCTGTTATTGTCTACATTTCGTATAACTATGCTTCGTACAAAATCTCACCTGTCCGGGATACATCATATCCCTCGAATGATTGCAGTTCCTGCCTGAACTCCGGCGATTGGAGAATTCGCAGTACAGATTCTGTCCAGGCTTCATTACCTTGCTTCCTCAGCATGACCAGATCATAGCGCTCCTGAGTGAGCGGGACAAAATCAACCTGACCCACAAGTCGCGCAGCTTTCTCAATGCCAACTCCGACATCAGCTTCACCTGAACTGACTTTGGCAGCCACGCCCATGTGACTGGTTTCCTCCATTTCGTATCCGATCAGACCTGCGGCAGGAATTCCATGCAACCGAAGTTGCTCATCCAGCAATACTCGCGCGCCAGAACCTATCTCCCGGTTAGCGAGTCGAAGTTCAGGCTTGCTCAGATCGGTCCAATTCTGTATGTTCTGCGGGTTGCCACGCTGTACATACAGTCCGGCAGGACGTGACAGTAGGTTTACCACAACATAGGACCGTCCCGTCAGAATTTTGCGAATATACGGCAGATTATACTCACCGGTATCCCCGTCGAGCAGATGAGTGCTGACCAGATCGGACTCACCACGATACATCGAGATAAGTCCGTCCAAACTGCCCATGAACGAGCGTAGCGGACGGATGTCCCGAGTTTTTTTTTCCATATGCCGCATTAGGATATCCAGACTGACATCCTGACCTGTTATGACTAGATGCCGTGGTGCAGAAGTCATTGTATGGGTAGAACTCGCTGGAGTAATCGCATGCGCAGACCCAACGGGTGAAGTAACTTGTAAGGAAGTTCCCTGAGAATCACCATGACCTGGCTGAGTCCCTGATGCAGAGGTCGGGATACGTTGACCTGAGGACTGAAGTTGCTTGGAGCGACGTTTATATGCCTCCAGATCGGTTGCATCAATTCGCATTTGTTTACCCACACGGTATGCGACGAGGTCTCCTTTTTTGATCAGGTCATAGACCGTTAGTTTCGATATTTTAAGCAGCTTGGATATTTCTTCGGTTGTGTAGGATTGCTCCTCCGTCATAAGTGAAGATCCTCCTTCAAAGGTAATGATCCGATCATTCATCGTAATGGAATGTTTCTTGTACTATACCATTAATTGAGGGATGCCATAAACTTGAGAACACGTAATAAACGCATAGGACAGATAACAAAAATCAAATGTGATCTTAATCACCTTCCCATTTTTTTTGTCTTGTGTATAATTAGATATAATCAATTATAACTAGTTATATCTAAATATAACGTTGGGGGAGAAATGAATGAGAAAGAGAATCGGATATGTGTTGGGAAGTATGTCACTGGGACTGTCTCTTGTATTGGCTGGTTGCGGCACAAGCACGGGCACTACGGATACATCCACAGGTGCAGAACAAACGACCTCAACGCCAGCGGCATCAGGTGAAAGTTCATCAGCAGGAAATACCGATCCGCAGGAAACGGTAGATCTGACGATCTCTGCGGCGGCCAGTCTGACCGATGCGATGAAAGAGATTGAAACCAATTATGAGCTAGCTAATCCTTATATAGAACTTAACTTTAACTTTGGCGCCTCGGGTGCCTTGCAACAGCAGATTGAACAGGGTGCCCCGGCTGATGTCTTTGTATCGGCGGCAACAAGAAATATGAATGCGTTAGTAGATGAAAACCTGATTGCCTCGGACGACCAAAAGAATTTGCTACAGAATTCACTGGTGGCAATTGTGCCAGCAGATGGGACCCATACCGTAACCAGCGAAAAGGATCTCACAAATGACTCCATTAAGACGGTAGCTATTGGCATTCCGGAAAGTGTGCCTGCGGGAACCTATGCGAAGGAAGCTTTGACGAATGCCAAACTGTGGGATCAACTGGAGAGCAAACTTGTGCAGGGGAAAGATGTTAGACAGGTTCTCCAATATGTAGAGACAGGCAATGCAGATGCAGGATTTGTATATAAAACGGATGCTCTTACTTCGGATCAGGTGAACATTGCGTTTGAGGTGGACAAGAACAGCTACACACCCGCCAATTATCCGATAGGCATTATTGAAGGAACAAAACACCGTACAGAGGCCGAACAATTCTATGCGTATTTGCAAACTCCTGAAGTACTGGATATCTTCGCGAAATACGGCTTCACGATTCCCGAATGAATGTGAACGCCATAGACTGGTCCGTATTCTGGTCACCGGTGCGCCTGTCGCTTCAGGTTGCGCTGTTATCCAGCGTGGTGGCCACTGTGCTGGGAATCGCGATAGCCTGGAAGATGTCGCGTACTTCATTTCGGGGGAAGACGTTGCTGGAAACGGCATTTATGCTACCGCTAGTACTGCCTCCGACGGTGGTTGGATTTCTGTTGCTTGTCATACTGGGACGTAAAAGTCTGTTTGGACAATGGATTGAAGCCATATTCTCCGCACCGGTTATTTTCACTTGGTGGGCTGCGGTGATTGCTTCGGTGGTGGTTGCTTTTCCACTCGTGTATCAGACCATGAAATCAGGATTCAGCGGTGTGGATCGGGATCTGGAAGATGCGGGACGTTCGATTGGGGCGAATGAGTGGCAGGTTTTTCGTTACATTTCCTTGCCGCTCGCAGGCAGAGCCTTGATGACCGCCTTCATCCTGGGCTTTGCCCGGGCACTCGGGGAATTCGGAGCCACACTGATGATTGCAGGCAATATTCCGGGCAAAACACAAACGGTACCTACGGCAATCTATGTCGCTGTGGATTCGGGCAATCAGACCATGGCCTGGGCGTGGACTGTTTCCATTATCATCATCTCATTTCTCATGTTACTGATGACCAGACAGCAGCGAGATGGAAAAAATGACTAATTTGATATGTGTTTATATTATATATAAAATGATGAAAAACCCGTTTTGAGGAAACAACTTTATTTCTTAACGCGGGTTTTTTATTACCAATTTCATATGTACCAATATCAATATCCTGCCAAATTGGTCTTAATGGAAATGTAAAGCTGTTTTAACATAAAAAAATAAAAATTTTCCCGAAATTTAATCGTTCAGTACTCGCTTTCAGTGGGCTTGTTCCTGTAAGATAGAAGTAATGGATTCCAGCCAAGTACTGAAATAAGGAGAGACGACGATGAACACTAAATCTGATTACGGCGTTTCGTTGCAAATTGATGACTATCTGGATCTTTTGCATTTTGCCATCCAAATTCAGGATCAGGAATGGCAACAATCCCTTATCCGCCAACTCAAAATATTTCAGACGGCGACGGAGCAGCAACGCACACCTGAAGAGGAACTATGGACACGGTTTGATTACATCAACAGCAAACTGACAGGTCTGTGCCACCAGATTCATGCCGCTCATTCCATGGACGAACGCAAGAAGTTCGAGGAACGGATCGGTCTCTTACAATTACAGCGAGTGGAAGTTGCACGTAAAATTAAATGGGCGAGTCGCAGATAGATGAGTAGTGTACACACCAAGTGATGCACCGCCAAAATGGTATAATCAGTGAGAGACATACAGGAAGAAGCCATCCGCCAATGGATATGGGGGATGGCTTTTTCTTGTACTATAGAGAAGTCCTATAACCATATCAGGATGTCCTATTAGTTTAGTTATTGCCCCAAGATGACTTGTAATGATATTCTTTGTTCAACCTAATTCCGACTATACAAGTAAGAATGGTTTGGTAATGGGAAGAGGAATGGGAGTGCACATCATATTCGCTGTGATAACAGCCTGTGGAGGAGATTGGGAATGGTTAAAAAACGGGGGATTCAAAAATTCCGGACAGCACTGCTGTTCATTACAATGCTGGCGGTACTGGCTGGATGCAGCACAGGAACTGCAAGCAATGATTCAGAATCTGCTTCGGCAGCAGGCGACACCAAAGTGAAAAAGATCATTGTAGGAACAGGTACACAGTTCCCGAATGTCTGCTTCATTGATGAGAATGGCAAGTTAACAGGTTATGATGTGGAACTGATCCGGGAGATCGACAAACGTTTGCCTGAGTACGAATTCGAATTCAGCACCATGGATTTCAAAAACCTGCTGCTGAGTCTGGAAACGAAAAAAATTGACCTGATCGCTCACCAGATGGAAGTGAATGATGAGAGACAGGCCAAGTTCCTGTTTAATGATGAAGCCTATAATATTTTTCCAAATAAAATTGTCGTAAGTCAGAAAAATGAGGAAGTAAAATCGATTGAGGATCTCAAAGGGAAAAAACTGATTGTTGGTGCTACAAGTAATGCGGCTGTACTTGCTGAGAAATGGAATGCAGCGAACGGCAACGGGATTGATATCGTTTATTCCGGAGCAGGTGAGGATACCATTACCCAGATCAAAACAGGCCGGGTGGATGCCACCATCAGCACGCAGTTTGCCATTGATTATCAGAATAAGGCGATTGATGCTCAGCTGAAAACGGTAGGAGATGCCCTCTCCAATTCCAGAGTGTACTTCATTCTGAACAAAGATGAGCAGGAGCTCAAAACCAAAGTGGACGAAGCCCTCAAAGCGGTCAAAGAAGATGGAACATTAGGCAAACTGAGCACAGAGTGGCTTGGAGCTGACTATACGGTTGAAGAGTAGTCTGAGAAAGGTGTGCAGCGGTAATGGGAAAATCATTTGATCTGTCATTGGTTCTGGATTTCATCCCGGAACTGCTACGATATTTGCATATAACACTGATTGTACTGGGTGGTTCCATCGTGCTCGGACTGGTGGGCGGCGTGCTTCTGGCCGTTCCCCGGCTGTATCGGATTCCGGTACTAAGCCAGTTGGCTACCCTGTACGTCTCATTCATGCGGGGCACACCGATCCTGATCAAATTGTTCCTGGTATATTACGGACTTCCCGAGCTGCTCAAACCCATTGGCATCGACCTGTCGAGAACTGACCCGTTGTTATTTGTCATTGTGACCTATGCACTTAGTGACGCGGCATCCTTTGCCGAGATCTTTCGCGGAGCGGTGCGCAGTGTGGATAAAGGTCAGACGGAAGCTGCCTATGCTGCGGGTATGACCACATTCCAGTCTTTTCGGCGGATTGTTGTTCCGCAGGCACTGATTGTTGCTTTTCCGAACATGGCCAATACGTTAATCGGTTCATTAAAGGATACTTCCTTGGCCTTCTCCATTGGTGTCATGGATATGGTGGGCAGAGGGCAGACGTTAATTTCGGCTACATCGCATGCACTTGAAGTGTATATCAGTCTGTCTGTGGTCTATTATGTCATTGTTATTGTGCTTGAAAAAGGATTTGCCTTTGCAGAACGCAGACTCCAGCGTCATGAACGCAAGAGGGTTGTACACAAACCGGCAATTCGAGCCAAACGCCTGAAAGAGGTTGTTCAAAAAGTCCGCTTTTGATTACGAATCATGCCTGGCGGCATCATCAGCATCGAAGATGAAAACCAGACTTTTTGAACTCTCACTGAAACGAATAGCGGGGTGAGCATATGTCGATTGATCTCCAGTTTATCTATACCTCTTTTTTTCAAATCCTGAAGGCATTGCCACTGACACTCGTCATTACGATTGTGCCGTTGATTGCAGGCTTCGGAATCGGTCTGGCTACGGCTCTGATCCGTATCTATCGTGTGCGGTGGATTCACCGCATTGCTGACTTCTACGTTTCATTCCTGCGTGGAACACCGATGCTGATGCATCTATTCCTCATCTATTACGGCATTCCGATGATCATCGATAAGCTGGCGGAACGTTACGGTTGGGCTTTCCAATCCTCATCGATCCCAATTCTCGTATTTGTACTGATTGCCTTCTCGCTCACCGCGGGTGCCTATATGTCCGAGATTATCCGTTCTGGCATTCTAGCTGTGGATATCGGCCAGATGGAAGCCGCTCACGCTGTGGGTATGAGCACATTCCAGGCTTTGAGGCGCATCATCATCCCTCAAGCGATCGGGGCGGTCTTGCCTAATCTGTGCAGCATGTTTGTCGGGTTCCTGCATGGATCAACACTCGCTTTTACCGTATCTCAGATGGACATCCTCGGTAAAGCGGATGTGGTGGCATCCGTCAGTCTGAAATTTCTGGAGGCCTTTATCGCCGCCGCGTTTATCTACTGGGGGCTGACCATCATTGCCGAGCGGATCACCGCTTTGCTTGAGCGTCGGGTTGCCGTGTACAGCAAAGGAGGCGTGTCATGATTACATTAACGAACATACACAAAACATTTGGCAAGCAGGAAGTATTGAAGGGAATTGATCTGACCGTTGAACAGGGCGATGTCGTTGCGATCCTTGGACCGAGCGGATCAGGTAAAACAACGCTGCTGCGCTGCGTCAATTTTCTGGAACGTGCCGATGAGGGCGAGGTTCAGATCAGTGGATTAACCGTCGATTGCAAGCATGCACGTAAACATGACATTGTGCAGTTGAGACGAAAAACGGCGATGGTGTTCCAGCATTATAATCTGTTCAAACACAAGACTGTGCTGGATAACGTCACGGAAGGTTTAATTATTGCCCAGAAAATGTCCAAAGCTGATGCCCGTACTCGTGCCTTGCGTGTGCTTGAACAAGTCGGACTGTCTGCCAAAATCAATGAGTATCCAAGTATGTTGTCTGGTGGGCAACAGCAACGAGTGGGCATCGCCAGAGCACTGGCACTGAATCCCGAAGTGATTTTGTTTGATGAACCGACATCAGCGCTGGACCCCGAGCTTGTGGGTGAGGTGTTGTCTGTCATCCGCTCCATTGCTCAGGAGGGGATCACCATGATTGTAGTCACCCATGAAATGGGGTTTGCCCGTGAGGTGGCCAATCGGGTTGTTTTCATGGATGGAGGTTCCGTTGTGGAGGAAGGAACCCCGGAAGAGGTGTTTGTACGTCCAAAGCAGGAACGTACTCGCCAATTCCTCAGTCGATATTCTTCCGACTGGAGTTATGTCATCTGACGATATAGGCGCAAGCTGTAGTAACTGACGATCCCGGCCCGGCATATGCTGTAACAGGCAAATGCTGATAGGCCGGGTTTTTCTATGGGTGAAGCAGGCCGTGACGGTAAGGAGGAGGACCATGCAGAGCAAAATCGATGAAATTATCACACATATTGCACACTCTCACCAGCAGATCGCACGTGTGCTGGATGCCAAACGCCAAGTCGCTGTACGCATGTCTGAAATCATCAATCATTTGCCAGATATCGAACCGGAGTTGGATGGCGTTGACGGTCTGCTGGATAGCTCTGGGCAAATCAACAAAAGCATTATCTCTTACTTGGGGGGCCTTGCAGATCTGGAAGAGGCTGTAGCCGAAACGCTGACCCAAGTCATGCGGGAGATCGCGGTTCAAGAAGAAGAATAAGCCCGGAAGGCGGGTGAAGGAACATGAGTAGAGAACAGAGTCTCATTCTGATGCTGGACGCAGCAGCCAAAATGCAGTGGAATATTGCCCTGATCCTGGAGGCAAAAGCGATTGAGGCCGAGAAGGTACGGAACTGGACGCTGAATCATTTGAATGGGGATACCTTTCTGACGCATGGGGATCAGGTAGGGGAGCCGCTCAAAATGCATGATCAGCTGGTGGAATTGCTGGAAGGATTAACCCGGATGGAGACCGGACTGTGCAACAATCTCAAAGCGGTGATGGTGCAGAACGATAGCGAAGATGGCGGCGGTATGGACGGTGGCATGTTTGGCGGCATGGATCTGGGAGACATGGGAAAATGAGTCTGATGCGGCGTGAGCAGGAAGCCAAACTGGCGCTCATTGAATCCATTGCACACAGTCAGCAGGCGCTGGCACGCATTCTGGACAGTGTAGCCAGTGTAACCGCTCATTCGGAAGTATCCGCCCGCAGTCTGGCCGAGAACATTCGTTTGCTGAGTCGCTATCAGGCAGAAATGTCTCGTATGGTTACGGGAATCAGGCTGGCCCGAATCCAGCATGGGGAGCCTGGCTTGCCGTGGCTCAAAGACCCCGGGTGTGCAATTCGTATCGTTCGGGACATACAGGAGGAATGTTGACATGTTAAAGAAGAAGAAAATAAGACTGAGAACCAAAAGAGCTTTGTTAATCCGTGGAGCCCGTCTGCGCAAAATTCGCAAGCTGCGTGCGCTCAGAGCCAAACGTGTTCTTCACAAACGCCCACTTAAAGGACGCAGTGCGTGGCTCAAAAAAAAGAAACGTGCGGTACGGCGGCACCGGAGTCCAAAGGCCGTACAACCAGTCGTCCCGGCTACCCCTACCGATCCGAACCCGGACGGTGCTTACAGCCAGGGATACAACGAGGCGTACAACGAGGGATTCAACGCGGGTTTCGCCAAGGGATTCGAGGACGGACATCAGCTGGCGTACAAAGCACAGTAACCGAGTAGACAGGATTATTTCTGCATGGAATGATACCTGTCTTATAGTGCCGGTTCAAAAAGACCGGTTTTCAGTACCGAGAAGATGGGATGAAGCTGAAATGGAGTAGCGGAGCGTAGAGAAGACTACGTGAGCAACGGACATTTCGGCTGAATTTCATATTCGATGCTGGTGATGCCGATAGGCATCCTTCGTAATCAAAAGCGGACTTTTTGAACATCCTCTAACAAATAGCCAGGGGGGCAGATCCCTCCGGGCTATTTGCATCGCCGCAAAAGCGGACATGCCCGTACAGGCGGATGTGGAGGGCAAGCGCCAATTTTGCGCCTTGCAGGACACCCGTCCATGATGCATCTGACCCCGAGGCATATCCTTTAGAGGGAAGACCAATCTCGGGGAGAGTCTGGAAGTGAGATCTCCTGAAGGAAGACAGGGTGAAGAATGTGGCAAAACGAAAGCACCGTCCGCTGACCGAAGCGGAAACGGCTTACCGCGGCGGATATGCAGAAGGCCGCAGATTCGGCGGCTGTCAGGCCATGATGGAGCGGGTGCAGATGTTTGAACCGACCCTGCGGGACATGAAAGTGTTATATATCCCGCAAGGATTCGATGCCATCGATGAAGGTGTCACCTTGGCTCTGCAGCAATCTGTACGTGAATGCGTTGTTGGATCGCCAGCAGCGATGTTGCAGGAAGCCAGTCAGCATCGGCCCGATGTTGTGCTCGTCATGAATGGTCTGCATGTATTTCCCGCAGATCATGTGGAGCAGGTGAATGGCATACGTGCACTCGGTATCCGAACTGCCGTGTGGTTTGTGGATGATCCGTATTTCACCGAAGATACAACGTCCCTTTGCCAGCACTATGATGTCGTGTTCACGCATGAAGAGGCCGCGGTGCCCTTCTATCTGGCACATGGAGCGAACCAGGTCATCTATATGCCACTCGCGGTGAATCCAGGCATGTTTCAACCGCGGCGCGCGGCACCGCAGCATCAGCACGACATTTGTTTTATCGGTACCGGATTCTGGAACCGGATTGCCTTGTTTGATGAGCTGGCCCCTTTTCTTGCGGACAAAAAGGTATTCATTGCGGGTAGCCAGTGGAATCGGTTGGCACGCTTTGATGTACTAGGCCGTTTCATCCACGAAGGATGGATTGCTCCTGGAGAGACAGTGGATTATTACAATGGCGCCAAGATTGTCATTAACATTCACCGGACTTGCGAGAATGGGGAAGACAATCGCAACACACATCATCTTGAAGGTCACTCGATTAATCCACGCACGTATGAGATTAGCGCATGTGGCACAATGCAGATTACGGATGCACGTGCAGATTTACCCCGTTATTATAAGCCGGGATATGACATCGAGACGTTCACCAACGCAGCAGAACTTCAGCGCAAGATCCACTATTATCTGAAGCATGAAGAAGAACGACAGGCGATGGCGTGGCGTGGACTTCTCACCACGATGAACCAGCATACATTCACTCGCCGGATCGGTCAGTTGCTGGAACATTTGTAATCCCAGTCTGAAGTGCAGCATTAACAAGAACCCTATCCCAAAAAATAAAGGAGTGGCGGTATGTCTCTCAAACACCGTAAAACCAAAAAGGTTCATGCACCCGTACTGAGCCTGGCTGATCAAGCACGCAAAAATGGGCAACATGCCGGATATGACGCAGGTAAGGAAGAAGGATATCTGCGCGGTCGCGCCAACTATATTGTGAATTGTGCACAGGAACCGTTGCCTTTCCGACAGCTTCACGTGCTGTATGTATCCTCGGGTAAAGGCTTCCCTTACTCCCCGTTGGATGAGGCCATTATGGCCACGCTACAGGGTATGGTAGCTCAAGTAACCCTCTCTGATCCGCGTCAACCGGTTTCTGAAATTGCGCTGCAGACGCGTCCTGATCTTGTGCTTGTGCTGGATGGAATGGATATCCCCATCGAGCATATCGATGCGATTCGCCAAGCGGGCATTCAGACGGCGATCTGGCTCACGGATGACCCGTATTATACAGATATGACGCTGGATATTGTGACACATTTTGACCATGTCTTCACGTTAGAACTGAACTGTATTGATCTATATCGACAAATCGGCTGCGCGTCAGTTCACTACCTCCCTTTTGCCGCATTCACTAATCATTACTTTCCGATTACAACACCTTCCCCGTTAAAACGGGATGTCAGCTTTATCGGCTCGGCCTATTGGAACCGGGTATACTTCTTCAATCCAATCATGCCTCAGTTGATGTCACACAATACGGTATTTAACGGAATCTGGTGGGACCGTCTGCCTGACTATACTGCCTATGGAGAGAAGATTGAGCTCGGGCGCTGGATGAGTCCGCCGGAGACCAATGATGTGTACAATGGCACCAAAATTGTCATCAACCTGCATCGATCCCACGAAGATGATTCCGTCAATAATAATCACCTCAAAATCCCGCCAGCTTCACCGAACCCGAGAACGTTTGAAATTGCCGCGTCCACGACGCTACAGCTGACCGACGCCCGGGATGACATTGCGCGTTTCTACAAACCGGGTGTGGAGATTGAGACATATTCCTCGCCGCAGGAGTTACTCGACAAAGTGGAATATTATCTTACTCATGAAAAGGAACGCCGTGAGATTGCACTTCGTGGACTTGAACGTACACTGAAAGACCACACGTATGGCAAAAGAATTAATGAAATGTTAACCATCATATTCCCTTAATTCTGGCCGGGAGGAGGTGTGCACAGTACCCTGTATCCGATACCCGTTTACAGGGTCCGTGCGGCCATGGCAACGAAACCAAAGATGATGTTATTTTCACATGTGTGCAATACTCGCAGCATTACAGGCGCCGAGAAGCTGCTGCTTCATTTTATGAGAGAGATCGGTGCGATCTTTGAATGTGTGCTCGTAGTCCCTCAGGAGGGGAAGCTTGAGGGGCTTGCGCGGAGATTCGGCATTCAGGTCAAAATATGCACTCTGCCGATGCTTCACGGTGTGTACACACCTTACCTGAGCATTGCAGATGATGCCGAGCAGCTTCGCCATACACCAGCATATCAGGAAGTGGTCTCTCTAATACGAGAGACTGCTCCCGATCTCGTGTTAACGAATACCTGTGTCAATGTGATGCCGGCGGTAGCGGCGAAGTCGCTTCAGATTCCGATTATCTGGAAGATTACCGAGATCATTCATACGAATGAACATACAATCGAGGCGATCCAGATGATTGGCCGTTACGCGGATTGGATTATCGGTATATCCGAGACAGCGGTAGCCCCATTCCAAGAAGCCGGCATGGGTGACAAAGTGACCATCATATCCCCTACTTGGGAACCCGCGCTACCAGCACCGGACCGCTGGGTTCATCTGCGCGAACGCAAGCGTAAAGAGCTCGGTTTCAAATCATCGCAGACCTGTATCGGTTATATTTCTTCATTTATATATGATGCCAAAGGGTTGAAACCTTTTGTGGATATGGCTTTGAGAATCTGTGAAACACATTCGCGCTGTCGCTTCTGGATCATCGGGGCAGCATCGGATAAAAAGTATTACGACGAGTGTGTATCACGGGTGAAAAAATCCGGGTATTCACGCCGGTTTACCTTCACCACATTTGAAGAGAACGTATCTCTGGCATATACCGCGATGGATATCCTGGTCATCCCAAGCATGGTCAAAGAAGGATTTGGCATGACCGCACTGGAGGGGCTCTATTTTGCCAAACCGGTCATCGCTTTCGCTCAGGGTGGACTGAAGGAATTAATGGAATCCGTAGGCAGTGATGCATTTTTGGCCCCGCCGGGTGATACCGAAGCGCTTGTCACTTTGGCAACAACCTTGCTGAATGATGCAGAGCTGGCCTCAAATACGGGGTGGCGTAATCGGACAGAAGCGGAAAGGCTCTACGGCGTTGAAACCTACCGAACGAAACTGCATACGATGGTGACACAGTGGTTATTGCGTTTTCCCGGATGGTTTGCTTATATCCAACCTCCGAATGGACCTGTGTATACCCATGGGGAGGGAGGACTACGCACTGTACTGGTCCTGGAGCCGACTACGGTTCGAGCACTATTATTCCCACTGACCGTCATACAGGCGTTACCACATTCCTCATTACCTCCAATCGCATTGGGGCACGATGCTCCTGTTGCCTCAGGTACTGGCCCGGCTGCAAAGCCGGTTCAACAGAGGGGCAAAACGCGGAAACGTCGTCGCAAGCCACTTGCACCTCATTCTCGCCGAGACCGTGAGGGGCTGAAGCGTGCTTCCGGAACTGGCAGACGTAAGAGGAAAACTCGTACAACGAAGGGACCACGTCCGCATATGGGGAAATCGGCTAGTCGCAGACGTAAATCTGCCAAAGCGGGACGTAGCCGAGCAGGGCGCAAGGGTTCCAATACAAGATGAAGGCAGGGATTACGATGAAGATCATGACGGTGCTGGGTACGAGACCTGAGATCATACGGCTCAGCCTGATCATCTCCAAGCTGGACCAGTACGCGTCCAAACATATTCTGGTGCATACGGGACAGAACTTCACGGAAAGTCTCAGCGGTCTCTTTTTCAAGGAAATGGGCCTGCGCGCACCGGATTACGTTCTTCAGGATGAAGCGGCCACTCTGGGACGACAGTTATCCTCGATGTTTACGCAGATGGAAGATCTGATATTGCAGGAGAAACCCGATAAATTGCTGTTGCTTGGTGATACCAATAGCGCATTATGTGCAATATTGGCTGAGCGCATGGGTGTTCCTGTTATTCATATGGAAGCAGGTAATCGTTGCTTCGACCTGGATGTGCCTGAGGAGAAAAATCGTAAGGTTATTGATGCCATTTCCACCGTTAATATGCCTTACACGGAACAGAGCAAGAAACATTTGGTCAGTGAAGGGGTACCAAGCAGGCGCATCGTGCTCACGGGCAATCCCATCTATGAAGTAATGCAGCACTACGACGCGCAAGTAAGTTCCAGCAAAATACTCAAAAAGCTCAAGCTGAAGTCCGGGCAATACTTCCTGGTTACTGCGCATCGAGCCGAGAATGTGGATCATGCCCCTCATTTGCTGGAGATTATGAAAGGACTGAACCAGGTCGCAGAGGAACACGGGTTGCGTGTGATCTGCAGTATTCATCCGCGTACCGCGATCCGGATTGCGGAGCATCTGCAACTGGAGATGAACCCGCTGGTGGAGTTTCACGAGCCGTTTGGATTCTTCGACTTTGTAATGCTTGAACGTCATGCACGCTGTGCACTTACGGATAGCGGTACCGTGCAGGAGGAGTGTTGCATTATGGGCGTGCCGACCGTAACGATGCGTCGAACTACCGAGCGGCCGGAAACGGTCGATTGCGGCAGCAATGTAGTCTCCGGTCTGGATGCCGCGCGCATCGCTGATTGCGTGAGAGTCATGACAAAGATGTCTAGCGACTGGGATTGCCCGCAAGGTTACAAAGCCACAGATGTATCCAGTAAAGTGGTTAAATTTCTGCTTGGAGGGAAAATGCATGTTTGAAAATAAGCGTATACTCGTGACTGGCGGTACGGGATCATGGGGTTATGAACTTGTGGCTCAACTACTGCCCCAGCAGCCCAAAGAAATTATTGTATATTCCCGGAACGAGTCAAGCCAAGTGGCTATGAGTCGTGAATTTGAAGACCCACGTCTTCATTTCCGGATTGGAGATATTCGTGACAAGGACGCTTTGACGGCGGCTTGCCAGCATGTGGACTATGTATTTCATCTGGCTGCGCTCAAGCATGTTCCGGTGTGTGAAGACCAACCATACGAAGCACTCAAAACCAATGTGATTGGTACACAGAACGTAATTGAGGCCGCTATTGAGAACAAGGTGGAAAAAGTAATCTATATCTCGACTGACAAGGCTGCCAATCCGTCCAACTTCTATGGCATGACAAAAGCGATCGGCGAGAAATTAATTGTATATGCAAACTTGTTACACAGCGATACCAAGTTTGTTACGGTACGGGGTGGGAATGTACTGGGAACAAACGGCAGTGTGGTACATCTGTTCAAGAATCAGATTCGTCAGAAAGGCCAGGTCTCCATCACGGATATGAGCATGACTCGGTTCTTTCTCACGCTAAAGGATGCAATTACCCTGCTGTTCAAAGCCTCGGTGGAAAGTGTCGGCGGAGAGATCTTTGTCATGACGATGCCTACCTGCAAAATCGTTGATCTCGCGGAAGTGCTGATTGAGGATTCCGGTGTGGAGAATGTGAGCATTGTGGAACGAGGCATTCGTCCAGGGGAGAAAATCCATGAAATATTGATGAGTGAATTCGAGAGCATGACCACCGTTGTCTACGATGAGCAGTACCTGGTTATTCTGCCTACCCTGGGTATACCGGGTCTGCGTGAACATTATACCAATTGTCCCCCGGTCTCCTTTAACAGTTTCAGTTCTGAACACCAACTCATGACCAAAGAGGAGATTCGTGAAATTCTGAAACGCGGAGGATTCTTGTCATGAAACTGCTGATACTTGGTGGAAACGGAATGGCCGGCCATATTTTGGTCGACTATTTCCGCCGTCAAGGTGTACACAGCGTCTTCTACACATCTCGGGATGTAACGGACCCCAATGGTCTGCTCCTGGATGTGAACGACAGCTTCATGGTTGATCGATTGGTAGAAGCTGTGCACCCGGATGTGATTATTAATGCTGTAGGTGTGTTGAACAACTTCGCAGATGAGGACAAAATTACTGCATATCATATTAACGGTTTCCTGCCACATCGTCTGCGGCGGGTTGCTGATACGATTGGTGCACGCCTGATTCATATCAGCACGGACTGTGTGTTCAGCGGGGAACGGGGAGCATACCGGGAAGATGATGTTACGGATGGGACTTCAGCTTACGCCATCACCAAAGCACTTGGCGAAGTTCAGGATGAAGGTCATCTGACGATCCGTACATCCATCATTGGACCCGAGATTCGGCAGGGCGGCATTGGTCTGATGCAATGGTTTATGTCCAGCACAGGTGAAGTCGGGGGGTATACCCGCGTATTCTGGAACGGTGTGACCACACTTGAGCTGGCCAAATGGGTAGACCATTACCTGGCCTCATCGGTTAGTGGTCTGATCCACTTAGCTCATCCGGCACCTGTCAGCAAACATGATCTGCTTGTATTGTTCAAGCAGACCTGGGATAAGCAGGATGTGACGATTGTGCGTGATGACAGTGTAGTGCAAGACCGTACGCTGGTGTCCACTCGCGAGGATGTGAAGACAGACCTGCCGGATTATTCTACAATGCTGAAGGAGTTGGCATTATGGATGGAGCAGAGCTGAGAGGCAAGAAAGTGCTAATTACAGGCGCCTCCGGTTTTACCGGGCGACATGCCGTATCTTATTTTCGGGAAGTTGGTGCAGTGGTTACGGCGGTAGTCCGGAGGCCGGATGTGTATTCATTTGGTAAAGGTGCACAAGTCCATGTCTGTGATCTGAACGATAAACAGCAAGTGCGTCATCTGATCGGCGAGGTGCAGCCCGACTATGTGCTGCATCTCGCTGGCAAAAATTCAGTGCCTAATTCGTGGTCTGATCCGCTACTGGTCCTGGAGACCAATGTGATGGCCGTGCTGTATCTGCTGGATGCGCTTCGCAGTTGTCCGACAGCACGAACCGTTATTGTAGGATCAAGGTTAAAATATACGCCGGAACCTGGCCGGATTCCCCAGCCTCCGCATCCATACAGTCTCAGTAAAGCGCTGGAAGAGATGGTGTCCTTGTCGTGGATGTCGCTCTTCGGACAACAGATCATGCTGGCGGAGCCGGGCAATCTGATTGGTGCGGGTCCTTCTACAGGCATCTGTTCCCTGCTTGCGCGCCATGTTGTTGCCTGTGAGCAGGCGGGCAAAACGGAGGCATTCCGTCTGTCCGGACGGGACAATACCCGTGACTTTCTCGATGTGCGGGATGCAGTCAGAGCGTATGCAACCCTCCTGATACAGGGGTCCAGCGGTACAGTATACCCGGTGGTGTCTGGCGTCGAGCGCAGTCTAGGTGAAATTGCAGATCTGCTCTTGTCCATGACAGAAGCGGAAGTCCCTGTTCGCTGGGATGGGGCATCATCTGGTCCGGACGGTTCGGGGAAACAGGAGGAATTATCACTGCTGCGCAAGCTTGACTGGCAGCCGATGATTCCATTCGCCACATCACTTCAGGATATCCTGAGTGATGTTCGTGCCCAGCAAGGGAGGACGACAAGTTGAATCCGAGAGTATCCATTGTCATTCCATTCTATAACTGTCCTTATGTGCCTCAGGCAATTCAGAGTGCGCTGAACCAGACGTATCCCGATGTGGAAATCGTTGTTGTGAATGACGGTTCCACCCGGCATGCAGAGTTGCTTCAACCCTATCTTCCTTATATTCATGTGCTTGGCAAAAGCAATGGCGGGACGGCTTCGGCACTTAATCACGGCATCCGCCATGCCTCAGGTGATTATGTAGCTTGGCTCAGTTCGGATGATTATCTGTATCCGGATAAAATTCGTTATCAGCTGGAGTTTATGCAGCGTGAGAATGTGCTGGTCTCACATACAAATTTTCACTATATCAACGAGCATTCGGCCGTTACCAGAATGCATGGTGGGCCTGAACCGATGTCGGATATGGATATACTACGACGGTTTGTTAACGGCAATCCGGTGAATGGCTGCACGGTCATGATTCGTAAGGATCTCTTTAGCGGAGTAGGGCTGTTCGATGAACTTCTGCCCTACACGCATGATCTGGATCTCTGGATGCGTATTGTACTGAACGGTCATCGGTTCCCATACCTGAACGAACCGCTTACTGCCTATCGGTGGCATGGGGGAATGGGATCGGTACGTCATGCGGATGTCATTGGCAAAGAGGCATCCATGGTATGGTCCAGATATCGGGAACCGCTGTTGCAGCGAATAGCGACGCTTGGCGGGTAGCGTAGGGAGGGCAGTTATGAAAGCCAAAAGATGGCTGATTAACGCCCTCTTTGCGCAGCATTTTACCTAAGACAGTAAGAGGAGGGGAAGGCCCGAATGGAGCCAAAAGTATCGATCGTCATTCCTTTTTATAATTGTGCTTATATCGAGCAGGCTGTTCACAGTGCCATTCACCAGACGTATCCGCATATCGAGGTCATCGTAGTGGATGATGGGTCAACCGAGCATGTGGAGCGGCTAGAGCCATTCATGGATTCTATCCGCTATATTCACAAAGAAAACGGTGGAACCGCGACCGCATTAAATGAGGGCATCAAACATGCAACAGGGGATTACTTTGTCTGGCTCAGCTCAGATGATGTGATGCTGCTGGATCGGGTGGAGAAACAACTGAAGTTTATGCGTGAGGTCAAGGCTTCATTCTGCCATGGTGCCTACCATTATGTGAATGAGAAGAGTGAATGGTTGGATACGGTGCAGCCGGAAGTGGGAAGTCGTCTGGAGATGTTGCAGGTACTGCTGGAAGGTTGTCCGATCAACGGCTGTACTGTCATGTTAGAGATGGAAGCATTTGAGCGGTTTGGACTGTTCGACACTGATTTTCGCTACACCCATGACTATGAAATGTGGATGAGGCTGTTTCCGATGTATGAGCTGTTCTACTACAATGAACCTCTGATGTGTTACCGATTGCATGAGTCAATGGGGACCAAACGCCATTTCAAGGCACTGGTTGCCGAGATGGAAAAAGTTCAAGAGAAGCATAGACCTATTTTGCTCAATTTGCTTCAGGTTGGCGGGTACTGGAAGTAAATGTTTTTGGTAAAAATGGCTGATTGGAATAGATGTTAAATGGACAGGAGAGCACCCTTATGAAACACTTTTTAAGTGTTATAAGTGGTAAGCTCCTTTTTTGCTCTATGGACAGATTCGTGTACAGAAAGGGTGAACGATTGCTGAAGTCTCTGTATAATGAAATGATTCATACACGGAAGGGACTGGACTATGCGCAGATATCAATATCTTAAACCCAACTATTAATAAACTAATGGAGGTAAGAGTATTGATTACAGAGTTACACACAGAACGGTTATATTTGCGAAAAATGGACGTAGCGGATTCGGCCAGTTTGTTTAAGATTTGGTCTGATCCAGATGTAACTAGATTTATGAATATCACTCATTTTACGGATGAAAATCAAGCTATAGCCATGATTAATCTTCTGGATGATCTTTCTCAGGAAAATAAGGCCATTCGGTTCTCTATCCTTGCGCAAGAGTCCAACGAAATCATAGGTTCATGTGGTTATAATTCACTGGATTTTGACAATCTTAAAGCAGAAATCGGGTATGACATTGCCAGATCACACTGGGGGAAAGGATATGCTGCGGAAGCGATCTCTTCTTTATTAGCTCATGCATTCTCGACTATGAAGCTGAATCGAATCGAAGCAAAGGTTGATCCCGGTAATGTGAATTCGATCAAGCTATTACAAAAGCTCAATTTCACATGCGAAGGCACCCTCAGAGCATACGAGAGGGTAGGCGAAACGTTCAGTGATCTGAATATGTATTCCAAGTTGGCGACAGATTAGAGAGATCTGTAATAGCGTGTTCTCGGTCCGTTAGAACACATTTGAAGCGAACAAGGGGTGTCCTCAGTCATTCATATGACAGATGGGACACCCCTTGTTTGATATTTCGGCATGTTATATAAAGACGGCATATCATTGGACAACTCAATCTTTTGAATTCATGATCGCCATGGATGCAGGATCGGGAAATACATATCCTTTAGGCAGCTTCTTCATCAATTCGTTCATTACAGCGTAATCCACGTCGATGTGAGGTGTGGAAACTGGAGTCGAAAACCAGCGATTGTACAGATCACTCGGTACAAGTAACGTCATATCGTATGTCCTCCTCTGTAGATGGCTTCTTGGTAGACTTGAAATGTACGCAATCCCATCACTTCCAGTGAACGATGTTGTTCAGCCCAGGCTTTCGCCGCCGCACCCACTGTTCTCCGGGTAAGATTATCCTCAAGTAGTGCATCCAACAGTTCACGGAGTGAGTCGACATCCTGCGGAGGAACAACCCATCCCGTACGTCCAGGTTCAACCATTTCAGGCATGCCGGCTGTACCACTGACGATAACAGGTACACCCGCCAGTTGCGCTTCGGTAACGGAGAACGGCTGGGTGTCCTGTAGACTGGGCTGGACATAGATATCTGCATGGCGCAGGAAGGAAGGAATATTGTCCAGCTTGCCCCAGAACACAACATCGGTTCCAATCCCCGTTGAAGAGGCCTGTGACCGCAATTCATCGGTTAGATTGCCTTCTCCTGCGATCCAGCAGACCCAATCGGAACGTTTATTTTTCAGACTGGCTAAGGCCTTGATTAACACATGAACGCCCTTGATGTATTCAAGTCGTCCGGTAAAGGCAATGACTTTCTTGCCCGCAGGTGGTCGCTGGCGGAACTTCACAGCTGCTGAGGCACGGTAGGCTGGGAGATCTACAGCATAGGGAATCTGTCTGAACTTTGATTCAGGAACGGCAAGTTCTGTAAGCGTACTCTTGATCCAGTGGCTTGACACGAGAATGAGCTCGGACTGTGTTGCACTTCGCTCTTCCAATGAGAGAAAATAACGTCCACGCTTGGATTGCAAATATGAAGGGAGAGTAAGCTGTGGGTTGGAATTTTGTGCATCGTAAAAGGCTTCGCGTGCAAGAGCGCCATGATAGCTTGTAACCAGTGGGATATTGCGGTTCAAGATGCGTTTTATGGCTACGGCAGCTACTGGATCTTGCGCATGAATAACGTCGTAGTGGTCCACACCCAGATAAGCGGCTGCCATCTCGAAGGCATATCTATTCAGTTCATAATAAGCGAGAAGAGGATCGGCAGTGAATTGTGGTAGATCAGTCGGATTGAGTTTGGCTTGCAGCATGGGCCACACCTTATCCTTGGAGAAAGCGCGGTTCAGATTACGAACATATACTTCGTTATTGGCGCCATTTGTGCCCATGATATCAACCTCTACACCAAGTGCGATCAGCCTGTCGGCCAGTTGTTTAACATATGTCCATATGCCTCCCATATGTGTAAGCTCCCAATACGTAACGAGCAGAACTTTCATAGCTACCTCCTTGTCACGGCCTGCACCGGCCGAGCTTCTATCCTTTTATTCTATGAAAAAAGAGGACCGGAAGGTCGGGCATTTCCGTGCAATTGGTCGAAAATGGGTGAATGCAAATGGCAATGGACGAGAGGAAGCATATCCTATGTACAGGAAGGTTCATGTGCTCCGAAGGAGGGATCTACAGTGGCGGTATATTTACTTGAGATTCATGAGAATCTGTTACAGACATTTGTTCCCGTCAAGTACATGGATGTGGAGTTGGCCTATGTGGGCGGCGAGGAAGGGACGGATGTATTTGTTGGTGGAGCCAGCATGCACGGAGAACTGTACCGACACCTTTTTCACCTAACGTCAAATTCGGGGGGAGCGGGCGGTAATCAGGTCATTCATAATCTGGATGTGTCATCCGAGCCTTATGAACTGAGGATCATCAGCAACAGTTCTTCACCGAATCATCTGGTTATTCGAATATATTGCAGAAGTATTCACGGTCAGACATTGGGTATACTGTCAGAATATCAGATGATGAAGCTTGCAGATTGATATGGACATCATTGCATAATCATGATTAACCAACGTGTGGAGCAGGGAAGGTGCCTGTTCCATTTTTTTTGTGGTGCATCCATAGAGAAATGTCTGAAAAAATAGCTTGACAGCAAAGGTATTTTCATTAGAATTAGATCAGTATTAAACGAAAGTTTAAAACGACGATTTAAAACGATAGTTTGAAATTGGTCGTCAATATAGGCCGAGTGAGACGCATGGCTAAACCTGCGATCTCCTGGCTGGAAAAGAGTGTGGAGAACGTGAAAGAACAAACAGCAGTATCCCAGGAGCCCGCAGAGTTTTCAATCAAAACGATTATACTGCCACTCCTGGCTATTATCGTCGGTATGATCATGGTTATACTGGACAGCACGGTGGTGAACGTGGCCATTCCGAATCTGGTTCAATATTTCGAGACCGACCTGAAGACCATTCAATGGACGGTTACGGGTTATACCTTGGCTTTGTCTGCAGTTATTCCACTGGCAGGCTGGTTAACGGACCGCTTTGGTGCCAAAAGAGTGTTCCTATTCACCATTGCCATGTTTACCTTGGGTTCAGTGTTATGCTCGATCGCTCAATCACCTGAGCAATTGATCATTTACCGTATCATTCAAGGCCTTGGTGGAGGCATGGTTGCTCCTATTGGTATGGCCATGGTCTTTCGTCTGGCTCCGCCTGAGCGAAGAGGTTCCATCATGGGGATGCTGGGAATTCCGATGTTGCTTGCCCCTGCATTGGGTCCGGTGTTGTCCGGGTGGTTTATTGAATCACTGAGCTGGCACTGGATCTTCCTGATTAACTTGCCAATAGGTATTGCAGCTTTCATTCTATGTATCAAATTTTTGCCCGATACAGATCGTGGACGCACACCTGCACTGGATCTGCTCGGCATGATTCTGGCGCCAATTGCGTTCTCGATGCTCGCTTACGGTGTGAGTGAGGGCGGAACGAGCTGGACGTCTGCAACAACTTTGACGGGTGTCATTGTGGGTGGTGTAGCGCTCATTTTGTTCATTATTGTGGAGCTTCGTCATCAAAATCCATTGCTCGAACTCCGGGTATTCAAATCATCTGATTTCTCACGGGGAATTATTCTCGCATGGGTGTCACAAGTGGCGCTATTCGGTGCCATGATCCTGATCCCGCTTTATTTGCAGCAGATCAAAGGGTACACTGCACTGGAAACAGGATTGATTTTACTGCCACAGGCGTTGGCTTCCGGAGTGGGTATGCCGCTCGGTGGTCGGTTGTTTGATAAAATCGGTGCTCGACCTCTGGCTTTTGTGGGTCTCGGTATTATCTCGGGAGCATTGTTTATTCTGTCCTCCATTACGGCAGAGACAGGTCTTGGCCTGATTATAACAGCTCTGGTCATGATGGGTCTGGGTATGGGCCTGTCCATGATGCCACTCAATACGCATGTATTAAATGCTGCACCGCGTAAGTTGGTTGGACGGGTGACACCGCTCACGGCTGCTGCACAGCAAGTGGTCGTGTCCTTTGCGGTTGCAGGGCTTACAGGCTTCCTTACTTCAAGAATCGCAGACAACACAACGAGTACAGAGCCGACCGCTATCGTTCATGGTTTGGTGGCTGGTTTCAATGATACGTTCTTCCTGGCCGCTTGTATTGCATTGTTCGGATGTTTGCTCAGTCTGATTCTGCGCAAACCTAAGCCGATGCCGGAAGAAGAACTTCAAAATGGCGACAAGCCTGATCCCGCGATGATGATGGGACACTAAGACTTTTAATAAAAACAGAGTAAGGCAGTTCAGAGAATCTTGCTGAACTGCCTTTTTGTTATGCTCAATGGAAAATTCGCAGTGCTGTCATCATTTCACGGAAAGAAATGGCATATCGATCGGGTGAGAAAGACAAGCTCATATGCTGTCTGCCCTGAATGCGAATATATTCCCGCAGTTTCTTGTTCTTCATGAGGTCTCTTGCTTCGGCTACGGCCGCCTTTACATCTCCAATTGGATAAAACTTTCCAGTCTTATTATGTGTGATAAATGAGCGCACTCCATCTGAATCTGTGCTGAGCACAGGGCAGCCACAGCTAATGGCTTCAGCGACGGCATAACCGAATCCTTCAAGCAGGGAAGTGGATAACATGATGCCCCCTGAAGCGGCAATCATGGAATAATATGCAGGCATCTGAGAATGAGGAACATTGATGAAGATCCCAATCCGATCCTCAAGCCCGTATTCTGCCAGCATGTGCCGGAACATGACCTCATCTTCTGGATTAGCCAAAGTTGGATCGTGGAATAACCATAGTCTGGCTTCCGGATTTTTTTTGACGATTTCACTCGATATGATTAAATATTCACGCCAGTTTTTATTGTGTTCAAGTCGTCCTACCCAAGCCAGCACCGGATAGGGTGGGGTATCCACCAAGATTGGTGCGAAGGTGTCGGTATCCAGCATATTGGGAATAACAAACCGATGAAGCCAAGGACAGATATGAATGAACATATCTAGCAGGTGATCTGTGGGAGGTATAACGGCAGCATCACAATGGGCTTGAAGGTAAGGGACACCCATCTGTATCGTTTCCAGAGCCTGATCGCGTGTTCCAAGTCCCTGCGCTTCAAAAATAATTCGTCCGGTAAAACCAAGTCCTCTCAAGCGGCCGGGCATAGCGATGTCTGAAGTGGCAATGATGGCATCATAATGATGAGTATGAATGATATGATGGATATCCTCGTCACTGGACGCGGTGAAAATGGGCGTATCACTGTTGTTCTGCAATCCCGAGCCTGTGTTGAGATACAATAGGTGCGCTTCAATGCCATGGCGTTTCAGAACAGCGGTGCGCAGTCGATTTAACGTATCCACGCCACCGCTCGGAACATAAAACGTGAATAATACTTTCACACGATTCACCCTCTGACTTTTGGTCAGGAGCACATTCTCCTGTACTCTATGTTACGTTGGCTTTAAGCGCAGGGTGTGGGTGTTGACCAGAATGTTCACATTTTGGACAAATATTTTTAAGCTGTCTTTTAAGTGTCATTAAGCTGAGGCTAGGATACCTCACGTAAGATACAAGGAACTTCCCGTGTCTATCATCTATTACATAAGTTCAACGTAACATTTACACGATAACGGAGAGGGCAGAAATAACTTGAAGAAGCGAAGCGTTCACCTTTATCAGCGGATTTTTCCTTCTGAAATGAAGGAATCAAAAAAATCTGGGGATAACAGTGATCGGAAGGTTATTCTGCCATCGGAGTGCCAGTGTAAATATTTTCAGTTGAATTTATATAACGAACGATGGTGCACGGGTATTTTAACGGGAAAGGATGAATGATGTGCTCGAAGTGAAACAGGTCAGCAAAGTTTACGAAGGGCAACGCGGCGTACATCAACTGGATTTCACCATGGAACGTGGTGAGATTGTTGGCTTTCTCGGACCCAATGGTGCCGGAAAAACAACAACGATGCGTATGATTACAGGCTATGTGCATCCAACCGCGGGTTCCATTATGGTGGATGGGGTATCGGTGCATGAACAGGGCCAGCGTGTTCGTTCCAAGATTGGGTATCTGCCTGAAACGCCGCCACTGTATCCGGATATGACGGTGCAGTCCTATCTTAAATTCGTAGCCAATTTGCGAGATGTCCCGGCACGTGAGGTTAAGCTGCGGGTCAGTGAGATGGTTAGCAGACTGGGACTTCTGGGTCGGGAAAGACAAATGGTACGTGGGTTATCCAAAGGATACAAACAACGCCTTGGGCTGGCAGGAGCCATTATTCACAAGCCAGATCTGCTGGTTCTGGATGAGCCAACATCGGGGCTTGATCCAAATCAGATTATCGAGATCCGGGATTTAATACGAGAACTGGGGGAGAACCATACAGTGCTGCTCAGTACGCATATTTTGCCTGAAGTGAGCACACTCTGTAATCGAATGTTGATCATCAATCAGGGACAGCTCGTGCTGGATGGTTCACCTCAGCATTTCGGATCAGCAATGGGGGATCAATTCAAAGTGTCGATTGAAGTGAAGGCCACTGCGGAGCAATTACATAATGTGCTGACACCATGGGAGAAGGTGCGGAGTGAAGTCATTCAAGCGTCGGATGCGAATACCGCCAAAGATACTGCACTTAATTCAGATTCAGCAGAAACGGTTAAAATGCTGCTTACTGGAGAAAACTCGGAAGATTTCCGGGAGGAGCTGTTCTACCTTTTGTCAGGTGCAGGATTACCGATACTGGAGATGAAGAAGGAGAACCTGAGTCTGGAACAAATCTTCCTGAAGCTGACCACAACCGAGGCAACAGACACAGACGCAAATTCGGCAGATGTGGATAAGGTTGCTGACGCAGAGATGGATCAGGAGGACGTATCTTCGGACAACGACCTGTCGAGTATATCGGGAACATCAACGAGTACATCAACGGATGCTTCGTCCCATTCCAGCAAAAGGGAGGACTCCAAATGAGACGAATGATGGCGGTATGCAACAAAGAGCTGCAAGCTTATTTTCTGTCACCAACGTCCTATTTTGCTTTTGCCGTATATGTACTGATGACCAGTCTGCTGTTCTATTCAAGCTTTGTATATTACCAGCCGAGTATTGTCGATTACCGTCTCGTGTTGGGCGATACGTTGTCCATGCTGCTGTTTGTTGTGCCATTGTTAACGATGCGACTGGTTGCAGAGGAATTCAGACAGGGAACAGATGAATTGTTGCTGACTTCTCCTGCACGTGTAACAGAAATTATTTTTGGCAAATATCTTGCTTCTCTGGCCATTCTGGTTGTGCTCATCCTGTGTAGTCTGGTATACCCATTCATCATGTCGTTCTATGGGACATTGGATATGACGACGGTATGGATGTCTGCGCTGGGGTTATTTTTCCTGGGCGGAAGCATGATGGCGATTGGACTGTTCGCATCTACATTATCCCAACATCAGATGGTGTCTGCGGTGGCGGGTTTTATTATTTTGCTCGTTTTGTGGATGCTTGATTCATTCGCAGGTAATACAGGTTCTGTTTTACAGCAGTGGCTGGACCCGTTTGCCCTGACTAACCGGTTCGACAGCTTCATGAAAGGTGTGCTTAGTGGGCCGGATATCTTGTATTATGTCACCCTTTCGGGTGTGTTTCTGCTGTTAAGCATTCAAATTGTGGAACGGAAGCGGTGGAGGTGAGAAGATGAAAAAATGGTTAAGTCATACCAACAGTACCGTGTTGTCCGTAGCGGTGATTGGCATCTTTATTTTGCTAACACTGTTCCTGAATTCACTTGGCGGCTTCCAGCTGGATCTGACCTCGAACAAACAATACACGTTATCTGACCAGTCCCTTACTGCGATCAAGGACGTGAAGGATGACGTCAACATTCTGGTGTTAACCGTCGAAAATGCCAACAACACCGTCCTGAACCGTGAGGTCACGGATATGGTCGAGGAATACACGAAACGCAATAGCAAGTTGAAAATAAAACAATATAATCTGACGCAGGAACCTGCGCTTGCATCCAAATACGGCATAACAGGCAGCTCCATTGTACTGGAGCAGGGAGATCAACACAAAGTGATTGATATCGCCAGTTTGTTCACCGCGACAGGTGACGGAAGTGACGGATCATACCAGTTCACAGGTGAGGAAAAACTTACGCAGGCGCTCATGAATATGTCATCCACGGAGATGCACAAAATGGTCTTTTTGACTGGACATGAAGAGTTGAGTCTAGCTCAGATGACTACGCTGCAATCCTCCTTGGAACAAAATAATGTGCAAACGGAAGAATTGCAGCTGAATCAGGCTGGCAAGGTTCCCGAGGATGCAGATGTGCTCGCTATTATTGGTCCACAACGTGATCTCAGTGATACCGAAATGAAAGCCATTCGCACCTATCTGAGTAATGGAGGCAAGCTGTTATTATCCCTCGGATTTGTGGAAGATATGAAATCCAGTTGGAAAAACATCGATGCCCTCATGGCTGACTATGGCGTCGTTGATGAGCATGCAGTCATGGTGGATAATCAGCAAGCCAGTACGATGGGCCCACTCTGGGTGGTGCCGGAGTATGGTACACATGCAATTACGGACAAACTTGCTGCAAGCCAATTGTATCCGATGTTGTCGTTGTCGATTGCGCTGACCAGCAAAGAACAGGATAAATATACCCTTTCTCCATTAATTCAATCTTCCAGTGACAGTTATGGGGAGACAAATATCGGCGGCTTATTGCAGAATGAAACAACCAATGATGCCGAAGAGGACATTCAGGGACCCGTTGAATTAGGATATGCAGCCGATACGACGGATGGCAAACCGAAGGCGGTTATTCTGGGTTCGTCCATTTTCATGCAGGATTCGGAAATTGCGAATGGTGGCAATCGGGACTTTATTTTGAATACGGTAAACTATTTGAGTGAGAAAGAAAATGGATTGACGATTCGCCCAAGGGTACAAGCCGGGTATGAGATGGCATACCTGAATGGCGAACAGGCCAGAACGATTTTCTTCGTGGCTATTGTAGCATTCCCACTCATCTTTGTTATCATTGGTGTACTCTTATGGTGGAGGCGCAGACGAGTATGAGAAAATGGGTTCCAACAATTCTGGTGGTCATCGTACTGATTGTGGGATGGGTGTACGCGGCCAGTCAAAATTATTTTCGAGAAGAAGAAGCGGCGCAAGCCAAGTTGCTCGGTATTCAATCCAGGGATATTCAATCCATCACAATACATGACACAACGGAGGAGACAGCCGGTACAGCAGCAACTTCGACCCTGACGCTTGAAAATGGTGTATGGCAGATGGTTGAGCCAAAAGCCTATCCTCTGAACGGTTACAGTGTTAGCAATTGGTTAGATGCTCTGAGTGGTGCGAATCAGGAACTGGTGGTGGAAGAAGCGCCAACGGATCTGAATAAGTATGGATTAGGAACAGATGCTACACGTATGGATATCAAACTCAAAGATAATCGGGAGATCAAATTGGCTATTGGTGGCCAGCTTCCAGCAGATGACGCACGATATGTGCGCGTAGATGAGGGTCCCGTGGTTGCCGTACAGACAGAGGCGATTACCAACATAGCTTTGTCTCGTCGTGATTTGTTGGATACTACACCGTTCAACATGGATGAGACAAATGTTGGATCTCTGGAGTGGGAAGGTGAAGCAGCTACCTGGATGTTAACATCAACATCGGAGAACGATGCGGCAGAGCAGGCCTGGACACTGAATGGAAAAACGATTGATTCCACAGACGCCATATCCCTTATCGGTAAAATCAAAAACCTGTCAACAGCAGATGATGTGCGCAAAGCTTCCGAGCTGAAAGGTACTGTTCCACGATTCACCCTGTCTGTTGAACAGACGGTAAATGGCCAACAAGTTCGAGATGTGTATCGGGGGCTTACGGTACCATCCAAACCGGATCAGATTTGGGTCATTACGCCGGATGGTCGATGGGCATATGGCATGGATGCGACAAGTCTAACGGAAGCAGAGAAATTCCCGGATACAATTAAAGCATCCACAACTTCTTCGGAAGAGTCGTCGAGTTCTGCACATGACGCAACAACTTCCTCATCAACAGACGGGAAATGAGCGGGGCGGAAGATAAGTGATATTATTGTGTTGAGATGCAAGTATTATTTGGAGGCAGTGCTGTGAACGCAGCACTGTTTTTTATTTTATATAGCGAAGAAACACCTGAATCTACAGGGAAAGGTACCATATCCTTTCAGCATATCGGTACGTACAGAAGCGCATCCTATCTTTGTGACCAAAACCAACATACATTGGAGGATGAGTACATGCCAGCAGTCAAAAAGGCAACAGCTATTACGTTATCATTATCTACTGCAATCTTTGTAATGGCCGGTTTGACAGGTTGTGGCACGAATCGGGACACCAACAATATGCATACGCAAAGTGTTCGTCAGCAAGCCAATGGCATTAACCGTTATGGTGTGGAAACGAATGGAATGGATGGCATCCGTGCAAAAAGTTATCGCATGCATAATGTTACTGACCTGAAATCCAGTGAAGAGCTGGCTAAACGCATCACGGAGATGAAGGAAGTTAAATCCGCCCGTGTCATGTTAACGGATCGTAATGCATATGTCGCTGTTCGTTTGGCAGATGGTCATGCAGGCAAGTTGGAAAGCAAGTCCAATGGTCGTACGAGCATGCTGTCTGGAACAATGCGTAATCATGCCAGTGATACCATGCGTGGGGGCAACATGAATCACGATATGGGTGGTATGCGTGTGAATGGTGGTACGGGCACAATGTCTCCGTACAGCACTAGCGGAATTGCTCCAGGACTGAACACGAATTCAGCAACGGATCGCAGCCATATGGGGAATGACCGCAGCATCTATGGAACCATGGGCACAGGCGCCGTTGGTATGATGCGTGGTCTGACAAACAGCGGCAAAGCACGTGGGACGGACGATGGGCATTATGGTATGAAAAGTGAGGGACAACGTGTAGATAGCACGGACGATAACACATCAGCTGAGATTAAGGGTAAGATTTCAGCCAAAATCAAGCAGTTTGCACCAAACATCGAGAATGTATATGTATCAGCCAATCCGGAATTTGTGGAGCATGTCGAGAACTATGCCACAGATATTCGTAATGGTAAGCCAGTCAGTGGCATGATCGATACGTTCCAATCGATGGTGGAGCGCATTTTCCCAACGAACGGTACAGGTATGAATCACCGCGATGGTATCCTTGACGATGGCCTGATGAACCGTAATCACAATGATGGCGGCATGATGAACCGAATGAATCGGTAGTTTTTTAAGACATGAACAAGTGTGCCTTTGCGCAGATGGTAACATCCGCTGCAGAGGCATGTTTGTTTTACATGATCGAATACATAGACAATTGCATACGTTCTCTTTGGACAATGAATCACATGTTTACTGCCCATTTTTCTTATAAAACTGAACCAACGCCCTTGACCTGACATAAGATGAGTTGACTGTATCCCCTTAACCTTGTTACACCAACACAACCCGAGCAAGGAGGGGTGAACATTGAAGGGTATCGATCATAAAAGCAAATTTTTGTTGACCCACCGTGAACGCGAAGTATTCGAATTACTGGTTCAAGACAAAACAACGCGTGACATCGCAGGGCAGTTATTCATCAGCGAGAAAACGGTGCGTAACCATATTTCGAATGTGATGCAGAAACTCAATGTTAAGGGTCGTTCGCAGGCAGTTGTCGAGCTGATTAAGCTTGGAGAACTGAAGATCTAGTTGCGAATTACAGTTAGGATTAAGTAGCAGCATGAAAGCCTTTCTCTATTCTTTGTCATGAAGAATGGGGCAAGGCTTTTCTGCTGCTAAGGACCATGAAATGAAGGAGTCGATACTAAATTGAGGGAAGATCCGAAACGTAGCATCGCTTGTTTTCATTATTTTAGTAGATCATAATGATTACATATATGAAGATAAGGCAGTAGAATTGAAACAATGGTTTGAACGATAACAATGATCAGAAGGTTATTCTGTCAGCGAAGTGGCAAGTGTAACTACTCGGTATTCAACTTATATAAAACATGAAAGGATGAGCTGAGTGGACCACTTTTTAAGTGCATTTGAAAATCAATTTCGAGCGGGTTTTCTACCCGATCTGGAACAAACGCTGGCTAAGATAGAGCACGAGAAAGTATATGCTTGTGCATTTGGAACGGACAGTGATTGGGTAACGCTGTTTATGGCAGTGAATACCGAGGAATCCCTGGCTAGGCACATTTCGAGTATGAAAGAGCAAGGGTTGTGTGATAGTGAGGAGGACGAGATCTATTACAGATGGGGCTGCTCCGAATATCAGTATGGCGAGGATACGCACTTTAACCATATCAGCCGATTGTTGTATGCAACAGAGGAGGTCCAGAAGTATAAGGATGAGATCATTCGAATCATCGCCAAAGTTGTCAATGAGACAACGGATGACGTTTTTACTCGATATGGACAAACGAAAGCAGACATTACGTTCTTTGTTTCTCTCACAGATGACGATCTGGCGGAGGAGATTGAGAATCAATCGGTTCATCAAATGACTGTACCCGGCTTAGTCAGCACGTTCTTAAAACGATATGATGACATGAATTAGAACGAGTTAACTTGAGTTGAAATTTCTTCGAATTGAACTGAATCAAAATGAATTGAATTGTTGTACCGCGAAAGTCGTTTCTATTCTTTCATCCAAAGAAGAGAAGAGGCTTTTTTGTTTTAGCGTGAAAAAATGAAACAAGCGAATTCATATCAATTTATCACGTATTGATTCCTATTCATTATTCATTTGAATGAACGTCCTCCATTTTTTCTTCGAAAATGGCTGATAAAAGAGCTGCTCCAGTTCCTCAAACTGTACTTCGTTCAGATGAAGATGGAGTGCTCTTTTCGCAATTTTTGCGGCAGGCTGGGAAGCGGATTTCCTTCCTCCGGCTTTTCGTTTGATCGGAATATGAAATTGCAGCAGATCTTCAAGGTGATTCCAACCTTCCCAACTCAATCGACCTCCGCGTTTCCAGTCGATGGCATAGAGGGCATAATAGGCGTGTCCTTCTGTTGGTTTGGTAGCAATAATCCAGATGGAAGGAATAAGTTTTTTTCGTTGTCTTCGATTCATTGAATGGCTCCTTTTTTAATACGATCATATCTCGATTCTCAATATAAAGGATACTTACTATGTGTATCAAGCAGGTGAGTTTCTATACACGTTCAGTATCATTGCGAAAGTCGTGAGAAATTGCTCTTGATTTGCAGGATCGTCTTGATTAAAATGAAGTTATAAAAATGATTTTCTTATTTATTTTAAAATATATAAAAATAATTTTCATGAAAGTGGGGGCCTTATGGCAGCCATATTACGTGCGTTGCAACAAGAACTGAATAATCTTCCGTCTCAGGAGCGACGTATTGCGGAAGTCATTATGCAATCTCCATCGGATATTCCCGGCTGGACGATTAGTCATCTGGCTGAGCAGAGTGGAACAAGTGCGGCGACGGTGACCCGCTTTTGCAAGTCGTTTCATTTCAAAGGGTTTCCCGATTTCAAAATGAAGCTTGCCGCAGAATTGTCCCACGCGTCAGAGGAAACGGCGTATCAGGATATTGTCGCGGGCAATTCACTATCCAAAATTGTTGAAGCTATCGAAGCTAACCACCTCGCATCGATTGCAGACACCACCCGCTTACTGGATTTGGGCAGATTGGAGCATGCAGTGCAATTATTGTGCCAGGCTCGCCGCATCGATCTGTACGGTGTGGCTACCTCATCAATTGTTACACAGGATTTCTATCAGAAACTGGTGCGAATCGGCAAAAGCTGTACTGCTTTCTCAGATTCCCACATGCAGATTACATCCGCATCTTCGCTCGCTGAGGGAGATGTGGCAATGGCCGTATCCTATTCAGGCGAAACACCCGAGACCATTGATGCGCTGCATTGTGCCAAACAAGCCGGAGCTTCCACGATTTCACTGACTTCCTATGGAAGTAATACACTCGCAACGGTATCGGATATCCCCCTGTTCACCTCTTCTCTGGAAGAAGGCATGAGGCGTGGAGATATGGCTTCCCGTATTGCACTGCTGCATGTGGTCGATATTTTGTTCACAGGCATGGTAAGTGCCGACTTCGACCGTTTTATCCCCAGACTGGAACAATCCTATCACAATGTACAATCTTATCGAGTCCAACACAACGGAGGTGCCTGACAGATGAAGATGAATATCCGCATTTTTGAAAATGAAGAAGATTTAAACGCCACGGGTGCTGGCGTCATTGCCAGTTTGTTGCAGACCAAACCACGGGCTGTATTGGGGCTCGCAACAGGAAGTTCGCCTGTAGGCATATATAAACAGCTTATCACGTTGTACCAGAAGGGACTGGTCAGTTTCTCGCAGGCTTCTTCATTCAATCTGGATGAGTATGTAGGACTTCCAACAGAACATCGTGAAAGTTACCGCAGTTTTATGAATGAACAATTATTCCATCATATTGATATGGATCTCGCCAGAACGCAAGTGCCTGATGGTCAGGCTGCAGATCTGGAACAGGAATGTAATTCCTATGAACAACGGTTGGACGATCGTGGACCGGTAGACCTTCAACTGCTGGGCATCGGACATAATGGTCATATTGGCTTCAATGAACCGGGAACGGAGCTGACTGGGCGGACACATGTCGTGGATCTGAAAGACGAGACGCGAAAGGCAAACGCACGCTTCTTTGACAGCATCGATGAGGTTCCGGCTCAGGCGATTACGATGGGTGTTGGTACCATTTTGAAAGCCAAACAGATTCTGCTCATAGCCCGTGGCGAGGAAAAAGCCGAGATTATTCGCGAAGCTTTTATGGGCCCAATCACAACGGCCTGTCCTGCATCGCTATTGCAATGTCATCCAAATGTGGTGGTATTGCTGGACCGTGCAGCAGGGAGGCTGGTGAGATGAGCGGAGAGAATAGCCATGAGCCTGGGAGTCGGCGTGATGAAAGTATTTCTCTTCTTCGGGGCAGGCTGCTCCTTGCAGATGAGATATTGGAAGACGGTGTATTAGCTTGGAGGAATGGAAAAATCCTTTATGCTGGGGTACCAGAAGGTCTTCCTGAACGGATTCGGAGCGAGGCTCTGCCACTGTCAGTACCAGAACGTGGTCTCATTGTGCCTGGATTCATTGATATCCATGTGCATGGTGGGAACGGAGAAGACTTTATGGATTCAAGCCCGGAGGTGTTGGACAAGATCACTTCTTTCCATAGTACGCAGGGTACAACAGCGATGCTTGCGACTTCCATGAGCGCTCCGAAAGAGCGACTGGACAGCGTACTTGCTGAAGTGGACCGCTACCGTTCAGGCGAAATGCCATATGCACAGCTAGAGGGTGTACACCTAGAAGGTCCGTTTTTTAGTCCGAAATGGCCTGGTGCGCAAAATCCGGAACACATCATTCTGCCTGATGTAACTTGGCTCGAAGCATGGGAGAAGCAATATCCTGGCCTGATCCGTCAAGTTACGTTGGCACCGGAACGTCAAGGCGCACTGGAAGTCATCTCGTGGCTGCGAGAACAGCGGATTACAGCGGCACTCGGCCACACGGATGCGACCTATGAAGAGGTCGAACGGGCAGTGGAAGCCGGACTTCATCATGCGGTGCATACGTTCAATGCCATGACACCACTGCATCATCGGCTACCCGGTGCTGCCGGAGCCGTGCTAAGTGATCCGCGCATCAGTGCTGAGTTGATTGCCGATGGTATTCACGTGCACCCTGCGGCGATTTCCATCCTCGCTCAATTGAAGCAACATAGTGATCAACTCGTGTTGATCACAGATGCCATGTCTGCTGCGGGATTGGATGACGGGGAATACAAGATCGGCGACCTGCCCGTCATCGTGAAGCATGGTGAGGCCAGACTGAAGGACGGCGGCGCACTGGCCGGAAGCACACTGACAATGATTCGCGGTTTCCGTTACCTGGTACAGGAAGTGGGCTTGAGTCTGAACGCTGCATCACGTGCAGCAAGTCTGACCCCGGCACGCCTGCTCGGCATTGATCACCGTACAGGTTCCCTGGTTCAAGGAAAACAGGCAGATATCGTTTTGCTAAATGCGGAGCTGGATATTGAGGGTGTGTGGGTGAAGGGCAGACGGGTCGGCGAGTCATATTAAATTTAGAAAAATAGTATCATGTTAATAACTTTTATTTGTGATCATCGGTCTTCGGAGTTAAAACTTGGCTTTTATCTGTGTAGAGGCAACACCTTGCACAATATGTTAAAATAGATCTCAAAAAGACGGGATCTGCGGATCACGCATAACGGAGGCGTGAAACATGGAACGTAACGCTATGCTCGAACATGATCCGTTCATCACAGTGTTGGCGGAGAAGTTGCACATACACGGATATTATGCCTTTTATGGCGAGCATTACAATGAGACCGATATGGAGCTGTACCGCAGGCATCTGTTCACATCATTCAGCAACATCGTATGGGTAGAGCTGGATGCACGCAAAAAGTATATGATTGTCGATCATCGTGGACGAAACACAGTCATGAAACTGATCGAGGGTATGCTGAACACACGTAGAACACTGCGGGCGAATCAGGCCATGGCGGGGACTGATACGTCTGGCGTCCAGCAGGAGATTTCACATTTATCCAAGCTTGTGCACATGCTGAAGTTCACAACATTCCGGACATAAGCGAAGTGTGATATGTAGGCTGTAATAAGCGGCGTGAGTAGGAAGAGTATAATATGTGGCTCTCATAAGCGATGAGTGACGACGAAAAAATGAAAATAAACACCAAGAACAACCACAAGAGTATACATGAGTAACTAGGGAGAGTTATAAGTTAAGTTTCAAGAAAGAATGGACTAGGATATCGACAATAACATATCACTGCGATTCCATTCTCATAAGTATTTTTCTATGTAGGTCGCGTAGCGCTAACGAATCTGTGAAGCCTTATTCCAATGATTTTGCAGTCATAGAAAATGTAACGAATCTCAGACACGCTATTTAATGCAATTTAGCGATATTTCGGTACTTAAACATGTCTACAGCGCAAATAAGATGTCTACGATTCGTTAGATTTTCAAACCTGCGAAATTTCGAGTAATAAGGCTTGTGAGGTTCTTTAGACGACAGTTGGCAATCCGATGAAGGCTATGTGTCGGGCTTAGATAGTAAACGATTAAACGAAAGAGAGTCCTGTCATCGCTGACGGAACTCTCTCTATTTTTTATACAACGACTCCTCAGTTCAGCAACAACCATACTCACTCATTGACTCGTTCAACGGGGATGCAAGCTTCTGAAACTAACGCATGTAGTAACTCATAACATACTAACTTGGCACATCAATACAATTAAGATAACTAAGCTTCCTAAAGAGCACAAAGTTACTCACCGAATCCTACAGATATCTCCAAAGATCTATTCCCATCCACCGATCAATCCAACCATTCCTTCATACTATATCCGAATCCACTATATAAGCAATTATCTAAACGAAGTCACAAAACTGCTGAACAGCGTCCGAACATCATACTGATACTGGTTGATCGGCTCAATCGGACGGTTCTCTCCGAGAAGAGTGTAGACGGCGATCCGTGCTGCCCGGACCGAATATTCTTCCGTGAATACCACGTCATCGGGAATCTCGCAGAATTGGCTAATAAAGGCCAGGTTGGTGGAGCCTTCAGGCACAACTTTCGGTCTGTCACTGTTCAGTCTAGGCATGAATTGGGCAGTGATGTAGGGCATCATGCAAGGAATACAGTTGGCGGTAGCCATGATCGCCTCTTGATGTTCCTGGAAATGAAGATGGCCGATCAGCTCCTGCATGATCTCTTCCCCGGTACAATCACACATTCTTTTTTTCACGTAGTCGCCCACGTTATCCGGGGATAATCCGTATCCCCAGAATACGTTGACATGCTCCGGCTGACCGCGGAAGTGCGGTTGAAAGGCTAGAACGACAGACATGAACCAGCTAGAATCCTTGAACGTAACCAGAGCACCGGTACCTGCCCGGTTGCGTGTGAATTTCTCCATCAAGTCAAAGAAAACCGAATCCTGGAAGGTAACCGTAAACGATTCCCATTTGGACTCATGCACATGATCATTAAATGAAGAAGGATTACCCAGCGTCGGTTTCTTGGCGGCAATGTTCTCCCACAGCTTCCATGAGCTGCCCTTGCCGTTCAGTTTCGGTGCAGAAGTCATGGAGCCGAGGTCGGCTCCTTCGGTCATCGAACCGTTTGTAACAATGACCAGATCGCCTTCGTTAATGTCAATGACCTCCTCGACACCGTCGCGTCGCACATGCATCCGACTTACCGTAATGCCGTCACCGTCTTTGAAATCCAGATCGGTAACCGTACATTTCAGCGTGAAATCTACGCCAAACGGCTCCAGGTAGTTATGCAATGGCAGGATTATCGAGTCATATTGGTTGAACGGTGTGCGGGTGACACCTTCCAGCGTTTGAATTCTTGGGAATTCGTGAAAAAAGCGAAGCATGTATCTTTTGAATTCCACGGCGCTATGCCAAGGCTGGAAAGCGAAGGTGGTCGCCCACATATACCAGAAGTTTGTTTTGAAAAAGTGAGGGCCAAACCAGTCGTTGATTCGCAATTTCCCCAGCGTGTCTTCAGGAGTAATAATCAGCTTGCCCATTGCCAGACGATCGGCCATATCAAACCCCATGGAGAGCACATCTTCGACCTTGCCGTCACGGTTGATGAGCCGCGCATTGGAATGTGTGGGATTGGCATCGTCAAATTCAGTAATCTCCTGTCGCACAGATATGCCCGGACGGTCGATGGAAGGGATGGAAGCCAGCAACTCCCAGAGATTCTCATAGGCCTCGTCATTGAGCATCCGTCCACCACGGATGATATACCCTTGATCGGGATTACCAGCGCCGTCATTGCTACCACCGAGAATCGGCATTTCTTCGATAATGTGAATGTGTTCTCCAGGAAAGCTACAATCCCTGACCAGATAAGCTGCACCCGCCAAAGATGCAATGCCGCCGCCTACAAAATAGACCTGTTTATTACCATGTTCTTTCTTCACGATCATTCGCCTCCAAAAGTTACTGTAATCACATCCCTAATGTAAACCTTGCAGGTTCCGTAAGGTATGATCAAAAGAACGGGAGTGTCTAATTTTTGGTCACTTTTGGAAAAGTGTCTTAAAACCTAGGCTTAGACCACATGCGAAAAAAGCCGCGTATCCTTAAGTGGATGGCAGCTTATTCTCATACCTGTGCAGTGCCCTCAGGACATTGCCTTCGATCAGCTCACTGAGCTTTTCAATAATCTGTTTTGGCGGTTCTTGCATGTTGCCCCTCATCCATTGAATGATCAGCCCAGTGAAAGCCAAGGTATAGAAGTTGGCGACAAACTCTTTGTCTTCACCACGGACTTTAATCCCGCAGGCCAGTTCATCAATAACACCCATGATCAGATCATGGGTTACTTCATAGAGGTATGAATCCAAGTGGGTACGCCCGAGCGAGTTGAGTGTGTTGCAGCAGAACGTTTTGTTGTTCTCGATGTAGCAAAAGATTTTATAGAATCCGTCCGTCCATGTGCTGTAGCTTCGGTACTCCATAAGACTCTCCACCGCTTCAGTCTGATAGATCCACCCAAGCAGCGCATAAATATCCTGAAAATGATAATAAAAGGTTTGCCGGTTCACGCCGCAATGATCCACCAGATGTTTGACCGTAATCTTGTTCAGTGGAGTATGCTCCATCAGTGATTTAAGCGAGTGAGCCAGCGCATGTTTGGTTAGGTGAGAAGCAGACACAACATTCACCTCATCATTTTGGATTAGCTTGCCGGGGCATAACAGGAGGTAAACACCTGTTGGCAGAATTCCTGTAGCGAAGTCAATTAACATAACCAGGCCAAAACGTAAGAACCCCAAAAGATCCTCCCACCAGATATCCCCCTGAGCTATCAACATCTTCGTTAAACCATCCGCAACATGACTTCAGCAGGGGATATTCTAGATATCAACCGTTACAAACCAACATCCCTAAAGGCCGCTTGTGCTTTCTCTATTACAACCTTCAGAAGTTAGGCCTCATCAAAATCATTCACCATAAAGAATCAAAAGTAAAAGTAAAAGTAAAAGCTGAAAACTAGTGAGGGGATACCGAATCCATCTAAAAAAGCTGATAAACCGGCGCGTATGTTCTCTCTAATACACTGAACCATTAAAACCTGGCCCCCGTCTATAAAATCAATCATAGGAAGAACGATAACGAAGTTATCGAGAAAAAAGAAAAACTGTTCAGTAGCCCATCATTTTGTGAATCACTAACCTTCAAAGTTAAACCCATACCTTTAAAGAAGCCATAATAAAGCAAGTTGTACGCAATGATCGATACAAAATAAATTCAAAGAAACGGCCTATAAGTCACCATATTGTTATCACCAATACACTGAACCATTTAAATTAAGTCTCCATCGTCTCCATTCATAAAAAGTAGCCATTGAAAAAAACTACATCTTCGCCAAAGCCCCAAAGCCCCAAAGCCCCAAAGCCCCAAAGCCCCAAAGCCCCAAAGCCCCAAAGCCCCAAAGCCCGAAAGTAGCAAAGCAACAAAAACACAAGAAAACAAATAAAAAAACGAAATCAAATCAAAAAAGAACGACCCGAAGGCCGTTCTTTTTTTCTCCCTATTACCTAACCCATATAAAAAGTTAGGATCAATCCTAAAATCAATCTGCGAGAGCTGCAACGTAGTGGAGGGGACGAAATCGATTCTGAAGAAGCGGAGCGTTCGCCTTTATCCCCGGATTTCTCCCTTTAGAAAGGGAATCAAGGAAATCCAGGGATAACAGCGATCTAAAGAACGATTCGGCACCGGAACGTCCACTCAGCACCTTGCCCCAGCACTTATTTTAGAACGATGAGCCCCAACTATTATAAACTCTTCAAAAACTGAACAATCGTCAACAACCCTTTATCAAAGTTCTCCAGGTTGAAGTGCTCGTTCGGAGCATGCAGATTCTCATCCGGCAAGCCAAAGCCCATCATGACAGCAGGGATTTCGAGTACACGTGAGAGCTTCTCAACAATCGGAATGGAGCCGCCATCTTTGGTAAAGAGGGCACGAACGCCATACACGTGCTCATACGCATCTGCTGCTTTTTGCAGAATTGGATTGGAAGGATCAGTGTTGAAAGCAAAAGCTTTTTCGATCTGTTTCACATGCAGCGTTGCACCCGGTTGAACGTGAGCGCGCAGATGTGCTTCGATACGATCCAATACATGTTGTGGATCTTGGTCCGCCACGAGGCGGCAGGTGATTTTGGCATGAGCTTCCTTCGGAATAACCGTTTTGCTGCCTTCACCTTGGAAACCGCCCCATACACCGTTCAGTTCCAATGTTGGACGAGCGCCAACACGTTCCACGAACGAGTAACCTTCTTCGCCGTACAATTGTTCCAGTCCGAGGTCTTGACGAAGCTGTTCTTCATTGAAGCCCTGTTTCACAAATTCTTCTCTCATCTCAGGAGACAGTGGCAGAACTCCATCGTAGAAACCATCTACACTTACACGGCCTTGCTCATCATGCAACGAAGCGAGCAGGGATACGAGTGCGTGCAGTGCGTTCGGTACACCACCACCAAATGAACCGGAGTGCAAGTCGGTATTGGCTGTGTTCAGATCCACGTGAAGCGAGCATAGGCCACGCAGGCCAGTGGAGATCGCAGGTTTTCCTTTTTCAAGCAGGGATGTATCCGAGATCAGTACCATGTCTGCACGCAGCTTGTCCGTATTGTCATTCAGATAGATGGGCAGGTTCGGGCTGGAGATTTCCTCTTCGCCTTCGATGCAGAACTTAACGTTAACCGGCAGTTCTTTGTTTTCGGCGAGAATGGCTTCTACTGCCTTGATATGTAGGAAAATCTGTCCTTTGTCATCCGTTGCACCACGAGCATACAGCTTGCCATCACGAACGGTAGGTTCGAAAGGAGGTGTCTCCCACAGGTTAAGCGGATCAACAGGTTGTACATCATAGTGTCCATAGATCAGAGCCGTCGGTTTGCCGGGTGCATGCAGGTGATCTGCATAGACAATCGGATGTCCAGCCGTTTGAATGACCTCTACGTTCTCCATACCTGCACGTGTGAGCGCATCTGCTGCCCATTGTGCTGCACGATTAACATCCTCTTTATGCGCTGAAATGGCGGAAATACTCGGAATGGACAACCATTCATTCAGTTCTGCCAGGTGTTTTTCTCTATTTTGTTCAAAATAAGTCTGTTCTTTCATTAAAAAGGCCTCCTTCATGTTTGCTTTATCTCATTGTAATCCATTTTGTCATGTTAATAAAACATTGGTTAAAAAAATGATCGGTTACAGATCGTTTCATTCACCTGAAGATTGTGCGTATAATACAAGAAAAGGATTTCATCCATATATTCTCAGGGGAGTTGAGGAAATTTCCATGACAGTCAGACCCGATGCAAGCAGGCAGGTGAGCAGCGATGGAACCGACTAGGAGCGATCGAATATTTGGCAGATTCAAGTGTTTATCCGATTTGAAGGCAGGAAGGCATAAAGGACGATTTTATCGAAACAGCCTGATGCTTATTTTACTCATTGCCAGCATTCCCGGACTAATCACAGGTATCGTCATGTATCAACAGGTTGTTGGCCGGATGGAAACCGAGTTCAATCAGATGCATCAGAACCAGATCGAGAACCGGGCACGCAATGTGGACGACCAGCTGGCTTATCTGGAGATGAACTTATCCCATTGGGCTTTTGAACCGAGGTTTGGCAATGCACTACGTACACTGGATTTTGTGTATTATTTCAATGAAACGCAGGAGATTGTGACTACCTTATACGTATTACAAGGTTCCCATCCGCTGATCAAGTCAGCTCAGCTGTATTTGCAGGAGCCGAAGCCAATCTTGTTTAATCGGGATTATACCGAATTGAACGATGAAGCCAAAGTACAAGCATATGATCGATACCTTTCCATGGGGAACCACGTGTACTGGACAGACTGGGTTTCCAGCCTCAACAGAGATACCGAACCTTCGACCAACGACAGTCTACTGCATATGGATGCAGGTAATGCACTGGTTCTTGTACATAAGATTCCGGGGGAGAGCATGAATCCGTTTGGTGCACTGATTATTACGTTGGATAACGAGAAAGTCGCCAGTTTATTGAAAACGCTTACTCCATATGATGAAGGTTTAACGTTCCTTATGGATCAGGAAGGCAACACACTGGTTACCGGGAATCCGGGAACGGCGGGGGAGACTTCTGCTTTTGAACAGCAGCTAAAAAAAGAAGTGGCCCTGCATGCCGATAGCCGTTCATTCCTGTTCCGATATGAGGATCAGACCTATTCTGTCTCGTATGGCTCGTTGAGTCGGATTGATTCGGACTGGACGTACGTCTCCGCAGCACCTTTGACCTCAGTCACTTCGCCCGTCAAGCTGGTATCCAAGATCATCGTCATTGCGAGTGCAGGCAGTCTCATCCTGGGATTGTTGTTATCCTGGTTTGCTTCCCGCCGCATCTATTCGCCTGTAGCACGGATGCTGCACCTGCTTACGCCTGGTAGAAACGAAACTACACCAACGGATGAGAAGCTGGACGAGTTTGAGCTGCTGGAGCAACAGTGGAACGAACTGACCTCCCGCAGTGTAACGGCACATCGCCAGTTGCAGGAGCAACTTCCTCATCTGCGCGACAGCTTTGTCTTACAACTTGTGCAGGGACATCTATATGCCTATAACGAGCAGGATCTCCAGCAGCGCATGCGTCATCTCGGATTTGAGCTGGAGGGCCAGCAGTATTTGCTGGTGCAGATGTATTTTACGGGGTACGAGCAGCTGCAAGGCAGATTTGGAAGCCAGGACACGGGATTAGTTACCTTTGCAGCAGTGAATATTACTCAAGAAGTGGCGAAAAATTATTTCAGGCAGATCAGTGTCATGAACTTTCATGACCTGTCTTCCGCCATGCTTGTGATTGCTCCTCAGGACGAACCTGTGAAGTCACAAGCGATGTTATGGGGACAGGAGCTAGTGGAGGTCATTGGACGAACACTCAAAATGAAGGTGACCTTGATGGTCAGCCGCCCGGCAGCTTCACTTCAGGAATTGCCTGGACGATTCGTGGAGATGGAACAGGCCGTGGCATATCGCAGTGTGGAGGAAGGAAGTCAGATCCTCGATCTGGAGGATGAGGCGTGTTTCCGCAGAAACGAAGCAGCTTCCTATCCGCTTGGACTGGAACGTGAGTTGCTACAGGCGATTAGGCTGGGCAAGCAGGACGAAGCTGAACGTGTGCTGGAACAATTCATGAGTGAGATTACGCGGACGGGGAGTACCGAATTTCAGGTGCAGCAGATGATGCTGCAATTACTCGGCAGTATTCAGCACATGATGTTGCAAACGGGGGTCACACCTTATAAGCTGTTTGGTGGTTGCAACATGTATGAACGTTTATCAGGTATTCGTGAACCTGTACAAATGAGACAGTGGATGATAAATGAGGTATTCATACCTTATATACAAGAGGTTGAGGTACGATCGCAGGAACCGCTGAAACTGGTGGTGGAACGAACGATGTTGTACATCGATACACATTACCGCAGCGACATTTCGCTGGAAAACTGTGCTGACGCGGAGCAGATGACACCCTATGCACTGAGCAAGGCATTCAAACAGGTATCGGGCATCAATTTTATTGATTATCTGACACGTGTGAGAATGGAGGCGGCGAAGCAATTGTTACGGGAGACAACGATGAAAATCAATGATGTTGCGGCGGCTGTGGGATATCAGCACAGTTATTTTAATCGGATTTTCAAGAAACAGGAGGGAGTTACGCCGAGTCAATATCGCGATCAATGGTTTGGACAATAACCGTTTATCGTCTGTCATTTCTGACCGGCATCCGGCTTTAGCGGATGTCGTTTTTTTGTTTTTTCACCCTGATACAAAGAAGGATAAACCCGCAAAAATGTGCAATTCTACCTGCTACGTTATGTTCAGTTTCTTATGAAAATGGCGTTATAGCGGGCTTTCCGACCATCATGCCGTAGCCATGCAAAAAATGAAGGTTGCTGGAAAAAGATCGGCTGTATAGTCTGAGTATCAGGTTAATTGATAACGCTTACATCGTTGAGGGAGGGGAGACATGATGAACGGGAAGACGGACTGGAATACCAACGGCGCTGCAACTGCTCAAGCGGATATGGCCACAAGGCCATTAAAACAGGAGTCCAATTGGAAAAGGCAGATTAAACGAAACAAATGGTTATATGTACTTGTGCTTCCCGGCTTTTTGTACTTTGTCATCTTTAAATACTTGCCCATGTGGGGGATCATCATTGCCTTTCAGGACTACCAGCCTTTCCTTGGCATTCGGGAGAGCAACTGGGTGGGGCTGGAGAACTTTACGAACTTTTTCTCCAACCCGGACTTCTTCCGACTATTACGCAATACGCTGGTTCTTGCGCTGTATGATCTTATCTTCTTTTTCCCGGCACCGATCATTATAGCTTTATTATTAAATGAAATTCGGGTCGCTTTCTTCAAAAGAACGATTCAAACGCTGGTCTATGTACCCCATTTTGTATCCATGGTGATTATCGCCAGTATCACGTATGTGTTTCTGACCCCGCAGGGCGGGGTGTTATACGACCTGATCGCCTGGATTACAGGCAAGCCTATTGATGTACTCTCCAGTCCGGGTTCGTTCCGTCCGCTGATTATTGTTCAGATGATGTGGAAGGAGATGGGTTGGGGCACAATCATTTTCTTGGCAGCCCTCGCAGGTGTCGATACGGAACAATATGAAGCCTCCATTGTGGATGGCGCCGGACGATTACGACGGATGTGGCATATCACGCTTCCAGCCATTCGTACGACCATAGTCATTTTGCTTATTCTCAGACTGGGGAACTTCCTCGATACCGGATTTGAGCAGATCTATCTGATGACCAACTCCCTCAACCGGGATGTAGCGGACGTATTTGATACGTATGTGTACACGGTAGGGATTACGCAAGGTGCATTCAGTTACAGTACTGCTGTTGGACTATTCAAGTCTGTGGTGGGGATTATCCTGGTGCTTGGCAGTAATAAACTTGCGAAAAAATTCGGCCATCCCGGAATTTATTAAGGAGGAGCGCCCATGAACAGCCGTCTATACAACAGCCCTGCCGGCAAGGTATTTGATATCTTCAATTACGTCATGCTGGGGATTCTGGGCATATTAACTGTCCTTCCGTTCCTGTATATTATAGGGAATTCTTTCGCAACGGAAGCCGAGATTACCGAACGCAGTTTTTTCCTCATTCCGAAGGTGTTTTCCCTCAGCGCGTATGAGTATATCTTTTCATCGTCCACGATCTTTCGCAGCATTGGTGTTTCCATTTTCATCACGGTGGCAGGTACACTGGTCAATCTGTTTTTCACACTAACGATGGCTTATCCACTATCCAGAAGTGACTTTTGGGGTCGCAACGTCATGATGAACATGGTGATCTTCTCGATGTTATTTGGCGGTGGCATGATTCCAACGTATCTCGTCATTCGTGGACTGGGACTGCTTGATTCCTACTGGGCCCTTATGCTTCCTGGCGCGATCAGCGCTTTTAACTTAATAGTTGTCAAAAACTTTTTTCAGCAAATGCCGCCCGGGCTGGAGGAAGCGGCCCGCATCGATGGCTGTTCGGATCTCGGGGTGCTGTGGCGAATCGTACTGCCTTTATCGAAGCCAGTCATTGCCACGTTTGCCTTGTTTTACGCCGTGGGACATTGGAACAACTTTTTCTCGGCACTGCTGTACATCTCCGACAGTGACAAATGGCCACTGCAAGTCATGCTGAGACAGATCGTGTTACTCTCGCAAGCCAGTGTCGGAGATATGGCAAACATGGACCCCAATTTTGTTCAGCCACCAGAGCAGTCGATCAAAATGGCGGTGATCGTTGTAGGTACCATTCCGATTTTGCTGGTGTATCCGTTTTTGCAGAAGCATTTTGCCAAAGGTGTCATGTTAGGTTCAATCAAAGGCTAAAGCCAAGGGGGAGAACGTATGGGACAAAAAAACGGATTCAAAAAAGGGGCACTGCTACTCTCTGCGTCACTGGTACTTAGTACAATTCTGGGCGCATGCTCCACGGACAAAGCAGATTCAGGAACCGCTACGAGTGGCACCGATCAGCTCACGATTATGCTACCGAACTTTGAAGCGGAGAATCCGCCGGACAACAGCCCGGTCATACAGAAGCTTGAAGAACTGACCAAGGTGGACGTGAACTTGCAGTGGGTGCCAAGCAGCTCGTATGAAGACAAATTCAACATTACACTGGCCTCGGGAAAGCTGCCTCAGATTATGGTGGTGTTAGGGAAGTCTCCAAGTTTCATTAATGCGGCACGAACCGGAGCGTTCTGGGAACTGGGTCCTTATCTGAAGGACTATCCGAACCTGAGCCAAATGAATGAAATCATCACCAATAATGCCTCTATCGATGGCAAAACGTATGGGATTTATCGGGCTCGCCCTCTGGGACGTAATGGGGTGACTATCCGTAAGGACTGGCTGGCGAATCTGGGGCTGGAAGATCCAAAGACGATTGATGAATTTTACAATGTATTGAAAGCGTTCACGAAGGATGACCCGGACGGTAACGGAAAGGATGATACGTACGGTCTGGTAGCCAGCAAATTCACGGGCCCGTGGGATAACATGCAGGTATGGTTCGGTGCTCCTAACAAATGGGGAGATGATGGCAGCGGAGGTCTGATTCCGGCGCATGAGACACCAGAATACATGGAAGCACTGAAATTTTTCCGTCAGATCTACAGCGAGGGTCTGGTGAACAAGGACTTTGCCGTGATGGATGCAACGAAACTGCCTGACCCATTTGTGAATGGGCAAGCGGGTGTCATGGTCGATGTGGCAGATAATGCCCAGCGCATGGACCAGAAAATACTTGATAAAGATCCGAATGCGACAGGACGGGTGGATGTGCTGCAAGCCATGGAAGGTCCGAAGGGGCTGCGGGATATGCCAACGTCCGGATATTCCGGAATGATTGCCATCTCCAAAGGCAGTGTCAAAACCGAAGAGGAACTGAAGAAGGTGCTAAGCTTTCTGGATCAACTCAATGAGCCAGAATTGCAGGCGCTGCTTGGGAATGGACTGGAAGGCAAGCAGTATGAGAAAAAAGAAAACTATATCATTCCATCCACTGACAAGCTTGCTCTCCGCGATCTGCAGGGCTTGAATCAGATTTTGATGTTTGTTCCCGAGGACAAAACGCTTCGCGTACAACAGACACCTGTCCGTGAAAAGGTTGCACAGGTGCAGAAGGCCAACGAAGAGATTGTCATCGCCAATCCTGGTGAACCGCTGATCTCTGATGTTTATGCTCAGAAAGGACCGCAGCTGGACAATATCATTAACGATGCACGGATCAAATATATCGTAGGTCAGATTGATGAGAAAGGATTCGAAGATGCTGTTACCCTGTGGAAGAACAACGGCGGAGACGATTATGTGAAAGAAGTCAATGAACTGTACGCTGCACTGAAGTAGTCTTATAAGAAAAAGCCCGGCAGCCGTGCTTTCAGGGTAACGGGGACAGTCGGGCTTTTTTTATCGCTGTAATGGCTCGATCCGTGAACAAAAAAATCATCCAACCTTCTGGAAATTATGACTTCCTGAATATGGTTTTTGATGTATAATCAAAGCGAAACAAACCTATTTGAACTTAAATGAACGTTATTAGTAAAGTTTAACGACCACTCTTGAACATGCAGGGAGGAAGGCAACATGTGGAACGGGGATGCATTTGAAAATCCCGAGGCGCAGTACCGGGTTCATCCCTTTTGGTTCTGGAACGGGGATATGGAAGAAGAGCAGATTAAGCGGCAGGTGGCTGAGATGGCCGCGCAAGGTGTAGGCGGATTCTTCATCTGTCCGCGTCAGGGACTACAGATTCCCTATCTCTCTGAAGCATGGTTCGATAAGGTGCGGGTTGCAGTGCAGGCAGCTGCCGACCATGGCATGCAGGTATGGTTATATGACGAATATCCATATCCAAGCGGGATGGCTGGCGGGGAAGTGACCCTTGATTTCCCTGAAGCGAAGCAGCGACAGCTCATACATCACCAGCTGGTGGTTCAGGGCGGAGAAGCTGTGGAACTGGAGTTGCCATGGGGACGAGTCTTGGTTGCCAAGGCGATTCCCAAGGATGCACAGGGCAAACGGTTGTGGCATGAATCCATTGATTTGCGCAGCAAAATCGGCAATATCCAGACGGACCAGGTGTATCAGGAGACAGGACTCACATCGTATAACCGCAAGCGGTTCTTCACCTACCAAACAGCGTTCCGCTTGTTGTGGGATGTTCCCCCGGGTGATTGGGAGTTGATTATATTTCAAGAAATGGAGATCGACGATTTCAAATATTACGGCAACTTTGTTGATCCTTGTCACAAGGAAGCGATGAGCCGTTTTATTGAACTGACACATGAGCGTTATAAGTCAGCGGTTGGAAATCAATTTGAAAGCGTAATCAAAGGCATGTTCTCGGATGAGATTGCACCGCTGGGTCGTATCCCCTGGTCACCACAGCTTCCCCGTTATTTCAGCGAGCGTTGTGGTTATAGTCTGATCGATTCGCTACCGGCGCTGTTATATGGTGATGTTCCGGACGCGCATCGGATTCGGTATGACTATTACCAGTCACTGCACCTGCTTCTCAGGGAGTCCTATCACAAACAGGTGCATGACTGGTGTGAGGAAGCAGGAATCCATTATGCGGCTGAGGTGCCTGGAGTACGGATGACCACCCAGTTGTTCAGCCATATGCCAGGTGGTGATTCGGCCCATGAGAAAATTGGACGATCCTTATCGTGGATTCTGGAACGATATGGCCAAAAGATGCGTGACAATCCCAAGATGGTCAGTTCGCTTTCCCGGCAATTGGGCCGAAGCCGCAATCTGATTGAATGTTTTCACAGTGTAGGCTGGTCCATGACGCTACAGGATGCCAAGTGGATGATTGATCGCATGGCCGCCATGGGCACCAATTTTTATAACTTTCACGCCTTTTTCTATACGATTGGTGGGCTTGCGAAGCATGACGCACCGCCATCTCAATTTTTACAGAATCCCTACTGGAAGCATTTCCGGCAGTTGGGGGATTATACCGGACGTTTGAGCTATCTCATGAGCACCGGAGCAGCAGATATTCGTATTGCCGTCCTTGACCCAACGACGACATTCTGGAGTCTGATGGGTAATCCGCTGCATGGATTTGAGTATAGCGGCGAGGACGAATTAGAACGCGCGCAACTGGAGCGCCTGACGAAGGACTGGATGCGGATTACTACCCATCTGCTCGAAAACAGACGTGACTATGATCACCTTGATCCCGAGTTGTTGGCGGAAGCTGACTTAACGGATGGCATCATTCAGCTCGGCGTTGCCCGTTATGACGTACTGATTCTGCCACCGATGCTGAATCTGGAGGCCGCGGCCTGGGAACAGGTGAAGCGATTCGTTCATCAGGGAGGGACCGTCATTTCTGTTGGGATGCCTCCACATATTGCGATTCAGCCGGGAAGTCCGGAGGGAGATGAAGCTACCCAGTTCTTTGGTGCGGGCGAGCAGCCGCAAGAGGTGTACTGGGGCCGTGGAGGGGACACGGGTCACGATAACCGTGAAACCATGTGGCATCAAGGTGAGGGGAATGCTTATTTTCTACCCGCAGGAACGGGGCAGGGAGATGACTTTTCGCTGGAGCTGATCTCTCTCCTGCTCGATCAGGTGTTGCCCGAACCCATCTGCTGGATTATGGAGGAGGAGAGCGCCTCCCTGTTGATGCACACCCGTCAATTGTCGCCTGGAGAGCACATGGTTTTTTTGACCAATCAGGAGGGTCAGGACCTGAAGGGTCAATTGAAGCTGGTCGCCAGACAGCTGTGGGATGGAACGGAGCAGACAGAGGGTGCTTGTCTGGTGGCAGAACGACTTGATCTGGAGACAGGACAGCTTCAGACATTACCGTATACGAGCAGTGGCGGGGAATGTTGTATTTCACTTACGCTGGCGCCTTATGAAGCACATGCTGTTCGTCTTACTTTACAACCTGCGAAGGAAGAGGCATTAACAACGAAGGTGGATGTAACAGACAAAACCGGTTCGGGGTTCGTAACGGCTGTATCGGCAGGAGCTAATCAGGCCCGTAAGATCATGGTCCCTTCGGAAGGGCCATGGCGACTGGAAACGGTGCAGCCTAACATTTTGCGAATGGGACAATTCCATCTTCAGGCTTCCAATGCTAATGGTGTGATTCTGGAAAGCCAGCATGTAGCTGTAAAACCGTTTATTGATCAGACGGCAGAATTATCGGAGCAGCAGCATCTGCCAGTCCAGTTTAATCAGGTGTTTGGCACACCGAAAAAGGCATCCGTCGCTTACCCGATCGAGTGCCGTTATACGACCACATTTGAGCTGAGAACGGCATTGCCTGCATGCCTTTTATTCATGGACAGAGCGGCGGTCTCGGGCACTTGGTCGATGGAGATTAATGGGCATCTGCTTGAAAAGGAACAATTCGATCCAATTGAAATAACCGACCACAATAATATCGCTTGTGATATTACAGAGCTGCTGCACAGCGGTCTTAACGAAATGACGGTGATTGTGCAGGTAACGAAAGATGAGGATGGCATCGTGGATCCCCTGTATCTACAGGGAAGATTCGGCGTGGAGTTCCATCATGAAGGCATGGCTTCGCTTGTACGGGAGTCGGACACGGCCCTTCGTATCGGACCTGAACCGCAGCCGCTGTATCCCTATTTTGCCGGGGAAATGAGTTATAAACGCACGTTCTGGCTGGATGAGCCAGGGGAAGATATTACCTCGTTTGAACTGGAATTTAGCGATTGGCGTGTGCAGGATGTGGTAGAAGTGCGGGTGAACGGACATAGTCTGGGTGTGAGATGCTGGTCTCCGTATCGCTGGAAGGGAGAGGCCTCCTCGTTGCGTCCGGGAGACAACGACATTGAAGTGCGGATTACCAACACATTGATCGGTCTGCTGGAAGGTACGTATTTTGATTCGGAACATCATCGATTACAGGATGCAGGTCATTTACCTGTTGAAGAATTAGGATAAAGGAGTGGAAGTAAGGGATGGGACATCGTATTCAGTTTGACCGCTATCCAGGTGGTGTGATGAAAGCGTTAACGCTCAGTTATGACGACGGAGTGGTGCATGATCGCAGACTGGTGGAGATCTGTAATCGGTATGGTCTACGGGGAACCTTTAATCTGAACTCCGGTACCTTGGGTAATCCAGGCCGCATTGAGGCTGGGGAAGTCGCTGAACTTTATACGGGGCATGAAGTAGCCGTTCACACCGTTACTCACCCTACGCTACCTTATGTTCCGAATGAACTATTGACCGAAGAGATTATGGAAGACCGAAAAGCCTTGGAGCAGCTCGTCGGTTATCCGGTACGAGGCATGGCTTATCCCAACGGAGGGTACGACCGTGCGTTAAGTACAAAGCTGGAGTGGCTTGGCATCGATTATGCTCGTACCGTTGAATCACATGGCAGATACACGTTGCCAGACCGTCCCCTTGAATGGCACCCGACCTGTCATCATAACCATGATCTGGCGGGACATGCCAAACGTTTTATCCAACATTCCAAAACAGGTACGCCACTATTACTCTACGTCTGGGGTCATAGTTACGAGTTCAATGACAACGACAACTGGGAGATCATCGAACAGTTTGGTGAGCAGATTGGCGGCAGGAACGACATCTGGTACGCGACGAACATCGAAGTGATTGCCTATTGGAAAGCGGTGCAACGATTGGAGTGTTCAGCCGATCGATCCATCATCCATAATCCGTCTGCCATCCCGGTTTGGTTCACGGCAGATCAACAGGTTGTTGAAGTGCAGGGCGGAGAGACATTGCGGCTAAGCGAACGAATCAAGGTATAAGGAAGGGAGCTGACGATCATTCGTTATTTCCATGAGAACGAGGCGATTGCAGGCAAGGTGTACGATTCAATTCCGGATATATTGACTACGGTGGCTCAGCGTTATATTGGCGATCACCCGCAACATTCATTTTTGTTCAGAGCTTATCATCAGGGTGGTTTTCGTAGACTTGGGGACTATCGCTACGACCTGAATCTGAATGAGAAATGTGCAGAGGCGCATGCAGGGCAGTACGTGTATGTATGGGGCAAGTTATGGAGCGAGCAGAATACAACGTTAAATACAGGCCTGAACTGTTATAGTCCGGTGACGATCTATGTGAACGGCGAAGAGGTATTCAAGTCTGAGTTGTTGCAGGAGTTATTTCCTGAGCGAAGAACCCAGATTCCAATTTCCGTTAACTATGGCTGGAATGATGTGTTGCTATGTTTTGTCAAAACAGAAGTGGGATTCGGCGGTATCTACGGAACAGCCTCTTTCAAAAATTTCCCGCTGCACTTCCTCACTCCTGGGGCAGATCGTCAAGGACAGGAGGGCTGGTTATATTCGGAACCCGTCGATGAACCTGTATTATCTCTTCCTCGTGACGGCATGACAGAAGAAGAAACTGGCCTTTCCTGGTATCCGCGAAGGGACTGGACAGTTGAGGAGCAGAGCATGGGTTCTTTTGCCCGCATCTTTGGTACCGAACAACGGGCTGTTGCCTATGCGTGGTCCAAACTGAATGTAACCTTGCCAGGATCAACGTCAGTTATTTTACAAGGCCGTCATGATGGAGCTTTGACTCTGTATGTGGATGGCACGGAAGTATACTCTGCTGGAGGTAGTGGTAATTTTCACGTTGAACTCCCGCGCCGTTACGGTTCATCTGATTTGGTCGCGAAAGGTGAAATTCAGGCAGTTGGCGGTTCATGGGGATTCCAGTTGGAAGATGCCGAGCGTTCGGGTTCCACAGGCTGGAGATTGAAACCTCCTCATCCGGTTGCGGGGTGCTCTGATCCCTGGCTGTACACAGGTGTGTTTGCTCCCGGTGCTGAACCATCGCACGCCGACATCGTGCGAACAGATACCGTATTTGATGATGGCGCACAAGGTGTGTATTGGCGTGTAGATCTTCCCGATACGCATGTTCGTCCCTATCTGGAGAATACACATTACGGAAAGTGGAATTATCCGCTTGGCGTTACCCTGCTTGGACTTCTCCAGATGGGACAGGAATTGGGGCGGGATGATTACATTCAGTATGTGCGGCAACATATTGAACTGAGCACTTCATTTGATCACTACGGCTTATGGGATCGGGAAGGGTATGGTGCGGCAGGAATCAATAATCAACTGTCTGCGATAGACAGTCTGGATGATTGCGGTTCGTTTGGCTCTACACTGCTTGCTGCGATGGAGTTGGGCGATATTCGTGGGGGAAGAGATACCGCGGATCGGATTGCGGGCTACATTACGGATGAGCAGGAACGTCTGGAGGATGGCGCCTTTTACCGGGTTCGCGGCAGTGGGGAGATGCGTCAAGAGACGATGTGGTGTGATGACTTGTACATGAGTACACCTTTTCTGATGCGTTATGGTCAGTTGACAGGAGATAGGGCGTATTGGGATGATGCGATCAATCAGTTTCTGATGTTCCGTAAATACCTCTACCTTCCCGATCAACAGATCATGTCCCATGTGTATGATTTTGTGCGTGGTCGGGCGACAGGTATTCCATGGGGACGAGGGAACGGCTGGGTGCTCTTTTCATTAACCGAATTGTTATCCATCCTGCCACATGATCATGCGAAGCGGCCGGAACTGTTACGTTTCTATCGTGATCTAAGTCAAGGTTATCTGGCGCTGCAAGGGGAAAATGGACTTTGGCATCAGGTGCTGAACCGCCCGGATTCGTATGAAGAAACCTCCTGCACGTCCATGTTCATCTACGCTTATGCCCGTGGTATTCGGGAAGGCTGGCTGGAACAGCCAGAGCCTTATCTGGAGGCAGTGCGCAAAGGATGGGAAGGCATGACACGTTTGTCGATTGACTATAAAGGTAATATATACGGGGTATGCCGCGGTTCCGGGTACTCGTTTACAGCCTTGTATTATCGCGATAATCTGGGATGGAATCTGAACGATACCCACGGGATTGGCATTGTGCTCTTGGCTGGCATTGAAGCGCATAAAATGAATCAGCAGCTCCGTGAGGCGCATATCGATTCTTCGTTTACAGCCGCGCAGCGCTGATGTTTGACGCAACGAAACGAATGTATGTGGATAGCCTTCTATAGGTAGATTACCAGCTAAAGAAAGCGGCAATGCCCTCAGGCTTGCCGCTTTTTAGTGTTATTCCAATCCCGAATTTGATCAGCATGATAACAATGATAAATACACTTACCTTCACCTAATAATATGAATAACTCTGTTTTTAGCATACATTAAAATAACTCCAGCTGCTCCGGTCCTTCTTCCTGTTCTGGTTCAGTACGGTCAGGGAAAGGCTTCACTGGCAGGTCCAGCAGGTCCATCATCATCTGTGCATTCGCCGCTGCATCGCCACCGGAGTTGTTGTTGAAAATAACATAGACATCCTTGCTCTGATCCTGCAATTGCTCCAGATACCCTTTCCATTCCAACAATTCTTCCTTGTTGTAACGGTACAGGTAACGGGTCTCGCGCCAATTGGGCGCACCATTCTGATGCCACCCTGACACGTTGCGTCCGTGCATGCGAACCAGCGTCATCTCCGAATCCGTGGCCTCTGGCACGATAGGAATGGAACCTAAACCCGCCTGAGGTTCGTCACAGACACTATGAATCCAGCCTTGCTCCTTCATGAACGAAAGCGTCCGCTCGCGCATGCCATCTTCATACCAGCTGCGATGACGGAATTCGAGTGCACATGGAATACCTTCCATTCTGAGTTTCACTTCACGAAGCTCTTTGACGTTGTCCTTATTGCACTCAAACCAAGGTGGATATTGAAACAAGGCTGCCCGCATCTTGCCAGCTTCAATGACGGGTTCCAGTGATTCCCGAAAAGCCTTATACATCTCCGACGTGCTGGTGAAGTAGGGTTTGCCTCGCAGATGTCCGGTCATTCCCTGATAGGCTTTGATGATAAAAGCAAAGGCTTCGGGCGTCTCTGCAGCCCACCGTGCCATTCGATCCCGGGGTTGAACGGCGTAGAAGGAACTATCCACCTCCACGGTGGAGAAGTATTGTCCGTATAGACTGAGCTTGTCTTTGGCTTTGGTACGGTTTGGATAGAGATCTTCCTGATCGCCCCATCCGGTAAGTCCGATGTGAATCATAAGAACACCTCCTGTTGCTTATAATTAACCGATTTGCAGGCATATGTCTAACATTATATCGTGTGCATTTTGGCTGTTCAATGTTGGAAAATCACTGGAATTTTTTGAGTTTGCAGAATAAAGACGTTACAATACATTAAAGCTAGGGGAAATGATCAGGCTTGTACATAGCGTACTACAGATAGAGAGCCAGTGACCAAGTGGAGGGCGAGATTGGATGACGGAATGGTATGAAAAGAGTTTTGGAGAAGATTACCTTCTCGTATACAAGCACCGGGATGTGCAGGGTGCCCATCAGGAAGTACATAAAATGATCAATTGGTTGAAGCTTGAGCCTAATGCTGAAGTATTAGATCTATGCTGCGGTATGGGACGGCACTCCATGGCACTTGCTGATGCAGGATTGCGAGTGACCGGAGTTGATCTGTCCGATGTGCTTTTACGCGAAGCGCGTCTAATGGACACTGAACACCGAGTATCGTGGTGTCTTGCGGACATGCGTGAACTCCCACTGAAAGGTGGCTTTGATGCCGTAGTCAATCTGTTTACATCGTTTGGTTATTTCCTGGAGGACGGAGAACAACTGAAAGTATTACGTGCCATTCATCGCATGCTTCGCCCGGGTGGCAGCTATATTATTGATTTTATGAATACGGCTTATGTGACTCGTCATCTGGTGCCGCACTCCGTCCGAGAGGATGAAGGACAGCGGATTGAGGAGTTCCGCAAGATTGAGGATGGGTTTGTGCAAAAGGAAATTCGTATTACGGATACCGCATCCGGACATGAACCGCGGGTATATCAGGAGCGTGTGAAGTTGTACACACGGGATCAACTGAGTCAGATGTTAAGTGCCGCCGGACTCCGGGTAGACCAGGTACATGGCGGCTATGATGAAGAGAAATATGACGAGCAGACTTCTCCACGCATGATTTTTGTGGGTCGTCGTCCTGTGGAGTGAACAGGGACAGTCTGGAAGGGGGATAACATGAAGCGCACAGAAGAGATGCCCATGACAGAGGGCATACACCGGGTCAAGATCAGCATGTCGTTTCCCTTAAGATGGGTGAACAGTTATGTGTTGTCTGAACCGGATGGAACGATCACTATCATAGATCCGGGACCGCGTAATTCGCAGACGGAACAGGAGTGGGAAGAAGCGCTGGCAGATCTCGGCCTGACCTTTAGCGATATTCATCAAATTGTGCTGACCCACCATCACCCGGACCACCTTGGGTTGTCGGGATGGATACAACAGATGACGGGTGCACCCGTTCGCATGTCCACACGTTCTCGCCAAGAGGCTGATTATATGTGGGGATCTGATTCGCGCATTAATACAATCTTACCTGATTATTATGGTCGTCACGGTATGCCGGAAGACAAGACTGAGCAGATACATGAACATATGAAGGCATTTGCTTCGCAGATCACACCACTTCCGAAGGTGACTCCCATTGAAGACGGTGAGTGGATCGATATGGGCGGGAAACGTTGGGTTGCTGTGGAGACGGGTGGGCATGCCCCAGGCCATTTATCCTTTTATGCGCCGGAGTCGATGGAGATTCTGTGCGGAGATGCCGTTTTGCCACAGATTTCACCGAATATCAGTCTGCAACCCGGCAGTGACCCTCAGCCATTATTGTCTTATATGGAAGGATTGGAACGTCTTGGGGAGCTGAACGTCAAGCATGCGTATCCGGGACATCGGAATCCTTTTTCCACATTTAACGAACGGACCGTCCAACTGCTCGTACACCATGAAGAACGACTTCAGAAGCTGGCAGAGCGAATTCAGGAGTCATCAGCGAATGCGTATGACATCTGTGTACACATGTTTGGCAATCGGCTTGGTACCCATCAACTAAGGTTTGCCATGAGTGAGACGTTGTCTCATTTGCAGGAGTTAATTCGGCGCGAAGTAGTGAAGCAAGAGCAGCAACCGGATGGCAAGTTCTATTTTCAAATCTAAATGGAATAATTGATATCGATATGAAATGATAATGCGATCTTATATAGGGACTCGGGACAGGAAACTCACCTGTCCCGAGTCTTTTTTTAGTTTGATACGGGCACCGTTAAAATAAAGCTTTAGCCTCTCTTAACGGTTCATTCATCTATTTTTAAGCCAGCGCGCTTATCATACATCTATGAACTTCGCTAGGGCGTGTCTTGAGACACACCCTAAAGAAAGCAGGGAAGAGCGATGACCAGAAGAAAACGGAATCAATGGAGAAAATGGCAAGCTTCAGCGGCAGCAACGTTGACTGTGGCTGCACTCTTTCAATATGTAAGAACTTCGGATGCCTTTGATGTGGCCTATGCAGCAGCAAATGGCAAAGATAAAATTGTTACTGCTTCAAGCCAGGTGGATACGCATGATGATGTGATGGACGAATGGATCAACAGTACAACGGACAGCAACAACTGGAACACGCAGGACAATGACAATAATGATAGTCAATATAATGGAACAACCGATAGCACACAAGCAGCTCGACCAGATCAGAGCGTGAGTAACAAGGATAATTATTCAGATTCTCAGCGTATCGGGCAAAATAACCAGGGTACAGACCTCAGATACAGCAGTGGCAACTATCAGTCACGTACAGGTGCATCATGAGCCGCACGGAGCAAGTCGCTCGTCCGCTCCGATTTCAATTCCGTGCGATGAACACAGATGTTGAAGTGCAACTGTCCGCTGGGCGGGAAGAAGCTGAACATGCAACCACCGTGGTCAAGAATTGGTTTGAGACGCAGGAGCAGCGCTTCAGCCGATTTGTGGCAGACAGTGAACTGAATCGTCTGAATCATGCAACCGGATGGATACCCATCTCCGCTGCGATGGATGAAGTGCTGAGTCTGGCCTATGGATATATTGGTCTGACTGAAGGAATTTTCCAACCGGGTATCTCGCAGGCTCTTCAGGCTTCGGGATATGATTTAAGCTTCGAGAAGGTGCAACAACGACAACTGCAACGTCCGCTGCTTCAACGCATTTTGCGAACAAGAACAACTGACAGTTCAGGAATGATGGAGGATCGGCATGACCACAGTCGTCCGGGATGGATTCAGCGGGAAGGTAGCCGGATGGTTCATCTGGACCCTGGAGCTGAGTTGGATCTGGGAGGGATCGTTAAGGGATGGGCGGTGGAGCGCATTGCGGACTGGTTGCAGCGAACATTGCATATCCCGGCGGGTTTAATTAACGCGGGTGGAGATATTCAGGTATGGGGTACACCGGACTATCCCCAGTGGACCTTTAAAGTAGCAGATCCTTTGCAAGGCCAGGGTGATGCGTCAGGTACGGTTCGCTTACAGCGAGGAGCTGTTGCCACTTCGGGTATTTCCCGCAGACAATGGCAGAATACGGATGGAAGCTTTGCACACCACCTCATTGACCCCCGGACGATGGAGTCGGCAGATACGGACGTATTGCAGTGTACCGTTATGGGACAGCATGCTTCGCAATGCGAGATCATTGCCAAGACGGTATGCATTCTGGGAAGTGCCGAAGCCGTGGGCTGGTTAAACCGACATTACGATCGGCATGACGTCCTGTGGATGACACGGGATGGGAGCATTTATTTTAGAGGGAATACGGATACGCTCGTTGAGCATTGGCCGGGTTTTGATCCGGATCATCGCTTCAGTCTGATCTAGGAAAAGTCTAACAGATATGGGGGAGTCGGTTATGGCACAATGGATTGTAGATTACCTGCCGACGTGGAATATCATTCGAATTAGTGGAATTGCTGCTTATGTGATGCTCTTTGCCGGTGTGTTTCTGGGAATTGCGCAAGGGATGCCTATGGCCAAAGGCAAACCAAAAGCAGACATGTTCAAATGGCATACTCGAACGACCTGGCTCGCCTTCGGACTTGGACTCGTGCACGCATTAACGTTATATATTGATCACTATAGCCCGTTTACCTGGGGCGAACTTCTGATTCCTTTTACCGCCTCCGTGCATCCGATCGGCAGTGGTCTGGGAACGTTAGCTTTCTACGGATTAGTGATTGTCCTGTTATCCAGTGATCTGCGGAACAAGCTGGGCCGTAAATGGTGGTTCATGTTCCACATGTTGTCCTATCCGGTGTTCATTGGTCTGCTGGTTCACGGCATGGTGACGGGCACAGATTCTGGTAATATTATCATGCGGATGATGTATGTATTTACCGGACTCAGCATCGTTGGCATCACTGTGCTGCGTGGCATGTTGCGAGAGCGCAAAGGCCCGGAAATCACGATTGGACCGAAACGGACTACATCTGGTTCACCTACCGAGCAGAATTTGGTTGAAGGTTTTGGTTTGATGGGAACAGTACGACCTAAACATCTGAAATAATAATATGTGGATCATCAAAAAGTATCTTACACATGCAAAAAAAGCGGCCATCAGGCCGCTTTTTCCATGAATAGTTATTTTATTAAACAGTTATTTCAAAAAGCGTCCTTACACATGTTCAATGTTCCACATGGCATCAGACATGAAACGAGTTACGCATTATACCGTGTCATCACTGACAGGTTTTTCTCCCAGTGCTTCTTCAAGCTCGGATTGTTTGCGATGGGCGATCCGACTGCTCGCTGCCGATGCAATCGCACCGACAATATCATCGAAGAACGTGTGGACAGGGCCCAGGCTCTTGTCATTAAGTCGTTCAAGCACCCCTGGTTTCAGCTTGTCCACATAACCATAATTCGTAAATCCAATGCTGCCATATACATTGACGATGGAGAATGCCAAAATCTCATCCACGCCATACAGTCCTTCATCGTTCTCAATCATCTCCTGCAAAGGAGATATGAGCTGCCCCTGTTCTGCCAGAATATCAAGCTGAATCCCGGTCAGAACAGCGTTCTGTACCTCACGTTTACGGAGAACCATCTCCACATTTTCGATACATTCTTCCATCGTAAGACCTGGATAATATTTTTTCTGCAATAACATGACCAGCTCTGCGATCTCAGGGATCGTGACGCCCCGCTTATGCAGCCATTCCCTTGTTGCCTCCGCCACTTTGCGGCTATTCAGGCTGTAAGGGATTTTTTCTTGCTCAGGATGTTCCATGGGCGATTCCTCCTCTGAAGTTAGCAATGTCCCTACTCTTGCTTCCTAATACGTTATTAACCTGTTTTACGTTTCTTTAAGATAATATATAAGTTTTTAGCGAAGCGATTATCTTTTAGTTATTTTTTGGACAAAGGCTCGTATACATGGTAGTACAAACTGTAAAAATGATGAGGGGGAACGTGATCATGAGAAAGATCCAATCTTTGCGTACGGTATCGGCAGCAGCGCTGCTGAGTATTCCTATGGTATTGTCAGGCTGCGGCATGTTTGGAGCACAGTCTTCCGAAGCTGTTGATCCACCACCGCCTATTCAGGAAGCAGCCATGATTCAAGCAGCCGAAGGGAATGGTGCGCTCGCAACGCTCCCATTAACGACGGTATATCTGCAAGACCAGCAGGGGCTGCTCGCTCCGGTATCCCTGACACTTCCTTCTGGAACAGACGCCAGCAGTCCAAAGACAGCACTGGATACACTTGTCACAGGCGGGGCCTATGCAGGTATGCTGCCTGAAGGATTCCAGGGCGTTCTCCCGCAGGGAACGGTTGTGCAGAATGTAACGATTCACGCGGATGATAAGCTGGCGGTCGTTGAGTTCTCGGGTAATTTTGCCAAGTATGATGCGAAGGAAGAACGGAAAATGCTAGAAGCTGTCACGTGGACATTGACGGGAACGCCTGATGTGGAGAATGTGCAGATCTGGGTGGATGGCAAAAAGTTAACACAAATGCCGGTGAACAGCACGCCGCTGCCTGAACCGCTGAATCGGGCTGTGGGAATCAATCTGGATCTGGGTGAAACGTTTGTGACGAACAGCAGCCCGGTAACGGTTTATTTCTCCGCTGCTTCGCCGGCAGGCATCCAATATTATGTTCCGGTGACACGTCTGGTTACACCTGGTGAAGATCGGGTGCAGGCAGCATTGAATGAACTGATCAAGGGACCTGACAAAGGTGGCGAATTGGAAGAGGTCATGACAGGCGGAACAGAGCTGCAATCGGTCAAAACGGCAGAGGATGGCACGGTAACGGTTGCCTTGAAAGATGATATGTTTGCCGAAGGGGATATTGTGCCAAGCGAGCTGTTACAGTCTGTCGTATTAACTACTGCGGAGAACACAGCCAGCAAGGATGCCAAAGTGCAGATCGAATGGAATGGCCAAAAAACGGTCATGGGTGACGACAACCGGGATTACAGTGCGCCGGTTTCCAAGCCTGAATATATCAACGAAATTCCGATTTAATGAGCAAGGAATGCTTAAGGATGCTTTTAATCGAACTCTTTGGTAAAATATAAGGGATTCGTAAAAATGTTAACAAGCTCAACATTACAGGATGCTTAAGTCGTAGGAGGCAGAAAATATGAGATCAAACGGACGAACCAGCGAACAGCTGCGCCCGCTGAATTTAACAGTGAACACGAATAAATACGCCGAGGGCTCTGTACTGATTGAAGTTGGAGATACAAAGGTGATCTGTACAGCTACAGTGGAGGAACGTGTTCCTCCCTTTATGAAAGGGCAAGGAAAAGGCTGGGTAACAGCTGAATATTCCATGTTGCCACGTGCAACACATACTCGGAACCAACGTGAAGCCAATCGCGGGAAATTAACTGGACGCACCATGGAAATCCAGCGTCTGATTGGTCGGGCACTGCGCTCGGTAGTTAATCTGCAGGCTCTTGGTGAGCGTACGATTACGCTGGACTGTGATGTTATTCAAGCTGACGGAGGCACACGCACAACGTCCATTACCGGTGCGTTTGTAGCGCTGGCGCTTGCCGTGAACAAGATCTCTCAACAGCACAAACTGCAAGTGTTCCCGATTACGGATTTCATTGCCGCAGTAAGTGTGGGCGTTGTGGGTGAACAGCCTGTACTGGATTTGAACTATGATGAAGATTCCAAAGCCAAGGTAGACATGAACCTGGTGATGACAGGCGGCGGTAAATACGTCGAGCTTCAGGGAACAGGTGAGGAAGCTCCATTTGATCGCCGGGAGCTAAACGCGATGTTGGAACTTGGTGAGCAGGGAATTCTGGAGATGATCGAGCGTCAAAAAGAAGTGCTCGGCCCGATTGCGCTCAAGATTGGCGCGCGTGGATTAGGGGAAGCGTAAGATGAGTTTGGACAGCCCAATCCTCATTGTTGCTACCCGCAATGCGGGTAAAGTCCGTGAATTCGCTCATGCTTTCGCACCGCTTGGCAAAGAGGTCAAGAGCATGTTTGACTATCCGGAGCTGCCGGATGTGGTGGAAGATGGCGTAACGTTTGCGGAAAATGCCTGGAAGAAAGCCAAGGCAGTAGGCGACGCGCTTGGTTTGCCCGTACTGGCAGACGATTCTGGACTCTGCGTAGATCTGTTGGACGGGGAGCCCGGAGTTTATTCAGCGAGATATGCAGGCGAAGGAGCAACGGATGCACAGAACAATGCGAAGTTGCTGGAGACGCTGGAATCGTTGAAATCCGGTGAGGACACCGAGCAGCCGCTCTTAAGTCCGGCTCGATTCGTCTGCGCATTGGTACTGTACGACCCGACAACAGGTGATAAATATGAATCGGAAGGCACTGCGGAAGGCTGGATTACAGCTGAAGCTGCGGGTGCTGGCGGTTTTGGATATGACCCACTGTTCTATGTACCTGAATACGAAATGACAATGGCAGAGCTGACGCTGGAGCAAAAGCAGGCGATTAGCCACCGTGGTCATGCGCTGAGAGCGCTTGTATCCAGACTTGAAGGCTAAGAATAAACAAAACATCTTGATTTCTTGATTTAACTTCATGATACGTGAACATCAAAGCGTTAATGGAAGGAGAGAAGCATTCCGATGGGATGGTTCATCCGCCATTAACGCTTTTTGTATGAAATAAAGTATTTGATCGGGTTTGGTGATAGTCCATCCATATACCTAATTGAAGTTAGCTATTTCTGCGACTACACATCAGAACACATGTTCTTATGCCTACATAAAAATTAGTTTACGTTGCACGATTGGGAATCTCATTGGGACTGGAGTTGGAAGAAGTTGCAAGCCTTGTGTGGTATGGGTTAACATTCAAACTAACGAATCACATATGAACCTTAAACGGAGGGATCTACTCATGCAAGAAGTGAAGCTTGTTGTATCTTACGATGATTATGAGGACGGCATTCGTATGGAAAAGTTAATTAAGGAACTGGCAGCTAAACCGGAGGCCAGCTCATTGGAAAGTCTGGTCATCGGAGATTGGGGACAGGCTTATGAAAATTCGCCTGATGAGTTCATGAGTACGCTCGTCGAGTCGGCTCCAAGTTTTCCGTCATTGAAGAAACTGTTTATTGGAGATATGGGATTCGAAGAATGTGAAGTATCGTGGATTATCCAGACCAATCTCACACCGCTGTTAGGTGCCTTTCCAGAATTAAAATCATTCTCTGTAATGGGCAGTAGCGGCCTCAGTCTGGAACCACTCCAGCATGCCAAGCTTGAAGAATTGATTATTATTTGTGGTGGTCTGCCGAAAGAAGTGTTATCTTCAATCACCCATGCCAAGTTGCCTGAATTGCGTAAACTGGAACTGTACCTGGGTGTGGATAATTATGGTTTCAATGGATCACTTGAAGATGTACTCCCTTTGCTAGAAAAAGGATTATTTCCAAAGCTGGTTTACTTGGGTCTGAAAGACAGTGAAATTCAGGATGAGATTGCAAAAGCAGCAGCTGAAGCACCTATTCTGGATCAACTTGAAGTACTGGATCTATCGCAAGGGACGTTGTCCGATGAAGGGGCCGAGGTGTTGCTTGCCAGTGACAAGATCAAGAAACTGAAACATCTTGATCTAAGTTACCATTACATGACCAATGAAATGATCAGTCGCTGGAACCAATCCGGTATATCTGTAGATGTTAGCGACCAGCAACAGAGTGATGAGGATGACTGGCGCTATCCATCGTTAACAGAATAGTCGATGTCAGGCGTAAAGGAAATGAATGAGAATCTGCATCAACCAATAGATGTACCTGATTTAACGCAAGATCAGCCCTTTTTATTGATCGGAAACCCTGATAACCGACGAACACAGGGGCTGCAAGAGGCTAGGCATAGATTGGGTTTGAAACCTGCGGTTGTACTGCCCTATGCTCAATTGCTCCAGAATTGGAGGCACGGACGAACCATCGCTGATACAGTAGATTCCAATCTGCCCGTACCCCTGATTCGAATAGATGCTCCTGGAGAGGATTGGAAAGTGGAATGTGAGCTACTGTTCCTTGGAGCTATGAACGATACGTCACCGTCAACATTAACGGGTGAAATGGGAGCAGAAGCATTTTCCGCAGAACAGGCACTCGCGCTGGAACAGCAGTGGGGAAGAATATACGCTCCTGCCCAGTGGTTCCGTGGCTGGAAAGCATGTCTGGATCGAATCGGCCGTGAGTCTCGGAAAATATGGCCTGAAGTCCGATTCTTGAATGATCCCGCCGATATCCAATTGATGTTTGACAAGAGAACATGTCAGCAGCATCTATCTTCTCATGGGGTTCAGGTACCTCCTACGCTCCAGTCTTCACAGCCGATTCGAAGTTACACCGACTTGCGTACAGCTATGCAATATGCCGGTATGAACCGTGTATTTGTAAAGCTCGCAAGTGGCTCCGGGGCTTCAGGAGTTGTAGCCTATCAAGTCAATCCCCGAACGGGTGATGAGATCGCTGTAACAACGATGGGGATGGAACAGATACAGGGCAAGACGATTTTCTTCAATGAAGGACGTCTACGCAAGTATACCCGCGGTGAAGAGATTGCTACGCTGATGAACTGGTTATGTGCAGAAGGTGCACAGATTGAACGGTGGATGCCCAAAGCTACGCTTGATCAACGGGCCTACGATATTCGCCAACTGGTTGCGGGTGGACAGGCAGGTCATGCGATTATGCGGCTGAGCCGTACGCCAATTACTAATCTACATCTGCGCAATGAGCGTATGCTGCCTGCTGAAGCAGGGTTGGATGAACAGCGGATGTCGCTGATTCGGTCGGTAGCGCAAGCAGCCATGTCTGCATTTCCCAACTCGTGGTCAGCCGGGATTGATGTGATGCTTACTAGTGGGTCGAATCCGCGTGCCTATGTGCTGGATGTGAATCCGTTTGGAGATCTGTTATACAGGGTTGAGCATCATGGCCTCGGAACCTACGAGTGGGAAATGGAACTTTTACGAAAGGAGCCTATTCAACATGCCTGATATGAACACCATCGTGGGCTCCCATGATTTGTTAATGATTACGCTGGATACGTTACGATATGACGTAGCCAAGCTGGAAGAGGAGAATTGTCCTAATCTATGTGGTTCGGGTTCGTGGGAGAAACGTCATACCCCAGGCAGTTTTACATATGCGGCGCACCATGCTTTTTTTGGTGGTTTTATGCCGACCCCTGCCAATACAGATAAGGCATCTCATGTAAGGCTATTTCATTCCCGGAATACCGGACTCAAGACACATCCGCACACTTGGCTGTTTGATACACCGGATATCGTATCCGGGTTCGCAGCTGAAGGTTACCGTACCATCTGTATTGGCGGCGTCATCTTTTTTACGAAAAAAAACCCGCTTGCGAAAGTATTGCCCGGTTATTTCCAACAGAGTTACTGGCGAATGAACTTTGGGGTAACCAACCCCAAATCAACAGAGCATCAGGTACAGCATGCATTAAAGTTGCTTGAACAGACAGCGGAGGATGAAAAGATATTTATGTTTTTGAACGTGTCTGCCATTCATGGCCCCAATCGTTACTTTGTAGAAGGAGCCAAGGAGGACTCGGTGGAGACTCAGCGAGCTGCCCTTCGATATGTAGATGAGGCTCTTGGACCATTGTTCGAGGCGATGAGGAAACGCGCTCGGCCTACCTTTTGTTTGGCTTTTTCCGATCATGGTACAGCTTACGGTGAAGACGGGTATCAAGGACACCGGCTTGCGCATGATGTCGTCTGGACGGTGCCATACCGTGAATTTTTAGTATAGAACGTATTACTCTTAAACGTGTTAATCTTATGATGATGATAACAACCGGAGACAGGAGGAGACCGATGGACAATCATTCTCAACCCATGACAACAGGCCATTCCGATCAGTCCGGATCCAATACAACGATTACAGGTCTTCGTGAAGTACTCGAATTCCCTTATCGTTCGTATCTGTACTCATACCCGCACAAGACCGCATATCGGGAGCTTGACCCACCAATGCCGCTGGGGCCAATGTGGGAACGAGAAAATACCGATACATATTTTTTATATATGCACATTCCCTTTTGTGCTGCACGTTGCGGATTCTGTAATCTGTTCACCCTGCCGGATCGACGGGATGATACGCATGAACGTTATGTGGATGCGCTGGAACGTCAGGCGAAGCAGTGGGCACCCATTACATCTCGAAGACCGTATTCCCGGTTTGCGATTGGTGGAGGAACGCCTACATTATTAAATGAGGTTCAGTTGAATCGTCTGTTTGATATTGCCGAACATGTGATGGGACTAGACCCTTCGCAAGCATCGATTTCGGTGGAAACGTCGCCGGATACCGTTACGGACGCCAAGCTGGCCATTATGAAGGAGCGAAGTGTGGATCGTATTAGTATGGGTATCCAGAGTTTCATTGAAACTGAAGCATCTGCCATCTATCGTCCACAAAAACCGCAGGAAGTTGAACTAGCGCTTGAGAAGCTTACTAGGTATGATTTCCCATTGTTAAATCTGGATCTGATCTATGGTTTGCCGGGTCAAACGGTGGAATCGTGGATCTATTCATTGGAAAGAGTTCTGGCCTATGAACCGGGCGAGATCTTTATCTATCCCTTGTACACACGGGAAAATACAATCGTGAAGCCTGAAGATATTCGCCGTCAGGGACCTGACATTCGGATGGAGCTGTATATAGCTGCACGTGAGACATTGAAAAGCAAAGGTTATGTGCAATATTCGATGCGCAGATTTGCCAAGGAACAGTCGTCCTCCAAAGTGCTCTTGCCTTATAGCTGTCAGGAGGAGGGCATGGTTGGTCTGGGATGTGGTGCACGCTCTTATACGAGTGAAGTACACTATGCATCCAAATACGGCGTGAGTTACAAGGCCACACAGAGCATCATTGCCGATTATGTGGCGACTGAGCGCTACGATGTGGCGGATTATGGTATCGTGTTAAGCCGTGAGGAACAGAGACGCCGCTTTATTCTGAAAGCCTTGCTGCATCGGGAGGGATTGATGTTGTCTGACTACCAACAGCGCTTTGGTACCGATGTGATGTCCGACTATGTCTGGTTGGCTGAACTGTTGACAGAGGGCATGGCGGAGTTGGAGAGCGATGAGGACAAGCAGGTGCTGCGTCTGACAGAAGAAGGACTAGGTTACTCCGATGCGATTGGAGATTGGCTTATATCTGCCGAAATTCGTGAACAGATGGAAGGGTTTGTTTTATCATGAGAGCGACTTTGTATTATCGGGGGAAGTTGTCTTCCTGTAATTACGACTGTCCATACTGCCCTTTTAGCAAAACCGTGGATTCCAAAGAGACGTTGGAAGTGGATGAACAACAATTGCGTCAATTTGTGAATTGGGTCAGGAGCAAGAGCGTGCCGGGCATCAATTTTCGATATTCTTCAATCCCTACGGTGAAGCTTTGGTGCGTCGTTGGTACCGGGAAGCGATGGTTGAGCTGTCACATATGCCACATGTGGATAAAGTTGCAATTCAAACCAACCTGTCCGTCAAACTGGATTGGGCGAGAGAGCTGGATGCGAATAAAGCAGCCTTTTGGGCGACGTATCATCCTCGTGAGACAAAAGAGGCTTCTTTTGTAAAACAATGTCTGACCTTGCGTCAGATGGGACTTGCTTTTAGTGTCGGTACTGTCGGACTCCGTAGTGCTTTCCCCGCAATCGAGTCCATGAGACAGGCTTTGCCGGATGATGTGTATATGTGGGTAAATGCCTTCAAAGATCGGCCCAAGTATTACACGCCGGAAGAGGTTCAATTTTTACGTGGGCTTGATCCGCTTTTTGAAGGAAATCTGCAGGATTATGAGAGCTTGGGCAAACGTTGTGCTGCCGGTTCCGAAGTATTTTATGTACAAGGGTCAGGGCATGTGAAGCGGTGTTACAAGGATCGTCGAATCATTGGACATCTGTATCGCGATGGTCTGCAGGCTTTGGCCGCGGATCGGCCTTGTCGTATGAAAAAATGTGGCTGTTACATCGGTTATATCCATATGGAGGATTCCCCGTTCAGAGAAACGTTTGGCAGCGGGCTGCTTGAACGCAATCCGGTATTGATTCGTTGACCGGCATTTCATATTTAGCTATTCCACTGGGGAGCTGGATTATGTTTATTTGTTTCTAAACCACATATCAGCGTAACTTCAAACGCATCTTTTAGTATAGGCAAGATCAGACCTTTGGTTTGGACTTGCCTACTGGAAGGTGTTTTTTTGTTTTACCGGACTAGAGTTAGTGTTTGTGTACTTTTTTAAAAGGGACTTGACAATTTCGAAAAATAATATTTTAAGTTTATGATTCAAATTTCATATTTTTTGGGTTAGTATGAATAGGAAAAAAGACCCTGTTATGAATAGTATTTGTACATATAATCACGAATTATATTTTTAATTGGGTCTAAAGTCTTAATTAAATTAAAAGGAGGGTGGATGTAGGAAGCATCATGCACGTTATCTGAACTTTCGGGGGAGTACACATGAAAAAAATCTCAATTAGCCGTAAATTACTTATGGGTTTCTCATCTGTGCTGTTATTATTGGTGGCTATAACGGTTATAACATATACGCAGTTTATAGCTGTTGAGAAAACGTATACAGAATTAATCAATGATAGAACAAGCAAACTATTGCTCATTAAAAATATGTCGATTGATCTTAAATCACAGCAGATTGCTTTGAGAAATTATATTTTGGAAGACAATGCAGAGAACGAACAGGCATTTAATAAAGCTTATGAAGATTACATAGCGATAAATGAAGAATTAAAATCAACAGTTTCAAGTTCAAAGATGAAAGATTACCTTTCACGCTCAGATGAAGCGATGAGCCGATATTATGAACTTGCACAGCAGATTATGACATTGACAAGACAGGGGAATAACAGTGAAATCTCAAGATTACTGAAGGACACAGCCCCAAGTTTGATCTCTGAATTTGAAGGCATTGTGGAAGGCATGGAAACGCATCAACAAGATGCCATGAACTCAGGCGTTGTGGAGGCTAATCTTCAGATTGTGCAAGTCCTTAGGTGGATTGCAATTATTGGAGTGGCTTCTCTTCTCATCGGGGCACTTGTGGCGTATGTCATTGGCAGAATGATATCCTTGCCTGTTGCTGCTGTTGCCCAATCCGCGAGCCGGATTGCAGCCGGAGATCTGACTGGTGAGCCTATTGTGGTCCGTAACAAGGATGAGATTGGTGATCTCGCCCAAGCCTTTAATATCATGTCTGCCAATTTGCGTACACTCATTCATCAGGTAGGAGACAGTGCAGAACGGGTAGCTGCCTCTTCAGAGGAGTTGACGGCAAGCACCGAACAGACAGCAACCGCCACAGAGCAAGTGGCCATCACAATGGGTGAGATTGCAACAGGTATGGATACACAGGTTCGAATGGCGAGTGATGGATTCCAGACGATGAATGAGTTGACGACAGGCTTTCAACAAGTTACGGAGAACACACTCCATATGTCTGAAGAAGCTACCAAAGTCTCCGTAAAAACAATATCGGGTAGCGAGTCAGTTCAGTCTGCGATAGGTCAAATGAATTCTATACAAGGGACGGTGTCGAATCTGTCGGTCGTGATCCAGGAACTGAGCAGGCACTCTCAGGATATTGTGAAAATGGTGGACAGCATCTCGGAAATATCAGCACAGACGAATCTCCTATCCCTTAATGCCGCTATTGAGGCTGCACGAGCTGGCGAACAAGGAAGAGGGTTTCAGGTTGTTGCTACAGAGGTTCGGAAGCTGTCTGAGCAGTCTGCGCTTTCTGCTAATCAAATTGTTCCGTTGGTGGCATCGATTGAGAAGGGAATGCGAAATGCTGCTGAATCTATGGTGGCTGTATCCGCAGAGGTTCAAGAGGGGATTGCACTTGTTCACCAAGCGGGAGCCACATTTGATGAAATTCGTGAGGCGGTTGGAAGCGTAGCGGGGCAAACACAGGAAGTCTCTGCTTCAATTGAGCAAATGTCAACAGGTGTAGAACAGATTAATAGGTCTATGAAAACAATCATGGAAGTGACCGAAACGGGGGCCGCCGGAACAGAAGAAGTGAGTGCATCTTCAGAGGAGCAGTTGTCTGCGATGCAGGAGATCGCTTCCGCAGCCAATGATCTCTCCTTGATGGCAGAACAGTTGCAACAGACCGTCAGTCGTTTCAAAGTGCAATAAAATGAGATGAGTGGAATGTGGATAAGAATGAGCGCATACGTACAGAGATTCTTATAAAAAAAGTAATAAAAGGGTGTCCAAACACAGTAGTTACTGTTTGGGCACCCTTAAATAATTCATCATGCTGAATCAATGCATAACATGATCTTAACGAATAGCGACTTTATATGTCCGCAACCAGGTATTGATCTGAGTCAGATAAGCAAATAACTGGGGACCCGACATTAACTGTCCGAACCAGGGGAGATTGGAAGCTGCATCTGGTGAAGACGCAAGATTCCGGATCTGAGCTTTGTCAATCAAAGGCAAAATAGGTGATGTGGGATCATCCAGGATATCAAGTACCTGTTGTTTGACCGCGGCCAGATATTGCGGATTATGTGTTTTCGGGTACGGACTCTTTTTGCGATATAACACATCGTCAGGCAGGACACCTTCGAGTGCTTTACGCAGAATACCTTTTTCCCGCCCGCCGGTTATTTTCATTTCCCAAGGGATGTTAAACACATACTGGATCAGACGATGGTCACAGTAAGGTACCCGCACTTCCAGTCCTGCCCCCATGCTCATCCGGTCTTTGCGATCCAGAAGTGTAGGCATGAAACGGGTAATGTTTAGGTAGGACATCACCCGCATTTGTGCGGCTTTACCTGTTTCCCCATCCAACAGAGGCACTTCAGCCACTGCATCCGAATAGCGGTCTGCCAAATAATCGAGTGGCCGAATCCATTCCCGAATATCCGGGGATAACAAGGCTGCTCGCATATCAGGCGCTACAGACCACGGAAACGTACCGGAGTTCAGCATATCTTCTCGATGGAACCAGGGGTAGCCGCCAAATACTTCATCCGCTGCTTCGCCTGAGACGGCAACGGTGGCCCCTTTTTTGATTTCTTTACAGAACAAATAGAGCGAGGAATCTACATCCGCCATACCTGGCAGATCCCTTACTAACATGGCCTGTGTTAGTGCATGAACCAGTTCTCCGTTCTCAATCTCAATCCAGTGATGATCGGTCTTGAGTTCATCCACCATTCGCTTAATCCAGGGTCCATCTGCACCCGGCTGAAAGGAATGCGCCTGGAAATGCTTGGCGTTATCCACATAATCGACAGAATACGTACTGATTTGGCCTTGCCCGGTCCGATTGTAATAATCCACGGCTAATGCAGACAAGGCGCTGGAGTCCAGTCCTCCTGATAAAAGAGAGCATACCGGAACATCCGAAGCCAACTGGCGCTCCAGTGTATCTTGCAAGAGAGAGCGTACCTCGGCTGCCGTCTCTTCCAGGTTATGTTCGTGGTTCTGGCTTTCCAGTTTCCAATAGGCATAGGTTCGGATCCCGTTTCGGTTATAGATCAGCGCGTGAGCAGGCTTGAGTTCGCTCAGTGAAGAGTATACGCCGTGTCCTGGTGTCCGTGCAGGCCCTACGATAAACACTTCGGCCAATCCTTCCGGGCCAACAGCGGCTTCCACATCCGGGTGAATGAGCAGAGCTTTGGGCTCTGAACCAAATACGAGTGTGTCTTTGTTATTACTGTAGAAAAGAGGTTTAACGCCAAGGCGATCTCGTGCGATAAAAACCTGTTCGCGTCCCCCATCCCATATGGCAAAAGCAAAAATACCGTTAAACCGGTCAACACATGCCGGTCCCCACTCAATATAAGAGGCGAGCAACACTTCCGTATCACATTGCGTGCGGAACTGATGCCCCCGCTGGAGCAATTCCTTTTTCAACTCGGGTGCATTGTATAGTTCTCCGTTATACACGACGGTATAGGAGGTATCTCCCTGTAACGCATGCATGGGCTGTGCGCCGTTCTCGGGGTCCATTACACTAAGACGCCGATGTCCAAAGGCACAAGGATTGGAGATCCATGTACCTGAAGCGTCGGGCCCCCGGTTCGACAAGCTATCCGTCATACGGACCAGCAGCTCTGATTCCTGGGTCAAATCCCGATTCCACTGTATGAAGCCGGTAATACCGCACATGGTTTGTTCATCCTTTCTTGGTCGAGTCATTCATCCGTATGGCTGCTTAGTTACTGGCAACCAGCAAATGTTGTCTTTTCGTCAGAGGTCGTAACAAATATATGCCGAAAGCAGGCATAAAATGTCTGTCCTCTTCGGAAACTAGTTCTAGGGACAACGGCCTCAACATGCCTGTGAAGGAGAGAACATGCAATGGACAGTATGAAGTATTATGTGTCTGTCATGGGCCGCTCCGTTATTCCGGATCCGTCGGTAACATCGTATGAATGGATCATTCAGGCAACGCCGCAGGAAGCGGAGCAATTACTGGGACTGCTGAGCCTCATGCAGGAAAAGGAGGAAGAGGCCTTTCCTGGCATGGTATTCCCATGGCCAGATACACCGGAGGAGTCCGTAAACCGAGCGTATGAAACGGTATTACAACAGGTGTATCGAGAGATTTACCGATTGGGCACACCAGAGACACGATACCAGATTGAACAAAGTACATGATAAGCACAAAGGAAAAGGAGCGCGATGACGAATGTATGCCATTCAAGATGCCAAAATACGCAGATTAACCGAGGTGGATGGATTGTCTTGTGCAGAGGTTGAAGTGCAGCCTGGAAATGCCGGAGATCCATCGTTACTTGTATACGTGGCTTCAACCCAGCCCGGAAATTCGCTGGAAGTTGTTCGGATTGTACGCAATCACTCCGATTCGGCGATCGACTGGTATAACAATAATATGCATACTGCGTTTGAAGAGGCGACAGAAGTCGCATTTGAGAACAGCGAAGGTATGACAGTAGAAGAAGATAAAGCTCGGTTTCAAAGTGAGTTGTTTTCCTTTGGTTTGCTTGGTCCAACACTTCAACGTTATCTGATCGGGCAGGCTTAACAGGTAACGCTCCAGCAATACATGTGGTGTTAGCGGGATAGAGTTCAATGTTGAGCTATATGTAGATGTGACCTGTTGCTGTTGCCGGTTGCTCTGACTGTATCTGTAACTGGAAAAACCCGCCGTTGTTGAACGGCGGGTTTTGTTATGCGATGGTCAGATCAGGTGGAGATGTGATCAAGCATACTCGCGCAGTACTTGAATCCCTTTAACCACATTGTACACAAAGCTTAATCCGTAGATCACAAAGAATAGAATGACAAACCCGACGGCGGAACCCAGACTATGCGCAGTTACGAAGAAATAAAATAACGGAATGGCAGCGAGAAAGGGGAATACATGTGAGAATAAGGCGCGTTTTGCATGTCCCTCAATGTAATCATCCTTGGCAACAATCCATATAATGATCGGAAACAGGAACGGGGCAAAGAAAATACTGAAATAGGATAGGGCTGATAAAAGCTGTCTCATGACGATTCTCTCCTTCAATGGATCATTGAAATGTATGTATGCAAAAGATTACCCAGCAATTCTGACATTGAAAATGTCTGATGTTAATCTTACTCTAAATGTCCCAATCTCCTCAATATAACCTGGTTCAAGCTATCATATTCTCAAAGGGGCTGGAGTATGAGAATAATACGGTAAAGTACATGTTTGAACCGGTGTTTAAGTATAATTATTAATTTTTTTATAAAACTATTGAAAAATATAGAAATCAGAGTATAATAAGAACCGCGCCGAAAATTTATTATACATATTTGTCTCAGTAGCTCAGCTGGATAGAGCAACGCCCTTCTAAGGCGTCGGTCGGGGGTTCGAATCCCTCCTGGGACGTAAAAAAAGAAAACTTCCTTCAGGAAGTTTTTTTTGCGTTCAAGGGAAGAGAACCCCAATGGTTCGTCGGAGCATCTGCTTCGTTAGCACTACATCGCAGTCTCGACTGGAAGGAGAGTATCCCTCCTGGGACGTAAAAAAAGAAAACTTCCTTCGGGAAGTTTTTTTTTGCGTTCAGGGGAAGAGAACCCCAATGGTTCGTCGGAGCATCTGCTTCGTTAGCACTACATCGCAGTCTCGACTGGAAGGAGAGTATCCCTCCTGGGACGTATTAAAAAGAAGCTTCCTTCGGGAAGTTTTTTGCGTTCAAAGGAAGTGTCCTATTGGTTATACCTATAAACAATATAGAATCTATATATTTAAAGAATAAACAATTCTATGCCACAATGAGGATATCAATAACGAAAGCGACGGTGGTATCCATGAAATCATTAAATCAATGGCAAGCAGACGAATATGATAACAAACTGGCTTTTGTGTCGGGATATGGCAAAAATCTGATCTCTTGGCTTCAACCACAAAAAGGGGAATACATTCTTGATCTGGGTTGCGGGACAGGGGATTTGACGCATGAAATTTCTCTGACCGGAGCTGAAGTTATTGGCATGGACGCATCGCCAGACATGATTCGCCGTGCGGGGGAGAAATTCCCTGAACTTGAGTTCGTGGAAGGAGACGGTCATCAGTTTGAGACGAAAAGACTGTATAATGCCGTTTTCTCCAATGCAGCCCTGCACTGGATGCGAAGCCCGCGATTAGTGGTGGATAGTATATGGAAATCTTTGAAGCCCGGAGGGCGTTTTATAGCAGAATTCGGTGGTAAAGGGAATGTTCAGACCATTGTGAATGCATTAGAGCAGGTTATGGAGCGGAGCACGGACATTCGTGCATCGGAACGTAATCCTTGGTATTTTCCGTCGATCGGAGAATATAGCCATATTTTAGAACAACGTGGATTTGTGGTGCGACAGGCCTATCACTACGAGCGTCCTACCAGACTGGCAGATGGTGAGCAGGGTATAGTAGGCTGGTTGGCTCATTTTGGAGGCGACTATTTTGCAAGTCTCAGTCATGAAGAGATACAACAAATATGCAAGGAAACCAGTCAGATCGTGAAGCCTCACCTTTGGAAAGATGATGCTCTGTATGCCGATTACAAGCGTCTGCGTATTGAAGCCGTGAAGCCAGAATAAGTAAAAATTTATGACGTGTAGCAATTTTTATCGATGTTAAACGAATTATCAAGATCCTTTGTATGCTAACGACGCTTCCCCTATACACCAGGAATCTCTTTCGGATAAAGAGGCTCTTGGTCTTTTTTTTTTGATGCATTATTTTAAAAATGAAATATTCAAACGACAAATAATTACAAATGGATATTTTTATCGTACTCAAGACCCATATAAGTAATTTCTATATCATATTTGTAAGTATTTAGAAGGAAAATGTGGTATTTTGATAGAATAATTTACCAAGGGTCAAACTTCTTGCAGATAGGTGGTGAAATTGGAGTGTGTATTGCAGTACACACAAACAGCAGGAACCCATCATTTGGTGACGTATTCACATTTAAAAGGAGGGGCAAAGCCTTGAGTAAACGATTGATATCCACTTTATTAAGTGTTCTGATGGTCTTTTCCATTATTCTCCCCGCGGCTGGAGCCGCTCCCGCAGATTCAGTTATTCAGCTTGAAAACTTACCGAGTACAGCCGAAGCCAAACAATGGAGAGAAATTCTTGCAGGGCGGGAAGCCAAACTTGCCGCAGATCCATTTTTGGATAAAAGCTTGGAAGGCCTGGGTGGAGAGAACACCCGCGTGATCGTTGAGCTTTCCAATAAACCTGTTGCAGTAGCGCAAGGTGAATCAACCCTCTCCGGAAAATCTTTTACCTCCTCTATGGAAACAAAGGCTGTGACTCAAGTTGAGCAACAACAACAGTCATTTGTACATAGCCTCACTCAGAAGAAAATCAAACATGAAGTATTGGAAGAATATGCATATGCCCTAAATGGTGTAGCGATTGAGCTTAAAGGAAACCAAGTGGGACAATTGCTTCAAATACCTGGCGTGGTCAGCGTATATCCTGACCTTGAATTTACAATAGCGCCTGAGACAGATGAAGTGAACCCGTACATGAAAGACACAGCACCTTTTATTGGTGCACCTGAAGTATGGGATCTGGGTTACAAAGGAAATGGCATCAAAGTGGGTGTCATCGATACAGGGATTGACTATGAGCATCCTAATTTGCAGGAAGCTTACAAAGGCGGATGGGACTTTGTTGGTAACGACAATGACCCGTATGAAGCAACGTATCAAGAATGGAAAAGTTCAGGGGAACCTGAGTTTAACGAAAGGGGAAGTGCCTTTTATACATCCCACGGTACGCACGTAGCCGGTACCATTGCTGCTCGTGAAGCAGGTGATTACGGGATTGTTGGCGTTGCTCCTGAAGCAGATATCTATGCATACCGTGTACTTGGGCCGTATGGTAGTGGTCAAACCTCATGGGTGCTCGGCGGAATTGATCGTTCCGTTGAAGATGGCATGGATATAATTAATCTCTCTTTGGGGAATACCGCTAACGATCCAAGTTATATTACCTCGGTAGCCCTGAATAATGCGATGCTGTCTGGTGTGACAGCAGTAGTTGCCAGTGGCAATGACGGACCTAACCGTTATACACTTGGTTCTCCAGGGGCGTCTGCGATGGCGATTACGGTAGGTAACTCAACAGGTCCTAGTCAGCTCATTACAGCGGATACTCACTTCTGGATTGGTGAGGAAGGCGAAGAGGCACAACCTGAACAACAACCGGTGCCAGAGGTTGAACAATCTCCTGAACTGGGTACGGCACCTGGAACAGAAGAGCCTGAAGGTTCAGAGCAAGGTGTACCCGCAACGGTTGATGAGGAAAGTGCAGCAGCTGTGGAGGACACAGTTTCTAACGAAGCTGAAGTTCCGAATGTAGAAGAAGCTACAACGGAAGAAAATACGCCATCTGTATCACCTTCTGCACCCGTTGAAGCTTCTCCTGAAGCTGCCCCTGTGGAAGAAGAGTCTGTAGTTGCTCCGACTGAAGCTCCACTGGCTATTACTGAGTCGGTTTACCGTCTGGATCTGATGGGATGGAGCCTGTCGGCAGACCCTGAAACTGTTTTGACAGGGAAATATGAGCTTGAATATGCAGCACTGGGTAAGCCAACTGATTTTGAAGGTCAGGATTTTACAGGTAAAGTGGCATTAATACAGCGTGGTGAAATCGCATTTGTAGAGAAAATCGCCAATGCTAAAGCAGCCGGAGCCTTGGCTGTTATTGTATATAACAACATTCCGGGTCCAATCGGTGTGAGTCTGGGCGATAACTTTGAACTCATTCCAACACTGAGCATGTCCAAGGAAGATGGTGATGTGATCAAGGCTGAGTTGGACGCAGGCCAAGCCGTTGAAGTAAGCTTTAGTGATTTTGAACGCAGCCAAACGCCGGGTGATGAAATGAATTCATCCAGTTCCCGCGGACCTGCCAAGGTAACACTTGACATCAAACCGGATATTGTTGCACCAGGTACAAGCATTCTGTCTACGATTCCTGCCTACGGCAAGGATGAGCCAGACGCAGATTACGCACAGGCTTATGATCGTAAATCAGGTACAAGTATGGCTACACCTCATGTAGCAGGTTTGATTGCGCTGCTGATCGAGAAGCATCCGGAATGGACGCCATTTGATATCAAAGTTGCGCTGATGAACAATAGTAAAGTGTTGGATACAACCCAATTTGATGTATTTGATCAAGGTGCTGGCCGTATTCAGGCTGTGAATACTATTGACCCTGTTGCTTTTGTCAAGGTGCTTGATGTAACTCAGTACACCGAAAGTGGCGCTGTTGTTGAAAAGGAAAATATCACCGGAAGCATCAACTACGGTAATTTCCTGAGCACAGATGAAAAGACGATTACCAAAACGATTAAAGTTGAAGCGCGGAATGGCAGTGGAGGGGATTACACCGTAAATGTGAATCCAACTCGTAATGTTGCTGGTGTATCCGTTGAGGTAGACAAGAGTTCCTTCACACTGAATGGTGAGGAAGAGCTTGCAGTGACAATTACCGTTCCACGAGGGGTTACTGCGACTACAGAAGCACAAGGATACATTGAGTTCTCGAACGGAACCAATACATTTACTGTGCCATATGTTGCTCATTTCAACGTTACGTTGAGTGGAGTTAAATATATTGAAACCGTAAAAGGCACTGAAAAAAATCCTTTTCACTATCCATTGAAGGCTGATGGTACGTTGGATACACTTAATGTAGCGATGGAATTCTACAATCCGATGACATTCGCCCTGATTGAGATTTTTGATGGTCTTAATCCGGAAGGTGGATATTATCAAGATGGTTATATCGGTTCCATTTTCGGTAACTATTATAATTTCAATGCTAACGCAAGATATAATCTTGCCTGGGACGGCACATATGCGGATTACACAACTAATGAAGTGACAGAGATTCCGGATGGTTTATACACCGTTGATATCACTACTATTGGTACGGACGGCAAAACCTATAAGGAAGACACTTCGCCATTTTTGGTGAAAAAGACAGCTCCGGCTGTAACTGCACCAGAAGCGTTGGAGTTCAAAGAGGATGAGTCTGCTGTTCTTAATGGTAGCGTGGAAGACTTGTACTTCCGTGTAGCACCTGCGCTTGCCAGCGGGTGGGACATCACGTTTGATCCGGCCGCTTCCCTGGAAGCAACGTATGTTGTGAAAAAAGAGGATGGTTCGGTTTATAAAGAAGGAGTCTTTGAAGTACAAGCTGATGGTACCTTCAGCCTTCCTTTGGAGGGAATTGAAGCAGGCGAGTATGCTGTTGAACTTACGGTAAAAGACCAACAGGGGCTTTCGGGTACAGCCAATACGGCACTGAAATTGGAAGCCGTGGAGACCGAACCAGAAACTCCGGCAACTAAGGCCCCAGGTACGCCTGTATTGTCTCACAATAACTGGGTAGGCAACGGCTTACCAGAGGGCGCGTATATCGTTACAATGAACCTGTGGTGGGGCGAGAACGCAACTAGCTACAAGTTATATGAGGACGGGGTTTTGGTTGATACGCAAAAGTTGACTTACAACGCACCTTGGGCGCAGTTTGCTCAGACGAAGATCACGGGCAAAGCCAATGGCACGTATACGTACGTGGCTGAGCTGACTAACGACAAGGGAACAACGCGTAGTCAAACGTTGACTGTTCGGGTTACCAACGCAACGCCAGGCAAAGCGGTTCTCTCTCACGATAACTGGGATGGCGACGGCTATTATAAGGTGACCATGAACCTGTGGTGGGGGACCAACGCTACAGAGTATCGTCTCTATGAAAATGATAAGTTGATCGATACGCAAGAACTCCGTTCGGCTACACCTTATGCGCAAAGTGCTGTGACTACACTGTCCGGGAAAGCATCGGGCACGTATACGTATCGGGCAGAGTTAATTAACTCTGCCGGAGTTACCAGCACAGACACGATTAAGGTAAAAGTGAAGTGAGTTCATTCCTCATTGAAATTGATTAAAATTGAATAAATTAATGAAGGAATTGTTCTATGCATAAACGGCCTCCATCCTGATTTTCAGGATGGAGGCCGTTTTGTTTTTTTATAAATGAGTTGTGTGACTAACCGATCATTCTATTTTTGCTGGCCTGAATCCCTGCGATTAGCAAAGCGATGGCCAGAATGACCTGGATTAGCAATGGAAGTGTCCATCCTTTTGTCCAGTCATGAAGCATGCCAAACAATAGAGGTCCCACTGCGGCCAGCATATATCCGAAGGACTGGGCCATACCGGACAGGCTTGCAGCTTGTCTGGCATCTTTTGTGCGAAGGACGAAGAACATCGTTACCATGCCAAATGAAGCTCCAGCACCTATTCCTGCCAACGTGACACCAATGGTAACGAGCGAAGCGACGCCACTTAACAATAATGCATACCCGACTATCAAAGAAGAGCACGTTATCGCGGTTAGAACACGCTGATCTCGTATTCGGCCGGCGAGGATCGGAACGATAAAGGTAGCCGGGACACTAACCAACTGCATTAGTGAGAGCATCCACCCTGCTGAGGTGGGGCTGAATCCTTGCTCAGCGAGAATCTCGGGAAGCCAGGTAATCGTTGTATAGAATATTAGAGATTGCAGACCCATAAATAAAGTAATGAACCAGGCCAGGGAAGAGGTCCGTAGACGTACAGGCGTCCCTGCACTCTGGGTGGCTATGAATAACATTCGCTGACGTCCTGCGGCGATCTGGGGGAGCCACAAGAGAAGCGCCAATATGGACAACAAGGCCCACATGCCTAACGAAGCACGCCAACCCATAGAAGTGGCTCCTGCTACGGGTACACTCACACCTGAGGCGATGGCGCCAAATATATTCATGGATACAGAGTATAATCCGGTGACGATACCTATCCGCAATGGAAAATCACGTTTGATCAAACTTGGCAAAATCACGTTGCTAAATGCAATGCCGCACCCCAAAATTGCAGTTCCTGCATATAAGGAGAGAACGGAAGGCAACAAGCGTAAGGCCACCCCAATGGTTACAATCATAACAGCCAATAGCAGAGCAGATTCGAGTCCTAAACGCTTGGCTAGGCGTGGTGCAAAAGGAGAGACAGCTGCAAAGGCAAGCAAAGGAAGTGAGGTCAGAAGCCCGACCATTGTATGGCCGATACCTGTATCTGAGCGGATCATCTCCACTACAGGTCCGGTTGCTGTAATCGGTGATCTCATGGTAGCGGCGATGACGATAATGCCTGCTAACAACAGACCGAATCTTTTGGATGTCGAAGAATGTTCTTCCTCGGTATGGATAGGTGAGTGCTGCTGTATTGAAGATGACATTGATAAAATCTCCTGTTTCCTAAGAAGTTAATATGTATGGATTGGTACATAATCCACTCCGTAAGCATAACATTCTATGTCAATATTGAGCAATGAAATGAAAAAACACCCAATGGACCGTGGGTGCCTTGACTAGCCTATGAACTCTAACGAATCCACGAGGTCTTATAATGGGTAAAATCGCTATTTTCAGATTCTAACGAACCTCAGCGACCTTAATCAGCCTATAAATTGCAAATAGGTGAGTTAATCCCCCGGCATGGTGAAATAAGCTCTCTATGATTCGTTAGAGTTCCATGATGCTGATTTTGGGTCAAATAAAGTGTCCGATGTTCGTGAGAACATCGATACTGAGACGTGGTCACCCATGAAATGAGCTAATGCAAACATTTTGATGAAGCGACATAGATATGTAACGAAGCGGATGCTTTGACGAACCATAGGGGTTCTCATCCCCAGAACGCAAAAAAAACTTCCCAAAGGAAGTTTTCTTTAATACGTCCCAGGAGGGATACTCTCCTTGCAGTCGAGACTGCGAAGTGGTGCTAACGAAGCGAGTGCTCCGACGAACCATAGGGGTTCTCACCCCCAGAACACAAAAGAAGCTTCAGAGGGAAGTTTCTCTTTCTTTACGTCCCAGGAGGGATACTCTCCTTGCAGTCGAGACTGCGAAGTGGTGCTAACGAAGCGGATGCTTCGACGAACCATAGGGGTTCTCATCCCCAGAACGCAAAAAAAGCTTCCCGAAGGAAGCTTCTTTTAATACGTCCCAGGAGGGATTCGAACCCCCGACCGACGCCTTAGAAGGGCGTTGCTCTATCCAGCTGAGCTACTGAGACATGAATTTTTTCAAGCAAAATTGATTTTATCATATGCATAAAGGAATATCAAGCATTTTATTTTAAACTATTTTTCGTATATGATATTTGGCGGCAGTAACGTTTTTTTCATTATATTTAAGGTTATGTTAGAATATCAGGAGAACTCAGAAAATAGATCAACAATCGTTTTAATATATACATCTATTTATGTTGATTCCGACTGGAGATTCAGGATATAGAGGAGGTGCTCCCATTAAGGAATCCACGACCCCGGAAACCGAGCATAACAACAATATTGTGCTGTTTCCTAAGACGCTGGACTATTACCAGATTCAATTGACAGTTATGCTTGAAAATGAACGGTATGGTGAAGCGATGAAATTGCTTCACTTTTTGCTGCAATGTCAGGGACAGGAAGAGCGCCACTATGATGAATGGCGGGCCCTGCTCGAATGGCTTCAGGCTGCGTTTCCTCAATATGAAGAAACTTTGACTGCCGTTCTTGAAGAACGAGAAGAGGAAGAAGAGATTAGTGAGGAAGACATGGCACGGCATCATGCCCGAATGAAGCTTGAACAGGATGATGGCTATGCAGATAAGATGCTTCGCACAGTGATGGAGGAGCCACTGTCTGAACAGACGATGCTGGCTTTGGAGCAGCTGGCCTATCTTGATCTGCCGAAGATTGACGAGGCACTTACGAGTTGGTTAAAAGATAAGTCGCTTCACCCTCTGCTTCAATTCCGGGTGCTGCAAACCTTGCGTCGCCGAGGTGTTCAAGGTATGATCCTGTTTACGAGAGGTGAAGAGCAGGTTGAAGTCGAGATCGACACCGTGCCTCTTAGACCAGAGGAATTCCCAATCCAAATCGTTCAGATTCTGGAACGAGTGGCAGATCAGACGGAGGTTCATGAACCTACGCTCTTTTATTTTGCCCAGGAACTGTGGATACAATATGTCATGGCGGTGTATGGAACCCGTGATTATGTATCGATGCTGGAAGAAAATGATTCCATGACAGATATATGGGCAGCAGCTCTACATATGACCGTTGCAGACAGTCTGGGTGGTTCTCATGATGAGGAAAATACCCGCTCAATGTATGCTGTGACAGGCGCGATGCGCTTTCGACTGGAGCAGGCTTATCGTTCCATGAAACAATTTGTATCTGCCGGTTTGGATGGTTAATCGAGGCCGGAAACGTTTTCCTTAAACTGTATCAAGGGATTCCCCTTGAAAAAGAATCTAATCTTGTTTATACTAAAATGGTTATTTTGTACGTGATTGCCTACGTGAACATGTGAATTTTGGAGGGGAAAGTATACAATGAAAGCAACTTGGGAAAAGATAGAGAAGAACCTTGGGGTTCTTGAGGTTGAAGTGGATGCAGATCGTGTAACTGCAGCACTCGACAAAGCTTTTAATAAAGTGGTTAAACAAGCAAACGTACCTGGATTCCGTAAAGGTAAAGTACCACGTTCCATCTTCGAAGCGCGTTTTGGTGTAGAGAGCCTTTATCAAGAAGCAATCGACATTTTGCTTCCTGAAGCCTATACAGAAGCAATCGACCAAACGGATATCTTCCCGGTTGATCGTCCTGACGTAGATGTTGAACAATTCGCTAAAGGCGAAACGTTCAAATTCAAAGCAAAAGTAACTGTGAAACCTGAAGTTACTCTTGGTGAGTACAAAGGAATCGAAGTTGCTGTAGCAAAAGGTGAAGTAACTGACGCAGAAGTGACTGAAGAACTTGAGCGTCTTCAACAACGTCACGCTGAACTCGTTGTAATTGACGAAGGTTCCGCTGCTAACGGTGACGTTGCAGTAATCGACTTCGACGGTTCCGTTGATGGTGTACCTTTCGAAGGTGGACAAGCTGAGCGTTATTCCCTGGAACTGGGTTCCAACACATTCATTCCTGGATTTGAAGAACAAGTTGTGGGTCTGTCCACAGGTGACTTCAAAGACGTAGAAGTGACTTTCCCAGAGAGCTACCATGCAGCAGAACTTGCTGGCAAACAAGCGGTATTCAAAGTGAAAATTCACGAAATCAAACGCAAACAACTTCCTGCATTGGATGATGAGTTTGCTAAAGATGTTAGCGAATTCGACACACTTGAAGAGTACAAAGCTGACCTGAAAACACAATTGGAATCCCGTAAAGCTGACGAAGCCAAAGCTGCTACTGAAAATGCAGTTGTAGAAAAAGTGGCTGAGAACGCTGAAGTGGACATTCCTGCTGCAATGGTTGACAGCGAAGTACAGAACATGATGCGTGATTTCGACAACCGTCTGAAAAATCAAGGAATGAACCTTGAAATGTTCCTGAGCTTCTCTGGCCAGACTCAAGCTGACCTGAGAGGACAAATGCAAGAAGATGCTTCCAAACGTGTTCGCAACAACCTGGTGCTTGAAGCTGTAGGTAAAGCGGAAAACATTGAAGTGTCTGACGAAGAAGTGAATCAAGAACTCGAAAAAATGGCTGAATCATACAAGCGTCCTGCTGATGAGATCCGTGGCATCCTCGAGGGTAATGGTTCCCTGGACAGCCTTCGCGATGAAGTGAAACTGCGTAAAACGATTGACGTTCTTGTTGAGAACAGCACAGTTGTTGAACCTGTTGAAGCTCCAGCTGAAGAAGTTGTTGCAGAAGCTGACGAAAAATAAGACAAGCTGTTATCAACTTGTCAGTTGAATAAACGATAAGGCACGTGAATTATTGCGTGCCTTATTTTTAAATTGTTACATCCATTTTATAGAAAATGAAGTAAGTATATGGATGAACACTAATTTTATTTATCCACGTACACTTTTTACATACCTATGTACTTCATGCAAATAAAAAACGGCAAGACGGCATAGGATGGCTTCAATTTGCACATACATAGAAAACATGGTTAAATATGATCAGGCTAAAAAAGTAAACAAACGATGTCTGACCCCTCTTGTGAAAAATGACATTGTCACAGGAAAGTGTTAGAATGAATTTGGGTTTGCTTTACAGGTGGCCTATGTCTAATTACATGTAGAAAAGAGGTTGGTCTCATGAGTCTGGTGCCAATGGTTATAGAACAAACCAATCGAGGCGAGCGGTCTTACGATATATATTCACGTTTGCTGAAAGATCGCATTATCTTTCTAACCAGTGCGATTGATGACGATGTAGCCAATCTTGTCATAGCACAGCTTTTGTTTTTGGCAGCCGACGATCCTGAGAAGGATATCAGCTTGTACATTAACTCACCTGGTGGTTCTGTCACCGCAGGGATGGGTATATACGATACGATGCAATTTATCAAGCCGGATGTATCTACCATTTGCGTAGGGATGGCAGCAAGCATGGGCTCGTTATTGCTGACAGCCGGTGCACCTGGCAAGAGATATGCGCTGACAAACAGCGAAGTAATGATTCATCAGCCGCTTGGCGGCATTCAAGGACAGGCTGCGGATATTAAGATACACGCAGAATGGATTATTAAAACACGTCAGAAACTGAATCAAATATACGTCGATCGTACGGGTCAGCCTCTTGAGAAAATTGAGCGGGATACAGACCGTGACTTCTTCATGAGCGCTGAAGAAGCCAAGACGTACGGCATTATTGACCAGGTGCTCAGTAGACCGATCAATTCCTAAAGGGGTGGTTTCATGTTTAAATTTAACGATGAGAAAGGGCAACTGAAATGCTCTTTTTGCGGTAAATCTCAGGAGCAGGTACGCAAGTTGGTCGCTGGACCAGGCGTGTACATTTGTGATGAATGTATTGAACTTTGCACCGAAATCGTTGAGGAAGAACTTGGTCATGATGAAGAAGTAGACCTGAAAGATATTCCGAAACCAAAAGAAATTCGTAATATTCTGGATCAATATGTTATTGGACAGGAACAAGCGAAAAAATCATTGTCTGTTGCGGTGTATAATCACTACAAACGGATCAACACACAGAGCAAAATTGAAGACGTTGAATTGTCAAAGAGTAACATTTTGCTGTTAGGACCAACAGGTTCTGGTAAAACGTTGCTTGCGCAAACGATGGCAAAAATTTTGAATGTTCCTTTTGCTATTGCTGATGCTACGTCATTAACTGAAGCTGGTTATGTGGGTGAGGATGTAGAGAACATCCTGCTCAAACTGATTCAAGCTGCTGATTATGATGTGGAAAAAGCAGAGCGTGGCATTATTTATATCGATGAGATTGATAAAGTAGCGCGTAAATCCGAAAACCCATCCATTACTCGTGATGTATCGGGCGAAGGTGTGCAACAGGCTCTCTTGAAAATTCTTGAAGGAACTGTGGCTTCTGTACCACCACAAGGTGGTCGTAAACACCCTCATCAAGAATTCATTCAGATCGATACAACGAACATCCTGTTCATTTGCGGCGGTGCCTTTGATGGTCTGGAGCAAATGATCAAACGCCGGATTGGTAAAAAAGTCATTGGCTTTAATACCGTTTCTGAACAAAAAGATCTGAAACCAGGTGAATACCTGGGTATGGTATTGCCGGAAGATTTGCTGAAATTTGGTCTGATTCCGGAATTTGTAGGCCGTCTGCCAGTCATCTCCACTTTGGAGCCGCTGGATGAAGATACGCTGGTACGGATCCTTTCCGAACCAAAAAACGCGCTTACCAAACAGTACCAAAAACTGCTTGAGCTGGATAATGTGAATCTGGTCTTTGAACCAGCTGCATTGCTTGCGATTGCAAAAGAAGCAATTAAACGTAACACAGGTGCACGTGGATTGCGTGCCATCATTGAAGGTATCATGCTGGAAATCATGTATGAAGTGCCTTCACGTGAAGATGTTACGAACTGTGTCATTACCGAAGAAGTTGTTGAGAAAAGAGTCGTGCCTGAACTAAGCCAATCGAAGGACGATAAGCAGGAAGAGAGCGCCTAATAAAGGCCTGAATCCCGTTGAACTCTGAAATATAGACTTGTCAGTTCTCCACTTTGGCAGAAGGCGAATTCATGTCTCTGTCAGGGTGGAGCTTTGACGTTGTGGGGAGAGAAATCACTCATGTATTTAAGACAGGATACACGTCCCGTGAAAGTGGGAAACGTAACGATCGGTGGCAGTAACGAAGTCATTATCCAAAGTATGTGTACAACCAAAACGGCAGACGTTGAAGCAACAGTTGCAGAGATTCTGCGACTGGAAGAAGCGGGTTGTCAAATTGTACGTGTTACGGTGAATAATGAGGAAGCTGCCGCAGCCATCAAGGAAATCAAGAAACGCATTAATATACCGCTCGTAGCGGACATTCATTTCAACTATAAGCTGGCTTTACTTGCGATTGAGAACGGCATTGATAAAGTACGGATTAACCCAGGGAACATCGGTAAACGTGCTAAAGTGGAAGAAGTGGTTAAGGCTTGTAAAGACCGCGGTATTCCGATCCGGATCGGAGTAAATGCAGGCTCTCTGGAAAACCATCTTCTTGAGAAGTATGGGTATCCTACGGCAGATGCTATGGTAGAAAGTGCATTGTATCACATTGGTATTTTGGAAGAGCTTGATTTCCATGATATCATCGTGTCTCTCAAAGCATCGGATGTGCCGATGGCAATTGAGGCATATACCAAAGCAGCTCAAATCATTCCGTATCCGTTGCATCTCGGGATTACCGAAGCGGGTACATTGTTCTCCGGTACGATCAAAAGCTCCGCAGGTATGGGAGCCTTGCTCTCCATGGGTATTGGTTCAACGATGCGGATCTCACTGAGTGCGGACCCGGTAGAAGAAATCAAAGTCGCTCGTGATCTGCTCAAAACATTTGGACTCATTACAAATGCAGCCACATTGATCTCCTGCCCGACGTGTGGACGTTTGGATATCGACCTGTTCTCCATTGCCAACGAAGTGGAAGAGTATATCTCCAAACTGAAGGTGCCGATTAAAGTATCGGTGTTGGGTTGTGCGGTTAATGGTCCGGGTGAGGCCAAAGAAGCGGATATCGGGATTGCCGGTGCTCGTGGAGAAGGTCTCTTGTTCCGTCACGGCAAGATGATCCGTAAAGTGCCTGAAGAAATCATGGTTGAGGAATTAAAAAAAGAGATCGACAAAATCGTCGAAGCCTACGAAGAGACAGGTGTTATTCCTGGTCGTTCGCACTGATTGATTCATATCTTGTTACAACAAAAGCTCGCCAGCGATGGCGGGCTTTTTATTTTCTCGCATACAAATTCCGCATCGCCCGTTTACGTCGCGTTGAAAAGGCTATACTACCAAGTATTAGCATGATCTCATATGAGAATAGCGACAAATAGGAGGATGTGAAGACATGGAATTTGGTATGGTCATCATGTTGATTCAGTTATTTTTTGGAGTGGTGATTGGTTTGTATTTCTGGAACCTGCTGCGTGGCCAGAAAACGAACCGCAGTGCCGTGGAGCGTGAATCTCGCAAGGAACTGGAGAAGCTGCGCAAGCTGCGTTCAATCTCACTCACCAAGCCGCTGTCGGAGAAGACGCGTCCAGCTACCATTAACGATATTGTTGGGCAAAAAGATGGGTTGCGTGCCCTTAAAGCTGCATTATGCAGTGCGAATCCGCAACATGTTATCATTTATGGCCCTCCCGGAGTCGGGAAGACAGCTGCCGCAAGGGTTGTATTGGAAGAGGCTAAGAAGAATCCATCTTCTCCTTTCAAACCGGACGCCAAATTCACGGAGCTGGATGCAACAACAGCCCGTTTTGATGAACGTGGTATTGCGGACCCCTTAATTGGTTCGGTTCATGATCCGATATATCAGGGAGCAGGAGCCATGGGCGTTGCTGGTATTCCCCAACCAAAACCGGGCGCTGTGACGAAAGCGCATGGGGGAATGCTTTTTATTGATGAAATTGGTGAATTACATTCGATTCAGATGAATAAGCTGTTGAAAGTGTTGGAGGATCGCAAGGTGTTTTTGGAGAGTGCGTACTATAACTCGGAAGACACGCATACTCCTGCTTATATCCACGATATTTTTCAAAATGGCCTACCAGCCGATTTCCGCCTTGTTGGAGCGACGACACGTTCGCCTCATGAACTGCCACCAGCTTTGCGTTCCCGCTGCATGGAAGTTTATTTCCGTCCTTTGTTGCCTGAGGAGATTGGGCGAATTGCAGAGGATGCTGTTCAGAAAATAGGGTTCAGTCCATGTCCGGATGCCGTTGATGTGGTCAAGCGATATGCAACCAATGGACGTGAAGCGGTCAATATCATCCAGCTTGCCGCTGGACTTGCGCTGACAGAGAAGCGTGAGACGCTTCAGGCGTCCGATGTAGAGTGGGTGGCGGGTAGCAGTCAGATTCAGCCACGGCCTGATCGGAAGGTCCCTACACAGCCGCAGGTGGGTTTTGTTAACGGCTTGGCGGTATACGGACCGAATATGGGAACCATTTTGGAGATTGAAGTGTCTGCTGTTCCGGCTCTTAAAGATCAAGGCCGAATCAATATTACAGGCGTTGTGGATGAAGAAGAGATTGGAGGCGGTTCGCGTACACTCCGGCGAAAAAGTATGGCCAAAGGCTCGGTTGAAAATGTGTTAACCGTATTAAAAGCCATGGGTATTCGTCCGAATGATTACGATTTACACGTGAATTTCCCAGGTGGGACGCCTATTGATGGTCCATCCGCCGGGATTGCCATGGCGACTGCCATTACATCAGCCATTCAGAGGCGTCCTGTGGATCATGAGACAGCGATGACTGGCGAGATCAGTATTCATGGTCGGGTTAAGCCAATAGGTGGCGTGCTGGCCAAGGTCGAGGCTGCCTTTCAGGCAGGAGCGAAGACCGTTATTATTCCCGCGGAGAACTGGCAGTCCATTTTTGAGAATCTGGATGGCTTGCGCGTTATCCCGGTAGATACGGTGCAGGACGTATTCCGTGAAGTGTTCGCCTGGGTCCCGGAATCACAACAGATGGAACAAACGAAGCTTGCAGAGGAGACAGTTGCACCTTCACCGGAGATTTTTCCACCGGCATCCGCTTCCTATTTGCGTGCGGACGTGCCTCGTCCAGGACAGGTTACAGATTCGGGAAGCTGCTAAGCGCTTCCCTTCATTGGTTTTTTATGTGAACATTTGATAGAATAATGAATGACTACAACCTGAGAGCCATTGGAGGTGCGAAAGCGATGGGACCGAGCAAAGCGAAAGGTCGTCGTTTTCCTTTACTGCCTTTAAGAGGACTTCTCGTCTACCCGAGTATGGTACTGCATCTCGATGTGGGCCGGGAGAAATCGGTCAAGGCTTTAGAAAAAGCGATGGTAGAAGAACATCTGATTCTCCTATGTTCCCAAGCCGAAGTAAATATTGAAGAACCAACACAAGAGGACATTTTCAGAATCGGAACCGTGGCCAAGGTCAGACAGATGCTGAAGCTTCCGAACGGTACGATTCGTGTACTCGTTGAAGGCTTGGAACGGGCTGAAATTATTGAATATACGGACAACGAGGAATATTATGAAGTACTGGCTAAAGAGCTGCCTGAAGAGGAGAATACCCATCCGGAGACGGATGCCTTGATGCGTACCGTTCTGAACCAGTTCGAGAATTATATTAATCTGTCCAAAAAAGTGACACCAGAGACACTCGCAGCGGTGTCTGACATCGAAGAACCAGGGCGTCTGGCCGATGTCATCACAAGTCACCTGTCCTTGAAGATCAAGGATAAACAGGAAATTCTGGAGACCATCGACGTTCGGGAACGTCTGGAGAAATTGCTGGATATCCTGAACAATGAGCGCGAAGTGCTGGAGCTTGAACGCAAGATCAGCCAACGTGTGAAGAAACAGATGGAGAAAACGCAGAAGGAATATTATTTGCGCGAGCAGATGAAAGCGATCCAGAAAGAACTGGGTGAAAAAGAAGGCCGTGCGGGTGAGGTCGAGGAACTTCGCACTCAGATGGAAGAACTCGGCTTGCCGGACAAGGTGAAAGAAAAGGTCGAGAAAGAAATTGATCGACTGGAGAAAATGCCTGCAAGTTCAGCCGAGGGCGGAGTCATTCGCAACTACGTGGATTGGCTGCTTGGCCTTCCTTGGAGTCAGATGACAGCGGATGATCTGGATATCCAAAAAGCCGAAGATGTGCTCAATGCAGATCATTACGGACTGGAAAAGCCGAAAGAACGTGTGCTTGAATATCTGGCTGTCCAGAAGCTCGTCAAGAAACTCAAAGGGCCAATTCTCTGTCTGGTTGGACCTCCAGGGGTCGGTAAAACATCACTTGCTCGTTCGATCGCCAGATCGCTGGGTCGGGAGTTTGTAAGAATATCTCTTGGCGGCGTGCGGGATGAAGCCGAGATTCGTGGTCACCGACGCACCTATGTAGGGGCTATGCCTGGGCGTATCATTCAGGGGATGAAAACGGCAGGTTCACTTAACCCGGTATTCCTGCTGGACGAGATTGATAAGATGGCTTCAGATTTCCGCGGAGATCCTTCTGCAGCATTACTTGAGGTACTTGATCCGGAACAAAATAATACGTTTAGTGATCATTTTGTCGAATTGCCGTTTGACTTATCCAACGTTATGTTTATAACAACTGCCAACACGGTACACAATATTCCGCGTCCATTGCTGGATCGGATGGAAATGCTCAACATCCCTGGTTATACGGAACTGGAGAAGCTGCAAATTGCGAAAAACTATTTGTTGCCCAAACAGAAGCAGGACCATGGTCTGGAAGAAGAGCAGTTGGAAATCCCGGATGACGCGTTGTTGCGTGTAATTCGTGAATATACACGGGAGTCAGGTGTGCGTAATCTGGAACAGCAAATGGCTTCGTTGTGCCGGAAAGCTGCCAAGAACATCGTATCGGGTGTGGAAGGTCAGATTAACATCTCATCCGATGAGATCAAAGACTACCTTGGACCTGGCAAGTTCCGTTATGGTATGGCCGAACTGGAAGATCAGATTGGTACCGTAACGGGTCTGGCGTGGACTGAAGTGGGTGGGGATACCCTTATCATTGAAGTGACTGTTGTGCCTGGAACAGGTAAATTGACTCTCACAGGTAAACTGGGGGATGTCATGAAGGAATCGGCACAAGCCGCATTCAGTTACACCCGTTCCAAAGCTACACAGCTTGGAATTTCGCCTGACTTCCATGAGAAGAACGATATCCATATCCACGTTCCGGAAGGAGCGATTCCGAAGGATGGTCCATCTGCCGGGATTACGATGGCAACAGCGTTAATCTCAGCCTTGACGAACAAACATGTGTCCAAGGATATCGCGATGACTGGTGAAATAACACTGCGTGGACGTGTGCTGCCGATCGGTGGTCTGAAAGAGAAATCACTGGCAGCCCATCGTGCCGGCTATAAAAAAATATTATTGCCCAAGGATAACGAACGGGACCTGCGTGACATTCCAGACAGCATCAAGGAAGATGTGGAGTTTGTCCCTGTAGCCCATATGGATCAGGTATTGCAGCATGCACTTGTTGAGCAGACAGGAATTCACCTGTAATCCACTTATCCGAAAGGTTCGTATGAAGATTAGACCGTTCTGCGGAGGCTTCGGCGTCCGCTGGAACGGTTTTTTTGGTATGATAGAACAATCCATGGCATAATACCTTCAACAGGTGATGCATAAGCACAGGCGTTCAAGAGAGGAAAGATACAATATGAAAGTAAATCAATCTGAATTTATTATCAGTGCCGTTCGGCCTGAACAATACCCTGAGGACGGTCTGCCAGAGATTGCTTTGGCTGGACGCTCCAATGTGGGGAAATCTTCCCTGATCAACCGTTTGATCAATCGTAAAAATTTGGCTCGGACGAGCTCAACTCCGGGTAAGACACAGCAACTCAACTATTATAAAATTAATCAAGATCTCTACTTCGTCGATTTCCCGGGATATGGCTACGCCAAAGTTTCTAAAGAGCAGCGTTTTGCCTGGGGTAAAATGATGGAGAAATACCTGCTCGGACGCGAGGAATTGAAACTGGTCATGCAGATGGTGGATATGAGACATGAGCCATCCAAGGATGACAAGATGATGAATGAGTGGCTTCGTCATAACGGATTGCCTTTGGTTGTCGTAGCGACCAAGATGGACAAGATTCCAAAAACACGCAGAGCCAAACATATCAAAGTCATTAAGGAATCACTGGGTCTTCGTTCAGGGGATTTGTTTGTACCGTTTTCATCCGAAGAGGGATTGGGGAAAGAAGAGTTATGGGACATCATAACCCGGCATGCTCAGATAGATAAGTATGCACCAGTGCTGGATGCAGAGGGTGCTTCTGATGAGGAAGAAACCAACGAAATTAACGGATAACCGAGATAGTATATCGTTTTAGTGCAGGAAAGTGAGCATGCTAAGTGAATCTTTGATGAGATCCAGATTAATCCGGTTTTTTATGGAATTTCGTGAGAATTCATCATCTGGGTCTGGAGAAAAATAACGTTAGGGTAGTGTATAATGAGCATAGGTGCATATTGCCAACAGTACCAAAATTACCGGCCATGCCGGCCTGAAGAATTTTGAGATAACTGCTACATGTGCAGGAAGGCAAAACAATCGGGAAAGAATTGAGGGATTTGTATGGCTCAGCGGTTAGCCACAGAGTATGTGAAGGCCACTATAAAATTGTCAGAACCCCAGATGCATCAGTTTTTGCGCATGACAGAAGACGGCAGGCTTCATCACCGGGTTAAGGTGTTGGACAATGGTTGTCAGGAGGTTGTGCTGGGAGATGTAAGTGGAGAAGAAGTGCATTTCCCTTTTGACCGCATAGAAGGGTTTTATATCTGTGAGTTATCTTGCCGGCTGGTGAATCTGCATCTGACCAACGTTGTCCGGAAGCTCTTTGTGACTTTTAAAGGTGACGGGGTCGTTCATCGGATCTATAAAGGGTTCACCATGACGTATGTTTATGCGCAAGGCACTGTCCGCAAAATTGTGGAGAAGACCGGGGAGAACACCCGAGTGATCTATGAATACAAAAATACGTTGCTTGAATTGCAACATCTGTTCCAGGCCAGAGATGTAGAACGCGAAATCAACCGTGTGTATGCCGAGATCGATTCACTGCTGGACACTAGAAAAGATGCGACTGCTGATCAGCTCCATCAGATTGATGAGACCCTTGCTCGCCATCAAAAACGGTTGTTTGAGCTTGAAGCTTATTAGCTTAAAATTTTATGTTTATAAACGTATATGTATATAATGAATTCCCTTGTATCTTCCGGGCAGTGGCACTCGCCAATGTGGAGGTTTTCAGGGGGATTTTTTGATGTGAGATCGAATATGCCGAATTGAAAATATTTATTTTACAATCTTCTGGAAAAGGGTTGATTTCACTCTGATTCAATGTTATTTTTAATCTCGTTGAAAACAATATAGGAACCAGGATTCACTCAGGACATTATATGTTGCGAGAGATTTTTCCCTCGGGAAGTGAATGACGTAGGTCCTAGCGGATGAAATTCTTCAAACATTTTATTCCTAGGAAGGGGGAACCGAAGGATGGAATATTCAACTTTCGGAAGACACGTTGCTGTTGATACTTGGGGTGTCGACTTTAATCTACTGAACAATGCAGAGTATCTGGAAGCCCAAATGGTTGAAGCAGCGGAGGCATGTGGCGCGACAGTGATGTCCGTACAATCCAAGCAGTTTGATCCACAGGGAGCGACCGTACTTGTACTATTGTCTGAGAGCCATCTCTCCATTCATACGTATCCTGAGAGAGGTTTTGCAGCAATAGATTGTTACACTTGTGGGGAGACCGTAGATCCACAGCTTGCTATTGACTACCTGGTATCCGTATTAAAGCCTGAAAAAACGTATGCAAAAAAGTTGGTACGTGGATTGGGCGAATTGCAAGTTGAAACACCAGAGATGAACAACCAGACTGAACGGGTTTAAATAAAAAGTATATTGCATATACAATGTTCACATATCGGGATGGACACATAACCTCCCAAACTCTAAATAGTCATGGAATAATTCCATGGCTATTTGTTTTAATATGCGTATCGTTATGAATATTCATAATCGACACTTTTTAACGCATAACGGTGAACTTTGGTGAGACACTACAATAAATGACAGTGCATATGATGATGAACATGGTGATTTCATAAACATTTCATAAAAATGACCCGGTCACGGCTATGATGTGTGATATAATTAACCATGTCAATCATAAATGGATAGACATATGCAGTAAGCACTTTGATTGGAAATTTATTAGGCAGGTGAACTTGCAATGCACATCGTTGTCGTTGGTTTGAATTATCGCACGGCGCCTGTAGAGGTTAGGGAACGATTCACATTTGCAGAAAAGGATTTGTCTGAAGCGCTGCAGCAGCTCAAGCTGACCAAGAGTGTATTGGAAGGTGTAATCGTAGCCACATGTAACCGTACCGAGTTGTATGTTGTGGTGGACCGTCTTCACATGTGTGGTTATTTTATTCGAACATTCATGGAACAATGGTTTAATGTACCACGGGAAGAATTTACGCAACACTTATATATATATGAAGATGATCAAGCCATGCGCCATTTGTTCCGCGTGATCTGCGGACTGGATTCCATGGTCATCGGTGAGACTCAGATACTTGGACAGGTGAAACAGGCTTTTCTTAAAGCACAGGAAGAAAAATCAACAGGTACCTGGTTTAATATGCTGTTCAAACAGGCAGTTACGCTGGGCAAACGGGCACATTCGGAGACTTCCATCGGGGAGAGCGCCGTATCTGTCAGTTATGCTGCTGTTGAACTCGGTAAGAGGATCTTTGGCATGTTCACAGACAAGAAGGTGCTCATTTTGGGTGCTGGCAAGATGAGTGAACTAACCGTGAAACATCTCTATGCCAACGGGGCATCCGAGGTCATCGTGGCGAACCGCACGCTCGCAAGAGCTGAAGAATTGGCAGCCAAATTCCGGGGTACACCTTGTACGATGGAACAGGCATTAGATCGACTTAATGAAGTTGATATTGTAATTAGTTCCACTGGAGCTGAACGTTATGTCATGGATGCAGCAGTGGTACGGGAGAGCATGAAGCGTCGTCAATCTCGTCCATTGTTCCTGATTGATATTGCGGTTCCACGCGATATTGATCCGGCGATAGGTGAATTATCCAACGTATTTCTCTATGACATTGATGATCTGGAAGGAATCGTGGAGAGCAACCTGGAGATGCGTAAGGTGGAAGCTGCCAAGATTGAGAGAATGATTGAGCTTGAGATGGAGGATTATTACCATTGGCTCAAAACGTTGGGTGTTCGTCCCGTTATTCGCGCTTTGCAGGAAAAAGGGGTCTCCATTCATGAAGAAACGATGGATAGCCTGTTTAATAAACTGCCTGAGCTGGATGAACATCAACGTAAAGTCATTCGTCGTTTGACCAAGAGTATTGTGAACCAAATGACGACAGATCCGATTAATCGAATTAAGGAAATGGCAGGCACGAAGCAAGGTGATGAAGCTCTGCGCATGTTTACTCAGATTTTCGCTCTGGAAGATTCAGTAGAGATGGCCGCTGAAAAAGTGAGTCAGAGTGATGCTACAGCTCTGGCGAAACCAGCCGCTCACCTTAACGAAAACCGGCAAGACCCCGTGCCGGCTTATGCTCCGGCAGGCGTATAAGGCGGGTGGGCAGCTTGACCCTTGCTGAACAAGTTTATGAAGCTCTAATCTATATGTATGCCCTGAGCCTACTGTTCTATTTCTCGGACTGCATTCGACGCAATGCGGGGGCGAAGCGGACAGGCACAGGGTTTCTTGTCGTTGTTTGGGGATTGCAGGTAACGCATGTCATACTGCGCATGTGGACTGAAGGCCATTTCCCCATCTATACCACCTTTGATTTTTTGTTTATATTTTCATTCAGTATTGTGCTGATGTCTCTCGTCATGACTCGCATCCAGCGTTCCGAATTTGTGATTTTGTTGCTGAATGTTGTAGGTTTTTCCGTTACGGTATTAAACCGACTGTGGTTTACGGCAGGAGAGATATCACTGCATAACTGGCAAACGGTACATGGATTACTTATTATGCATATTACCTTGGCGAATCTTGGTTTTGCGGCGTTAACCGTTGCTACGGTATTTGCCATGTTATATCTGTTCCTGCACCGTAAGTTGAAGAAAAAAAAGTGGAATGATACGATGCGACGGCTGCCAAGCCTGGAAGTGATCGGTAAGTATATGGATGGTGCTACATTGATAGGTACACCGCTCCTTGGCGTTTCTGTGATGCTTGCCGTATTATCCATTGTGGCGGAAAGACGCTGGATTCTACTCTTGGATCTCAAAGTTATTGCGACAGGTCTTGCTATAGCCATCTATGTGGGTTACTTCGTATCCAAAAGAAGGAAACAGTTCTCTACAATTATCATGGCAAGATGGACACTGATCGGGTACGGATTTGTCATTATAAGTTTTTTATCCAATGCGTATTCAGCGTTTCATCGTTGGACGGGAGAGTGAAGGGGATGGACCGTTACACGCCAATATTTGTGAATACTTCAGGCAAGAAGTGCTGCGTGGTTGGTGGTGGACGTGTTGCCGAACGTAAAATTAAGGGATTACTGCATGCTGAGGCACAGATTACGGTCATTAGTCCGGAGCTTACTCGCGTATTAAAACAACTGCATCATGAATCCCGAATTCAATGGATAGACCGGTCCTACCGCAATGGAGATTTGCGGGGGGCCTTTCTCGTATATGCAGCGACTGACCAATCAGAGGTCAATTCAACTGTGGTTCGGGATGCGGAGGCTGCGGGCATATTGGTGAATGACGCAATGTCTTCGGAGCACAGCAGCTTTATTACGCCAAGCGTGGTAAGGCGTGGGAGATTAAGCATAGCGATATCCACAGCAGGAGCGGGACCGGCAGCAGCTGCGGAGATACGTGCCACACTCGAACGACAGTTCGGGGATGAGTATGAGACGTACCTTGAGTTTTTGCACCAGATGAGGACTGAGGTGAAGTCACGCGTATCTTCTTCAAGTCTCAGAAGTACGTTGCTTCGGCAATTAACTGAAATGCACATATTAGAAGATATTCGTACAGGCCATTTTCGATGGTGGACCGAAGAAGAAATCGGGGACTGGATATCCCGTAATCAGGAGGAAGTGTAGATATGCGTACAATTAAAGTTGGAAGTAGACAGAGCGCGCTTGCGCTAACCCAGACAGGTCATGTCATTCAGGATTTACGCGATATTTGTGAGCGGGAAGGATTAGCTTTTGACTTTGAAGTACATAAGATTGTTACCAAGGGAGATCTCATTCTGGATGTAACGTTGTCAAAAGTGGGAGGCAAAGGTCTGTTTGTCAAAGAGATTGAACAGGCGATGCTTGATCGTACCATTGATATGGCTGTGCATAGCATGAAAGATATGCCCTCCGAGTTACCCGAAGGATTAATCAATGGTGCTATTCCCCGTCGTGCAGATCCACGGGATGCGCTGATCTCCAATGGTGGACTTACTCTGGATCAACTGCCAGAAGGAGCTAGAGTCGGAACAAGCAGTCTGCGCCGGTCGAGTCAATTAAAGGCCTATCGTCCAGATTTGCAATTGGAATCGATTCGCGGCAATATTGATTCCCGTCTGCGGAAGCTGGAGACCGAAGGATTCGATGCGATTATTCTGGCAGCTGCAGGATTGTACCGTATGGGCTGGGAAGACCGAATCACAGAGTACCTGACGGAAACAGCTTGCCTTCCGGCCGTAGGTCAAGGCGCGCTTGGTATCGAATGTCGTGAAGACGATGAGGAACTATTGCACTTGCTGCAGCTGTATAACGATCCCGAGACAGCATTTCCTGTACAGGCGGAACGCCGTTTTCTCAGTGTATTGAATGGGGGCTGCCAGGTTCCGATCGGTGCTCATGCGGTGTGGGTGCCTCAGCAAGATGCAGATTCCCTGAATGGTGAAAACACGTTACAATTAACAGGTATGGTCGGCACGCCGGATGGTGGACTGATTCTTAAGGAAGCTATGATCGGCAAGGACCCGGTTCGTCTGGGTGAAGAAGTGGCTTGGAGATTGATCGAACGGGGAGCAGAGCAGATACTGGCAGAAGTTAGGGGATGAAGACATGGTGGGAAAGGTCTTTTTGGTAGGGGCAGGTCCTGGGGATGCAAAGCTGATTACGGTAAAAGGGTGGGAATCCATCGGTAAAGCTGATGCTGTAGTCTATGATCGTTTGGCAAGTCCGAGATTGTTGAAACAAATGAAACCCGGCGCAGTCAAGATTTACGTGGGCAAACGCCCGGATCGGCATACGATGAAACAGGAAGAGATCAATCAACTGTTAGTTGATCTGGCGCTTGAAGGCAAGGTTGTAGTTCGACTTAAAGGTGGCGACCCGACGATCTTTGGACGTGTAGGCGAAGAGGCGGGTTTGCTGCACAAAAACGGAATTCCGTTTGAGATTGTACCTGGGGTTACCGCTGCAATAAGTGTACCTGCGTATGCCGGAATTCCTGTGACTCATCGTGACTATGCATCTTCCATCTCTATTATTACGGGGCACGAGAGTCCGGACAAGCTTGATCGCAGTATCCATTGGGATAAAGTGACGAATGCAACGGGCACACTTGTATTTATGATGGGGGTTGCCAAAATTGGATATATCAGCGAACAATTGATTCGTCATGGTCGTCCAGCGCAAACACCGGTAGCTCTGATTCGTTGGGGAACACGAGCGGAACAGGATACCCTTACAGGTACCCTTGAAGATATAGAAGCGAAAGTAATCGCAGCCAATTTCCAACCACCAGCTGTTATTGTGGTGGGAGATGTCGTCAATCAGCGGGAACAGTTGAAATGGGCAGAAGCGCTGCCGCTGTTTGGCAAACGAATTCTGGTAACCCGTGCTCGCAGTCAGGCGAGTGAACTGGTGAATCGCATTGAGGAACTTGGCGGCGAACCGTATGAGTTTCCGGTCATTGAGACGGTCATGCCGTCCAGTGAATCTGCGCAGCAAAGTGTCAAAGACGCCTTCAGTGCTTTAAATACCTATGACTGGGTGTTTTTCACAAGTGTGAACGGCGTGGAGTTTTTCTTCCGCCATCTGGAACAGGAAGGCAAGGATATTCGCTCGATTCATCAAGCGAGAATTGCTGCCGTAGGACCTTCCACAGCAGATGCTTTGCGCAAACATGGCATCATTGCAGAGGTTGTCAAAGGTCCTTTCCAGGCCGAAGGCATGCTTGAGGCTTTTGAAAGTGAATTGAAGGAAGGTCAGAGAGTATTGCTCCCGCACGGTGATCTTGCACGTACATGGTTACGTGATCAGTTGAGAGAACGGGGACTTCAAGTCACCGAAGCCATCACCTACGATACGATCCTCGCTGGTGAGGATGATGACGAACTGCTTAAGCTGCTTGAAGAAGGTGGTATTCATGCGGTGACCTTTACAAGTTCATCGACGGTTACCAATTTCATGAGTATATTGAAACGTATGGGATTGCAAGATCCACTGCCTTTATTGAAAGATGTGGAGGTTGCGTGTATCGGACCTGTTACAGCGAAGACGGCAGAAGCCGCTGGACTAAAGGTTACACTGATGGCAGAGGAAGCAACGATGGATAGCTTGATCACAGTGCTATGCGACTGGAAACGGACAGGCACCAAAGAAGGCGCTCTTCGAAATTAATACACATGTAATCATGTCAACATATGAAGCGTGCTGAATTCGATAGGATACCAGCGCGCTTCCCTTTTTGCTCTATTTAACTTTCAGGGAGGTTTTACACGTATGAGTTTTCCAATTATACGGCATCGCCGTTTACGCCAATCCACAGGTATTCGCAATATGGTCAGAGAGACCCATCTAACCGTGGATGACTTTATTCAACCGATCTATGTGACGTATGGAGAAAATGTAAAATCCGAAATTAAATCCATGCCTGGCGTATTCCGCTTCTCGTTGGATCGTCTTCAGGAGGAAGTAACGGAAATTGCCGAGCTGGGAATTCCAGCCGTGTTATTGTTCGGTATTCCGGAGACGAAGGACAGTGTGGGTTCATCTGGCTTCGCTGAAAATGGCATTGTGCAGGAAGCGACGAGATTGATCAAATCCTGGTACCCGGAATTGCTGGTTGTTGCGGATACTTGTCTGTGTGAATTCACGGATCACGGTCACTGCGGTATGGTACACACCGTGGAGATTGACGGCCACATCTGCGGAGATGTATTAAATGATGAATCACTGGAGCTACTCGTGCAAACGGCAGTATCTCAAGCCAAAGCAGGAGCGGACATTATTGCACCATCCAACATGATGGATGGATTTGTACAAGCGATCCGCGCCGGGCTGGATGAGAATGGATTCAGTCATATTCCGATCATGTCCTACTCTGTTAAATATGCATCCGCATTTTATGGTCCATTTCGTGAAGCAGCAGATTCCACACCACAATTTGGAGACCGTAAGTCCTATCAGATGGACCCGGCGAACGCGCGTGAAGCCTTGCGTGAAGCAGAGACGGATGTGCTCGAAGGAGCGGACATGTTGATGGTAAAACCATCCCTTTCCTATCTGGATGTTATGCGCACGATTAAGGATCAATTTGATCTTCCGCTTGTTGCCTATAATGTAAGTGGCGAGTATGCCATGGTGAAGGCGGCGGCGATTCAAGGCTGGATCGATGAGAAAAAAGTTGCCATGGAAATCCTGCTCAGCATGAAACGCGCGGGTGCAGATATGATCATTACCTACTACGGAAAAGACGCTTCACGCTGGTTGGCTGAGAAATAAAATAAATTATATTAAGGAGGATATTCATGACTGCACAACAAGGTAATCGACGCAATGATGAGCGCTCACGCAGCGCCTTTGAGGAAGCTAAGCAGTACATACCCGGGGGTGTGAACAGCCCTGTACGCGCATTCAAATCGGTGGGACTTACTCCGATCTATGCAGAACGCGGCGAAGGGTCCAAAATCTACGATATTGATGGCAATGTTTTTATTGACTATGTGGGATCGTGGGGCCCACTCATTATGGGACATGCTCACCCTGATGTTGTAGAAGCTTTGCGTGAGACAGCCCTCAAAGGAACAAGCTTTGGTGCGCCTACCTTGCTGGAGACCGAGATGGCAAAACTGGTCTGTGAGCGTGTGCCTTCTATTGATATCGTGCGGATGGTTAATTCCGGTACGGAAGCAACGATGAGTGCCATTCGACTGGCACGCGGGGTAACCGGACGCAGTAAAATTCTGAAGTTTGAAGGATCATATCATGGACATGCGGACAGCTTGCTGATCAAGGCGGGGTCAGGTGTTGCAACACTGGGTCTACCGGATAGTCCAGGTGTACCTGAAGGTGTAGCTGTGAATACAATTACGGTACCTTATAACGATCTGGAGTCCGTGAAGCTTGCTTTTGAACGTTATGGTGAAGAACTGGCCGCTGTTATTGTGGAGCCTGTAGCAGGTAACATGGGGGTTGTTCCTCCGGCTTCCGGTTTCCTTGAAGGCCTGCGCAGTTTAACTACCCAATATGGCAGCCTGCTTATTTTTGACGAAGTCATGACCGGTTTCCGCGTAGGGTTGAACTGTGCTCAGGGACGGTATGGGGTTACACCTGACCTGACTTGTCTGGGTAAAGTTATCGGTGGCGGACTCCCGGTTGGTGCTTATGGTGGCCGTCGAGATCTGATGGAACAGATTGCTCCAACAGGACCGATCTATCAGGCGGGTACACTTAGTGGGAACCCGCTGGCTATGGCAGCAGGATATACCACGCTCAAATTGTTAACACCAGAGGTCTATGATCGTCTGGAGACATTGTCTGCACGTCTGCAAGCCGGATTCGAGAAAAATGCAGCTGAGACGGGTATTGCGATAACCATTAACCGTGTGGGTTCCATGGTTTGTCCATTCTTCAGTGCCGTTCCAGTAACCAATTATGATATTGCCAAAGAAAGCAATCTGGATCAATTCCGTCGTTATTTTGCGGCCATGATTGATCATGGTGTGAGTGTTGCACCTTCGCAATACGAAGGCATGTTTGTCTCTGGTGTGCACACAGAGCAGGATATTGACGATACGATTGAGGCGAATCGTAAAGCTCTTCAATCACTATGACCATCAAAAGTTGGAAACGCCGCGGGGAATGGCTTGAGCTGATGCCAGGGAAAGCCGTAACAGGCAGTTTGGACAAACCGATAGCCGCAGAGCAATGGTTATTGTCTGAACTTCAGTTTCCGGAGAAACTGCTTCGTCAGCTGAAAGCAAACCAAGGAATACAACTTGCAGGGGACCGGCTTCGGCTGGCCCTTTTTGCGTCCCAGCCAATCGATGTTGAGCCACGCTGGGCTGATGTGGATGTATTGTATGAGGATGATTTCTGTCTGGTTATGCACAAACCGGCAGGTATGAAACTGCATCCAGATGGAAGCCGTACCGATCAGGCCATCACGCTGGATCATGTGGTTGCCTCCTATTATGAAATGAACGGAATACAGGCGAGCGTTCGCCATGTTCATCGACTGGATGAGGATACAACCGGACCTGTTCTGTATGCCAAAAATGCTTTTGCTCTAGCCAAACTGGATGAAGCGATGCGTCGCAAAGAGATTGGTCGCCATTATATAGCCATTGCAGGTGGACAAATCCCCCTTGAACTCCACAAAATTGATGCTCCGATTGGTAAGGATAGACATCACAAGCAGCGCAGACGAGTCTCGGAAGGTGGACAGGAAGCTGTTACTCGTGTGGAGATCGTTGAAGTGTGGGAACGAGCAACCCTTGTGCGATTAAAGCTGGATACAGGACGAACACACCAAATTCGTGTACACCTGAGTTACGCGGGACATCCGCTTATTGGTGATGCGTTGTATGGAGGTAGAGCGGATGCCATTGGACGACAAGCACTTCACGGAGAGATGCTTAAGTTTGGTCATCCGTTAACCGGAGCGATGATTGAAGTGAATGATCCTTGGCCATCCGATTTCACACAATTGGCAGAACGTGAAAAGGTGTATTCATAAATGATATAGAGCGAACTTTAATAGTTACACGAGAACGGAGAGGACAGAAATAACGTGAAGAAGCGGAGCGTTCGCCTAAAAGCTTTCTGAAAGAAAGCTGCATCGGAAGCATATGCTTCGCCGTTATCCCCGGATCTGCTCTTTGAAGAAGGGAATCAAAAAAAATCTGGGGATACAAGGTTTTTCAAAAGGTGGCATGCTCATCTCATTCAAGGCATATAGATGGGGTAACGAAGGATTTGGACCATGGATCAGTCCCATGAGAAGGATCATGGTGAACATATGCCGAAAGGAGGACGCCACCTTTGTTGAATCAACCTTATGGTTTGCGGTTCGATATTTATGAGCGCGTTCATTTGTCTGAGGGAGTCCCTGCGATTGAGGAATTGGAGGAAATTGAACTATACCCGCGCATTCAAGTCATAGGGCAGGATGATCATGCCACGTTAAGAGGGCATCTTTTGCTTACAGGTGCGTACAGAGGAGAAAATGAGGCTTCAGAGGAGCTCAAACATTTCATTCCCGTGGAGATCACAGTGCCTCTGAACCGGGTCAGATCGATTGAGGATATTTCCATCGAGATCGAAAATTTTGACGTGGATCTGTTATCCAATCGTAGTCTGAATATTACTGGCGTGTTGTCGCTGCGAGGCATCGAGGGCTTTCCTGTTGAAGAGCCACAAGTTTGGTCAGCAGATGAATTTACGGTAGTCCACTCACCGGATGCTCAGCAATCCAACCGTTCCGATGAAGCAGAACAGACAGGTAGCGACCCCAACACATTTGCACAAGAGTATCTGCTCCAGCGGAGTGAGGAAGAGAGACTTGCGAATGCAGCAGAACTTGCATATGGTGCCCCGGAATATCATCAGGAATATGCGAACTTATCATCGGCCGAGTCACTTCAATCTGAGGAGCAAAGTGCGGAGTATGCTAACGAAAACAGACAACCTGATGCAGACGAAGATCCCGCATCTCTGACAGAGAATGGAGATGAATTGGCATCCCATGAGCAATACAGCGAACCTTCTCCGATCTCGTCATTTATGGCTGAGACCGCTGATCGGTTAGCTTCTTACCCTGAGTCGGAACCAGTGCTGCCTCTGGAAGAAGAGTCTTTAGCGTGGTCCGAGCCTTCTGGGGATGCATTGCCTGAGGAGCCTAGAAATTCAGATCAAGTAGTCCCAGAGCCTACTGCTCAATCATCTAATGAGTTTGCAGCACCAGATGTACCGGACGCACCAGATGTATGGCATTTCGAATCAGCGAGATCTGTACCTCAGCAGGAGAATCAGGCAGTTGATGTTCCGGTTGAACCACAGGCGGAGAACTGGCAAGGTGTATTCGGTTCGTCCGAAGCAGGCAATGCAGAGGAAGAACGTCCGTCTTTTGAAGCGACTGGGGTAGATGAGTTTGTGCAGAACGAAGCATTTGTTCCTGAACCTGTTGCTGAGACGGAAGACAAGCCGGAGTTGAAGGTTGCTTTTGGCAGCAAAAAGGAATCCGCACCACGACAAGAGGAGGGTGTAGGTATCTCTTCCTTGTTATCCTCTGGCAGATCAGCACGCGATGCTGAAGTGGAGAGAGGCGAAGAGCTTCCAGCCGGTGTGATACAGGAAGAAACGTATGCACCTGAGGATGTGGAATGGAAGAATCTGTTCCTGGGAACGATCGTGGACCAGACGCCATTCCGTAAGGTGAAACTGTGTATCGTCCAGCGGGAAGATACACTGGATGCCATTGCAGATCGATACCAATTGAGCACGAGGGAACTTCAGTTGTATAACCGATTATCTGAACAAGTTGTGGAAGAAGGTCAGATATTGTACATCCCTTAATCCGTAGTTAAAGCCTTCGTTACGACCCGTGATCCCCTTGAGGATTGCGGGTTTTTGCATGTTTCGTCCTAAACCTGCATTCCAGCGCTCTTTATCCGCTGTTGTCAGGTTGACTATCGCGCACGAGCAAGGTATGATGTGTGTAGGTTTTTTGAAGAACAACGTGGAACGGGAGTAGTAGACAGTATGACCTTTCAGAGAGTGGAATTGCAACGCTGTGAGATTCCGCAGGAACCAACTGATCGAAGTCGCCCGGGAGTTGCCTGTTTGAATACAAGGGATAAATGAGATTTATCGTCATTTATTTCTGAGGTAGGATGGGCCGGTAGCAGCCGTTATCTGCTTGAAGTGTCACGTCATGTACAGAGGGTGAAGTCTATCTTGCTGTTGGCGTGAAACAAAGGTGGTACCGCGAAAGCTAACCTTTCGTCCTTTGATGGATGAAAGGTTTTTTTTGTTTTTTTTGGCGAAGATGATGAAGATGAAGTAACGGAGGAATGACACATGTCTGAGGAAAAAAAATCAGCTGCAACAGAAATGCCGACCACTTACGATCCTAAAGCGGCAGAGGACAAATGGTACTCCACCTGGATGGAGCGCGGATATTTCAAAGCCGGTCAACGTAAAGATGCCGAACCGTATACGATTGTAATTCCACCCCCAAATGTGACCGGGATGCTGCACATCGGGCATGCGCTCGACTTTACACTACAGGATATTCTGATCCGCACCAAACGGATGCAGGGTTATGATGCACTGTGGCTTCCGGGTTCCGACCATGCAGGTATTGCTACCCAAACCAAAGTGGAGCAGAAGCTGCGTGAAGAAGGTCTGACCCGTTATGATCTGGGACGTGAGAAGTTTCTGGAGAAAGTATGGGACTGGAAAGATCAATATGCAACTACCATCCGTCAGCAATGGGGCAAAATGGGATTGTCGCTTGATTACTCACGTGAACGTTTTACGCTGGATGAAGGTCTGTCCCAAGCGGTTCGTAAAGTATTTGTTCAACTGTATGAAAAAGGCCTTATTTACCGAGGCAAACGCATCATTAACTGGGACCCGGTGAACCGGACAGCTCTGTCCGACATTGAGGTTGAATATAAAGAGGTTCAGGGTCATTTGTACCATCTGCGGTACCCGCTCAAAGATGGAAGTGGCTACGTTACCGTGGCAACAACGCGTCCAGAAACGATGCTGGGTGATACAGCAGTTGCTGTTCATCCGAAGGATGAGCGCTATGCAGATATGATTGGTAAAGTGCTTGTACTGCCTATCATTGGACGAGAAATTCCAATTATCGCTGATGATTACGTGGATAAAGAATTTGGAAGTGGTGCTGTTAAAATCACGCCTGCGCATGATCCAAATGACTTTGAAGTAGGTCTTCGTCATGACCTGCCTCAGATTACGGTAATGGATGAGAGCGGCACAATGAATGCTGAGGCAGGCAAGTATCAGGGACTGGATCGCAGTGACTGCCGCAAGCAGATTGTTGCTGACTTGAAAGAGCAGGGCGTATTGATCAACATTGAGGATCACACGCATCAGGTTGGACACAGTGAACGTACGGGAGCTGTTGTTGAGCCGTATCTGTCTACACAGTGGTTCGTTGAGATGAAGCCACTTGCAGAGAGAGCGATTAAGAAGCAACAGAGCGGCGAAGGGGTTAATTTTGTTCCAGATCGTTTTGAGAAAACCTATCTGAACTGGATCGAGAACGTTCGTGACTGGTGTATTTCCCGTCAACTGTGGTGGGGACATCGTATTCCGGCCTGGTATGATGAGGAAACGGGTGAAATCATTGTATCTGCTGAAGATCCGACAACGCTGCCAGAGTATGCTGGACGCAAGCTCAGACAGGACGAAGATGTACTCGATACTTGGTTTAGCTCCGGCTTATGGCCGTTCTCCACGCTAGGCTGGCCGGAAGATACGGAAGATCTGAAACGTTATTATCCGACAAGTGTACTTGTGACAGGGTATGACATCATATATTTCTGGGTTGCACGTATGATTTTCACTGCACTGGAATTCACGGATGAGATTCCGTTCAAGGATGTGCTGATGCATGGTCTTGTTCGTGATGCAGATGGACGCAAAATGTCCAAATCATTGGGCAACGGTGTAGATCCGCTGGATGTGATCGAGAAATATGGCGCAGACGCAATGCGTTACATGATCTCAACCAGCAGCACGCCAGGCCAGGATCTCCGTTTCCGTTGGGAACGGGTGGAGCAGGCTCGTAATTTTGCCAACAAGATCTGGAACGCTTCGCGCTTTGCATTGATGAATCTGGAAGGATTCACCTATGAGGAACGTGACATTAGCGGAGAGCTTGGTACAGCGGATTATTGGATTTTGCACCGTCTGAACGAAACTTCCCGCGATATTACGCGTCTAATCGAAGCGTATGAGTTTGGGGAAACGGGTCGTGTGTTGTATAACTTTATCTGGGATGACCTGTGTGACTGGTACATTGAGTTTGCTAAGCTGTCCTTCTATGGGGAAGATCCGGTTGCCAAGAAGAAAACACAATCTGTGCTGGCTTATGTGCTGGATCAGACCATGCGCCTGATTCATCCGTTTATGCCATACATCTCCGAAGAGATCTGGCAGCATCTGCCACATGAAGGTGAGACGATTACGTTGGCAGCATGGCCGGTATATGATCCTGCTCTGGAGAACCCGGAGGCTGTTGCCGAGATGAACCTGCTCATGGATACCATTCGTGCAGTTCGGAACATTCGTGCAGAAGTGAACGTGCCTATGAGCAAAAAGATCGAATTGATGGTAAAAGCAAATAGCCCTGAAGCGTCCAGCATCATCGAACGTAACAGTCATTACATCAAACGTTTCTGTAACACGTCCGAGTTCGATAGTGGGCTGGATCTAAGCTCCCCGGATAAGGCGATGACTGCAATCATCACAGGGGCAGAACTATACTTGCCGCTGGCTGGTCTTATTGATATCGAACAGGAAGTGGCTCGCCTGGAGAAAGAGTTACAGAACCTTGAGGGCGAAGTACTCCGTGTGGAGAAAAAGCTGTCGAATCAAGGCTTTGTTGCCAAAGCGCCTGCCAAGGTTATTGAGGAAGAGCGCGCCAAGCAAGCAGACTATTCCGATAAACGGGATAAAGTGATTGCACGAATCAAGGAACTGAAAGGCTAATATATTTGGGTCGGATGGAGAGCCATTATGCCATCCGGCCGCTTTTTTCACTCAAACTCGGGACCGAAGGTGAATCAGATGACGGAATTAGACGGGACAGATGCAGCAGCTCCTTTACTTACGTATAACGAGGCCGTGGACTGGATCAATGGCCTTATTCCTTTTGGCATTCGACCTGGATTGGAACGAATCGAGAGTCTGATGTCTATGTTAGGCAATCCTCACCAACGTCTCAAATTTATTCACGTCGCGGGAACGAACGGCAAAGGTTCGACTTGCGCTTTTTTGACGTCAGTGCTTCTTCAGGCTGGATATGATGTGGGTACCTTTACGTCGCCTTATATCACCAAGTTTACGAACCGTTTTCAATACAACGGCGAGGATATTCCGGAAGAGACTTTGTTGAAGATCTCTAACCGTCTGCGCCCGTTGGTTATGGAAATGGCATCTACTCCGCTTGGTTCCCCAACGATGTTTGAGGTGTCCACGGCTCTCGCGCTTCTGTATTATGCAGAAGAGTGCTACCCTGATGTTGTGGTATGGGAGACGGGGCTGGGGGGAAGGATGGACGTAACGAATATTGTTTCGCCTGTTGTGTCCGTCATCACCAACATTGGTATGGATCACACGGATGTGCTTGGAGATACGATTGAGCAGATTGCTGGAGAAAAGGCAGGCATTATCAAGCCGGGAGTACCCGTTGTGACCTGCGCGACGCAACCTGAAGCTGTGAAAGTGATTCAGGAGAAAGCACAGCAGCTTCAATCAAGCCTGTATTTGGCTGGAGATCAATTCTCTTATCATCGACTGGAGAGTAATGAGAACGGACAATCTTTTCATTTTACCGGCCCGTTTCGTGATCTGGACGTTCGCATACGCATGCAAGGCTCACATCAATGTGACAATGCTGCGGCCGCACTGATGGTGCTTGAATTGCTTAGACAATACATGGCATTTATGCTGGATGACAACGATATTGCACTTGGACTGGAGAATGCTTTCTGGGCAGGAAGATTCGAAAAAGTCGTCGATGAACCCCGAATTGTGCTTGATGGAGCACATAATCCGGAAGGGGCAGAGTCACTGGCCAAGAGCATTGTGGATGTCTATCCGCACAACAAGTTAATTTTGATGATGGGTATGTTGGCAAATAAGCATCACGAAGCGTATTTGCAGCATATACTGCCACTAGTGGATACGCTGATCCTGACCGAGCCAGATTTCCGACGCAAAATGGATGCAGCCGAATTGCTGCAGATTGTCGAACGGGTACGTCCCGCCATTGCGAAGCAGGAACTGGAAATCATCGTCGAGCCCGAATGGGCAAAGGCACTTGATCTATTGAAGTCACGGACGGAAGCGGAAGATCTGGGGGTGGTCTCCGGCACACTGTACCTGATTGCGGATGTGCGGGCAGCCCTTTTGCATCAAACCGATTCTGAAAAAGGTTGGTGAAAGTTTTGTTAAATACATCGGAACACGTTCATTTTATAGGGATTGGCGGATATGGCATGAGTGCCATCGCAAGAGTTATGTTGGAAATGGGATACACCGTTACCGGATCGGATGTCGCTTCACAGGAGTTGACCGAGAAGTTGGCAGCCAAGGGAGCGAAAATATATATCGGACATACGGCAGAGCACGTCACTGGAGCAGATCTGGTTGTCTACTCTACGGCAGCGCCTGCTGATAATGTGGAACGGGTAGCAGCTGCAGAGCTGAACATTCCGATTCTGCATCGTTCCCAGATGCTTGCACGTTTGTTGAACGAACGTAAAGGTGTGGCTGTAGCCGGAGCTCACGGTAAAACAACCACCTCATCCATGATTGCACTTGTTATGGATAAATGTGATACGGACCCGACATATATCATTGGCGGAGAAATCATGAATGTGGGTACCAACGCGAAGGCCGGTCAAGGCGACTGGGTAGTCGCTGAAGCGGACGAGAGCGATGGTTCGTTTTTGCAGTATCATCCATGGCTCGGTATTGTAACCAATATTGAGGCAGATCATTTAGAGAATTACAACAGTGATTTTGAGGAGCTCAAAAGGGCTTATGTGCAGTTCCTGAGCCAGATTCGTCCGGAAGGAACAGCGATTGTGTGTTCTGACGATGAGAATGTTCAAGCGATTTTGCCAGAACTCAAGTCACGGATTACAACCTATGGTATTGATCGTGCTGCAGATTATACGGCAACGGATATTGTATTGGGCGATCGCCGTATCTCCTTTACGATGAATCATCAGGGTGCTGCTATGGGCACGGTGGAATTATCGGTGCCGGGTAAGCATAACGTTTATAATGCGATGGCTACTGTAATTACCTGTCTGGAAGCAGGCATTCCATTTGAGAAGATTGTGGCAGCTATCATCCAGTTCCACGGAGCCAAACGCAGATTCCAGGTATTGGGCGAGGCGCGCGATATGCTGATCATCGATGATTATGCTCATCACCCAACTGAGATTGAAGCTACCATTAGTGCAGCCAAAGCAACGGGCAAACGTATTATCGCGGTATTCCAGCCACAGCGTTATACGCGTACGTTCTTCCTGCTGGATGCGTTCAGTCGTGCTTTTGCGGAAGCGGATGAAGTGCTTATTACGGATATCTATTCTCCTGCGGGCGAAAAACAGATCGAAGGGGTAACCTCAGCCAAACTGGTTGAACTGATTGTTCAAAACAGTAATGCTTCTGCACGTTACCTCCCTACAAAAGAAGAAGTTGTAGCTGATCTGCAGCATCGTTTGCAGCCAGGAGATCTTGTGATTACGATGGGTGCAGGTGATATTTGGAAAGTCGGCGATACACTTGCCAAAAGTTTGAAATAAATCAATTGAGAAAACGCCTGTCTTCGATACGAAGCAGGCGTTTTTTTGCGTTATATGGAATGTATTCTCCAGTCTCTGCATATAGCTGATATAAATGGGACAAAGGAGAGGGTACGGGTGAGCAATGCTAGAATGACGTTTCGCTTCGGGGATCATGAGTCGGACAAGCCTGAAAATAAGAGGAGTTCCGCGTCCAGTCCATTGGTGACGTTAAGTGAAGAGTTACCGCATAATCAACCGCTAACGCCTAAGCAGATGGATACAACCCCATCATGGACGCCTGAGGATATCCCCGGAGACTGGGGAGAGACGGTGCTGACAAGCTCTACTGTACCTGAACCTGACGAGCGGGTGAGCCCTGATTCGAACTTGAACTTGGATGAGGCTCATTATTTTGGAAAGCGTTCCGGTTACGGTTATGTTAGTCACACCGATAATCCGGAGGAAGAGCGTCATGATCTGTCCAATACCCATGATGATCAAGGCCACGACTGGCTTGTAGATTCGGAGAACTATTCCTATAAGCGCAATCGCCCTCCAAGGGGCTGGAAAATGATTGGTTCTGTCACTGGGGCACTTGTTACCGGAGCGCTTTTTGGCATGGTTATTCTTTCATTTTTTAATAAAGAAGGAGCCCTAAAGCCAGGCAATCTTCTTCCCGTCAATCAGGCAGTTTCCACTGTGACGGGTCAGGAGGGGGCAGCAGGTACAGAACAGCAGGTACAGACAGCGGCTACTGGCAGCACGTATTATGCACTTCAATACGGCGTGTTCAGTTCTCCTGAACGAGCTGAGCAGGCCAAGCTTGAGCTGGCTCAGGCTGGTATAGCCGCAGGGTCTGATCCTGAAGATGGCAATCGAGTATATGCAGGCATTTCGGCTGATCGTGAAGAGGCCAAGCTACTTAGCTCCAGGCTAAAAGCTCAGGGAGTCGAACTGTATGTCAAGGAGATCGTGAACCCTGAGATCAATCCGGCTATATTCGGTGGCAAGCAAGAGGATGTGCAGCTTTTCTTCACAAACAGTTCTGCACTGGTCGAACAATTGTCTACCTTGTCCATTCAGCAGTTGGGACAATCCGCACCGACAGCAGTCTCTGCAGAAACGATGACCGCGATTCAGAATAAGCACCAGTCGTGGTTAACCGGTTTGAATAGCCTCTCACCCGGCCTGACTGCGGAGGTACAACCTATTGTTGGTGGAATGGAGAAATCAATGAACGATGCAATAACGGCTATTGCAGAGTACAACAAGAACCCGGATGATGTGCACATGTGGTCTGTGCAGTCCGATCTGATGGAATATGTACTGCAGCAGAAAAAATGGCTTGAAGCGATAAAGCAGTAACATGCTCTTTCCCATAACAACGCTTGGAAATACCCATCCGGCAAGGAACTGGAAATAGTTCCCCTTGCCGGATTTGTGTTTGTATTGGCGTACAAAACCCCGTATAATAATGTGGGTGTCAAAAAATGGCGAGGGAAGATTACCGATGAAAAAAAACTTCGGCATGTTATTGCTGTTTCTGCTGCTCGGCTGGATGGCCGGAGCGTGGATCGCCAAGGCACTGCAGCCTGTAAAGGCAGTAGCCTTTCTTACGAAAGCCACGACCATACGTTGGTCGCCACAGGCTGATCTGGATATTATCAGTTATAATATTTCACTTCAATTTCAAATGAGCCTTCTGAGTCTGATCGGTATGATTGCCGCTGTGTGGCTGTATCGCAGACTGTAGGAGAATGACGAGTTATGACGAAAAAAATTAAACCAGTGACATCTATTATCGTGATCCGGACAGGATGTTGCCGTGGCATAAGGAGCCGTTCATTTTGGATAACACACAACAGCGCCCTATTATTCTGGCCTCCACATCGCCTCGGCGCAAAGAACTGATCGCATCACTCCATCTAGCGTTTGATGTAATACCAAGTCATGCCAATGAAGATACACCACCAGAGTGGACACCTGAACAGACGGTACAGGAACTTGCTTTGCGCAAGGCGCTTGCCGTGTATCGCGGGCTTGAAGGCCGCGAGCAGGAAGCCATTATTGTTGGTAGTGACACCGTTGTTGTTCTGGATGGTGAGATTCTAGGCAAACCCTTAGACGAAGCGGATGCTGAACGTATGTTATCAAGGCTGCAGGGCCGCGTACATCGGGTGTTCACGGGCGTCGCTTGTATTGATGCGGGCAATGGACAGTCGTTAGTTCATTACCGCCAGACCGATGTAACGATGAAAGAGCTGTCGGATGCGACCATCCGTGCTTATGTGCAGACAGGTGAGCCTTCAGATAAGGCAGGATCATATGCCATTCAGGGCATTGGTGCTTCACTGATCGACCGCATTGAAGGATGTTACTTTAATGTGGTTGGCTTGCCGCTATCTTTGTTAAGTGATATGTTGGACGGGTTCGGCGTACATGTGCTGCCACGAACATGAATGAAGCCAAATGTTGTGAAATGAAAAGAGGGAACATATGGAGTCGCCTCAATACATGATGCGCGACATCCCCCAGGAAGAACGCCCGAGAGAACGCATGATGGAATACGGGGCGGGCGCCTTAAGCCATGCTGAATTGCTGGCAATTTTACTTCGAACAGGCACAAGACAGGAATCCGCGGTGCATATGGCACAGCGGATTTTGGCCGAAGCGGGTGGCATTCGCTCGTTGATGGATTTGAGTTTGGAAGAACTGACCACGATGAAAGGGATTGGCAATGCCAAGGCTGTGCAATTGAAAGCTGGCATTGAGCTGGGTCATCGGATTGCCAAGAGCAGACTCATACAGTCGACTTCAATTCGTACACCGCGTGATGCAGCTGATATCCTGATGGAACAATTGCGTTACTTGCAAAAAGAACATTTTGTGTGTCTTTTTCTGAATAGCAAAAATCATATTATTGCCCAGGAAACACTCTCCATGGGCAGCCTTAACGCTTCGATTGTACATCCACGTGAAGTGTTCCGGGCTGCCATCAAATGCAGCAGCGCATCGATTGTGTGCGCACACAACCATCCGAGTGGTGATCCTACGCCCAGTCCGGAGGATATCCAAATAACCAAGAGACTGATTGAAGCAGGCGCTATTGTTGGCATTGACGTGCTTGATCATATTATTATCGGAGATGGAACGTACGTAAGTTTGAAGGAGAAGGGCTTAGTATAATATAATGGTTGGCGTTGATGTTTTCCTATGAATGTTAACGGCGTTGTCCGTAAAAGATAGGTTCACTTTACAAATGCAAAAAAACAAATGCGAATATTAGCTCCACGTATTGCGTGGGAATAAAATTATTACGCTCTGGATCAGAATGGAGCGGCTATATGAGGCAGAAAAGGAGATTATGTTATGTTTGGTGGTTTTACGAAAGATTTGGGTATTGACTTGGGGACAGCAAATACGTTGGTTTATGTACGAGGAAAAGGAATTGTGGTGCGAGAACCTTCGGTTGTCGCTATACGGACAGATACAAATAGCATTGAGGCAGTAGGTGAAGCCGCCAAAAAAATGATTGGACGTACACCAGGTAACATTCGTGCCATTCGTCCAATGAAAGATGGCGTTATTGCCGATTTCGATACAACGGCAACGATGATCAAATATTTCATCCGTGAGGCGCAGAAACAGCGCTCCATGTTCCAGCGTCATCCAAACGTGATGGTATGTGTACCATCCGGGATCACGGCAGTAGAACAACGTGCGGTTGAAGATGCAACCAAACAGGCTGGAGCACGTGAAGCCTATACGATTGAAGAGCCTTTTGCTGCTGCAATCGGTGCAGATCTGCCTGTATGGGAACCAACGGGTAGTATGGTTGTGGATATTGGTGGCGGTACAACGGAAGTGGCTGTTATCTCTCTTGGTGGTATTGTAACGAGCCGTTCGGTTCGTGTAGCAGGTGACGAGATGGATGAATCCGTTATCCAGTACATCAAACGACAATACAATCTGATGATCGGTGAGCGTACATCGGAGCAATTGAAGATGGACATCGGATCAGCTATGCCATTGGAACAAGTAGAAACGATGGAAATTCGTGGACGTGACCTTGTAACAGGTCTGCCGAAGACAATTACGATTACTTCGGACGAGATCAGTGAAGCGCTGGCTGATACTGTGAATGCAATTGTTGAAGCGGTAAAAGTAACACTGGAAAAATGCCCGCCTGAACTTGCTGCCGATATCATGGATCGGGGTATCGTTCTTACAGGTGGTGGGGCGTTGCTTCGCAACCTGGACAAGCTTCTCGCTGGTGAGACAGGAATGCCTGTCATCGTGGCTGAGAACCCGCTGGATTGTGTAGCGATCGGAACAGGTAAAGCGCTAGAGAATATTCATTTGTTCAAAAGCAGAAGCAGTTCGGCAGTTCGTTCCAAACGTTAATTGGTATTTGCCTAACTTGGCATAGCGACCAAGTGGTAAGATATCTTTATAGAGGACCCGGTTAACCCCGGGGATGAGCTATTACCCGCTTAACAGGGGAGGATCGGCTGATATTCTCGCAGGGACTTCAGGTCTGACAGTCTCCCCGCCGGGCATGGCTCGGAAGAGAATATGGATGTTAGAGGGTGTTCGAACTGTTTAAACTGCTAGGCAACAAAAGACTTTTTGTTTTGCTGGTGGGCCTTGTTACATTTATCGCGTTAATGGGCTTTACGCTCAGTCCGCGAACCACTCTATCCTGGCCGGAGAAATTCCTGAAGGATTCAGTTGGATTTGTACAATACGTATTTTACAAGCCCGCTTCCTATGTAGCGGGCTTTTTCAAAGATGTAGCGAACATGCGTACGGTATATGATGAGAATGAAGAGCTTCGCATCGCGATGGGTCACTATACCCGGGATCGGCTGAAGTACAATGATATGGAGCAAGTGAATGAGCAACTTCAGAAAGCGCTCAATTTCACCGAAGAACAGAAAAATCGATATAATTACGGTTCACGAATTGCTCAGGTTATCAGTGCCAATTCGGATCCAAATAGCAGAACCATTAACATTGACATCGGTGAAAATGCGGGAATTAAGCCGGGGATGGCCGTTACCTCCCAGGAAGGGCTGGTCGGCGTGATCAGTCATGTCAGCTCATATACATCAACGGTTAATCTGTTAACGTCCATGGATGCCAATGATCCGACATCCAATGCCATTGCAGCAACCGCAGTAGGTAAAGAGAAAGTGTTTGGTATGATTGAGAGCTACGATCCGAAGACGGGCATGCTCAAGATGACCAAAATTTCGGAGGATTCAAATATCAAAAAGGGTGATGAGATCATCTCTTCGGGAATCATCAATAACTTTCCCAAGTATATGCGGATTGGTGAAGTGGAAAAGGTTGAAGTTGGGGAGTACGGTTTAACGCGGACTGCGATTATCAAACCATACGCAAGCTTCCTTGATTGGAAAGAGCTGATTGTCATTATCCCGCCTGAGGTAAAAGAATAATGGTAACACGTAAGCAAGTTTTGTTCCTGTTACTATTCGTTTTATTCATTGCGGAAGGCACAATTTTGCCGCTGCTCATCCCTTCTGGCTGGCAGATGCGTATTTCTGCCAATCTGGTCTATATCGTCATTTTGTTTATCGCTGTATATCATCATCGACACACGGCACTAGTACTTGGTATATTTTTTGGACTATTGCATGACGTTGTATTCTACGGCGAGATGATTGGACCTTATGGATTCTCAATGGGATTATCGGCATATATGATGGGACTCATTTTTCAAGCACCACGTGCACCACTGCCGGTTATGGTATCGGTTGTCATTTTGGGAAGTCTGCTTAATGACACCATGCTATTTTTCCTGTACAAGCTCTTCCAACTTAACCACGTGACCTTTGACTGGGCGTTGATTGAATACATGATTCCTAATTTGTTCATTCATTTTGTGTTTGCCTTGATCATATATGTCCCGCTTCGGAAACAACTGGAGCGGATCGGCAAGAGACGGAGCAAGACAGAAGAAGCTTCCTAAATACATTTATGGAGCGCAAAGCAGGAACTTGGGGCCCCGGGCACGAAATGTAATGAGATGGGAGGGACAGGCTTATGACGGTAAAATCGAATCACGTAACGATTAAAGGCATCCGAGACGGCCTGGTTTTCCTGTTGGACGATCAATGTGAATTCGAGGAATTGCTCTATGAGCTCCGCTATAAGCTGGAACACAGCCATCAAAATATTTTGACCGGACCGATTGTTCATGTGGATATCAAGTTGGGTGCCCGCGAAGTGACAGAGGACCAGAAAGAAGCAATCCTCGATATATTGAAGCAAAAAGGGAATCTGCTTATTCGATCCATCGACTCACCTGCACTCCAACCGGAGGTTAAAGGACCACCGCCGATTGTAACCATGTGTGGTATGGTGCGTTCAGGTCAGGTGCTTCATCATGAAGGAAATCTCCTGTTTCTTGGGGATATCAATCCGGGGGGCACAGTGACGTGTACCGGAGATATATATGTGTTGGGTTCACTCAGAGGTATGGCTCATGCCGGAATTGGCGGGGACGAGGAAGCGATCATTGCCGCTTCGGTATTTGCACCGACGCAGCTACGGATTGCGGATATCATCAGTCGTCCTCCCGATGAATGGGAGAGCCGAGAGACCGGAATGGAATTTGCTTACTTACAGGACAATCAGATGCAGATAGACAAAATGAGCAATATCGTTCGGTTACGCCGAGATTTTAATGTGTTTAAAGGAGTGTAGCTCATGGGAGAGGCGATCGTGATCACTTCGGGTAAAGGCGGCGTGGGTAAAACAACCACCTCGGCAAACATCGGGACAGCGCTGGCGTTGCTCGGCAAAAAGGTTTGTCTGGTAGATACCGATATCGGCCTTCGTAATTTGGATGTCGTGATGGGACTCGAAAACCGTATTATTTACGATCTGTGCGACGTTGCGGACGGCCGCTGCCGTCTGAATCAGGCTTTGGTCAAAGACAAGCGTTTCGAAGAATTATACATGTTGCCTGCGGCGCAGACGAGAGACAAAAACTCAGTGTCGCCAGAACAGGTCAAGGATATTATCCTTGAATTGAAAAAAGATTTTGAATACGTTATTATTGATTGCCCAGCCGGCATAGAGCAGGGTTTCAAAAATGCGGTAGCAGGAGCAGATCAGGCCATCGTGGTCACTACACCGGAAAATGCTGCAGTACGTGATGCGGATCGTGTCATCGGCCTGCTGGAGAGTTCACACATTCAATCACCAAAGCTGGTGGTGAATCGAATTCGCAATAATATGGTAAAATCGGGTGACATGTTAGATATCGATGGTATTTTACAAGTACTTAATATTGACCTGATTGGCATCGTGCCTGATGATGAACTGGTCATCAAAGCTGCCAATTCAGGAGAACCTACGGTCATGAATCCGGATTCACTTGCGGCGATTGCGTATCGGAATATCGCACGACGCATTCTGGGAGATACGGTCCCATTGATGCAGCTGGAGCAGAAAAAGGGCGCTTTTACTCGTTTCAAAAAGTTCTTCGGAATGGGTTAACTCGTTAAACGAACTTATTCATAAAGCAATTACATGACAGCCGTGGCTTATAGCCCGGCTTTTTTTGTTACCTGCGGGCAGGCTTGTTCATATTATCAACCACCTCTTCATAGGATGTAGTAAACAAGCCTCGGCGGGAGGACATTTCATGAACACGAAACTCAGAATCAAGCAGAGACGAGAAGAACGCATTCGGCGACTGATGGATGGTGCCACTGTGGAGGTCTTACAGGAGCAAAAAGTAGGTTCGCTATTGGACAAGAATGAGATCATACACCCGAAACCATTTACGCCTAGTGAAGGTATACAGGAAAGAGATCCGGAATGGTTGTGGAAAAAAGAGAATGGTCATTTTGTTCCAGGGGGGCATTCGAGATTTAACCTGTTCAAGTCACTTCTCAAACGGACGGTCATTAGCGCTTTGATATTTGGCGGAGTATGGGGTCTATTTCAGTTGGATACATCGTGGACGACATCACCCAAAACAGTCATTGCGGATGCACTCCATCGGGATATGGATTTTGCCTCAGCAGCGGCTTGGTATGAACGGCATTTTGGAGGAACCCCTTCGTTTCTTCCGGTCCTCGGACATACGACGGATGCCGTGAACGGATTGAAAGTAAGGCAGTTACTGGGCAAACCGATCTCAGGCACAGTGGTTCAGCCATTCGCGCTGAGCATGAAGGGAATTGAGATCGTTCCGGATGCCGCAGGTGCAGAACGTATACAGGTCGAAAGTTCTGATGCTGGGCGTGTCATGGAGGTTATCGGCGATGCAGCAAGTGGATTCACAGTTGTCATCCAACATACAGGCAATGTCACGGCAATATATGGTCGGCTGAACGAAAGTGAAGTGAGCGTGAACGATTGGGTGGAAGCGGGGAATCCAGTGGGGAGTCTCAAGGCTACGGGTGGTGAACAACCGGCCACGCTCTATTTTGCAGTCAAAGAGGGCGAGGAGTACGTAGACCCGGCGGAAGTTGTTGCCCTTGATTAGGGTGTGGGGAGTCCGTATTACGTTTCATCCGTTTTTTGTAATTATCATGATGGCCTCCCTTCTGACTGGACATTTTATTGAACTTATTACGTTGTTTGCCATCGTATTCATTCATGAATGTGGACATGCTGCGGCGGCGGCACTTCTGGGCTATCGTGTCTTGTCGATCCAGATGCTCCCTTTTGGAGGAGTAGCGGTTATCGAAGATGGAGGTACGATCACGGCCTACCGGGAAATCATGATTGCTCTGGCTGGTCCATTACAAAACATGCTGATGGTTGGCGTGGTTATGCTGTTGCAGTATGGCAATCTGGGTGATCCGGTATTTCTAAACTATATCATTCAGGGGAATCTGCTCATTGCTCTCTTTAATCTGCTGCCTGTACTTCCTCTGGACGGAGGTAAAATTGTTCAGGCACTTGTCAGTCTGTGGGCACCCTACTATACAACATTAATGTGGACTTACAGAATTAGCATTCTGTGTAGCGTAGGGGTGATTTTATATGCGATCAGCCGATGGTTTACTGGAGACTACGGCCTACCGCTCAACATTCTGTTAATCGGCCTTTTTTTGTTCTATTCCAACGTAACGGATTACCGAAATGTGCCCTATCGCTTTATTCGTTTTCTTATGAATCGAGAGGGTGCGTTTGCTCGTCACGCGGCTACTGGCAGTTTGGCGCAGCCAATAATCTCATTCCCGGCGAAACCTTTGGACACTATTTTGCGTCTATTAAAGAGAGAAAGATACCATATGGTATACGTGATGAACAGACAGGGTCGAATTATGGCTGTATTGCCTGAGCAACGGATTATCGGTTCCTATTTTCAACAAAATGGTGATAAATTGTAGTGTTCTGGTGGACCTGTTCTGAAATGGGTTAATATATGTACAATGAGAATTGAAAAGATACTGAAATGGATGTGGATGATTTGAATTGTCTTCTAGAGGTGAAGCCATGAAACAAATGGTAGTACATAATGAACATAACCTCATGCAAATGGCGCTTCTGGAAGAAGGCAAAGCTGTGGAATTTACGGCAGAACGTACACGCGATCGTGGACTGCTGGGTTCCTTTTTCAAGGGACGGGTCGTGAATGTGTTACCAGGTATGCAAGCTGCTTTTGTGGATATTGGTCAGAAAAAGAATGCGTTCCTTTATGTGGACGATGTGTTGCATCCCCATCTGGAGAAACAGCCCAAGGTGAAGCCTTCCATCTCGGAGTTGCTTCGTCCGGGTCAGGAAGTCATTGTTCAGGTTCTGAAAGAACCGGTAGGAGGCAAGGGAGCCCGGGTGACGACTCATTATTCACTCCCGGGCCGTTGGCTTGTCTACATGCCTGTTGCTGACTATGTAGCGGTATCCAAGAAAATTGCCCGTGAAGGGGATCGTTCCCGTCTTAAGGCACTTGGGGAGCAACTGAGGCGGGATGAAGAAGGACTCATTATTCGGACCGTATCTGGAGAAGAACAGCATGAGGCCATTAAGTCGGACTTGGAAACATTACGCGCGCAGTGGTATCTGATTCGTGAAAAAGCAGACAGTTTGCCTTCACCAAGCCTCTTGCATCGGGATCATAGCATGGTACAGCGAATCATCAGAGATGTGTATACGCCAGGGAGTGACGAAGTCATCACTGATAGTGAGGGACAAGCCCGTGAAGTAAAAGCATTGCTCGAAGAGATTAGTCCTGGTCATCAACCCAAAGTACAGGTGTATCGGGGAACAGAATCCATCTTTGCTGCCTATGGTGTGCAGGAACAGTTGAATAAGGATTTTGCCCGGAAGGTGTGGTTGCCCGGAGGCGGATACATTGTTATTGATCATACCGAAGCTCTGACTGTAGTGGATGTGAACACGGGTAAATATACGGGAGCTGGCGGTGACAGTCTGGAAGAGACCGTGACAGAGACCAACATACAGGCAGCAGTGGAGATTGCCCGTCTAATGCGCCTGCGTGATATCGGTGGCATGATTATTGTCGACTTCATTGATATGGAGGAAGCCTCAAATCGGCATGAAGTAGCGGCAACCTTGGAGGGTGAGCTCAAGAAGGATCGGACCAAAGCGTTTGTAATGGGTTGGACAAAGCTGGGCTTGCTCGAACTTACCCGTAAGAAAGTGCGGGAAGAAAGTACGCTACCCTATGTGGAGCCGTGTTCTTCCTGCCATGGTACGGGAAAAAGATATATTTCACCTTTTCATTGATTTTTGATATATTGCGTGATATAATCTTCAAGTATGTGTTTAGCCTAATGGTCTTGCACATGCTGTAACCGCACTGGCCGGGTATAAGAACAGTTCCGCAAGGACACTGTCACCTGAGAACGGGCGAGTCTGAGACATGAGGAGGTGCAAGGCAAATGTACGCAATTATTGAAACAGGCGGCAAACAGTACAAAGTCCAAGAGGGCGATGTTCTGTTCATCGAGAAATTGACTGCGAACGATGGCGAAAGCGTAACGTTCGACCGTGTCCTGGCTGTATCTAACGATCAAGGTTTGACAGCAGGTACACCATTGATTTCCGGAGCTACTGTAACGGCTAAAGTGGAGAAACATGGCAAAGGACAAAAGGTTATCGTATACAAATACAAACCTAAAAAGAACTACCATGTGAAGCAAGGTCACCGTCAACCGTACACTAAAGTAACTATCGAAACAATCAAAGCGTAAAGAAGGTGCGATAAGTGATTATCGTTCAAATCTTTCGTGATGAGGACGGGAACATCGAACGTTTTTCCATTGAAGGGCATGCTAATTTTGCCAAGCGGGGAGAAGACATCGTATGTGCCGGGGTATCCGCTGTTACAGTGGGTACGGTGAACTCGATTGAAACATTGACCGGTGTCGAAATGGATGCCAAGATGAAGAATGGCTTTTTAAGCGGTTCTTTACCTTTGTTAGAGAGAGGGGAAACCTGGTCCCAGGTACAATTGTTACTCGAATCCATGGTAGTTATGCTCTCTAATATTGCAGAGTCATACGGGAAGTATATTAAAATACAGCAATTCAAATAAGCAAAGAAGGAGGACAACCAATCATGTTGAAATTAAATCTTCAGTTATTCGCATCGAAAAAAGGTGTAGGTTCCACGAAGAACGGACGTGACAGTAATGCTCAACGTCTGGGTGTTAAACGTGCTGATGGTCAAACTGTAACTGGTGGTAGCATTCTCGTTCGCCAACGCGGAACGAAAATTCACCCGGGAACTAACGTTGGCATCGGTAAAGATGACACTTTGTTCGCGAAAATCGACGGCGTTGTAAAATTCGAACGTTGGGGACGCGATCGCAAAAAAGTAAGCATCTACCCTGTTAATGTTGCTCCTGTAGCAGCAGCAGTAGAAGCGTAATATCGGCATTCCGCCTAAGGAGCCTTCGGCATTTTTGCCGAAGGTTTTTTGTATTCAACGGTTATTCGATAATGAACTGGCAGAAAAGACATGTTATACTTGGTTACGGTGGGTGTAGACCAACCGAGTTTTGTAGAACGGGGAGAAGCCATGAAATCTTGGAAAAGAGTGCCGTGGATTGCGGCATGTTCACTTCTGATTCCTTTGGTTTTCGTTATGTTGTATCCGGCGATAATCTCAAGCGCCGTGTGCGCATTGTGGTCCGTCGCAGTATTGCTCATTTCTGTGAATGCGATGAAGAAACAGGCGGAGGCGGAACGCAGAGCCATCATACAATCCATGGAAAAAACAGCAATTGCTTCATTAAATCATCATCGACACGACTGGATGAACGACCTTCAGGTGTTATATGGATATCTTCGGCTGGGCAAACTTGATAAATCCTTGCAATGTGTGGAAAGAATAAAAGAGCGGGTTACAGAAGAAAGCCGAATCTCCAGATTAGGTATTCCTTCCCTCGTATTTTATCTTCAGTCTTTTCGCGCCAGTGGAATTGCGCTGGACTTGCATGTGGAAATAGAAGATGAGTTGCAGCTTAGTGCTCTGGTCTCTCCCGAGGATGGCGAGTCACTTACCGGGGCGATTGCGGATGCAATCAGGGCCTATCAATATGGCGGCGGCCGGTCTTCTTGGGGAGAGGTTCGCAAACTGACCTTGAACTTCGGACAGGATCATGGAGATGTGGTTGTCCGACTGGACGGGGATCAAACACCCGATCCGGAAACACTACGGCAGCTTACTGCCGTACTCAAAGGAAAAAAAGTCAGAACGGAGCAGTTTCCGTCTGAGGATACGTTTATACAATTCAGAATGCCGTGTGGAATATAGGAAGAAGGGGTTAACCAATGTTTGTAGATAAAGCGAAGATTTATGTAAAAGCCGGAGACGGAGGGGACGGAATAATTTCGTTCCGTCGTGAGAAGTATGTACCAAACGGCGGACCTGCCGGGGGCGATGGAGGCAGAGGAGCTGACATCATTTTCCGCGTGGATGAAGGTTTGCGTACGTTGATGGATTTCCGTTACCAGCGTCACTTCAAAGCCCCACGTGGTGAGAAGGGACGTAATAAAAGTCAGCATGGTGCAAACGCGGAGAACATGATTGTGCGCATTCCACCAGGAACTATCATTTTGGATGAAGACAGTGGAGAAGTACTGGCGGATATGACACGTCACGGTCAACAGGTTGTCATTGCACGTGGTGGACGGGGCGGACGGGGTAACATCCGATTTGCTACACCGAACAATCCTGCACCTGAACTTGCTGAGAACGGTGAAGAAGGACAAGAGCGTTACATCGTACTCGAACTGAAAGTTATGGCAGATGTTGGTCTGGTTGGTTTCCCGAGTGTCGGGAAATCCACATTGCTTTCTGTCGTTTCGTCAGCCAAGCCAAAGATCGGTGCATACCATTTCACAACCATTACACCGAATCTGGGTGTAGTCGGTGTAGGAGAAGGCCGAAGCTTCGTCATGGCCGATTTGCCTGGACTGATTGAAGGTGCGCATGAAGGGGTTGGACTGGGACATGAGTTCTTACGTCATGTCGAGCGTACTCGTATTATTGTTCATGTCGTAGATATGTCGGGTTCGGAAGGACGCGATCCTTTTGAAGACTGGCAGAAAATCAATGACGAATTGAAGTTGTACAATCCGCTTCTCGCCGAGAGAACGCAAATTGTAGCAGCTAACAAGATGGATATGCCAGACTCTGAAGCGAACCTGGAGCAATTTTTACAGCAAGTTCGTGAAGTTCAACCTGATATTGAAGTGATGCCAATTTCATCCTTGACCCGGAAAGGGATTCAAGAACTTCTGTATCGTGCAGCTGATCTGCTGGATCAGGTTCCAGACGAGCGAGTGGTTGAAGAGGTAGCAGATGTATCTGAACGTAAAGTATACAGTCTGGACAAAAAAGAAGACGATGGTTTCAAAATTGTGCGTGAGAACGAAATGTTCGTTGTCGAAAGTGCCAAGATTGACCGCATGATGAAACGGATGCAATTGAACTCACATGAAGCCATACTGAAACTCGCACGTACACTGCGTTATATGGGTGTCGACGCTGAGTTGCGTAAGCGCGGAGCTGTAGAAGGTACCATCGTGCGTATTGGAGACTTTGAATTCGAATTCGTGGAAGGCAGCAGTTACTACTAAGTAGCCGTCTTCCGTGGAGAGACAGATCGATATAGGAACGCAGAGAAGTGGGAAGTTGACCCGCAACTCTGCGTTTTTTTGTTTTTTCCTGACATGGGAGAGGGATAAACTTGTATACTGTGAGGAACGTATTTCAAAAAATAGGCGTGTCATGTATTGCCCTTTTGTCATAGATCCTATATAATGTCCACTATATGAATACATGAGTCTTTGAGGAGAGGACGTTCTGTGAACGAACGCTATTACTTAGTACGGGAAGATATCTTACCAGAGGCAGTGGTGAAGACCATGCAGGTAAAAGAACTACTTGCTTCTGGTGATGTTAAAACAGTGCATGAGGCGGTTGAACAGGTCGGATTAAGCCGGAGTGCCTTTTACAAGTACAAAGATGGAATTCATCTGATCAACCAGCTTGAGCGCGAGAGAATTGTAACGATCTCCATTGATCTGGAGCATCAGTCGGGTATTTTGTCTCGTGTGCTTGGACATGTAGCTGGTTATGGAGCTAATGTACTCACGATTAATCAGAGTATCCCGCTTCAAGGAAGAGCCAATGTTGTCATTTCGGTGGAAACAACACATCTTCATGGCGAAATTGGTGAAATGCTGGATCGAATGCAAGATATGCCTGGAGTAAGACGTACACGTATTGTAGGCCAAGGGTAATTAGGCTTTAACATACAGGACTGACGGACAAGAATAGACATTAGGGGGTAGATCGTTAGTGAAACCAGTAAAAGTCGGATTGTTGGGTCTGGGAACTGTCGGAACGGGAGTCGTTCGCATTGTGGAAGGGAATCAGGAGGATCTGAGCAGTCAGGTTGGATCGCCGATTGTCATCGAGAAGATCGCAGTGAAAAATACAGAGAAAGAACGTGTTATTGCTGTAGACCGTGCCAAGCTTACGGAAGATCCTTGGGAAGTCATTCGGCATCCGGATATTGATGTCATCGTTGAAGTCATGGGCGGCATTGATCAGACGAAGGAGTATATTCTTGAAGCGTTGGAACGTGGGAAACATATCGTAACAGCAAACAAAGATCTCATGGCACTGCATGGTACAGAGATTTTGGCGAAGGCACAGGAAAAACAATGTGACGTGTTCTATGAGGCGAGTGTTGCTGGAGGGATTCCGATCATTCGTACGCTGATTGAAGGTTTCTCTTCTGATCGGATTACCCGCATTATGGGGATTGTGAACGGAACAACGAACTTTATTCTGACCAAAATGAGTCAGGAAGGTGCATCCTATGAAGAAGTACTGGCTGAAGCACAGGCTCTGGGATATGCCGAATCGGATCCAACTTCCGATGTGGAGGGACTTGACGCAGCTCGCAAAATGGCGATTTTGAGTACACTCGGTTTCCGCACCAATGTGGAGCTGAAGGATGTAACTGTTAAAGGAATATCCTCCGTAACTCGAGAAGACATTATGTATGCCAAAAGATTGGGCTATGAGATGAAGTTACTTGGTATTGCGGACCGTATTGGCGATGAGATCACGATCAGCGTTCAGCCGACAATGGTTAGACAGAATCACCCGATTGCTTCAGTCAACGGTGTGTTCAACGCAGTATATGTACACGGTGAAGCTGTAGGGGAGACGATGTTCTACGGTGCGGGTGCGGGAGAACTCCCAACGGCAACTTCGGTTGTAGCTGACATTGTGGCGGTTACCAAAAACCTTAAACTTGGCGTGAACGGTCTCAAAGCAATTGTGCCTTATAAGATTAAGCGACTGCAAAGCGACGAGCAGATCGTGTCAAAAAACTTTATTTTACTACACGTAGACGATAAAGCCGGTGTATTGGCACAGATCACACAAATTTTCGCAGAGTATGATGTCAGTCTGGCGTCGGTTGTTCAACAGCCGAATGAGCACAACCCGGATGCCGAGATCATTATCGTTACACATAATGCAAGTAAGGCAAGCATGGATAAAGTGTTAAAACATTTTGAATCACTCAGCGTCATTCGCCGCATTAAGAGTGTCTACCGGGTCGAAGGGTAATTGTCCATATCCCATACGGCATCTCAATTATTTCAGTTATAACGTACAAGTTAATCATATCTGGTTCAACAGGTCATCATTTCAGATTATTAAAACATAAAGGAGTTTACCCACAATGAGATATCAAGGACTTTTGCAAACGTACAGAGAACACCTTCCAGTTAATGAAAATACACCCTTTCTTACGCTTCAGGAAGGAAATACACCGTTGATTCATGCAGAGAATCTGTCTGAGGAACTCGGTTTGAATGTTTATTTCAAGTATGAAGGTTTGAACCCTACGGGATCTTTCAAAGACCGCGGTATGGTTATGGCAGTTGCCAAAGCTATGGAAGAGGGCAGCCGTACGATTATGTGTGCATCCACAGGTAATACGTCAGCAGCTGCTGCGGCCTACGCCGCACGTGGTGGCCTCAATTGTATCGTACTGATCCCGAATAACAACATTGCACTGGGTAAACTGGCCCAAGCCATGATCTATGGAGCTAAGGTGATTGCGATCAATGGTAACTTTGACCGTGCACTGGAGATTGTGCGTGAGATCACAGCCAAACATCCGATCACGCTTGTAAACTCTGTGAATCCGTTCCGGATTGAAGGACAGAAGACAGCAGCGTTTGAAGTCATTGAACAACTTGGCGAAGCGCCTGACGTTCTGGCTATTCCAGTCGGTAATGCGGGTAATATCTCGGCTTATTGGAAAGGTTTCAAAGAATATAAAGAGGCAGGTAAGTCCAGCACACTTCCACGTATGGTTGGTTTCGAAGCAGAAGGTGCGATGGCCATTGTCAAAGGTGAGCCGATCCTTGAACCTGAAACAGTAGCAACAGCGATTCGAATCGGTAATCCAGCGAGCTGGAAAACGGCAGTAGCTGCAGCTGAGGAATCTGGTGGACAGATCAACTATGTAACGGATGAACAAATCCTGACAGCGTACCGTACACTTGCTTCTCGGGAAGGGATTTTTGCTGAACCTGCTTCTGCGGCTTCCCTTGCCGGTGTATACAAACTGAAGAGTGAAGGGTACTTTAAAGGCGGAGAGACTGTCGTTTGTGTACTGACAGGTAATGGCCTGAAAGATCCTAATATTGCGATCAAAACAGTAGCGACTGAGCCACTTGTTGTTGAAGATACGGAAGAAGCAGTAATGGCGGCTATTGCACAACTGGAGCAGCAATCTGTATGAGTTTGCGTGAAAAGGTAACTGTAAAAATACCTGCAAGCACAGCCAATCTCGGTCCGGGGTTTGATACCCTGGGCATGGCATTGTCTTTGTATGCCTGGTTGGAAATGAAACCTGCCGAACAGACGTCATTTCATCTTTACGGCAATCATTTGACAGGTCTGCCAACAGATAAATCGAATTTGATTTACGAAGTTGCACAGATGGTATTCAATGAAGCTGGGGTATCCATCCCTGAATTGGAGATTTCCATGTATTCCGATATTCCGCTTACGCGGGGACTCGGGAGCAGTGCATCAGCCATCGTTGGTGCACTGGCAGCAGCGAATGCATTAATTGGTGCTCCTTTATCCGATGCGAAGCTTCTGGATATGGCCACATCCCTCGAGAAGCATCCTGATAATGTGGGAGCATCTCTGTATGGCGGTATTATTACGGCTGCATGGAATGGTCAACAGGTAGATCATATACGTATTGAACCACACCAGGATCTGCAGGCGTTGGTTATTATACCTGAATTCCAGCTGTCTACTTCAAAAGCAAGGAATGTAATTCCAGAGCAATTTGGCATGTCTGATGTGGTGCATAACATTAGCAGATCTTCACTGCTCGTTGCCGCTTTGGCGAGTGGACGACTGGATATGATTCAGAAGGCGATGTCAGATCGAATTCACCAACCATATCGGGCATCATTGGTGCCAGGCATGGCTGAGATATTGGAACATGCTGTTGATCATGGAGCGTTGGGAGCTGCCCTGAGCGGAGCTGGCCCGACCGTATTGACTTTGGTAGATCGTCATGACACCCGGAAAGCGGGATTGGAACAATATTTGCTGGACACTATGGAGCGGGAGGGCATATCTGCTTCTGCACTGTGGCTCGATCCGGATTTGGACGGTGTAACCGTGCTGCCTGATCAAGACGAACGTCCTTTTCTGGACAGAATCAAAGGGGAAGTTAATGCATGAAACGAATTGCAGTATTACCTGAAGGCTCAGTCTCTCATGAGGCAATTGATTTCCTTTTCAACGGAGAACCATTAGATTTGCTTCATTCCAAGTTGATTTCGGATGTGTTTAGAGCAACGGATAGCGGGAATGCACAATACAGTGTCATTCCGATCGAAAATACCATTGAGGGTTCCGTTAGTCTCCATATGGACTGGCTTGTGAATGAAGTAGACATTCCGATGCAAGCAGAGTGGGTATACCCATCCATCCAGAATGTTATCGGACATGGCTCGGAATTTAAGACAGAGAGTGGCGAGTATGATTTCGGTAGAATTACCAAGATCATGTCCCATCCAGTGGCTATTCCACAGTGTCAGAATTTTATTCGGCTACATTCGCCTGGGGCCGACCTTGAAGGTGTGAACAGTACAGCCGAAGCTGTAGAAATTGTGAAAAAAAATCCAGGTAAGGGCTGGGTGGCGATCGGTACAAAGCTTGCTGCTCAGAAGCATGGCTTGGACATTATGGCTGAACGGGTTACAGATCATGACAACAACTACACCCGTTTTGTGCTTATAGGCCATGAACCTGTGAACATTCCACGTGAACCGGATCATGTAAAAACCAGCTTGCTGGTGACGTTGCCAGAAGATGCACCGGGTGCGTTGCATCAGGTATTGTCAGCTTTTGCATGGCGGAAGCTGAACTTGACCCGTCTCGAATCTCGTCCAACGAAGAAACGATTGGGCAGTTACTATTTTTACATTGATGTTGTGGAAACGGTCGATTCGGTATTGCTTACCGCAGCCATGGAAGAGATTGAAGCATTGAATTGTCAGGTGCGCGTTCTGGGTAGCTATCCTTGTTACACATATCCTTCGAGATAATTGACCTGATGGTGTTTGGGAATGTTAGAAGGTTGTCATAAGTCGGGGTAGAATGAGCGAGTAATGGCTTGTCATTTGGTGTACAATGGACGGGTTAATAACGTTTCGGAGTACAGGGAATGGATATTTTATGGAGGTGCAGTCATCAGTGGCAGAACAATGGATCTATTTGGATGGTCAGTATGTGACCAAGGAGAACGCAACCGTTTCGGTATATGATCATGGATTTTTGTATGGAGACGGGATTTTCGAAGGTATTCGGATCTATAATGGAAATATTTTCAGATGTAAGGCCCACTTGGATCGTTTGTATGATTCGGCAAAATCCATTAGTTTGAACATTCCGCTGTCCATTGATGAGATGCTGGAAGTCATGGCTGAAACGGTGCGCCGCAATGATATGCGTAATGGTTATATTCGTCTTATTGTATCGCGTGGCCCTGGTAATCTGGGGTTGGACCCGTTACGTTGCCCTAAGGCATCTGTAATCATCATCGTGGAACAATTGGCGATCTATCCGGAGGAAGCTTATCTAACTGGCTTGAAAGCAGTTTCTGTATCCCAACGCCGGAACATTCCGGACGCCTTGAATCCAAAAATTAAATCATTGAACTATCTGAATAACATCCTGGTTAAAATCCAGTCTAACTATTCAGGTGCTGGTGAAGCAATTATGCTGAACTCCCAAGGTTACGTTACTGAGGGTTCAAGTGATAACATCTTCATCATCAAAAATGGTGTAGTGTACACGCCCCCTTGTTATCTCGGAGCACTTGAAGGGATTACACGTCAAGCGATTATCGATCTATGTGGCGAACTGGAGCTTGAATTAAAAGAAGTACCATTCACCTTGCATGATGTATATATCGCAGACGAAGTCTTTTTCACCGGGACAGCTGCAGAAGTTATCGCTGCATATGAAGTGGATGGAAGAACAATTGGCACGGGGGTAGCAGGTCCGGTAACGCTGAGATTGCTGGAAGCATTCCGTCAGATTGTTGACAAAGATGGATATAAAGTGTGGGAATCTTAAGTTAGAATTGCATAACATAGGGAACAGGAATCCTCCTTGTCCGATAAAATTCTGCATACCTGGTGTATGGGGATTTTAGAGACAGGAGGATTTTTTTTGTTTAGTTGATGTCATTAGCCCGGTTTCTGCATAGGATGTAGTAACGGTATGGGCGAATGTACTGCCCAAGTATGACGTCTAGGAGGTTAGTTCCCTGTGAAAATACACATGGTGAAAAAAGGCGACACATTATATCTGCTGTCCCAAAAATACAATGTAGCGCTGGACAAATTGATCGCGGCTAATCCGCAAATCACAAATCCCGACAAGTTGGATATTGGCATGAAGGTCAAAATCCCTGCTGAGCCAGTAACACCGAAACCGGAGGGTGTGCTCCACAGTCACAAGGTGCAGCAAGGAGATTCGTTATGGAAGTTGGCACAAGCCTGGGGAGTTCCTTTGAAAGATATGGTCAATGCCAATCCACAGTTGAAAAACCCGAACGCTCTGTTGGTGGGGGAGACAGTTTATATTCCATCTATGCACGCACAAGGAAACAGCACATCTAATTCGGGTGCCAGCAATATTGCTGCTCATGAAAAGTTGTCACCTGAAGGTAAGGAATACACGGGAGTCAAAGAACCGGAACCACCGGCGCCAGTTATGCCAACTCCTCCTGCTCCAGTAGCAGAGGTTCCTGTTCCGGTCCCTGCTCCACCACCAGCCAATACGGAGAAGCCGAATGTGAAGCCTGAACTGGAGGTACTGCCGCAGTTACCAGAGCTTCCTGAAGTGAAACCCGAAAAGGAAACGCACAAAAAAGAAGAGGTTAAACCCGAAGTTGAGGTAAAACCGGTAGCAGAATCCAAGAAATACACAATGCCTAATCTATCGCCTGAAATTATGCCTTTGCCTGTAATGCCTAATACAAAGTCTCCAACTGAGGTTGCACCAGCAACGAAAAAGCCTTGTGGTTGTGGTAATAAGTTGCATCATGCGCCAGCCGAGCACCCTTATGTTCAAATCCCGGTTCCTGTACAAGAGGTGTATGGTGCTCAGCAAGACATGTACACGGCAGGAGCGAGTAACAATGCGGGGTTTCCAGGGATTCCGGAAGTTAGTCCTTATAGTGGCAGTGATCTGCCTAACAGTCCGTGGACTGGCGCGGAGCAGGGTTATAACCACAATAACGTTTTGCCGAATCTGTCCGCAGACATGCAAAACAACTCATTTCCGATTGCACCAGCTGGCGAAGTGAATAGTCCATTCCCAACGTATGTAGCACCTAGTCATATGAATCATCAGCCGCCTTTCATGTCTCCATACTCAATGCTTCCGTACCCTCCATGCGGATGTGGCTCACATACACATATGCCGCAGTATACTTATCCTTCTCATGGTTATCAGGATCCGGCATGGAATATGTACGGTCCTTCGTACGGTATGCCGCCTGAAATGTCCACATCAACGATGCCAAACCAGCCTATTGAGTATGCTTATCAGAATCCGTATCCTACTCAGAGCATGGTTCCGCCGTCCCCTCTTGGAGCATTTGGTGAAATGTACCCTCCTCAAGGGCAAGGCAAGGGTGGTAAAAAAGGGGGGCGTGAAGACGCTAACTTAAGTCAGGTAGCAATTGAAGAGGTTGGATCAGATTCGGAAGGGAAGTCCAAGCAAGCAGGGAATAAACCGACAGCTGCAAAACGCAGAACAAGCAAGGCTCCTCTGAAGAATAAATCCAAGGTATCCGTGTCCGGGAAAACATCCAGAGAGGGTGCAGCTCCTTCCAACCAACGAAAATCTGATAAAAAGCGTCGTAATCCTTGGATACAAAACTAACCTTGGGATTGCGATTGAACAATAAGTGAGGTAGCTGTTATATAAGTGGGAAGCCAGCTCTGTAATAGAGAGCTGGCTTCCCGCTTACCTGAGTGAACATTGAGGTGCGCATAACGGAGATTTAGTTGCCCAGGAAATGATAGAAAGCATTTTATTAAGAATTTATTGTAAACCCTTTCATAAATGTGTTAAAATATTTGTACCCTATTAGCATGACCTAATATGGAAGGACAAGATAGGGTACGGATATGATAGCTTTGGCTAATGTAAAACTACTAAAGAAAAGAAATAAAAAAAACTGTTGCATTACATTCAGCCGTATGATATATTATTTAAGTCGCCGCTGAAACACAGTGCTGACACGGGAAACACAAGAGATAATGAAATAAGTTTGATCTTTGAAAACTGAACAACGAGTGAGTAAACATTCTGCTTGCAGAATGAACGCGAAAGTTTGAAACAAGCCTTGGCTTGGATCGACTGGAGCACAAATGAGATTTTTAATCTCGTCAGATTCAAAATGAGCTTATCGCTCTTTTCAATACTTTATTGGAGAGTTTGATCCTGGCTCAGGACGAACGCTGGCGGCATGCCTAATACATGCAAGTCGAGCGGAGTTGATAGGAAGCTTGCTTCCTTGATACTTAGCGGCGGACGGGTGAGTAACACGTAGGCAACCTGCCCTCAAGTTTGGGACAACTACCGGAAACGGTAGCTAATACCGAATAATTGTTTTCTTCGCCTGAAGGAAACTGGAAAGACGGAGCAATCTGTCACTTGGGGATGGGCCTGCGGCGCATTAGCTAGTTGGTGAGGTAACGGCTCACCAAGGCGACGATGCGTAGCCGACCTGAGAGGGTGATCGGCCACACTGGGACTGAGACACGGCCCAGACTCCTACGGGAGGCAGCAGTAGGGAATCTTCCGCAATGGGCGAAAGCCTGACGGAGCAATGCCGCGTGAGTGATGAAGGTTTTCGGATCGTAAAGCTCTGTTGCCAGGGAAGAACGCTTGGGAGAGTAACTGCTCTCAAGGTGACGGTACCTGAGAAGAAAGCCCCGGCTAACTACGTGCCAGCAGCCGCGGTAATACGTAGGGGGCAAGCGTTGTCCGGAATTATTGGGCGTAAAGCGCGCGCAGGCGGTCATTTAAGTCTGGTGTTTAATCCCGGGGCTCAACCCCGGATCGCACTGGAAACTGGGTGACTTGAGTGCAGAAGAGGAGAGTGGAATTCCACGTGTAGCGGTGAAATGCGTAGATATGTGGAGGAACACCAGTGGCGAAGGCGACTCTCTGGGCTGTAACTGACGCTGAGGCGCGAAAGCGTGGGGAGCAAACAGGATTAGATACCCTGGTAGTCCACGCCGTAAACGATGAGTGCTAGGTGTTAGGGGTTTCGATACCCTTGGTGCCGAAGTTAACACATTAAGCACTCCGCCTGGGGAGTACGGTCGCAAGACTGAAACTCAAAGGAATTGACGGGGACCCGCACAAGCAGTGGAGTATGTGGTTTAATTCGAAGCAACGCGAAGAACCTTACCAGGTCTTGACATCCCTCTGATCGATGCAGAGATGTATCTTTCCTTCGGGACAGAGGAGACAGGTGGTGCATGGTTGTCGTCAGCTCGTGTCGTGAGATGTTGGGTTAAGTCCCGCAACGAGCGCAACCCTTATATTTAGTTGCCAGCATTTCGGATGGGCACTCTAGATAGACTGCCGGTGACAAACCGGAGGAAGGTGGGGATGACGTCAAATCATCATGCCCCTTATGACCTGGGCTACACACGTACTACAATGGCCGGTACAACGGGCTGCGAAATCGCGAGATGGAGCCAATCCCAACAAAGCCGGTCTCAGTTCGGATTGCAGGCTGCAACTCGCCTGCATGAAGTCGGAATTGCTAGTAATCGCGGATCAGCATGCCGCGGTGAATACGTTCCCGGGTCTTGTACACACCGCCCGTCACACCACGAGAGTTTATAACACCCGAAGTCGGTGGGGTAACCGCAAGGAGCCAGCCGCCGAAGGTGGGATAGATGATTGGGGTGAAGTCGTAACAAGGTAGCCGTATCGGAAGGTGCGGCTGGATCACCTCCTTTCTATGGAGAATCGTTTCCCGAGTGGAAACATTCAAATATGCAGCTTAGCTGCAAAACACTCACTCGTTGCTCAGTTTTGAGAGCTCAAACTCTCAAAACAGCTTGCTTTTGCATGGAGCTTGTTCTTTGAAAACTAGATATCGAAACGAAACAAACGCGAATTAGAACATTCCTTTTTAGCTGAACTTGTGTTAAACAAGTTTCAATAAAAACGGTAGATTGCTGGAGCGAGTGATCGAAATGGAGTGACTTTTGGCTTTGGACGTAGTCCAAAACAAGGGAAGCGACAGCTCGAACACGAGCGCAATGGTTAAGCTACTAAGAGCACACGGAGGATGCCTAGGCGCTAGGAGCCGATGAAGGACGTGGCGAACAACGAAACTGCCTCGGGGAGCTGTAAGCAAGCTTTGATCCGGGGGTGTCCGAATGGGGAAACCCAGCTGGGGTAATTTCCAGTTACTCACAACTGAATACATAGGTTGTGTAGAGGCATACCAGGGGAACTGAAACATCTAAGTACCCTGAGGAAGAGAAAACAATAGTGATTCCGTCAGTAGCGGCGAGCGAACGCGGAGAAGCCCAAACCAGAGAGCTTGCTCTTTGGGGTTGTGGGACGTCTCACATGGAGTTACAAAGGAACCGGTTAAGCGAAGAGGTCTGGAAAGGCCCGCCAAAGAAGGTAAAAGCCCTGTAGTTGAAAGTCTGTTCCCTCCGAGACGGATCCCGAGTAGTGCGGGGCACGTGAAACCCCGTATGAATCCGGCAGGACCATCTGCCAAGGCTAAATACTTCCTAGCGACCGATAGTGAAGCAGTACCGTGAGGGAAAGGTGAAAAGCACCCCGGAAGGGGAGTGAAATAGAACCTGAAACCGTGTGCTTACAAAAAGTCAGAGCCCGTTTTAGGGGTGATGGCGTGCCTTTTGTAGAATGAACCGGCGAGTTACGTTCCCGTGCAAGGTTAAGGTGAAGAGCCGGAGCCGCAGCGAAAGCGAGTCTGAATAGGGCGACATAGTACGTGGACGTAGACCCGAAACCGGGTGATCTACCCCTGTCCAGGGTGAAGGTGCGGTAACACGCACTGGAGGCCCGAACCCACGCATGTTGAAAAATGCGGGGATGAGGTGGGGGTAGCGGAGAAATTCCAATCGAACTCGGAGATAGCTGGTTCTCCCCGAAATAGCTTTAGGGCTAGCCTCGGAAAACAGAGTCGTGGAGGTAGAGCACTGATTGGGTGCGGGGCCCGCAAGGGTTACCAAGCTCAGTCAAACTCCGAATGCCATAGACTTACTTCCGGGAGTCAGACAGTGAGTGCTAAGATCCATTGTCAAAAGGGAAACAGCCCAGACCATCAGCTAAGGTCCCCAAGTGTGTGTTAAGTGGGAAAGGATGTGGAGTTGCACAGACAACCAGGATGTTGGCTTAGAAGCAGCCACCATTGAAAGAGTGCGTAATAGCTCACTGGTCGAGTGACTCTGCGCCGAAAATGTAACGGGGCTAAACACACCACCGAAGCTATGGCTTGATGCTTTGCATCAGGGGTAGGGGAGCGTTGTATAAGGGTTGAAGGTGTACCGTAAGGAGCGCTGGACATTATACAAGTGAGAATGCCGGTATGAGTAACGAAAAGATCAGTGAGAATCTGATCCGCCGAAAGCCTAAGGGTTCCTGAGGAAGGCTCGTCCGCTCAGGGTAAGTCGGGACCTAAGGCGAGGCCGAAAGGCGTAGTCGAAGGACAACAGGTCGAAATTCCTGTACCACCGTAAGCCGTTATGAGCAATGGGGGGACGCAGTAGGGTAGTGACGCGGACTGATGGATGTCCGTCTAAGCAGTAAGGCTGATGTGTAGGCAAATCCGCACATTGTAAGGCTGAGCTGTGATGGGGAGCGAAAATTATAGTAGCGAAGGTCATGATCTCACACTGCCAAGAAAAGCCTCTAGCCAGGTGATGGTGCCCGTACCGCAAACCGACACAGGTAGGCGAGAAGAGTATTCTAAGGCGCGCGGAAGAACTCTCGTTAAGGAACTCGGCAAAATGACCCCGTAACTTCGGGAGAAGGGGTGCCCCGGTAGTGTGAATAGCACGAGGGGGCCGCAGTGAAAAGGCCCAAGCGACTGTTTAGCAAAAACACAGGTCTGTGCGAAGCCGTAAGGCGAAGTATACGGGCTGACGCCTGCCCGGTGCTGGAAGGTTAAGGGGAGTGGTTAGGGAGTAATCCCGAAGCTGTGAACCGAAGCCCCAGTAAACGGCGGCCGTAACTATAACGGTCCTAAGGTAGCGAAATTCCTTGTCAGGTAAATTCTGACCCGCACGAATGGCGTAACGACTTGGGCGCTGTCTCAACGAGAGATCCGGTGAAATTTTAATACCTGTGAAGATGCAGGTTACCCGCGACAAGACGGAAAGACCCCATGGAGCTTTACTGCAGCTTGATATTGAATTTGGGTACGATCTGTACAGGATAGGTGGGAGCCTTTGAAGCATGAGCGCCAGCTTGTGTGGAGGCAACGTTGGGATACCACCCTGATCGTATCTAGGTTCTAACCTGGTACCGTAATCCGGTGCGGGGACAGTGTCAGGTGGGCAGTTTGACTGGGGCGGTCGCCTCCTAAAGAGTAACGGAGGCGCCCAAAGGTTCCCTCAGAATGGTTGGAAATCATTCGAAGAGTGCAAAGGCATAAGGGAGCTTGACTGCGAGACCTACAAGTCGAGCAGGGACGAAAGTCGGGCTTAGTGATCCGGTGGTACCGCATGGAAGGGCCATCGCTCAACGGATAAAAGCTACCCTGGGGATAACAGGCTTATCTCCCCCAAGAGTCCACATCGACGGGGAGGTTTGGCACCTCGATGTCGGCTCATCGCATCCTGGGGCTGAAGTAGGTCCCAAGGGTTGGGCTGTTCGCCCATTAAAGCGGTACGCGAGCTGGGTTCAGAACGTCGTGAGACAGTTCGGTCCCTATCTGTCGTGGGCGTAGGAAATTTGAGAGGAGCTGTCCTTAGTACGAGAGGACCGGGATGGACGTACCGCTGGTGTACCAGTTGTTCCGCCAGGAGCACCGCTGGGTAGCTATGTACGGACGGGATAAACGCTGAAAGCATCTAAGCGTGAAGCCCCCCTCAAGATGAGATTTCCCAGTATGTAAGACCCCTTGAAGACGACGAGGTAGATAGGCTGGGGGTGGAAGTGCAGCAATGCATGGAGCTGACCAGTACTAATCGGTCGAGGGCTTATCCAAATATGCAAGTGATAATTCGCATGTTTCGTTTCGAATCTAGTTTTCAGAGAACGATCTCTGAAATGTAAGCACAGCTATGCGTTTGGTGGCGATGGCGGAGGGGTTCCACACGTACCCATCCCGAACACGACCGTTAAGCCCTCTAGCGCCGATGGTACTTGGACCGCAGGGTCCTGGGAGAGTAGGACGCCGCCAAGCGAACTCTTTCATCATACATAGAAAACAGGCTCTGCATGTGGACGTTGTACGATGAATTGCATTTGCCCTGCAAATGCATATATTCCCTGATAGCTCAGTTGGTAGAGCACTCGACTGTTAATCGAGTTGTCACAGGTTCGAGCCCTGTTCGGGGAGCCATTAAGGCCCGTTGGTCAAGGGGTTAAGACACCTCCCTTTCACGGAGGTAACAGGGGTTCGAATCCCCTACGGGTCATATAAGTTGGAGGCTTAGCTCAGCTGGGAGAGCATCTGCCTTACAAGCAGAGGGTCGGGGGTTCGATCCCCTCAGCCTCCACCATATAAACTTTATAACGACGCGGGGTGGAGCAGCCCGGTAGCTCGTCGGGCTCATAACCCGAAGGCCGCAGGTTCAAATCCTGCCCCCGCAATTATACTTTCTTTTGAGAAAGTGATCTGGAACCGTGGTGTAGTTGGCCTAACATGCCTGCCTGTCACGCAGGAGATCGCGGGTTCGAATCCCGTCGGTTCCGCCATTTTTATATTTATTAATACCGTATGCGGAAGTGGCTCAGCGGTAGAGCATCGCCTTGCCAAGGCGAGGGTCGCGGGTTCGATTCCCGTCTTCCGCTCCAATATTTGCGCCCTTAGCTCAGCTGGATAGAGCGTTTGACTACGAATCAAAAGGCCGGGAGTTCGAATCTCTCAGGGCGCGCCATTATAACTTCAAATTTGCCGGCGTGGCGGAATGGCAGACGCGCTCGACTCAAAATCGAGTGGGAAACCGTGGAGGTTCGAGTCCTCTCGCCGGTATATATAACGGGATGTAGCTCAGCTTGGTAGAGCACCTGGTTTGGGACCAGGGGGTCGCATGTTCAAATCGTGTCATCCCGATCTCTAAAAACACTATCTATAATTAGATAGTGTTTTTTTATATTTATCTATATAAGATTCTATAAATGCAGGTTCCGGTATTCACTATGACAAGTTCTCTAACCTAACACATGTGTGTTCCTTCTTCAGCGATAAGTTAGTTGTGCATAAAGCCTCAGTCTTTAGGTCACAATAGGTTTAAAAAGTGATAGAAGGGGTTCATGTGAACACGTTTAACTTCAGAAAACAATTCAAGAGACGCTGGCGACGGTGGAAACGAACAGTATGGATGACGGCGGCTCTGCTTGCAGTTACGATATTGGCTTATAGCGGGTTGTCCATCTCATCGGCGATTGAGCGTTTGCTGACAACTAATTTTAGTGAGGCAACCAGTGTGATGGGGCCTGTTACGCAGGAAACAAGATCTGAACAGGAGATTCAGGCGTTAGTAGAGCAACTTGATTCTGATCCGGATCATTTGACAAGTGTGGTTTTGGAAACACAGTACATCTGCGGAGTGGAGACAGAGCAGTTAGGCAAGATGGCTAGACCGCAGTTGAAGATGCTCCTTGCTCAACATCCGGAATGGGATGCTACCGTCGGAACATCAGATGAGTTGCATTTGAAGCAACGTGTAGATGATCTTTCATCGCTTTGTAAACAGCAGGCTTATATCAGCATAGATGCTGTAGGGAACCTTAATTTGTACGAGGGTAAGCCGGCAAAAGAGAAGGTTATTCGTACGTTCTTTCAATTGGATGTTGGGACGTTGGAAAGTTCTTTGCCTGAAGGGGTGCTGGATCAATTGCAGCAGGGGATTCGGATTCAGGACAAGGATGAGTATGATAGCGTGATTTCTACGTTCAGTGACTACGCCGTGGATGAAGATCATCATTTAATCCGTAATGGCGGGTAATCCAAACGTCCTCACCTACAGTACTAAGATTGTGAAGTACTGAAACGATGGTGAAATGGTGGCAATAGCAATAACATTGATGGTTTAGGGAATCAAGCGTTACACCCAAATATATGTGGAATATGATGAAGGACATCGAAGAGATGTCCTTTTTGTCGTTTATACTGAAATAGTTGAAAATACGAATAAACATGTAAAAATTCCGCGAATAAAGACGAGTAATCAGTTAGACAAAGTTTTTCCTGCCGCAGGGTCCATCTTTTGTTATAATGAAATGAACGATACATATGTTCGCTTTTGTGAGGGAGAGATGGTTTTGCGTTTTTTGGGAATTGACCCGGGTATTGCGATTGTTGGTTTTGGTTTTGTGGATAAAATCGGCAGTAAGGTGGTACCCGTACAATATGGATGTATTCAGACGGAAGCTCATACCCCTGAAGAGGAGCGGTTGCTTCACGTATATGAAGGTATGGTGCAATTGATTGATAAATACAAACCTGACGCAGTAGCGCTAGAGAAACTTTTTTTCAACCGGAACGTTACAACAGCAATGTCTGTCAGTCAGGCGAGAGGCGTTATGGTACTCGCTGCCGCGCAGAAGGGTTTACCTATTGCAGAGTATACGCCAATGCAGATCAAGCAGGCTGTTGTGGGGTACGGTAAAGCGGAGAAGAAGCAAGTACAGGAGATGGTCAAAATGTTCTTGCGTCTTCAGGTCGTTCCTAAGCCGGATGACGTAGCGGATGCATTGGCTGTAGCCGTGTGCCACGCACACTCTTATACATTAAATTCCAAGTTGAATGAGGTATTGCGAAAATGATTGATTTTCTAAGAGGACAGTTCATTCATGTAGAGAATGATTATATTGTGCTGGATGTTCATGGTGTAGGGTATCGCGTATTCTGTCCGAATCCATTTGCGTTTGCCAAGCAAGAAGGCGAAATTACGGTGTACACTCACCATCATGTGCGTGAGGATGCGATGTTGCTGTTTGGATTTGTTACCCGGGATGAGCAGCGTTTGTTCCGTAAACTGATTGAAGTATCCGGTATCGGTCCAAAAGTAGCTCTGGGCATACTCGCTGGAGGTACACCAGAACATGTGGTTACGGCGATTTATCAGGAGAATCTTACGTTCTTGACCAAATTGCCAGGCATCGGCAAGAAGACTGCACAACGCATGATTCTGGATCTCAAGGATAAGCTGGATAGCTTTGGTGCGGCAGCGTATGCAACAGGTTTGTTCGCTCCTCCATCGGAAGAGTCGGGAAGTGGTTCAGCTTGGGATGAGGCACGTGAAGGTCTCAAGGCACTTGGGTATACTGACAGTGAGCTTGATAAAGTATGGCTCAAATTGAAAAAGGATGTTACTACAGCAGATTCCGTTGATGTGTTGATGAAAAAGGCGCTGCAAATGCTGTTTACGGGATAATACAAATTGCATATTATAATATAGCTGTAGCCTGCAAAAAAAGGTAGGGATGAACATGGATGATCGGATTATTTCCGCGAACCTGATGATGGAGGACCAAAATGTTGAGTTGAGTCTTCGTCCCCGGTATCTGAATGAATATATCGGGCAGAATCAGGTGAAGGAAAATTTAAAGATATATATTGAAGCTGCCAAATTCCGTAATGAGGCATTGGATCACGTTTTGTTATATGGCCCACCTGGACTGGGTAAAACAACACTTGCCAATATTATTGCCAACGAACTGGGCGTTAATTTACGAACTACGTCAGGCCCGGCTATTGAACGCCCGGGTGATCTTGCAGCATTGTTAACCAATCTGCAGGAAGGCGATGTCCTGTTTATTGATGAGATTCATCGTTTGCATCGTACAGTTGAAGAAGTCATGTACCCCGCTATGGAAGATTCCGCATTGGACATTATGATTGGTAAAGGTCCAAGTGCACGTTCCGTTCGGCTGGATCTGCCGCCATTCACTCTGATTGGGGCTACAACGCGTGCTGGCTTGCTGTCTGCTCCACTTCGAGACCGATTTGGTGTTATCAGTCGATTGGAATTCTACACAGTTGATGAGCTGGCTTATATCGTCTCACGCTCTACCGAAATTTTGGGTGTGGAAATTGTGGGGGATGCTGCGCAAGAGATTGCATTGCGCTCACGTGGGACACCGAGGATCGCGAACCGTTTGTTAAAACGAGTACGTGACTTTGCACAGGTGCGTGGTGACGGGATTATAACACAGACACTGGCGGAAGAAGCGTTGCAACGTCTCCAGATTGATCCGCGTGGCCTGGATGAGATTGATCATAAGATGCTCAAATCGATGATCAACAGCTTCCGGGGAGGACCGGTAGGGCTGGATACCATTGCTGCTACGATTGGTGAAGAGAGTCAGACGATCGAGGATGTTTATGAACCGTATCTGCTTCAGATTGGCATGATTCAGCGTACACCAAGGGGCAGGATCGTAACAGATCTAGCCTATCATCATTTGGGTCTACCTGTTCCACCAAGAGACGGGAAATAATCGAGCCTGGTGAAAGTCCACGATTCGAACGTTTACCAATTGAAGGTTCACCATAAACATTGAAATATTACGTGTGTTAATCCGATATAAAGTGAAGGCAATGCATGGAGAGGAGTCTGAATGTGGGAAAAGCAATACGAACGAAGAAGTGGAGTCGTCGATTGAAGGTACTGGCGGCAGCTCTTTTGACAGTGGGTTGTCTGCAAGTGCCTGCTTATGCAGCGGGAAATGATGGACAAACGATCCGGGTAGCCTTGTTTGCGAATCTGGGCAGTACGTATAAATCAACTACACCACTTATTACGCTTGAATCGACGGGACAATGGAGTATCCAATCAGAGAGTGGTGCTAATGTAAGCCTTCCGGCAGGGCAAGTTCGTTTCAGTGCAGATGGTTTCAGAGTGAAAGTGTTGGAAACAGCAGATTTCAAGGCAGCATCTGCAGCAGCAAAATTGTTGCAAGCAACCGCGGATAAGCCATTGCTGTTCACAACGTCCATGAATGGAAATGCCATTTACCAGCTCTACACAGGCAATTATGCAACGGAGGCACTGGCTGGACAAGCTGTTACACGGGTACAAAAGGCAGCAGCAGCTCAATTGGCTGGTCAAAAGCCAACTGTGACCGGAAGTAAGCGCCTGTCTGCTGGAACGTATGGTTCACTTCAGGAAGCAGAGGCAGCGCAAGCCAACCTTTTATCAACAGGAGTTAGTAGTGCTTATCCGGTCCTTCAACTGAGTGGAGGAAGCCAAGCATATGCAGTATGGGTGGGTGAAGCTTCAACGGATGCGGAATTAACCGCATTAAAGAACAGTGTGGAAGCCAAAGCTCCGGGGGTAAGCCTTTCACCTGTCAACAATAGTGCAGGGCTCATCATTCGCCAGGATGCAGGATTAAGTACGGATGCACTCAAAACAGCTCCCCATTACACCATTGCAGGTACTGAATCCAAAGCATTGGTACAAGGGAATGGCAATGGGATCAAAGTAGTGGAACGTTCCCAGCGAACGTATCGTGGAGATATGGAAATCAGCATCGTAAGTGGTGATCTGGCGTTGGTCAATGTCGTTCCACTGGAGCAATACCTGTACTCTGTCGTAGGGGCAGAGGTGTATTCCTCCTGGCCTGCTGAAGCTCTGAAAGTTCAAGCCGTAGCTGCCCGATCCTACGCGCTTCAACAGGGTGAACGTTTCAAAATTGCCAATGTTGTGGATACAACGCTCAGCCAAGCCTATAACGGGATTGGTTCGGAGAACGATAAAGTAACCAGCGCAGTAGATGCAACTGCTGGAGAAGTAGTCAAGAGCGGTGGGAAAATTATCGAAGCGGTGTTCTCCTCCAATGCGGGCGGACAGACCGCTCATCCTTCTGAGGTATGGAACGGCGGAGCAGGTGTGTTCACCAATGTGGTTAGCTCAGGGGATACATCAGCCCAGGCAGGATTACATACGTGGTACCATGTGCTGCTGAGTTCAGGCGTTAGCGGGTACATTCGTGAGGATAACATCAAAGAATTAACGACCAAGACCAATGCGGGACTGGCAAAAGTGACGGTAACGGCTCAGAACACCAATGTACGTGCCATTCCATTAATTCAATCCACCGTTGAACCTGTAGCCAAAATGAATCCAGGCAACGAAGCTGTTGTACTGGCAAAAGTGGCTCAATCGAATGATTATGCTTGGGTGAGAGGACCTTTCACGTCTGCACAGTTGGTTAAATCCCTTCAGGGTAAAACAACAGCGTCTGTTCCTGCTTCAATCTCAACCTTGGAAGTGACCAAGCGTGGACCTTCCGGAAGAGCACTTGAAGTCACTGCCAACGGACAGGCTATGACGGTGAAATATGCCGATACATACCGCTCTGCGCTTGGTGGATTACCGAGCACTTTATTTGATATTGCAGGAACCGGAAGTTATACTGTATTAGGCGCTGACGGCAAAACAGCCAGCAAAACCGGTTCTAATGGTGCTGCTGTAATGTCTGCCTCTGGTACAGGCTCATCATCCGGTAATGCCCTTGTGGTGATGAGTGGTGATGGTCAAGCGAGAGCGGTAACGCAGGGTCAGACCTTCATGTTCATCGGTCAGGGCAATGGCCACGGATTGGGTTTGTCCCAATGGGGAGCCAAAGGCATGGCAGATGAGGGGTATGATTACCAGGCAATATTGAAACACTATTATCAAAATGCGACTATTGTTAAGGAATGAAACTAAATGAATGTGAACTTATATGATTTTGAATTACCAGAGCAATTGATAGCACAGACGCCGTTGCTTGATCGCACGGCATCCCGTTTGCTTGCCTTGAACAAAGATAGTGGTGAGATTAATCATCAAACGTTTCCTGATATTATCGATTTTCTGAATCCCGGTGATACATTGATTCTGAATGATACACGTGTTCTTCCCGCTCGTCTGTTTGGTACAAAAGAAGATACAGGAGCAAAGGCAGAAGTGTTATTGCTTAAAAATGTGGAAGGCGACAAGTGGGAAGCACTGGTTAAGCCGGGTAAAAAACTGAAAGCCGGTTCGGTCATCGTATTCGGTGATGAACTGAAGGCAATCATTGAAGAAGAGGGCGAGATGGGGGCACGTACACTTACGTTTACGTATGATGGAATCTTCCAGGAGATTCTGGACCGTCTGGGCGAGATGCCGTTGCCGCCTTATATCAAAGAGACGTTGGATGACCGTGAACGGTATCAGACTGTGTATGCCAAGCATGAAGGATCGGCGGCTGCACCTACAGCAGGACTCCATTTTACGGATGAATTGTTGGATCAGATTCGTGCCAAGGGCGTTAATGTTGCCTTCATTACGCTGCATGTAGGACTGGGAACGTTCAGACCAATGTCGGTAGACGTTGTAGAAGATCATGTCATGCATGAGGAGTATTACTCCTTGTCACAAGAAACAGCAGACCTGATTAACCAGACCAAAGAGAATGGACACCGTGTTTTTGCGGTTGGTACAACCAGTTGCCGGACTCTGGAAACGGTAGGCAGCAAATTTGAAAATGGAATACTGCAAGCGAGCAGCGGATGGACCAGCATTTTCATCTACCCAGGCTATTCCTTCAAAGTGATCGATGGGATGCTTACGAATTTTCATCTCCCGAAATCCACGTTGGTTATGTTGGTTAGTGCACTAGCAGGCAGGGAACATATTATGCAGGCATATGAGGAAGCCATCCAAGAGAAATACCGGTTCTTCAGCTTCGGCGATGCCATGTTGATATATTAGTATAACGGTATAACGATTAACTTTTAGAGGATGATTAAAACCAATGGCAGCAATTACGTATGAACATATCAAAACTTGCAAACAATCCGGTGCACGTCTGGGACGTGTACATACACCTCACGGTATTATTGAGACACCAACCTTTATGCCTGTAGGTACACAGGCGACTGTCAAAACAATGAGCCCTGAAGAATTGAAAGAAATGGATGCTCAGATTATTTTGAGTAATACCTATCACCTTTTTCTAAGACCAGGACATGAAATCATTCGTGAAGCTGGCGGATTGCACAAGTTCATGAACTGGGATCGTCCAATTCTGACGGACAGCGGCGGATTCCAAGTGTTTTCTCTCAGCGAGATGCGCAAAATTACGGAAGAAGGCGTTAACTTCCGTTCTCATCTGAATGGAGACAAGAAGTTCCTTTCTCCTGAAGTAGCGATGGAAATCCAGAACGCACTTGGCTCCGATATTATGATGGCGTTTGATGAATGCCCACCGTATCCGGCTGAATATGAATATGTAAAAAAATCACTCGAAAGAACAAGCCGCTGGGCGGAACGTTGTCTCGAAAGTCACGCTCGTCCGCATGACCAAGGTCTGTTTGCCATCGTACAGGGAGGCATGCATGAGGATCTTCGCCGTCAGAGCGCCGCAGATTTGACTTCCATGGATTTCCCGGGGTATGCTATTGGTGGACTGAGTGTTGGAGAACCGAAACATTTGATGTATGGTGTATTGGATTATACGTTACCTTTGTTGCCATCCAATAAACCACGTTATTTGATGGGGGTAGGTTCGCCCGATGCGTTGATTGAGGGGTCAATTCGTGGAGTGGACATGTTCGATTGTGTTCTGCCAACCCGGATTGCCCGTAACGGAACAACAATGACCAGCCAAGGACGTCTGGTAGTTCGCAATGCCAAGTTTGCAACAGATTTTGGACCATTAGATCCTGAATGTGATTGCTACACTTGTCGCAACTATTCCAGAGCTTATCTGCGTCATTTGATCAAAGCAGATGAAACATTTGGCCTGCGTTTGACAACGATCCATAATCTTCATTTCTTGCAGAATTTGATGCGTAACGTACGTAAAGCCATTATGGAAGATCGTTTGCTTGATTTCCGGGATGAATTTTTCGATCAATATGGTCTTCATGACAATGACAAAGGTTTCTGATTCAAGTTTTGCGGAAGCCGGCGTAACAAGTAATATCTGTACGTATAGTCGATAAGGGGGAGTTTTGAATGTTTCAAGGAATGCCTCTAGCAGGAGCGCAAGGCGGTGGAATCGTATCTTTGATTGTACCTTTAGTACTCATGGTTGCGATTTTCTACTTCTTAATGATTCGTCCACAGAACAAAAAGCAAAAGCAACGGAATTCCATGCTGAGCCAGTTGAAAAAAGGCGATAAAATTGTAACGATTGGTGGCCTTCACGGAACGATCGCTGAGATTACGGACGATGTGGTTGTATTGCGTGTAAACGATGTAACTAAGCTTACATTTGACCGCAATGCAATCAGCACGGCCGTAGCTCGTGATACGGCTGCTGAATAGTTACTGTAACATAGAATAATGAGGGTACGTTTGTGGCGTATTCACTAGTAGAGAACCGGATCTCCTTGGAGACCCGGTTCTCTTTTTTGATTTATGAGTGAAGGTCGATGTTCTTTACCAGTCAGTTAGGAGCGATGCGTATTTACACCGAATATGCCACCGAGAGCTGAAATGAAAAACGCGCTAAGCAGTTGTAGACTATCCTTCCAATTAAACGAAGCATCCAGCGCGAGAAATCCGATCAACAGCACAAGGAGTCCATATACGATTCCGGTAATCCCTCCGTAGTACCATCCTTTTTCACCAGAACGTTTGCCTGCCACAAAACCACCAACCAATAATGACAAGCCATGAACAACATAGGTATACAACGAGAGGTCCTGTTCCCGCATTCCGCTCATCCAGAGAAACAAGGAGAGAATAAATGCCCCGATAAACATCCATACAAAAGCCTGACAGAGGCCTGACAGAATCGGATTGGACACTCGAAACGAAACCAAGCGGCGGATCAATTGCATGAAGCAACCCCCTTGTACAAGTTATAAGTTAATACAGTGTATGGTCAAGCCTTCGGACTTATGAACTGTTTTCCATTAAATGAACGGATTATTTCTGCATGAGCATGTAAGGTTCAGGTCAAAATAGGGATTGCACTACCCAGCTAACTGTTAAAAACTCAGTTTCGAAGGAGGACCCCTGTTGTGAACTTCCCAGATGTCGGATCACATATCTTTCGAACCATTCTCATGTACTTTTTGGTGTACTGTGCAATGAGGGTTATGGGTAAACGTGAGATTGGTAAGCTATCCATGTTTGATCTTGTCGTGTCCATTATGCTTGCTGAAATGGCTGCTTTTGTCATTGAAGATATTGATAAACCGCTCTCTCACGGGATTGCCCCCATGCTTACCTTGATCATTGTACAGATCGGAATGGCCTTTATAGGTCTTAAAAGTCGGCGTCTTCGCCTGATAATTGATGGCAAACCTACTGTTTTGATCTCCAAAGGCGTCCTTCACCGGGATGAGATGCGGAAGCAACGCTATAATCTGGATGATCTATTGCAACAACTCCGTGAACAGAATGTAGACAGTATCGGTGAGGTTGATTTCGCTATTTTGGAGACCACAGGCAAGCTGACCGTGTTTCCCAAGGATGAGAATATTTCTAACGACAGCAATTCTTCCGGTTCTGACTCAGAAGATTCTTCTTCCAGTAAATCCAAAACGGGAAAAAACCAGATTGACGGATCTCCAAATATCAAATTTCCAAATATTAAATATGAAGGTCTGCCACTACCCTTAATTATGGACGGAAAGGTCCAGGATCAGAATCTGGAGATCATCCAGAAAACGAGATTTTGGCTGAAAAATCAAATTCAATATAACGGAATTCTGGATTTCAAGGATGTATTTATATGTTCCATTGACCACAATGGGAAGATATATGTCAGTCCAAAAGATGATAAAAAATGAAAATCATTTGCCTGACCGGCGCTTGAACCATGAACCAATAAAAGGAACACGGGACAGATCATGAAAGTCAATCATTTTGGTCCAGCCCATGACGATGAAATACACGATAAGCCCGACAAAAGGAGCGAGAAGCATCCTTACCCAAAAAGGCAATATCATGGCAGTCTCTTCGTATACGAGTAGGGTCGCTGCTCCCATGATAAACATTCCTGCACCCGTCTTGACCCAATCCATCATTTTGAAGCGGAACTGTAGCAGGCTACGTACGCTTTGGGCATGCAACAGGGTAACTACCGTAGAATTCACACAGATGGCGATGACTGCACCGAAGATGCCATATTCAGGCTGGGAAGCAAGCGTTAAAATCAACGTGATTTTGATAACAGCACCGATAAACGTATTTAGCAATGCTTTACCTGGACGGTCAAGAGCTTGTAATGCAGCTTGAAGAGGAGCTTGAATATAAATGAACAAAGCAAAGGGAGCCATTAGTTTCAGCATGCTTCCGATCGATGCATCATTATACAGAACAAGACACATCGGTTCGGCAAGCACATACATAAACACAGAAAACGGAGCACCTGTCACAAGTGCCAAACGTAAGGCCTGATGCATTCTTTTGTGAATCAGTGCGCGATCTCCCTGCGCAGAAGCTTCGGACAGTGAAGGCACAAGTGATGTCGCGAGCGATGAGGTTAGTGCTCCCGGCAGCAGTAGCAAAGGAATAATCATACCTTGTAATGCACCATATTGTGCTGTAGCGAGCCCTTTGGATATGCCTGCCAGAGCCAGACTCTGGGCAGTAACGATGGTTTCGGCCAGATAGGATAAGGAGCCAACCAATCGGCCTGCTGTAACAGGAATAGAGATTGCAAGCAAACGCCGGATTAATCCCGGCTGTGGAGTACCCTTTTCTTTCAGAACTGAAGGTATTGGGTTTAAAGGTTTGGCTGTGAGATTGGACATGTTCTGTTGCATAGCGAGCGGTAACTCTTTCTTCTGCCTGTTATACTTCCACAAGAGTACAAGCATACCGCCGAATTCTCCAACGAGCGCGCCCAGCATGGCACCAGCAGCAGCTTGGGCAATACCGTGGGGGAGGAGAAGCCAGGCAAACCAAATGACACAGACGATACGAATGATGGTTTCAACAATGGATGAAATGGCAGTAGGCATCATATTTTGCTTGCCTTGGAAGTACCCTCTGTAGACAGCAGATACGGCGATAATGGCAATCATTGGGCTCATACTAACGAACGTATGGTACACCCGCTCATCAGTGAGCACGTACTTGGTAACCCAGGGTGCAAACAGGATGCACAAAAACATGAATACAACACCAAGGGTCAACGTAAAACTTAAGCTTACTTGCAGGATTCGCTGGGGAGAATAACGATTGGCACCGGTATCAGCTTCGGCTACGAGCTTGGCTACGGCGAGCGGAATACCACCCGTAATTAATGTCACCAGTACGATAAAAAAGGGATAGCTCAATTGGTAGATGCCAACACCTTCTGCACCGATGACTCGTGGCAGCGCAATGCGCGGTATGAAACCAAGTATTCGATTAATTATGCCTGCCGCGAGCAGGATCATGGCCCCCTGAATAAATGTCTGTTTCTTCAAGACTATCCCTCTTTCCCGGTTGAAAGTACAGGCTATCAACATAAACGGGACAAAGCCGTTGTTCTTCATCCTATGCCAGTCCTTTATCTTCTCATGACAACTTGGACACGATTAACAAAAAGAACCATAATCAGCAAGAAGGAATATGATTAGGCGAAGTCGAATCATGTAATATTGATGCCGCATAAAGGCTTGGATGTACGAAGGGAGGCTCCCCGTTGGAAGAAATGAATGATGTGGAGTTGGAACAGTCAATAGAGATGCTCTGCCGTAGCAAGGCGGAGGAATTAAGGCTTGTCGGTTACGAATATGTCACCAGCAAAGATGTCTGGAATTGCGTCAGTCATAAATATGAAAAACAGGGCATTCCACCGCTTCACCAGCTGGTGAACGACATTTTGTCACTGAAAGCAACAAGCTTTATGAACTTTATGACCGTGTCTGCATACCGGGGGTCCTCTTTCTAGACGAAAGGGATCTTTTTTGTTGAAAATTGACTGCTTTTTACGGCATCGCTATAATAGGAATATTGAGAACGAAAGGGGATCTAGGAACGGCATGAAAAGAATTATCAGTTTCATTCTGGTCGTGCTTGTCACCACAGGGGTAATGGTGGGAACAAGCCCGGAACTGCTCAAAAATATACGCTTGGGCCTTGATTTAAAGGGAGGCTACGAGATCTTATATGAAGCAGAGCCGCTCGAAGCAGGTCAACAAGTAACGAAAGCATCTTTGGTGCAAACGGCCAAAAGCCTTGAAAGCCGCGCCAATGCGCTCGGAACAAGCGAACCGGAGGTAACCACTGAAGGAAGCAACCGGATTCGATTGAAGTTGGCAGGGGTTACGGATGAGGCTGAAGTTAGAGCCAAAATGAAAGAACCTGCTGTTTTGACCTTCCGTAGTAAAGCAGAGAACGACAAGGAAGGCGAATACACCAAAATTGAGCTTCGCGGAAATGAATTTGTTGAGAATGCAGCCAAAGTTGTGTTCACTCAATTGAATGAGCCGATGATTGACATTCAAGTGAAAGACAAAGCCAAATTTTCCGAGATTACCAAACGTTTGATCGGACAACCTCTCGCTATTTATTTGGACGATGAGCTTCTATCTGCTCCAACCGTCAGACAACAGTTGACAGATGGTTCCGCTCAGATTTCGGGTGCTTACACACGTGACGAAGCAAACCAGCTTCGTGACACCATTAACCTGGGTGCATTGCCACTGAAACTTACAGAGAAGTATTCACAAAGTGTTGGTGCAACACTTGGTAAGCTTTCTTTGGATCAGACTATTAAAGCGGGATTGATTGGTTCCGTTATTATTCTAGTGTTCATGATTGGGCTTTATCGCATTCCTGGTATTATTGCGAGTTTTGCCTTGATTACACATACGTGGCTGGTACTTGCAATCTTCTATTTAGGAGAATTCGTGCTTACCCTTCCAGGTATTGCGGCGTTTATCCTGGGTATAGGGATGGCGGTGGATGCCAATATCATCACGTACGAACGGATTAAAGAGGAGATGCGCAGTGGTAAGTCGATCTTGTCTTCGGTTAAAGCGGGTGGTAAACATTCCTTCCGAACAATCATTGACTCCAATATCACAACCATTATTGCTGCGGCTGTTATGTTCTTCTTGGGAACAGGTGCGGTTAAAGGTTTTGCACTCGTGCTGATTTTTGATATTGTCACCAGTATTATCACGAATATTTTCTTCTCCCGCTTCCTGTTGACCCTGCTTGTTCGGGGTAACGTGTTGAAGAAGCCTAAGTACTTCGGAGTGAAGGAGAGTGAAATTCGTGCGCTTTAATTGGAATTTTGATTATGTTAAAGGAAGTAAGATTGCCTATTTCTTCTCGATTATTCTGACGATTACGGGGATCATCAGCATTCTGGCTTTGGGTTTGAATTATGCGGTTGATTTCCGTGCTGGATCGAATGTGGATATCTCGGTATCCAAAGCAATCACAGCGGAGCAGATTAAACCTATCGTTAAGGACATCGGTGTTGATGAGGGTGATGTTACCATTACACCGGGGGCTGACCGTGTAAATGTTCGTTTCTCCAATGAATTGGATGAGACCCAAGAGAGTAAATTTAAACAGGAATTTACCAAACTGGATGCATCGGCTTCCTATGAAGTAAATACGGTTGATCCGGAGATGGCCAAAGAATTGGAGCGCAATGCGATCTACGCGGTACTCATTGCAAGTATCGGGATCATGATCTATGTTGCAATCCGATTCGAGTGGCGCTTTGCTGTGGCGGCAGTGGTTTCATTGTTCCATGATGCATTTGTTGTCATAAGCGTATTTTCGATCTTCCGCTTGGAAGTGGATCTGACCTTTATTACCGCAGTATTGACCATTGTCGGATTCTCAATTAACGATACCATCGTTATCTTTGACCGGATTCGTGAGAATTTGCGATTTGCTAAAAAGTCATCTAAAGCAGACTTGCGCGAAGTAGTTAATCACAGTTTGTCACAAACAATGACTCGTTCATTAAATACAACATTTACGGTTTTTGTTGCTTCCCTTTGTTTGTTTATTTTTGGCGGAGAATCCATCCGCATGTTCTCACTTGCAATGGTGATCGGAACACTGTTCGGCGCTTACTCTTCAATCTTTATTGCGGCACCATTATGGCTCACGCTCAAAGGTAAACAAACGAACAAACCTAAGACAGTAGCTAAAGAATCTAACTAAACATTTTATTGTGAAGCCGCGTCTGCCAGGCGCGGTTTTGCAACTTTATGTACAGAATTAAGGGGGAATATTCATGACCAGAGAACATATCCCATCTGCTCAGGCTGCCACATGGAGTGGTATTGCCGGTAATATGGGACTTGCGGTAATCAAAGCGGGAGTCGGTTATATGGCAAACAGCAAATCATTGCTCGCTGACGGCTTGTATTCTGCTTCTGAAGCTGGTTCTGCCCTGGCAGGTCTCTTTCCCTCCAAGTCTGTACGTGATAAGAGCAAGGCTCGCGGGGGACGGTTTAAAGAACATTCAAGTGTTGCTAGACCCGGAATCTCAGTATTGTTATCTGTGCTGATTCTCATGGGTGGATTACAGCTTGCCATCTCCGCATTGGGCAGTCTCTCCGGAAGTGAACCGGAAGCACCCGGCAAGTCGGTACTTTTGGTGGCTGTTGCAGCTTTGGCTGTGAAAGAAGCGATTTTTCAATTTCAGTACAGATATTTCCGTAAACGAAACCAGTCTCAGGCGCTGGCCTATGCACAGCAACATCGCCGTGCACTCTATTGTTCGCTCACCGTGTTAATCGGCATTATAGGATCGATGGCTGGTGAAGAAACGGGTTTGAGCATGCTGCTCTACCTGGACCCCACAGCTGCGTTGATTGCTTCCTGTTTTGTGCTTCACAAGGGTTACCGAATGATTGTGGACACAGTCTATGGTTCACTCGTTCAGGAGTTGGAGCAGGAAGAAGCGTCAGATTTCAAAGAGACCGTACAGCGGGTATATGGCATCATTACCATTGAGCATTTGGTTGCACGTGAACAGGAACATGACGTTACGATTGAGCTGGTCATTAGTGTGAATCCGAGGATCTCGATACTGGAAGCACAGGAGATTGCAAATCGTGCCAAGACATTACTGCTCACCCGTTTCAGTCATGTGAAAGAAGTACAGATTCAAGCGATACCTTATGATCCAGGTTATCCCTATAAATCCAATCATGAACTGCCCGATCACGAAGCGACATTAATTCAGTAGTGAAGCGCGGGTCCAGTAGATCAGGAAAGGAGCGTTATCATTGCTTTATTCGCAATACCGGTGGAATACACCGAATATCGATTTGGAGGCGGCTGCGGGACTCTCGCAGGCGCTTTCCGTTTCACCCCTTGTTGGACGTTTGCTTGTGAGTCGAGGAGTGCACAATGAGAAGGAGGCCGAACGTTTTTTGCATCCTGACCTTAATCAGATGCATGATCCCTATCTGCTCCTCGGCATGAATGAAGCTGTGCCACGTATCAAACTGGCATTGGAGCGGGAAGAACATATTTTGATCTACGGGGATTATGACGCTGATGGCGTATCCAGCACATCGCTTATGATCCATTTGATGCGTCATCTTGGGGCTTCGTACGATATCTATATCCCTCATCGCTCGAATGAAGGGTATGGGTTGCACAACCATGCGTTAGATTGGGCCCATCAACAAGGCGTTTCATTGATTATTACCGTGGATACCGGAATCAGTGCTGTTGAACAGATTGCCTATGCGGCAACACTGGGAATTGAAGTCATTGTGACAGACCACCACGAGCCACCTGAAATTTTGCCAGAAGCCTTTACTCTTATTAATCCAAAACTTCCAGGATGTCCGTATCCTTTTAAAGGTTTGGCCGGAGCGGGAGTAGCCCTGAAACTTGCTCAGGCACTAATCGGGGAGGTACCCGGTGAATGGATGGAGATTGCCGCCATCGGTACCGTAGCCGATCTGATGCCTTTGGAAGGGGAGAACCGGGTTATCGTCAGTTATGGAATAGAATCGATGCGTGGTTCACGTCTACCCGGTGTGAGTGCATTGCTGGAAATCAGTGGAGTGGATCAGAGTCAGGTGACTTCAATTAATATTGCCTTTGCCATGGCACCTCGTATTAATGCCAGTGGACGTTTGGATCATGCCGGGAGAGCGGTATCACTTCTCACCACCGAGAATCTGGATGAAGCTCATACGCTTGCGGGCCAACTAGATCTATTGAATCGGGAGCGGCAGCAAGTCGTAGAGGGCATATTACAAGAAGCAACTGCACAGCTGGAACAAAAGATACAGCTACGTTCAGGATCCGTTCCAGATGTAATCGTATTGGCTGGTGAGGGCTGGAACGTTGGAGTGGTTGGTATTGTGGCGTCCAAATTGCTGGAGCGTTATTACCGACCTACACTTATCCTTGGGATCGATCCAGAGAGCGGTGTCTGCAAGGGCTCTGCGCGCTCCATTGAGGGCTTGGATATCTATCAGGCACTCACAGTCAATAAACACACTATGGACCATTACGGGGGACACCCTGCTGCAGCAGGTATGACCTTGCATCGGGAACAGCTGGAAGAACTTGAGGCTGGTTTGAATGAGTTTGCTGCATCTGTATTAACTGAAGAGGACTTTGTACCTCAACGTCTTGCGGATGATGAATGCAGAATCAGTGATGTTCCGCTGAAAGTGATCCAGGAGATCGACAGATTGCAGCCTTTTGGAATGAGCAATCCTTCGCCACGGTTTGTATTGAGAAGTGTGACTGTGAAGGAAACCAGAACGATGGGACGAGAGAAACGCCATCTGAAACTGGTTCTGGAACAGGATGGTCAGCAACTGGAAACCGTCGCTTTTGGCAAGGGAGCGTTAGCAGAATTTCTTCTCCCAGGTTCCGTTATTGATGTGATGGGAGAACTGTCCATCAATGAATGGAATGGAATGAGAAAACCTCAATTGATGCTTCAGGACATTCATGTTCCTCAGGTTCAAGTGTTTGATTTGCGCGGAAATGCCGAGCCATTAAATGCGATGAAACATTTCTTGAGCTCACTTGAGGTGCATCTGCGATATAAATCTGGTTCTGTTGGTGCAATTGTTCGGAAAGAAACAGACGTTTCCGAGGGAAATTCATTGTATGAACCTTGCCTTTGGGTATATGATAGAAAGGTCGGGTTATTTCCGTGTAATGCTGCTGCACAGCATTATGGACAGGAACAAGTCCGGACGTTATTTGTGTTTGATACGCCGGAAACCCCGGAACAACTTAATGCCATGCTGGCTTTGTTCAGTGGAGCTGAGAATATCATCCTTCTGCACGGATCAGGCAACCGCCGAGATCGCCTTCAGATGCCTTCCAGAGAACTCTTTAAGCGTATTTATATGCAGGTGTTGAAATGGAAAGCTGAACCCGTGGAGGAACAAGAGATTACTCCTGTGCTCAGTCGTCAGTGTAGTTGTTCGCCGCGCATGATTACGATGATGTTGGATGTATTCGAAGAGTTATCCTTCATTACCCGTGATAACGGCAAAATTACGTTTGTGGATAACCCGCCTAAGCGTGAACTAACCGCTTCACGTCACTATCAGGCGCTCGAAAATATGGCCGAGATAGAACAGGTGATGCTGGATGCAGCCACACCGCAACTGACACAATGGATGATATCCCGGATGAAGGGCGTATCTTAGATGGAAGTTTGTGTATTTATTTTAGGAGGAGATTATTTTGGATTTTAAAGATTATATTCGTGTCATCCCTGACTTTCCACAACCGGGAATCAGCTTTAAGGACATTACAACATTGTTGAAGGATGGAGAAATGTACCGCAATGCGATCAATGAACTGAAAGTGATGGTTTCTGATCTCAAAATTGACGTTATTGCTGGACCTGAAGCACGTGGTTTCGTTGTGGGCGCCCCTCTGGCATACGCTCTTGGTGTCGGTTTTGCTCCGATTCGCAAAAGTGGAAAACTGCCTGGAGAGACGATTGAAGTTGGTTATGATCTCGAGTATGGCAAGGATACACTCGCGATGCACACAGATGCGATTGAAAAAGGTCAAAATGTCCTGATCGCAGATGATCTGCTCGCAACGGGTGGAACGATTGCAACTTCCATCAACTTGATTGAACAATTGGGTGGGAACGTTGTTGGTGCTGCATTCCTGATCGAGCTGTCTGATCTGAATGGTCGTGCTAAGTTGCCTGAAAAAATCGATGTATTCACATTGATGAACTACTAAGTTTAAATCTCCACTTGGAGTGTTGTGATTAAAACCTGAATTGCTTTTCCGTTTCCCGGGAAATAATATACAGCATTAATGATTATAAAAAAGCCTGTTCTATCCAACCGTTAAGGTTGGATAGAACAGGCTTTTTTTGATTATATACGGTACAGTGAGATTAATCCGGCGTTTTTTCAGTGATAGGCTGTTTTTGCGAATCGTCATTCAACCAACCCATTACTTCAAACAGTTTGAACAACAAGCTCATCAGGATTCCGACGATGGTTGCCAGTGCCATCCCTTTCAGATGAACGCCGTAGAAGACAACCTCAGTACCACTCAGTCCAATGACCAGTACAAGTGTAGTAAGCAGTAAATTGGTCGGCTTGGCAAAGTCGACTTTCTGTTCAACCAGAATACGCAGACCCGATGCTGCAATAACTCCGAACAGAAGCAGGGATACCCCACCCATAACAGGCACAGGAATGTTAGCTACAAGTGCTGAGAACGTCCCTGAGAAGGAGAGCACGATTGCAATAACCGCTGCCCCACCAATGACGTATGTAGAGTATACGCGGGTCAGTGCCATAACACCGATGTTCTCACCATAGGTTGTATTGGGAGTAGATCCTACAAACCCGGAAAGAATGGTGGATACCCCGTTACCAAGCAGGGAACGATGGAGGCCTGGGTCTTTCGAAAGATCTTTGCCCACAATGCTGCTGGTTACAAGTAAATGTCCAATATGTTCTACGATAACGACAAGCGCTACAGGTAAAATGGTGAAAATGACGGACCAGTCAAATGTAGGTGTGGTTACAGTCGGTAGTGAGATGAAATCAGCTTGTCCAATAGCTTGTTTGTCTACGAGACCCATTAAACTACCCAATACATAACCGGATACAATTCCGATTAAAATATGAATGATTTTGGGGAAACCACGGAACGTCACGGCTCCAATGACAGTGATTCCGAGCGTGACCATAGAGAGAATAATGGGTTTTGCCTGAGGAAACCAGTTGGGGTTAGCTACAGGATCCGAATTAATTAATCCGGCCATACCAGCTGCAACGGGTACGAGTTCCAGACCGATCAGGGCAACAATGGCACCCATAACTGCTGGGGGAAAGACTACGTTAATCCATCCGGTACCAGCATATTTAATAATGAGGGCTACGAGGCAGAACACAATACCTGTAATGATAAAGGCGCCCAGTGCCATGGAGTAACCGTTACCTGGATTTTCTTTTAATACCATTGTGACAGGTGCGATAAAGGCAAAGCTTGATCCGAGATATGCTGGAATCTTACCTTTACACATCAGTATGTACAACAGTGTTCCAATCCCGTTCATCAGCAGGATCATACTTGGATCGACACCGAACAGGTTAGGTACAAGCACCGTGCTGCCAAACATGGCGAACAAATGCTGAAGGCTAAGCAGTGAACCTGAGCCAAGTGGCATCTTTTGATTAACCTGAATTTCGCGTTGCAATGAATTTCATCTCCTTTTCCGAAACACAAACTTTCAATAGATTACAGAGTTTCTCTTAATTAAGCAATAACATTTTTGACGTAGCAGAGCGATGGAATTTATATTTTCATGAATTTTCCTTCTATTTCAGCAAATAACGGCAATAATACATAAGAATTAAAGAAATACATTCAATCCCCTGTGAAGCATAGGGAAACGGGTTAACAGTAATACAGATCACCAATATAAAAATTGGATAAGCGCTCTTATTCGTCAGCAGTTGACGGGAAACGGGCGAAGCGTCATAATTATAGGAAATTACTTTTACGGGGAACCTGTGTTGCAGCACTGTCACGGGTTCCATTTGGTATAGAAAGGACACGGAACAGATCAGAATGGGCATAGAGCAATTACTCGAGAAGGCCGGGGCATATATCAAAGAACCCGATCTGGTGCGCATACGAGAAGCTTACGAATTTGCTGATCATGCCCACCATGGACAGACGCGAAAATCGGGAGAACCGTATATTCTGCATCCGCTTGCGGTTGCCGACATTGTTGTGAACATGCAGATGGACACCATCTCCATAATAGCAGCGCTTCTTCATGATGTAGTAGAGGATACTACGGTCTCACTTGAAGAGATCCGCAATCATTTCGGCAATACGTGTGCCATGCTTGTTGACGGCTTGACGAAGCTGGAACGTATTAAGTTCCGCTCCAAGGAAGAACAGCAGAACGAGAACTACCGCAAAATGTTCATCGCCATGGCGCAGGACATCCGTGTCATCGTGATCAAATTAGCTGACCGTCTGCATAATATGCGGACACTCAAGTTTCAGTCGGAAGAAAGCCAGCGCCGAATTTCATATGAGACGCTGGAAATTTTCTGTCCGATTGCGAACCGTCTGGGGATCTCTGCGATCAAATGGGAAATGGAGGACATCGCCCTCCGTTATTTGAATCCGCAGCAATATTACCGTATTGCGAACCTGATGCACAAAAAGCGTGCCGAACGTGAGCAATATATTGATACGGTTATGGACGGAATTACGAACAAACTCGATGAGATGGGCATTCAGGCAGACCTTTCGGGCCGCCCGAAACATATCTACAGCGTGTTCAAGAAAATGACCACCAAAAACAAGCAGTTTAACGAAATTTATGATCTGCTTGCCATTCGTATTATTGTGGATAATATCAAGGATTGTTATGCTACCCTGGGAATTATACACACCTTATGGAAACCGATGCCTGGACGTTTTAAAGACTATATTGCGATGCCAAAGGCGAATATGTACCAATCGCTGCATACAACCGTAGTTGGTCCCAATGGCGAACCAACGGAAGTACAGATCCGGACATGGGATATGCACCGGACTGCTGAATTTGGTATCGCTGCTCACTGGGCATATAAGGAAGGCGCAGCGGCAGGTCCGCAATTCGAAGATAAAATTACGTTCTTCCGCGAAATTCTTGAACTCCAAAATGAAGCACAGGACGCGTCAGAATTCGTAGAATCGCTCAAAATGGATTTCTTCTCGGATCTGGTATTTGTATTTACGCCAAAAGGAGAAGTCATTGAATTGCCGATCGGCTCTGTTCCTTTGGATTTTGCTTATCGAATTCATACGGAGGTTGGTAATCGGACCATTGGTGCCAAAGTAAACGGTCGGATTGTTCCGCTTGATTATCATCTGAAGACAGGTGATATCATCGAAATTTTGACGTCCAAACATTCTTACGGACCGAGCCAGGACTGGATGAAAATTGCGAAATCTTCTCATGCACGAGCGAAGATCAAGCAATGGTTCAAGAAGGAACGCCGTGAAGAAAACGTTGAAAAAGGTCGGGAAAGCTGTGAGCGTGAACTGAAACGTATGGGGCTTGATCCTTCTGCGTGGATGACGGATGACAAGTTGATGGAAGCTGCCAAAAAATATGCATTTAATGATATTGAGGACATGCTTGCGGCTGTTGGATTCGGTGGGATTACTGCTGCACAGATTGTAACCAAAGCAACCGAAAAACTGCGTAAAGAGCAGGAAGAATCCAGTTTGCTGGAATTAAATTCTGAGATGCGCGAGCTGAAACCTGCGCCTGAGCGCAGAAATCGACCAACCAACGGTATTCGTGTCAAAGGCATCGATAATCTGCTTGTTCGATTCGCACGATGCTGTAATCCTGTACCTGGAGATGACATTATCGGATACGTTACACGTGGACGCGGCGTTTCCGTACACCGTAGTGACTGTCCGAATATTCCTACAAGTGCAGACGGTGAAGAAGCAGCACGTGTTATAGAGGTCGAGTGGGAAGAGAATATCGAAGCAAGTTACAGTGTGGATATTGAGATTACAGGCCATGATCGGAATGGCTTGCTCAATGAGGTACTTCAGGCTGTATCTGAAAGTAAAACCAATATATCTGCCGTTACAGGACGGACAGATAAAAATAAATTAGCATTGGTGCACGTCACAATTCTGATTCGTAATACGGATCATCTGCAATCCGTTGTAGAACGGATCAAACGTGTGAAAGATGTCTATTCAGTGCATCGGATTATGCAGTAAGGAGCCTGTAAGATGAGGGTGCTTGTACAACGCTGTAAAGAGGCTCAGGTGACTGTGGGAGACGAGCTGACAGGTAAGATCGAATCCGGATTAATGCTGCTCGTAGGCATTACCCATGAGGACACCGAGAAGGATGCCCAGTATCTGGCTGACAAAGTTAGTGGGTTGCGGATATTTGAGGATGATCAGGAGAAGATGAATCTCAGCCTGCTTGATGTAGGCGGTGCTGTATTGTCTGTTTCCCAGTTTACCCTGTACGGAGATTGTCGCAAAGGAAAGCGCCCGAGCTTTGCGGCTGCGGCCCGACCTGAAGCGGCAGAACTGTTATATGAAACCTTTAATCAACTGCTACGGGATAAAGGTATTCAGGTGGAAACCGGGCGTTTCGGAGCGATGATGGATGTAACATTTACCAACTGGGGACCCGTGACTTTGATGCTTGAAAGTCCGGTTCGTCAGGAACTACGTGCATAATTTCATAGGGTTCAGGCCATAATGAGGGATAATTCGTTGATGACTATTTCATGATCAAAGGAGCATCCATCCAATTATGCGCCAATCTGCGAAAGAAACACGTACCCGTTCAGAACCTCTGTTACTCCCTGGCAACCTGTATGAATCATTGCACCTTGCCCGTTCGGCTGCTGAGTATGTTGCAACGATCTGGGCACTTCAGGATTCGGACAAAGGGAAGCAGAGTCATCTTCCGCGATCTTGAATGTTTACACAGGTATATAATTATCCGATATTTGGATTATACAGATTCTGAAAAAGTCCTGATTCCTTACCGAATCAGGACTTTTTGTCATGAGATGATCTTTTTAAATGTTCGTTTGATGACTTCGTTACAAAATGAAATTACATTGAATTGTTATAAATTGCTCTGGTGAGGGTAATAACAAAACGAGGCACAACGAAGTGCCAATGTACTGCAAGACCCGATTCATAAAGAAAGTTCGAACACGGAAAGGAGAACATACATTATGAGTAAAGTTGCTTTTTTATTGGCGAATGACTTTGAAGATTCGGAGATGCAGGTTCCGTATGACGAAGTAAAAAAAGCTGGACATGAAGTGGAGATTATCGGTTTAAAAGCCGGTGAGACCCTTAAAGGTAAAGGAGGAAAGGCCTCCTATACGACAGATAAGGCGATTGGTGATGCATCCGCTTCAGATTATGATGCAGTCGTGATTCCTGGTGGATCATCCCCTGAGAATTTGCGAACTGATGCGCACATCTTGAAGTTTGTCACCGAGATCAACAGTGCGAAGAAACCAATCGCAGCGATATGTCATGGCCCGCAAATTTTGGCTAGTGCCGGTCTGTTGAAAGGCCGCACCATTACATCCTATCCACCACTTAAGGATGACATGGTAAACGCAGGAGCAGAGTTCAAGGATCATGAGGCCGTTGTGGATGGAAACTATATTACATCCCGAACACCTGAAGATGAGCCAGCGTTTGTACGTGAACTGCTAAAAGTAATATAACTTCAGCTAGTGAAACTGACATATATTGATGTATCTTAACTACGTTACATCGTGACGTTTACAAACTTCACGTTGCATTTCATTCCGAAAAAGGAGGGTTTGACATGACAAAACATATTCAGGCGTATTTTCGAACCGAGGACGAGGCAGAGGGAGCAAGAACTTCACTTCAGACGTTCCGTACAGAGCATTTGGAAGTAGGTCAACTTGATAGTGCGATAGGTAGAGACACGCGTGTTATGGTGCCACTGGTGCCTTATAATACAGCAGGTGGCGTAGGTACCAACGGAGCAATGGGTGTAGGTGCAGCCCCTGGTGTTCCAGCCAGCGAAAATGTGATCCCTGTGGTAGCCAATGTGGACCGTGATGCAGAACGGGATACTCGTGACAGAGTGAATGAGGATGGAGACCTGCTGCAAGCGGCGGATGTTTCTTCGGCCGATTATGATGATCTGCATTATGTTCTGTCTGCCAAAGTAAGGGATGAGGATTATGACGAGATTGTTCATAAGCTTCGTTCCAACCATGCCTATGTGGAAGATTTGAATTAACGTGTAGATACTTCATGGCCCTTGCACTGCTCGACCACACAGTCGAGTGATGTGCAAGGGCTTTTTAATCAGGAGGATATTAAAAAGTTTAATTTATAAAGCGCTATCATTTTTGTAATATTACTGTAATATTAGATACATAAGCCTTTAACATAGTGGGCTTATAATAACACACATGACCCCCTTTTTTTATATATCCTTTGAGCCTGCACACCGTGTGCAGGCTATTTTTTTTGAGCTGAGAATGTGTATGTTTTGGGCAGAGCTTACCCCTTTATTCAATTTTTGCTAGAATAGAGAGATGGGTTTATATATTCTACAGCGAATTGTTTTCATAGTTGGGTTACATTGGACGGTAAATTTAGCTCCAGCGATTGGGTTCAGGCGAATCCAATCCTATGACAGTGAGTATGAGGAACTCATCGCCAGAGTGATCCGTCATATTCCAGATGAACACATACTCGCTGAAACGGCCCCACCTTTTTTAGATAAGTACGGGGCAGCCGTTTCTGCTTGATCGATGGAATTTGAAAGTTATATAGAATGCCTCGTTAGAGAAATGACACCTACAATGCTAAAGCAACAGAGTTCTCATGCGAATGGCTAGAGACAGATTTAAGGGGGAATTAGTTTTGAGTAAGGTTGGAAGAAATGATTTATGCCCATGCGGTAGTGGGAAAAAATATAAGAAATGTTGTCTCAACAAGGAGTCCTCTGCAGTAGAATCCATACTGGGGATAATATCAACGGAGCAACCGGTTCGGGAAGCTTCTATTCAGCCTGAGAGCAAACTGACCTTGACCAAGCTGAAAAAGATGGTGGCAAGCGATTTGAAATGGGAGCATCCGGCTCACGAACAGCTGGCCCTGCAGACTATTGAGAACATGAGGAAACAATACGAGCCAGAGGTGATTTTGGAAGCTCTGGTGTTATGGAACGGCTACTCCCGTCAGACCCGTCCTACTGTGAAGAAGACAGGCTCGTTCTCTGCTGCAATTGAGTATTTGCTGTCCGAGGAATACGGCTTCAATGTCTCAAAGGCTGAGCTGGCTGATAAATATGAGGTAACGACAGGCACGATCTCCCGGAAGGTTAAGGAGATGAGTAGTTACATCGAAGAATACGGCATGGGCGGGGAAACGGACGAGCTATTGATGCTGAACGGTCCAGGCACATCGAAAGACAAAGCACAGGCTCTGCTGTCTAAGGCAAGGGAAGCGAGCTCTTCCAAACGGAGAGTACATATGGCGGAAACAGCGCTGGAGATGTATCCTGACAGTTCTGATGCGTATCTCATTCTAGCTGAGGAATCGGAAGATGAGCAAGATGCACGATCTTACCTCAAGGAAGGAATCGCTGCTGGCAAACGTGAACTGGGCGAACTGTTCTTTGAGGAGAACAAAGGGGACTTCTGGGGGCTTCATGAGACTCGTCCCTATATCCGGATATGCAAAAGTTATGCCGAATCCTGCTGGTTTGGCGGAGATACGAAAGAAGCAGCACAAGTCCTGGAGCATATTCTAGAGCTTAATACGGAAGACAATACCGGAGCACGTTACTTGCTCGTTGCTGTGTATTTGTACAGTAATCAATTGGATCAGGCAGAGCAATTGCTGGAGGAGTATGGAAGAGGTGACGCCGCAGCGGCCTTTGCCTATGACAAGATTATTCTGGAGTATAAGAAAAACGGAATCACCTCCCAGCTCAAAATGCTGTACCGTGTGGCGCGGGGTGTGAACAAACATGTGCCTGATTACCTGTTGGGTTTGAAGCGGTTGCCGCATAACCTCCCTGATTTTGTCGGGATGGGCGACTCCGACGAAGCGATTGAATATGTCATTATGCATTCCCGTTTATGGGCGAGCGCGCCGGATCTGTTGAAGTGGATGCTGCAACAATAGAGGAATAAGAAGCGAATAGAAGTTGGAATTCATATGATGAATCCAGCTTCTACTAGCCATATTTTCTGTGGACTCCTCATACCATGCTGCGTGTGAGTAAAATTTTTTAGAGCTATCTTTTCGTGTTAACCCTTGACTTTAGCACTGCGGTTCATTACAATCAGAAAATAATACGTTGACTATAGTCAATACAAGTCGATTTTTGAACTATATTACTGATTTGATGACGGGACCAAGTACTCCGTGCCCACATGACCAGAGAGGAATCCCCAGGCTGTAAGGATTCTCTTGATGAGCGGACGAATGACTTCCCCGAGAACAGACGGCGAACATAACAGACATGATCTGTTGACCAGTAGCCGGCCTGCGCAGGACGTGCGTTACACGTAGAGCGGAATATCTGCTTGATTACAGTGCCCTAGGCGATGTTGAATCACCAGAGATCACCTGGACGGCTAAAGTGTCAGGTTTCCGGAATGTGGGTGGTACCACGGGTGAATGTATATTACACAATCTCTCGTCCCTTTGTTTGCTGTATACACAGCGACAGGGCGAGGGATTTTTTTGTTATATAAGTTGATTCTAACATTTATACCATAACGGAGATTGTAGAACCAATCTGTAGAAGCGGAGCGTTCGCCTTTATCCCCGGATTTTCACATTGAAAAAAATTAATTCAAAAAATCTGGGGATAACAGCGATCAAAAGATGGTACTACAGTCGGAGAGTCCAGGTGTAACATTTCTGGATTAACTTTTACAGAAAAAAATCAATGCTGGAGGGATCAAGATGGCTTTTCAAAAACCGACTGGAACGCAGGACTTACTGCCTGGAGTTGTCGAGAAATGGCAGTACGTAGAAGAAAAAGCACGAGATCTGTGTCGACGGTTTAATTACCGTGAGATTCGTACACCGATCTTCGAACAGACTTCTTTATTTGTACGAGGTGTAGGAGAGACTACCGATATCGTTGAGAAAGAAATGTATACCTTTGATGACAAAGGCAATCGCAGCATGACTCTTCGTCCAGAGGGAACAGCCGGTGTTGTCCGTGCGTATGTAGAGAATAAAATCTACGGCGAACCGGATGTGAGCAAGTTGTATTACATCGGTCCGATGTTCCGGTATGAGCGTCCGCAGGCAGGCCGTCAGCGTCAGTTCCACCAGTTTGGTGTAGAAGCCATCGGTGCACTGGACCCGGCGATTGATGCCGAAGTCATCGCACTGGGCTACCAGTTGTGTGTTGAGCTCGGCTTGAAGGATGTTAAAGTGGAGATCAACTCCGTTGGTAACTCGACTAGCCGTGCAGAATACCGCGAGACATTACTTGGGTTCCTCAGACCGATGAAAGACAGCCTGTGCAAGGACTGTCAGTCCCGCATGGAGCGTAATCCGCTGCGTGTACTCGACTGTAAAGTCGATCAGGACAAATTCGTAGGGGCACCGTCCATATTGGATAGCCTGGATGAAGAGTCTTTGAATCACTTTGCCAAGCTACAGGCATACCTGGATGATTTCGGAGTAGATTATGCTGTGAACAATCGTCTGGTACGGGGCTTGGATTATTACACGCTGACTGCGTTTGAATTAAAAGCCCAAGGGATTGGAGCAATTGATACGGTTGGCGGCGGTGGCCGGTACAATGGTCTCGTTGGAGATATCGGCGGACCTGATCAGCCGGGCATCGGCTTCGGTATTGGTCTGGAGCGTATTCAACTGATTCTGGAGCACCAAAACATTGAGGTGACTACGCTCGCTCCACTGGATGTGTACTTTGTTGCTCTGGGAGAGGCCGCTGATCGTGAAGTGAACCGACTGTTGTTCAAACTTCGCCAGTCTGGACTGTCTGGTGAACGTGATTATCTGGGTCGCAAGATGAAAGCACAGATGAAGTCAGCTGACCGTTTCAAATCCCGCTATACCGCCATCCTTGGTGATGACGAGCTAGAGCGTGGTGAGATCGCCCTCAAGTCGATGGATACGGGTGAGCAACAAACCGTGAAGCTTGATGATCTGGTAGCGGCAATTCGCGAAGGTAAATAAGCACGAAGTGTTACATTAAGTCTTAAACATTCAAGTTAAACAATTGATCCGGCAAAATTACTGAGGTTCACCGACGATTCCAATTAAGCGGAAGTTGGCGGGCCAGAGGTAACATGCCTTTTTGAATACATGGTCTACACGTAACCGGACTGTTGAAGAGCAGGTAATAATTGCCCATACAGAACGGAAATTCACATAATGAGGAGTTTGGTTATGAAAAGAAGTCATCATTGCGGCGCATTAACACCCGCACACATCGGTGAAACAGTAACATTGAACGGTTGGGTTCAAACCCGCCGTGACTTGGGGGGCGTACTTTTCATCGATCTGCGTGATCGTAGCGGAATTGTACAAGTTGTCTTTAACCCGGCTTATTCCGGTGAAGCTTTGCAAATCGCAGATCGCGTACGTAGCGAGTATGTTATCGCTGTAACGGGTAAAGTTGTTAAACGTGATGCAGAAACAGTTAACAAAAACCTGCCTACTGGCGAAATTGAAGTTCAAATCACAGAAATCGAAGTGCTCAATGCAGCCAAAACACCTCCATTCTTCATTGAAGATGGTGTTGAAGTTGATGAATCCCTTCGTTTGAAATATCGTTACCTGGACCTGCGTCGTCCGGAAATGTTCGAAACATTGAAACTGCGTTCCAAAGCATCCAAAGTGTTCCGTGACTACCTGGATGGAGAAGAGTTCGTTGAAGTGGAAACACCAATCCTGACCAAGAGCTCCCCGGAAGGTGCGCGTGATTATCTCGTACCGAGCCGTGTGCATGAAGGTGAATTCTTCGCCTTGCCACAATCCCCACAAATCTACAAACAATTGCTGATGGTGGGTGGCGTTGAGCGTTATTATCAGATCGCTCGTTGTTTCCGGGATGAGGATCTGCGTGCAGACCGTCAACCAGAATTCACTCAAGTCGACATCGAGACTTCTTTCCTGCAACAGGATGACCTGCTGCCAATGATGGAAGAACTGATGGCCAAATTGCTGCGTGAAACAAAAGGTATTGAGCTGGAACTGCCTTTCCAACGGATTACGTATGCAGATGCAATGGGTAAATATGGTTCAGACAAACCAGATCTGCGCTTCGGTATGGAACTGGTTGAAATGAACGATATTGTAGCCAACAGTGGTGTGAAAGTGTTTGCTTCCGTCATCGAAAAAGGTGGAGAAGTGAAAGTGCTGAACGCTAAAGGCTGTGGCACGTGGAGTCGTAAAGAGATCGATGATCTCGGACCATTTGCTGCACGTTACGGTGCGAAAGGTCTGGCTTGGATTCAAGTAAAAGACGGCGAGTTCAAAGGGCCAATCGTGAAGTTCTTCACGCCTGAAGAAATCGAAGCTGTTAAAGAACATACAGGTGCTGAGGATGGCGACTTGTTGCTCTTCTCTGCTGACACGAAAAAAGTGGTTGCTGACGTGCTGGGTGCATTGCGTCTGAAAATCGGCCGTCAACTCGGACTGATCGATGACAGCAAATTCAAATTCGCTTGGGTTGTGGACTTCCCACTCCTCGGATATGATGAAGATGCAAAACGTTATGTGGCAGAACACCATCCGTTCACACGTCCAAAAGACGAAGATGTACATCTGTTCGACACAGATCCGGGTGCTATTCGTGCCCAAGCCTATGACCTTGTTCTCAATGGTTATGAAGTAGGTGGCGGTTCGATGCGTATCTACAAACGTGACGTTCAGGAGAAAATGTTTGCTGCCCTGGGACTCTCTACAGAAGTAGCAAATGAGAAATTCGGCTACCTGCTGGAAGCATTTGAATATGGAACACCACCACATGGCGGAATTGCCTTTGGTCTTGACCGTTTGGTGATGTTGCTGGCGGGCCGCACAAATCTGCGTGAAACGATTGCCTTCCCGAAAACGGCAAGTGCAACGGATCTGCTGATGAATGCACCTTCCGAAGTGGATGACTCGCAATTGGAACAACTTCATATCCGCGTAGCCCGTAAACCGGTAGCGGAAAAGAAATAAAGGAGGCATCGATTCTCAATGCTCCATCAATTTTCAAGAACAGAACTTGCGATCGGACCTGAAGGTCTGGACGCATTGAAAAATAGTACAGTCGCTGTGCTCGGTATTGGCGGCGTAGGTGGTATTGCTGTAGAAGCTCTTGCCCGTAGCGGTGTGGGACGAATCATCCTGATTGACAAAGACGTCGTGGATATCACCAACATCAACCGCCAGATTCATGCGCTGACCACGACAGTGGGACAGAAAAAAGCGGACCTGATGGTGGAACGTGTGAAACTGATCAATCCGGAATGTGATGCCATTGCATTGAATATGTTTTACACGGAAGAAACGTATGAGGAACTGTTCAAATATGAACTGGATTATGTGCTGGATGCATCCGACACGATTATCTACAAAATCCATCTCATTAAAGAGTGCCTGAAACGTAAAATTCCGATGATTTCCAGCATGGGTGCGGCGAATAAAATGGATCCAACGAAATTCCAAGTTGCGGATATTTCGAAAACGACCATGGACCCGATTGCCCGTGTTGTGCGGACTACACTTCGTAAAGATGGCATTAAAAAAGGTGTGAAAGTGGTTTTCTCGACTGAAAAGCCGATGAAACCGCGTGAGGACGTAACACAGAAAATCGTTCCCGAGAATGCTCCAGAAATTCGTAAGGCCAAACAGCCACCTGCGAGTAATTCATTTGTGCCTCCGGTAGCCGGACTGATTATGGTCAGTGTTGCGATTAAGGATTTGTTAGAAATTGCAGAGAACAAGCAGCAGTAACTTGCTGCAAACGGAAGAAGCGTGGATGCCGATAAGGCATCCACGCTTTTTTGTGTAGGTTATACTTCGCAATACGGAGCGGATGGGACGTCAATCGTCTATGATAGCCGAACTGTATTCCTAGATAAATGTCAGAGTTACGTCATGTACTTCAACGTCAAAACCGTGTATGATATTCACTGCTGCGCGAAATGATGATACATACATAATGAATTTGCGGCCATATAAGCTGAATAAGATTTACACAAGAACGAAGAGGACAGAAGAAACCTGAAGAAGCAGAGCGCTCGCCTAAAAGCTTTCTGAAAGAAAGCTACATCGGAAGCATACGCTATCACCGGATTCGTACATTTAAAAAATTTAAACAAAAAATCTGGGGATAACAGCGATCGGAAGGTTGTTCTGTCCGCGTAGTGGTAGAGTGTAAATACTCAGTTATTCAGCCTATATAGAGAGAGGGGAATAGAACGAAATGAAACACGGATGGATGGCCAGACGTCTTGGCATGGAGCCAGGAGACCAGTGGAAAAAGGAAGTTGTGGCGGGAGCCATTTCCTATTTTGCCGTGGTCTATATCGTTATGGTCAATGCTACAATTCTTTCCGATGCCGGGATGCCTTTGCAGGCAGCTATGGTTGGAACCCTGCTGACGTCCATTGCAGGCTGTTTGCTCATGGCATTTGGCGGAAAATCACCGATTATCGTGGTACCCGGAATGGGGATAAATGCATTTTTCACGTATACACTTGTACATTCCATGAAATTAAGCTGGCAAGAAGCGCTGGCCGTTGTAACCGTTACAGGTATACTGTTTGCCATTGTTGCGTTTACGTCACTATACAAAATGATCAGCGAAGCGATCCCGAAAAATCTGCAGCATGGCATTACGGTCGGGATTGGTTTGTTTCTGACATTTATCGGTTTGCAAAAAAGTGGAATCGTTATCGCGCACCAGACCACATTTGTCGCGATTGGGCATTTCAATGATCCGAATGTCATTACAGCCTGCGTTACGCTGGTGATTGCCTTGATTTTATTTATACGTAACGTACAGGGTGGACTTCTCATCAGTATTCTGGTCGGGACAGGCCTTGCCTATGTACTTGGAGCAGTGAACCCGGGTGAATCCGTATCAGCGATGGATGCGCTGCGTCAATACGGTGGATTGTTTGGCGAATTGTCTCTAATGAAGCTGGCTGATGTCGCGTTCTGGATCGCGGTATTTTTGCTACTGCTAATTGTGGTGTTCGAAAATATCGGATTAATTACCGCTCAGACACAGATGATTGGTCGTCCAGAGCGGTTCAAAGGAAGTCTGCGCGCACTATCCATTAGTACCGTATTGGCAGGCGTATTCGGAAGTAGTCCTCCAGTTGCTGCAGCCGAGACTACAGCCGGAATTGCGGCAGGCGGTCGCACAGGTTTGACTCCACTCGTTACAGCCGTGTTATTCGGGGCTACTTTTTTCTTCATCCCGTTGCTCGGTTACATTCCGGACAGTGCAATTGCACCCATCTTGATCATTATTGGTGGCCTGATGGTGCAAGGTGTGAAAGATATGGATTTTGGTGACTTTACAGAGGCATTCCCAGCATTTCTGATCATGGTCATGATTCCATTTACATATAGCATCGTGGACGGTATGGCGTTTGGATTTATTGCCTATCCATTAGCGAAGCTGGCAGCAGGTCAAGGTAAACAGGTACCTGTGGTCATGTATGGCATTTCCATCCTCTTTTTAGCCAATTTTGTGTTACATGGTATCTTGTAAAGCTGTGTTAAACAACAAAAGGCAACGTCATGTAAATTCGTACGTATGATCTCTGGTGAGCAGATGGAGAACGGGAGGAACGGAAATGGAAGAGCAGCAACAAACAGGGCAGAATGAACCGAAGGTAGGAAAAAAGGGATTTAAGGATTTCGTCAAGCTTATCGCTTCCACGAATCCGCCAAAATTGATTTTGATTCTTGCCCTCATCTTAACCCTGATTCAAACAACAGCCGGACTGATCGTGCCATTGATGACCAAAGGTCTGATTGATGGACTTACCACTTCGGCATTGAACAAATCTGTGATTTTGTTATTGCTTGGGGCATTTGTGATTCAGGCGATTGCCTCAGGTATTAGCATTTATATGTTAAATTACGCAGGACAACGCGTGGTCGCAACGCTACGCACTAAGCTGTGGAACAAGGTCTTGTCGCTGAGAATGCCGTATTTCGACCGAAATCGGACAGGCGATACGATGAGCCGGATTACCAATGATACAAGCCAGATCATGACGTTGATAGCAGATTATCTGGTGTCTTTTGTATCCAACATCGTTGCTGTTGTGGGTGGCGTGGCATTACTATTTTACTTGGATTGGGTGATGTCGCTCATTATTCTGAGTCTGGTGCCACTTACGCTGTTGATTCTGTTGCCGGTCGGGAAGAAAATGTACAAGATCTCCAAGAAGCAGCAGGACGAGATGGCAGGTCTTACGTCCGTGCTCAGTCAGGTTATTGGCGAGATTCGCTTGGTCAAAGCCTACGGCACGGAGAAACAGGAAGTGGAAGCAGGGGATTCCCGGATTCGTAAAATGTTCGCTTTTGGTTTGCAGGAAGCACGTATCCTCGCTCTCATCGGTCCCTTGTTTACATTTGTCATGACTGCCGTGTTGGTCGTTATTCTGGGTGTGGGGGGAATGCGCGTAGCGTCTGGCATGCTGTCACCGGGTGAACTGGTCGCGTTCATATTGCTGTTGTTCCAGGTCATTATGCCAATGGGACAATTCACGACGTTATACTCCCGTTTACAGAAAGTTGTAGGTGCAACAGAGCGCATACAAGCGATCCTTGCCGATGAGGAAGAGCCACATCACAGCACCAAGGTAGCTCCAAAAGGAAATGAGACGATTGCATTCCATGATGTACACTTTTCCTATGTCACAGGTGAGGAAGTGCTGCACGGAATCAATCTGACGGTACCTACACAAAAAGTGACAGCGATTGTCGGCCCAAGCGGTAGTGGCAAATCAACACTGTTCTCCTTGATGGAGCAGTTTTATATGCCCGATTCAGGCCACATTTCGTATGGGGGACAAGCCATAACGGAGTATTCCTTATCCTCCTGGCGTAGCAAGATTGGGTATGTATCTCAGGAAAGTCCACTTATGGCGGGTACGATTAAAGACAACATCACGTACGGATTAGGTCGTGAGGCCACGATGGATGAGATCCGGCGAGCTGCTGAGATGGCCTATTCTGCCGATTTTATCGACAAGCTGCCACAGGGTTATGACACGGAAGTGGGCGAGAGAGGAATTAAGCTATCCGGGGGCCAACGTCAGCGGATTGCTATTGCTCGTGCCTTACTGCGCAGTCCGGATATTCTCATGTTGGATGAAGCAACATCCAGTCTGGACAGCACCTCGGAGTATGAAGTACAACAGGCTTTGTCCAACCTGATGGAAGGCAGAACCACGATCGTGATCGCGCACCGATTGTCCACAGTGGTGGATTCCGATCAGATTGTTGTATTGGAGCATGGGCATGTTACCGGAACAGGAACTCATACGGAATTAATTAGCAATCATCCGGTATACCGTGAATTAGCTCAAAAACAGTTTGTGGCACAGGAAGGACAAGATTGAAATCAGAACCAAATTGATTACTATGTCAAAAGATAAGATTCAAATATAGTTCAACTTAAGACCGTTGTTCATTCGTTCAGTATGAGCGTGAGCAACGGTTTTCGTTTATGAGATCACCAGGTTGCTGTAGCTTTTTCCACATCAATATGATATAGTAGGTATCCTTTTGCGTCGTCAGTGATTGGCGATGCAGAGCAAAACAAATTCTTAGGAGGTAACTGAAACATGTCAGACAGCTTTCAAAGTGCCTATCAAGAAGAAGAGTACAGGTTAGAGCGAACGATGGAGGAAGTGGATAGTCAGCTGGAACGACTGCAGAACATTCCGGTGTATACCGGCCACGACTTCACAGAACAAGTGCTGGAAGCTGGACGCGAAGAGCGCCGCACCGCCTTGTCCAAGAGCGCGCAGCAACCCTATTTCGGACGCTTGGATTTCGAAGAACAGGGCAGTGGTGCACGGAAACCGCTGTATATTGGCAAAATCGGCGTAGACCGCGAAGAGGTGGGAGAGCATCCGCTCGTCATCGACTGGCGTGCTCCTGTCGCCAGCCTGTTTTACTCATTTACCGGAGGGGAAGCCTCCGCTACGTATGAAGCCCCAGAAGGGCTTATTGAAGGTCTGGTGTACCTGAAACGGAACGTTGTCATTCGGCAGCGGATATTGGAACGTGTGGCGGATACATATAACCGTGACAGTGACCAGCCAGCGGTATCGGATGAATTCCTCGTTTATCGTCTGGGAGAGAACAAGGATAACAAACTCCGTGACATCGTATCGACGATTCAGGCGGAGCAGGATCTGATCATTCGTGCGGCGCGAAATACCGCATTAATCATTCAAGGTGTGGCCGGATCAGGGAAAACAACGGTTGCCCTGCATCGTCTTGCCTTTTTGCTATATCAGTACAAGGAGCAGGTATCTGCGGAGAAAATGGTTATTTTTGCACCCAACCACATGTTCCTGGATTACATCTCGGATGTACTCCCGGAACTCGGAGTAGGGGATATTCAGCAGCGGACATTCCCGGATTGGGCGATGAACCTGTTGGGGCTGGAGATGCCTTTAGCGAATACGTCGGATACATTGAACACCTGGTTCGAAACACCTGATGCACGGCCTGAATTGAATGATGATGTACCTGGACGTTACAAAGGATCGATCCGTTTCATGGAGCTTATTCGAGAGTGGTTGTCAGGCATGGAAGAGGATTCCGTGCCGGATATGGACTTCAGTCCATGGGACGGTAAGGTGCTTAGCAAGACGGAGATCGAGAACTGGTTCGGACAGGAATACAAACATTATCCGCTGGCCAAACGCAAAGAACGGGTCATGGCGCGGGTTCACCGCTGGATTGAGATGGAACTTAAGAAACCGATGCCAGAAGCTGTGCGCAAAGAACGCAAGAAAAAAGCGTCTACTCGTGAGAAAGCCTATGCCAAAAAATGGCCTCAATACGAGCCGCTTACGTTATACAAACAGCTGTTCAAAGCTGCAAAGGGTGGCTCTGTGCCATCCTCGCTCAGCGGACTTATTCCAAAACTGGTCATGAAACAAACGGCAGCAGATCTGAAGCAGGATATCGTCCGTGAAGAGGATCTGCCTGCATTGGTATACATTCATACATTGGTCCATGATATTGAGGGTTCGGAGCGGTTTGACCATATTGTGATTGATGAAGCGCAGGACTTTTCCCCTTTTCATGTGGCGTTATTGGATCAGTTCGTCAAAGGGCATTCCTTCACCATACTGGGTGACTTGTCCCAAGGCATTCATGAGTACCGTGGTGTTCATGCGTGGGAAGAGATGAGTTCTCTATTTCCTGAGGAACAGAATGCATACTTTGCATTGACCCGAAGTTATCGTTCAACGATGGAAATTATCGATTATGCAAACACGATTCTGGAACGTGGCGTCAAGAGCGGGATTACGGCGATACCTGTTTTCCGTAGTGGTGATCCAGTTCGGACATTGGCTTATGGAGGCGAAGGGCGGACGGCAAGTCTGGAGCAGGCTTTGAAGGTGTTAACGGTCAAAGACTACCGAACCGTCTCCATCCTGACTCGTACACTGCATGAAGCAGAGGAACTTCACCGTGACCTAAAGGCCGCAGGCTGGGATCTGAACCTGATCGATGGTGGCAAAAAGCAGTACACTGGTGGGCACTCCGTTTTGCCTGTCTATCTGTCCAAAGGGTTGGAGTTTGATGCGGTTATTGTGGCAGACGTAGACCAGAAGCATTATTTGCCGAATGCAGGTGATGCGAAGCTGTTGTACGTTGGTTGTACAAGGGCCTTGCACGAATTGTGGTTGTTCCACGAGGATGATTTGCCAGAATACGCGGCTGCAACACATAATCCCGACGGTGAGTCCGTAACCATTCAGGGTTGGCCAGAGCTTGGGTGAGTAAAGTTTGCTATACAAGAAAAGGCATGACGTTCATGGGAAAGTGTCCCATAAGCGCATGCCTTTTCTGCTGTTGTGCAAGAATTGCTTAAGCTTCCGAGAAAGAACGACGGTGGAAGTTCAGGGTTATGTTACGCTATTTCTCATTCTGGACGAGCGACGATTCACCAGGAATATACCAACACCAATGAATAAACCGCCTGCCAATGCAAACCACTGAACGTGTTCTCCTATTAAAATCCAACTCGATAATACACCAAAAAACGGTGCTAGAAACAGATACGAACTGGTTTGGGCTGGGTCACTATTCTGAAGCAGATAAAACCAGAGTGAGAACTGAATGATGGAGCAAACAAACGTTAACCAGAGCAGAGCCATAACCGAGGTGGTATTGACCATAAAGTGAGGCTGTTCAGTCCATGCGCTCAATAGAAGAAGCGCAGCACCTCCCGCGAGCATCTGATAGGCTGTTAAAACAAAAGTGTCGTAGCCATCGCCCCAGCGTTTGATGAGCAATGTGGATACTGCAAAGGAGATCGCACCACCAAATCCAATCCAGGTTCCAGGACTAAAGCTCATCTGCCATCCAAAGGTTAACATAATCCCGATGAAACCGAGTATAACACCGATCCACTGACTGAAACGGTAGGTCACTCTATATAAGAGAGCACTGAGGATAATGACCAGTAGCGGATTGGTAAACGTAATAATGGCGGATTCACCGGATGTAATCCAATTCATGCTGTAGTAGGCGCAGCCCATCACTCCTGCGGATTGAAACAGGCCAATGAGGATTATTTTCAACCAAGACTGCCACTCGGTAGGTAAAGGACGTTTACGTAGGAACAAGGCCATCAAGCCACCTGCCATTATATAACGAATGCCCATGAGCAGGAACGGTGGAGCATATAACATACCGATTTTACCGACTGGAAAAGAAGTACCCATGATTAGCGTTGTTAAAATAATTAAGATGGTATACTTCAAAGGTTTTATGGTGCGGGTATCTGTGATCAAAGCAACTCTATTTTTCCAGTATGTCATGCTGAACACTCCTTATCATCATCCAGTCAGATGACTGGTTTGGGATCTAAATGAATTGTAGTCCGGTTTACACATGAAGTATAATGATTGGTAATGAAGCGGATATCATTTTGAATGATGTCAGAGTGGAGGGACCATGGAGAGCGGGGATCTTAGAATATTTCAGTGTGTTGCACAGGAAGGGAATCTGACCAAAGCTGCTTCTAAACTGGGGTATGTGCAATCCAACGTAACGGCACGAATCCGGCATCTGGAAGCAGAAGTAGGTACAACGTTGTTCATTCGTCATAACCGAGGCATGACGTTATCTCCAGCCGGAGAAATGTTGGTGACCTATGCAGATAAAATTATTGGTTTGCTGAATGATGCTTCCAAGGCGCTTCGGGCGACGAGCACACCATCGGGTCCAATGCGAATAGGGTCTACACAAACCGCAGCGGCCGTGCGACTACCTGAACTTTTCGTCAGATATTATAAACAGTATCCAGATGTCTCCTTGTCACTGGTTACTGGCAATTCGCAGATGCTTATGGATCAGGTTATTGGGTATGAATTGGAGGGAGCATTTATAGGCTGTCCCTGTGATCATCCTGATATCGTTTCTGTTCCCGTATTTGATGAGGAACTATTTGTTGTCTATTCTGGCATGGGTCCTACGGATGAAGATCTTAAGAGTAAACCCATTCTTGTCTACAGCATAGGGTGTTCCTATCGTCAGATTTTGGAGGAATGGTTAGAGGTGGGTGGTGTTACCCGCCCAGTAATAATGGAATTTGGAACCCTTGAAGCGATTATTAGTGGAGTTACGTCCGGCATGGGAATTTCCTTATTACCAGAGATTGTGATTAGGCATCAGATCAAAAATGGATTATTGCGCACGCATACGCTTCCCGTAGGTATGAATCGCATGATGACTCATTTTATTACTCGCAAGGATGCCTTTGTCAGCAGTGCACTTCATGCATTTATGGCTATGTTACCGCGAGAGTATGATATGATAGAGAGTGGAGAACCATCAGAAGTGTAATTGTAATCAAGGCAAGGCAATCCGTTAAGGAAGTGATGAGCAATGGATTTATTTTCGTTTCAACAAGACTCAAAACCACAAGCTAGATTGCTCGCGGACCGCTTGCGGCCAGAGCATCTGGATGAATATATTGGACAGGAACATATTATTGGACCAGGGAAATTACTCCGGCGCGCCATTGAGGCCGATCAGATTTCGTCCATCTTGTTATATGGCCCTCCGGGATGTGGCAAGACAACCTTGGCACATATTATTTCCCAGCAAACGCAAGGACAGTTCGTACGTCTGAATGCAGTGGAAGCTTCCGTCAAGGATGTGCGTGAAGTCATCGAACAGGCGCAAACGAATAAACAGCTGTATGGAACCAAAACCATTTTGTTCCTCGACGAGGTACATCGGTTTAACAGTTCACGTCAGGATGCGTTATTGCCAGCGGTAGAGAAGGGCACGATTATTTTTATCGGCGCAACAACAGAGAATCCCTTTCATTATGTTAATGGAGCCTTGATGAGTCGTTCAACTCTGTTTCAGCTGGAATCGCTAAACAAGGATCATTCCCTTATTGCAATGCGCAGAGCATTGAGCGATGCGGACAAAGGTCTGGGGTTCATGGAACTACAGGCGGACGATGAGGCGCTTGAACATATTGCTACGATGGCCAACGGAGATATTCGGCGTGCGCTTAACGCACTTGAACTGGCTGCGTTGACGACGCCACCGGAAAAGGATGGGTCCATTCATATTACGCTTGGTGTAGCAGAAGAGTCTATTCGACGACCGATTGTGAAGGCGGATGAATCGACACAGTATGATGTGTTATCTGCATTTCACAAGAGTATTCGGGGTTCCAGTGATGCGGCGCTGTTTTGGTTTCTATACGCGGTGGAGAAGCTCGGCATGGACCCGATGACCTTTATTCGGCGTCTGATTGCAGCAAGCAGTGAAGATATTGGACTTGCGAACCCGCAAGCTATGACTCAGGCCATTGGAGCACTTGATGCGTACCGAAATAACGGCTGGCCCGAAGCCAAGCTGAACATCGCACAAGCGATTCTGTTCGCGGTCGAAAGTCCAAAATCCAATGCGGTGTACACCGCCATTTCCAAAGCCATGAACGCGATTGATGAAGTGAAATCGGCAGAAGTTCCGCTTCACTTGCGAGATACGCATTACTCGGGTGCTGTAAAACTTGGACATGAGGGCTATCAATATCCGCACAATTACCCTGGGCATTATGTGAAGCAGGAATATCTGCCAAAGCAGCTCTCACGGAGAGTATTCTATGAGGCAACGGATCAGGGTAACGAATCGAAGATCAGGCTGAACCAACAGCGGCGCAGGGAATTGTAAGAAGAGACAGATCACTCGGGAGATGCACACAATGAAAGAGCTTTTGTATATAGGGGCGGGTGGATTTCTCGGTACATTAACCCGATACGCCTTACAGTTAGCGATACCAATTGGCCATGGAGGATTCCCTTGGGCGGTACTGTTAATCAATGCGATGGGCAGCCTTTTTTTGGGTTGGTTCTTTACTATAGCTGTTCCAGGCAAAATAACACCACAACTTCGACTGGCCATTGGTACTGGTTTTACTGGAGCATTTACAACATTCTCCACGTTTACACTGGATATTGTTCGTTTATCCGAAGGGGGCGAGTGGGTCAATGCCGCCCTTTATATGAGCGTAAGTCTGTTGGCAGGATTAATGCTTTGTGCGTTGGGAATGATCATCGGACAGCGTATGTTGAGAGCGCCAAGACAAGAGGGTGATGCCTCATGATCTTATGGATTGGTTTTGCAGGTGTACTGGGTGCGGTACTGCGTTTCAGTCTGGGCAAATGGATCTCGGGCTTGCTGGGAGCGGCTTTTCCGTGGGGAACATGGATCATCAATATCAGTGGTTCACTGCTGCTTGGGTTGTTATACGGGTGGCATGAATCTGCAATGATCTCAGATGGAATCTGGGTGATCTGGGGAACCGGATTTTGCGGTGCGTACACCACGTTCTCTACCTTTGGTTATGAGACGTTAGGACTTATGGGTCGACAACGATACGCAAGCGCGTCGCTCTACGTTGTCAGTTCGATTGTAGTTGGGGTGTTGGCCTGCTTGGCAGGAGTCTGGTTGACTGCATAACGAACTATTTTTAATTTTTTTGCAAAAATAAGCAGGAAAAAAGCCATCCTTCATGGTATACATGAAAGACGGCTTTTTTAATAGGGATACACGGTATTGTGTATAATCCACATTTTAATGGACAAGCTCTATTATTGCATTGCGGGTACAGGTACTTTTTGCACCTGATCGATCGTACCCCCACCCAGGCAGACCTCTCCGTCGTAGAAAACAACGGCTTGTCCTGGCGTAATGGCTTTTTGTTGCTGGTCAAATTGTACATCCACACTTCCATCTTCTTGCCAGGTCAATGTTACACCTTGATCCGGCTGACGATAGCGGAATTTGGCAGTACAACGGTAGGGGACATTAGGCATGTGCTCTGTGCCAGCAATCCAGTTCACACCCGTTGCGGTTAGACCAGTGGAGTACAGGCTTGCATGGGCATCGCCCTGAACAACAAGCAGTTGATTTTTCTCCAGATTCTTGTCTGCAACGAACCAGGGCTCACCATTGCCGGAACCGCCAATGCCAAGACCTTGGCGCTGTCCAAGTGTGTAGTACATCAGACCGTCATGACGACCTTTGACTTCACCGGTCGCGATATCAACCATGTCTCCACCTTTGGCAGGTAGATAGTTACTCAGGAACTCTTTGAAATTACGCTCACCGATGAAGCAGACACCTGTGCTGTCTTTTTTCTTGGCAGTATACAAACCAGCCGCTTCTGCGATTTTGCGTACTTCCGGTTTAGGCAGATGACCAATCGGGAACATGGCTTTGGACAACTGGTTCTGATTGAGTGCATTAAGGAAATAAGTTTGATCCTTATTGTTGTCCACACCACGCAGCAGCTTGAATGTGCCATCTTCTTCAATCAGGCGAGCATAGTGTCCTGTAGCTACATAATCTGCGCCGAGATCCAGAGCTTTGTTCAGGAATTCACCAAATTTGATCTCACGATTACACATGACATCCGGATTTGGCGTGCGACCCGACTTATATTCATCAAGGAAATAGGTAAATACTTTATCAAAATACTCTTTCTCGAAGTTGACAGTGTAGTAAGGAATGCCGATCTGTTCACATACGCGGCGTACATCCTCTGAATCTTCTTCAGCGGTACAGTGGCCGAACTCGTCAGTGTCATCCCAGTTTTTCATGAAAATGCCGATGACATCGTACCCTTGCTCTTTCAGCAGCAGTGCGGTAACGGAAGAATCGACACCTCCGGACATGCCAACGACGACCCGTGTATTTTCAATTGTTTTGGACATCGTTATCACCATTTCTATATATAAATGTGTTTCGTTTCTTATTCTAGCATAACCGGACTCAAGATACGATACACCCGGCCAATTTTGGATAGTGTCCACCACAGACGCACATTTTGGAATATCGTCAATCTTTCTTTTCCATAAAGCATGCAGATATGTTAACATTAGCTGAGGGTTATGATCGGAATACGGAGGATTAGAAGGTTTATGCTAATCTCAATGCATCTCCGCTGTGGACAGATCGTGAAACAGACGGTCATGGACCATAGGATTAAATATAAAGTTTCCAATCGTTTCTGAAAATTGAAAGAGGTGACTCCTTTGAAAATATCGACAAAAGGCCGTTACGGCCTCACAATCATGATGGAGCTTGCTGCCAGAATAGGCGAAGGTCCTACATCACTTAAAAGTATTGCTGAGCGCAACCAGCTCTCGGAGCATTACTTGGAGCAACTGATCGCTCCACTACGGAATGCAGGACTGGTGAAGAGCATTAGAGGCGCTTACGGCGGTTATATCCTTGCGGGTGATCCTGCAACCGTAACTGCAGGCGATGTAATCCGTGTACTGGAAGGGCCAATCTCTCCAGTAGACTTCACAGAGGAAGATGATCCGGCGAAACGTGATCTGTGGTTGCGTATTCGTGACGGCATTGCGGAAGTGTTGGATTCCACAACACTGAAAGACCTGATTACATTCCAGGATCAGGACAAAAAAGATAGCTACATGTTCTACATTTAACAATCGCTGCGCTAGCATGACATGCTAACTTACTTGAGCCCCCATTTGGGGGCTTTATCCATGCCATAACATCTGTTTTACAATGGCTTGCGGTTGGTGAGCATGTAAGGGTACGAAACATATTCCATAACAGAAAAATAAGATAATTTAACATATAACGGGGTGAAGATAAATGAAACGAATTTATTTGGATCACGCCGCATCGACACCTATGCATCCACAAGTCGCAGAAGCGATGATGAACGTCATGACAGGACAATTTGGCAATGCATCAAGTATCCATGCCTTTGGGCGTGAGGCCAAACGGACTGTCAGCGGGGCAAGAGATGTCATTGCGGCGTCTTTGGGCTGTTTCCCGGACGAATTGGTATTTACCGGAGGTGGCACAGAGAGCGACAATCTGGCCATTTTCGGAGCCGTCTCAACAAGACAGGATAAGGGGAAACATGTCATTACGACCGCCATTGAGCACCATGCTGTTTTGCATACGTGTCAAGAATTGGAGCGGCAAGGTTATGAAGTAACCTATCTATCTGTGGATCATCAAGGACGAATAAATCTGGACGAGTTGCAAGAGGCCATTCGGCCGGATACGGTGCTGATTACCATGATGTATGCCAACAATGAAGTGGGCACTATTCAGCCGATACGTGAGATCGGGGAGCTGGCACGTAAGCATAATATTTTGTTCCATACCGATGCGGTTCAGGCTCTGGGCAGTCAGAATATTTCATGTAAAGAACTGCCTGTGGATCTGATCAGCTTCTCTGCGCATAAAATCAACGGGCCTCAGGGCGTGGGTGCACTCTATGTACGGCGAGGAATTGTGCTGGAAGCAAGAGCTCATGGGGGATTGCAAGAACGTCAGCGGCGCGCTGGTACGGAAAATATCGCAGGTATTACCGGATTTGCCGAGGCTCTCAAGATTGCATCAGCACAAATGGATACGCATCGTCAGAATGATTTGGAATTGCGTAAACTTTTGTTGAAACAGCTTGAAATTCATGTGGGGACGGAGCACTTTCATGTGAATGGACACCTGGAGCATACGCTGCCAAACATCCTGAATATCAGCTTTCCGGAAGTGTCCACAGAGACGATGTTAATGAATCTGGATATGGAAGGAATTGCTGTTGCAAGCGGTTCTGCCTGCACTTCCGGTTCACTCGAAGTCTCTCATGTGCTCAAAGCGATGAAATTGCCTGAAACATTTTTACACTCTGCGATTCGATTTAGCTGGGGATTGGGTAATACTACGGAAGAAATCATGATAACCGCCGAAAAAATTGGAACCATTCTTGGACGACTGCGTAATAGACCCTAAGGGGAACTTTACACATGGAACAGAAGGAGGGAAGAAGTTCCATTTCATCGGTTGGATAGAAGCGGTTTTGATGATCGGCGTCTGATTGCCACTCATCAACTTTGGGCATACCTAGCAATAGCGCCGCGCCTATTTAATGATAAGAAGATGAGGGGGACCCAGCGATGAAGCTTCAGGAAATGATCGGACTTGCCGTTTTTGATGTTGAGGACGGGAAGCAGGTCGGTAAAATCCAGGATTTCATTGTGAATGATGATTGGGAGATCGAAGGCATTGAGCTTGAGAACAAAGGTCTGTTTACCAATCATGTCAAAATCGTGCAGTGGCAAGATATCGTTGCCTACGGCGAAGATGCCGTCATGATCCGTAATCAACAGGCTGTCCGCAAGACGGGAGCCGACGACATAAAATACACGTACCTCCTCGGTCGGTCTAAATTGAAGGAGATGTCCGTGCTCACCGAAGAAGGTTTGCTGCTTGGGCGTGTCTCCGATGTTTATTTTGACCAAGAGTTGGGAAATACAATAATAGGGATTGAAATTACGGACGGTTTTGTGTCCGATCTGATCGAGGGCCGCAAATGGCTGCCATGTACAAGCGATATGTCCATCGGGGAAAGTGCCATTATGGTGCCGTCTCTGAGTGAACAACGCTTGGAAAATGCCATTCATTCTGTTAATGGATAGGTGAATGAATATGAAATGTCCAAACTGTAGTTCCAAAGATATCGGGAAAATTGGTTCCCACCAGTTTTATTGCTGGGGATGCTTTATCGAATTAACGGTGAACGGTGAGAAAATGTCTGTATATCAGGTGGAAGAAGACGGTACGCTGAGCTCCCTGGATGATTTGTTTTTCGGGGACGAGCTGCCACAAGACTTCCCTCATCTTCACGCTTCTTCTTAATAAGCAGGATAACTTCCTCTATATGCGGTTTCATGACAATGTCTGTCATGGGGGGCTGTCGTTAATTGTTGGCAGATGTATATAGATGCGGTTACATAATGGTTCGGCTGGTGTTTGTACGATTATATGCTAAGCCGTACTGCAAAATGCGCTTCCTTCTCTGATGAAGGAGGCGTTTTTTGGTTTTAAGAAAAAATGTTCGGATTGCTCCTTTCCACTTCTGCGCTGTGTTAATAAATATTACCTTTCCTACATATACTGACTCTCAGAGCCAGTCCAAAAGGAGAGATGCAAGTGGAGCAATTAACCAAAAACAAGCTGTTCCGTTACGCGATCTGGCTGCTGCTCGGATTGATCATTTTATATTTTATATGGCTGCTGCGGCCTTTACTGCTTCACTTATATGCGTTCCTGAAAACAGTGCTGGCACCCTTTATCGTAGCCCTTATCATATCCTATGTACTTAATCCGATTGTCAGCATGCTGGGAGGGCGCAAGGTGCCGCGTACGATTGCGGTACTACTCATATATGCCTTTTTCCTGACCTGCCTCGGTGTCATTCTGATGAATGTGATTCCGGTACTGATTGAACAGCTGGGGGAACTCAACGAGCATATGCCGGAACTATCCATGCGTGCACAGAGCCTGATGAACAATATGGATCACAAATTAATGCCGCCAAGTGTGCGAACAGGCATGAACAGTTGGTTTTTTCAGATGGAGGATCGACTAACTCAGGGAATTACCGTGCTCATGGACAATATCGGGGCGACTATTAATGTGTTATTTAATGTGTTTATCGTGCCATTTCTGATCTTTTATATGTTAAAAGACTTTGAGGTGTTTGAGCGCACCATTGTGGCGTATCTTCCGCGTTCACGTCGTAAAGCGATTGTCTCGGTGATGAAAGAGATCGATACTGCACTGGGGAACTACATTCGGGGACAGTTTATTGTCTGTGTCATTGTTGGTATCTTTGCCTACATTGGTTATATCATCATTGATATGCCGTATGCCCTGCTGCTTGCAAGCATTGTAGCTGTGTTTAACATTGTGCCCTACTTGGGGCCGTTCCTTGGAGCTGCTCCTGCTGTGGTCATGGCATCAACCGTATCGTTTAAAATGGTACTACTTGTTGTCATTGTGAATACACTGTGCCAGGTGTTGGAGAGTAACGTTATTTCTCCTCAGGTGGTGGGACGTACGTTGCATCTGCATCCACTGTCGATTATATTTGCACTGCTCGTCGGAGGTGAACTGGCAGGCATTGTAGGTTTAATTCTGGCAGTACCCGTTTTTGCCGTCCTGAAGGTGATTGTGCAACACTTTTTCGCCTATTACATCAAACGAAGGACCGACTAAATAGTAGGGGCAGATCTTCAAGGAAGCCGCGTTGACACCCGCTTGTGCTACCGATATAATGAGTGTGTATATTTAGAACATGAAATCGATGATGAAATAAAGTACGCCGAGGGTTCCTTTCCTCAGAGAATAGACTTCATCGGATCAGGGTGAGCCTGAACTGATGGCTGGAAGAGTCTTGAAAGATGAAGCGGCGGAAAGCTAATTTCGGAGTGCAGGACAACCCTGCCGGGAGCGACCGTTATTTCGCATGAACGAGGAGATTGTTTGTTTGTCCGGGCAGCAAGGGATGAACAGCAATAACCAGGGTGGTACCGCGATAACATCGTCCCTGATTATTCAGGGGCGTTTTTTGTGTTTATTTTTACAAAAGCAATGTTGACCAACCGGAGCGAATACGCAACGGACTATTATAATTTAATGGGGGCATCCAGTATGAAAGCCAGTGAAATCCGGTCCAAATGGATAGAGTTTTTTGCAAGTAAAGGTCACAAAATCGAGCCGAGCGCATCGCTCGTGCCTCACAACGATCCTTCTCTTTTGTGGATCAATGCAGGTATGGCACCGCTCAAACCATATTTTGACGGACGTGAGAAGCCGGAGAACCCGCGTCTAGCGAACTCCCAAAAATGTATCCGTACCAATGATATCGAGAATGTTGGTAAAACGCGTCGTCACCATACGTTCTTCGAAATGCTTGGCAACTTCTCTATTGGAGATTACTTCAAGGAAGAGACCGTAACATGGGCATGGGAATTCTTGACCAGCAAAGAGTGGATCGGTTTCGATCCGGAGCGTCTTTCCGTAACGGTATATCCGGAAGATGAAGAAGCTTTCAAACTGTGGAACGAAAAAGTAGGACTGCCTGCTGAGCGTATCATTAAATTGGATGAAAACTTCTGGGATATCGGCGAAGGCCCATGTGGTCCTTGTACCGAGATCTTCTACGACCGCGGCGAAGCTTACGGAAACGACATGAGTGATCCTGAAATGTATCCAGGTGGGGAAAACGAACGTTACCTGGAAGTATGGAACCTGGTATTCTCCCAGTTCAACCATAACAAGGACGGCAGCTACACACCGCTTCCTAACAAAAATATTGATACAGGTGCAGGTTTGGAGCGTTTTGCTTCCATTCTGCAAAATGTGGATTCCAACTTCGACACAGACCTGTTCCAACCGATGATTCAAAGAACAGCCGCTCTTGCGGGTGTGAAATATAACGACAGCGTAGAGATTGATGTTGCACTGAAAGTCATTGCCGATCATATCCGTACGGTTGCTTTTGCAGTAGGTGATGGGGTTCTGCCAAGTAATGAAGGACGTGGATATGTCATCCGTCGATTGCTTCGCCGTGCAGTTCGTTATGGAAAAGTGCTTGGACTTGACCGTCCATTCCTGTATGAACTGACAACAACCGTTGGTGAAGTGATGGGCATGTACTACCCTGAGGTAGTGGACAAACAGGAGTTCATCGCCAAAGTAATCAAAACCGAGGAAGAGCGTTTCCACGAAACTCTCACAGATGGTCTGGCTATTCTGGCTGATATCAGCGGCACAGCCAAATCCGAAGGACGCACCGTTATTAGCGGACCTGAAGCTTTCAAACTGTATGATACGTACGGTTTCCCGTTTGACCTGACAGAAGATTATGCAGCAGAGCATGGTTTGACTGTGGACCGTGAAGGTTTTGATGCTTCCATGCAGAAACAACGTGAGCTTGGACGTGCTGGACGTCAAGAGAACGAGAGCATGAAAGTCCAAGGCGGACCACTTGCTGACCTGGAGGTTAAAAGCGAGTTTGTTGGTTATACTGACCTGTTGACGGAAGCAAAAGTGGTAGCCATCGTAGCTGGTGACGCCCTTGTTGAATCTGTAGGCGAAGGACAGACGTGTCAGGTTGTTCTGGACAAGACTCCGTTCTACGCGGAAAGTGGCGGTCAAGTGAGTGATCAGGGCTTGCTGCGAGGTGCTGGTGTAACAGCGAAAGTACAAGGTTTGTTCAAAGCTCCACTTGGACAACATGTACATCTGGTGACTGTGGAGTCTGGTGAACTGCGTGTAGGCGATGTGATCAATGCCGAAGTAGACTCAGCGAAACGTGGCGACATTATCAAAAACCATACGGCCACCCACTTGCTGCACAAGGCACTCAAAGATGTGCTCGGAACTCACGTAAACCAGGCAGGGTCGCTCGTAGAGCCACAGCGTCTACGTTTTGATTTCTCTCACTTCGGCAGCATTACGCCGGAAGAGTTGACAGAAATTGAGCGTCAGGTGAACGAACAGATCTGGAACCGTCTGAACGTGAACATCGAGCTGAAAGCTATTGATGAAGCTAAAGAAATGGGTGCAATGGCCCTGTTTGGCGAAAAATATGGAGATATTGTACGTGTTGTTCAAGTCGGAGACTACAGTTTGGAACTTTGTGGCGGCTGTCACGTAAATAATACTTCAGAGATCGGAATCTTCAAACTGGTGAGCGAGAGCGGAATTGGATCCGGCGTACGCCGGATCGAAGCTGTAACTGGCCGCGGCGCATATCTGTATGTGGAAAGCCAGTTGGAACTGCTTAAACAATCAGCAGCACTGCTCAAAGCAAATGTGGCTGATGTACCTAAACGGATCGAAGGTCTGAACCAACAACTGAAAGAAGCAGCCAGAGAGACTGAATCCCTGCAAAGCAAGCTGAGTGCCATGGAAGCTGGTCAATTGACGGATCAAGTGGTACAAGCAGGAAATACACAGTTGCTGGCAGCACGCGTAGATGCTCCGAATATGGATGCGCTGCGTACAGTGGCAGATGAGTTGAAAGTAAAATTGCCTAACGCGGTACTCGTATTGGGTGCTCCAGCGGACGGCAAAGTGAATTTTGTTGTAGCAGTACCTGCTGAACAAGTAAAACAAGGATTACACGCAGGCAAAATCGTCAAAGAAGTCGCAGCAGTATGCGGCGGCGGTGGCGGTGGACGTCCAGATATGGCGCAAGCCGGAGGTAAGGATGCGACCAAGCTGGATGAAGCGCTGAAACTGGCGGTTTCGCTGGTTAGCGGGCATAATGCATAAATCCATTGAGCGGCTTTCAATCGTCAAAAAATAAATCGAAATGGTTCTGTTCGTTTATTTTTTGTACCCGAGAGCGTGTGGAATCGAATGATGCATTATGCTGAAGCCAGTAAAGGACAAGCAAAAAACACAATTGCCTTATCCTTTGTTTACTTGTGGCAGTCAGAATATGTTATTATATAAACAGAAATCAATTCGGCAGGACATGGTCCCCATGTTCATGCAGGAGCGAGGTGTCATCAATGGACTCCATGGATAAGACGGTTAAATTTAATGTGAAAGGTGACGAACAGGAAGCATCCTCCAAAGAGATTCTTCTCACGGTATATGATGCATTGGTCGATAAGGAGTATAATCCGATCAACCAGATTGTTGGGTATCTGATTTCCGGAGACCCGGCATACATTCCTCGTCACAACAACGCACGTAGTCTGGTCCGTAAAAAGGAACGCGATGAGCTGATTGAAGAGCTTGTACGTTCCTATCTGGCCAATCACCGGTAATGTACGCCGCTTCCGCTGTGTTGCAGCCTTGCAGGCAGCGGAAAATGAACCGACAGAAGACAGCCTGAAGCTTGAGAAGGCGATTATTTGTAATCGACCTGAGCAGGCCCCAGGATGGGAGAGCATGGATGAAAATATTAGGTTTGGACTATGGGGACCGAAGAATCGGAGTTGCCGCGAGTGACGCCTTCGGTTGGACTGCCCAGGGATTGGAAGTGCTAGAACGCCGCCGTGATGAAGGCGAGTTCGCTCGGATCGCCGAACTTGTGCGTGAGCATGAGATTAGTGAGATCGTAGTCGGACTTCCCAAAAACATGAACGGCACCGTAGGACCGCGCGGTGAGATCTGCATTGCTTTTGCCGAACGCCTGCGGGATGAACTGAATTTACCTGTTCACCTTTGGGATGAACGGCTGACAACCATGGCAGCAGAACGTACGCTGATCGAAGCGGATGTCAGTCGGAAAAAACGCAAGCAGGTTGTGGACAAAATGGCCGCAAGCTTGATTTTGCAAAATTATTTGGATGCCAATAGTAGAAGGTGAGGGGGATCAACAATGGCTGAAGATCAACTGGGTATGGAAGAAGAAGCGGAAATTATTTACATTGCGGATGACGAGGGTAATGAAGAGGAATTTGAAGTCATCATGAAGTTTGAAGTAGATGGTTCGGAGGCCAAGTACATGATGGTTGCTCCGGTTGAACCTGAAGATGGCGAAACGGATGTATATGCATTCCGTTATGAAGAAGAGGGCGACGATATTAAACTTTTCGTCATCCAAGATGATGCCGAATGGGATATCGTCGAGGAGACGTTTAATACATTTCTTGCTGAAGATGAAGAGGAAGCGAACTAAATGACGGAATATAGCCGCAAAGACCTGAAATGGACAGATTCACTGCGTCTGGCATTCGGTGCTCATGTTGAGCTCGAGGAAGAGAACGGTAAATCACAACCGTATGACTTGTTGGCTGAGTTCGAAGTGAACGGTCAGCAGTACGCGGTGCTCCGCAGTTCGTTGCGACCTTATGACGAGGTTGAACTTCTGCGGGTATCACCTGGAAGTGAAGACCAGATCATGCCAGAGTTAGTTACGATCGACGATGATGATGAGTGGGAGAACATCTCGGAACTGTATGATGAGTGTACACTCCCCATTGACGAAGATTAAATCAGCTTCAAATTGAAGAAACCGGGAGGGCGGAGAAGTCCGCTCTTTTTGGTTGTGTAAAGGAGTTGTTTCTTTTTTGAAAGGGAAAGCAATTGTAGTCATACTGCTTATCATTGTAGTTCTTGCCGGAGGCGCAGGCGGTTACGTATGGAGTATGATGCGTCCTGTGGAAGCTTCTACAGAACCGGTCGTATTCGAGATTAAGAGCGGATCGGGAACTTCGAAAATCGCGGATCAGCTTCAAGAAGAAGGCCTCATCCGAAGTGGGTTAACCTTCAAAGGGTATTTAAAGTGGAGGAAACTAGGTTCTAATTTCATGGCGGGTACATATTCTATGAATCCTGGCGTGACATATGATGAGATTGTTAGCAAGCTGAGTAGTGGTGAAGTTGTACCGGAAGAAATGGTGAAATTTACGATTCCGGAGGGTTATAACGTTCTGCAAATGGCGGGTAAGCTTTCTTATGAGCATGTTGTCGATCGGGATGAATTTATCAAGCTGGCTAATGATCCGTCTGCCTTCGACGTAGATATCCTCAAAGATATTCCAGTGGATGAAGAACTTCGCTACGTATTGGAAGGGTATCTGTTCCCGGAGACATATGAACTTAAAAAAGGAAGTTCAACGCATGATGTGATGCAACGGATGCTGGAAGAATTTCAAACCAAGATCAATTCTATCCCTGATTTGGAAGCCAAGCTGCAGGAAAAGAACCTTTCCCTGCATGAACTGCTGACGATTGCGTCACTCGTGGAGAAAGAAGTTGTAGTGGACGAGGAACGTGCTCTGGTTGCAGGTGTAATCTACAATCGGATCAATCAGGATATGAAGCTGGAGATTGATGCTACCGTGCAATATCTGCTCGACAGACCGAAGGAACGATTGTTTTTCAAGGATCTAAAGGTGAAAAGTCCCTATAATACGTATCTGAACAAAGGCTTGCCACCAGGTCCAATTGCCAGTCCAAGTCTTCCGTCCATTGAAGCAGCGCTAAATCCGGAAGCTTCGGAGTATCTGTTCTATGTGACAAAAAAGGACGGCTCGTCTGGACATCTATTTGCCAAAACGTATAAGGAACACCAGCAAAATATAGCCAAAAGTAAGGCTGCGCAATAAGCGGAGGGGATTATATGAGTAAGAAACATGAACTGCTCGTTACAGCAGCGAATGTGAAAGAGGCAGAAGTGCTGCTCCAGGCTGGAGCAGATGCTCTGGTCATTGGAGATGATCGATTTGGCATGCGTCTTCCAGGCAGCTTTAGCGTGGAAGAGACAGCAGAGGTGGTTGCCATTGCAGCCAAACATCAGGCGCGTGTGTATGTATCCATGACTAATCTGATGTCCAACGAACTGTTGAAAGAATTGCCTGAATATGTTCAAGCACTTGGCAGAATCGGTATTGATGGTGTGGAGTTTAATGATCCATCCGTGCTGGCTACCATGAAGGAATACGCGCCGCATGTGAAGCTGCACTGGAATGCGGAGATGACTTCAACGAACTATGCGACAGCCAACTATTGGGGAACCAAAGGAGCGAGTCGCGTTGTACTTGCCCGTGAGTTGAATATGGACGAGTTGACGGAGATGGTTCCTTTTCTGAAGGTGGAAGCTCAGGTTCAGGTGCATGGTATGACAAATATTTATCATTCGAAGCGCAGTCTGGTGCAAAGTTACATGGCTCATCAAGGGCGGCCGGTTGAGGGACATCTGGGCAAAGAGCGGGGATTGTTCCTGATTGAGGCTGAACGCCGGGATGAGAAATTCCCGATCTATGAGGACATTAATGGCACACACATTATGAGCTCTGAGGATATATGTATCCTCGAAGATCTCCATCTGTTGATGGAGGCGGGTGTGCACAGTTTCAAAATTGAAGGGATGTTAAAATCACTTGCCTACAATGAAGCTGTTGTACGTGCATATCGGACAGCGATTGACAGTTATGTAGCCGATGCTGATGCATATGCGTTCTCTGAAGAGTGGCTCGCTGAGGTGCGGAAGTTACAGGACCCTGAACGTGAATTGTCGTTTGGATTTTTCTATAAAGAACAAGTGTATTAATAGATGAGGTGAACAGAATGGAAACAGTGGCGGTACAGCGGAAGTTCTCGGGTAAACGTAACCGTCTGGACAAACCGGAGCTGCTAGCTCCGGCGGGTAATCTGGAAAAACTGAAATTTGCAATCCATTATGGTGCAGATGCCGTGTATATCGGTGGACAGGCCTATGGACTGCGTTCCAACGCGGATAACTTCAGCTTTGAAGAGATGCGTGAAGGTGTGGAGTTTGCCAAAAAGTATGGAGCCAAAGTGTTCGTAGCGACAAACATCTATGCACATAATGAGGATGTTGAGGGTATCGAAACATACCTCCAAAACCTTTATAATGCGGGAATATCTGCGATCATCGTAGCTGATCCGGCTATTATTGAAGTTGCCCTTCGGGCTGTGCCAGGCCTTGAGGTACATCTAAGTACTCAACAATCCACACTCAACTGGCAAGCCGTGAAGTTCTGGAAAGATGAAGGACTTCCACGTGTTGTTCTCGGACGTGAGACCAGCTTTGAAGAGATTGAAGAGATCAAGGCCAATGTGGATATTGAAATTGAAGCCTTTATTCACGGGGCGATGTGTTCCTCGTATTCCGGACGTTGCGTTCTCTCCAACCATTTTACGGATCGGGACTCCAACCGGGGCGGCTGTTGCCAATCTTGTCGCTGGAAGTATGATCTGTTCGAGGATGCGAGAGAAGATACGGTGTGGGTCAGCGAAGAGGACATGCAGATGAAGGCACCTGCACCATTCAAACTGGGTGAGAACCAGCTTCCCCTGTTCGAGGAACAGGATAATTCATTCTCCATGGGATCAAAGGATCTGTGCATGATTGGCCATATTCCCGAGTTGATTGATGTGGGTGTGGACAGTTTCAAGATCGAAGGACGTATGAAATCGATCCACTACGTGGCAACTGTGGTTAACGTATACCGTCAAGCTATTGATGCCTATATGGCAGACCCGGAAAATTATGTTCTGAAACCTGAATGGGTTGAAGAAATGAACAAAGCGGCGAATCGCCCGCTGAATACCGGATTTTTCTATGATACACCAGACCATGAAGATCATATTTATGAACCGGAAGAAAAGGCTGTACCTTTTGACTTCGCTGGATTGGTCATGGGGTATGATGCTGAAACAGGAATGGCAACCATTCAACAGCGCAATCATTTCAAACCAGGACAGGAAATCGAATTTTTCGGTCCGGGAGGTCACTTTTTCAAACAGGTCGTCGGTGAAATACAGGATGAAGCAGGCAATGTTCTAGATGCTGCTCGTCACCCGTTGCAACTGATTAAAATGAAGGTAGATCAACCGGTTTCGTACTTCGATATGATGAGAAAAAAGAAGTAGGCTCAAATACCTACAATGTGTCAATATTGTATTAGGATTTAACAACATAGTGTTATGAAATTTACATGGGGACCTCCGTTTATCGGCAGATGGGGGTCTTTTTTTTATAGAAAAATAGGAATAAAGTTGTAAAATATTTCTGGGAAGTGAAAGGGGAACGAAGAAAACTGTCGAATACTACATATTTATAGGGGAGAGAAAGAAAAATCTAACAAGTAAATTACTGGCAGGTGAATGGGATTGGTTCAAAAGAAGCAGGAAGACAGTGGGGAGCAAGTGACAAAAGCCGAGCAGGTTAATCCTGAGAAGGTTCAGAAAGTGAAGAAAGTGAAGAAAGAAAAAGTAGTCAAAAGCAAAACAACAGGCAGTGGCAAAAAAATGTTTAAGATTGACCGCAGCAAGCTCAAACTGGGCTGGATCAAGACTGATTGGGTGAAGAAACAATTTAAAAACCGGGATTGGAAAAACATTGGAGGTTCCTCTTTCCAACAGATTAAGAAGGCAAATCCGGTTAAATCCGTAGGGGTTAAACTGTTCTTGATCTTTTTTGCGGGAATTATGATTTTTGTAGTAAGTTTAGGTCTATTATCCTATTCGAAGGCCAAAGGTACGATAGAGAAAAATGCCTCGCGTGCCAATCAGGAGACCATTGATCAGACCAAACAAAAAATGGACATCATTTTGGAGAGGTTTGTCGATACATCCACACAGATTTTCTTTGATCCGGAAATGCAGTCCTTGCTACAAAAAATGTCAGATACGAATTTGACTGCGTATGATACATTCGTGAACTCAAGTTCAATCAACAAGCAACTGTCCAATGTTGCATTTACAAATAAATCTATGGAAGCGATTTATTTGGTACCTACGGACGATACAAAGTCCATTATGGGTACCGGCAGCAACAGTTCATCCATGGGCAGCATTCGCCAGGAAGCATGGTACAGTGAGTTAATTGAGGCGGGCGGTTATCGCTGGCTTCCAACAGAGGTCAAAGAAGGTGGCTCAACGCCAACGTTTAAAATTGCACGTTCCATGAAAAACTTGCAGGGGACAACTCAGTCGTATGTTCTGGTTATTGAACTGAAACTGGAAGTTTTGGAGGAACAATTGAAATCGCTTGATCTGGGGCAAGGAGCTATTCTTCAACTAATTGCTCCGGATAATAAAGTGGTTGCATCCTCCATCTCGGATCGTACAGGACAAGAAACAGAGCTTGCATTTGTCAAAGAGTTGACCGAACCAGCAGGTAGTACGAATACGGAGTATAAGGTAGATGGCAAATCTACGGAAATGCTGGCTGTATACAGTACGATGGATACATCCAATTGGAAACTAGTTGGTATGATACCTACCTCAGTTTTGGTTCAGGACGCAAAAGGCATTCTGACTCTGACCCTTTGGATGGCGCTGATTGATGCGGGGATTGCAGTATTGATCGGAATCTGGATGGTGCGTATGATCGCTCGTCCACTCGGCAAATTGAAAGACCTGATGCAGGAAGGTGCGAAGGGTAATCTTAAAGTTCGTACACCATATAGCTCCCAGGATGAAATTGGTCAGCTCTCGACCGCCTTCAATCTGATGATGGAGCAGATTACTAAGCTGGTTGAACAAACCAATCGTTCTGCGCAGGAAGTATTGGATACGGCCTCTGAGCTGAGCAGTGCATCCAAGAAAACGGCTGTGTCTGCTTCGGAGATTGCCGTAGCTACAGAAGAGATCGCAGGCGGTGCAGGCAGTTTGGCAACCGAAGCGGAACGTGGCAATGAATTAACTGACAATATCTCTCGTCAGATGCAGAGTGTAATCGCTGCTAATGAACAGATGGGTGATTCTGCTCGTCATGTAGAGAAGTCAAGTCAGACAGGAACACAACATCTGAATCAGTTGATGACCAAAACGCAGAAGACAGAAGAAATGATTGGTGCCCTGGTGAATAAGGTTGATTCGCTGAAAGAGAGTACGTCTTCTGTTCTGAAAGTGCTTGAAGTGCTGCAAAACATAACGAAACAGACAAATATCCTTTCCCTGAATGCAACCATTGAAGCAGCACGTGCCGGTGCAGCCGGACGCGGATTCATGGTGGTGGCTGATGAGGTTCGTCAGCTTGCGGCTCAATCCAGACAATCCATTGAGATGGTTGGAGAGATCACAGACAAAATCATGACCGAAATGAATGAGACCGTGGATGCTTTGTCTGCAGCCTATCCGTTATTCAAGGAACAGATGGATGCGGTTAAAGACACCAACGTCATCTTTGCTTCCGTGCAGGAACAGATGGGTGCATTTGTGGAACGTCTGGGCATGGTGACAGGTTCTATTGGAGATTTGAACAAATCTCAAGGTACATTGTCTGAAGCCATGAGCAATGTCAGCGCTGTAGCTGAAGAATCTTCTGCAACGTCCCAAGAAGTAGCTTCCTTGAGCAGTGAACAGCAAAATATCAGTAACCAGCTGGTCAATCTGTCTGGCAAACTGGAGAATGTGTCTACTGAACTGAAAGAAACCTTGTCACGCTTCACGGTGTAACAAGTCAAGGTTGAAATGAGGAGAACCTGTCCCACACATGGGACAGGTTCTCTTTTTGTTTACCGGATAATTCCAAGCCATATCAGCAATAATATGTCAAAACGACAAAAGGTGAGATTGGGATGCATCTTCTTGCGAAACGGCGAATCTATATAACTTGTATTCTTCTAACTCTTGTCTTTGGATTGCTTATATTACGATTGGGATGGGTTCAGATCGTTCAGGTGAATCAGACGATGCCTGGATTTCACCGAACGGTACGTGAAATGTCTGTATTGCAGCGTGAACGCGGGGTGATGCTTGACCCGGGGCGGGGACAATTTACGGATTACAAGGGTGAGGCGTTGACTGGTAAGCTGCAATGGGGACTGGTTCTTTTTCCACAGGCAGTGCCATTAGAGAAATTACGCAAGCAAGGGGCATTAGAAGGCTCCGAGATGATACAGTTGGCAACTATATTACATACCGATCCGGATCAATTGAAGAAGGAATGGAATCAGGAAAGTATACCTCATTTCTGGACAGCAGGTACACATCAGCCTGTTCATTTGAACGCTGCTCAGGTGGAGCGCCTACGTAGTTTGCACCTGCAGGGAGCTGGCATCTATCCGATGATGACAAGGTACCTTCAGGGGCATACAGGAATGCAGTGGATGGGTTATCTGGCTGAACAGCCTGAGTCCTCCAAAGTTCTAACTGGGCATCAGGATGAAGTAAAACAGCCATTTGCCATGAAATCAGGAGCAGCTGGACTGGAGAGGACACTTGAACCGCTGTTAAGGGGAATTGGCCCTACGCTTCTATCACGCATGGTCTCGGGGGGTGGAGAGATTATCCCTGATATTCAGCCGCACGTCATTGCACCAGCAAATAGCCATTATCCTTTACGTGTGGAAACCACTGTGGATGCTAAGTTACAGCGTGGGTTGGAGGAGTTGACGCAAGAATCTGGATTACAAGAAGGGGCCATTGTTGTGTTAGATGCCGCTAACGCAGATGTTCGCGCCATGATCTCCCGCCCTTTCTATCAGCCACAACATGTTAACCCCAAGCAATCGGCCTGGGAAAATCGTGCAGTACAGGGAGCCATCCCGGGTTCCATTTTCAAAATTGTCACTGCGGCCGCTGCGTTGGAATACCATGCGGTTTCTAACGGAGAAGAATTCCATTGCGGTGGTGAGTACGGAAGATATGGGCTGTCTTGCTGGAAGGAGCATGGGCATGGAAACCTGAATCTGGAGCAAGGATTCGCTGAGTCTTGCAACATCGTATTTGCGGAAACGGCGCGCAGGCTTAGTATGGAACAACTGGAGAACACGGCTGATCGTCTGGGACTCGCGCGTCCGATTGGCTGGGAGGGGAAGCAGATGGCAGGAATGCCCGTGTTACGACACTTTGATCATGAGGATCAAGGGCGTGTGAGAACAGAGGCTGTTACTGGTGCTGATGAAGGTGCGAAAATACAGACAGCAATCGGTCAGCGCGATGTCTTGGTCACACCGCTGCAAGCTGCCAATCTGATCGTTACATTGTTACATGATGGAAAGGTTAGTGCCCCACGTCTCGTTAAACGTATCCGATATGCGGATGGTGGCACCATGCTGGAGATGCCCTTGCATGATTCACCTTCAGCCGCAGGACAGATTGCTCCCGCAACAGCGCATAAACTGTTATCCTGGATGAATAAGGTAGTCCGTGAGGGAACAGGAAAATCCCTGCAGCGTGCGCGGTGGCATGTTGCAGGGAAATCAGGTACAGCTCAGGTACAGAAACATGGAGAGAAGCGCAACAATCAATGGTTCATTGGTTATGGATCGGTAGAACAACCCAAATATGCTGTAGCTGTTCTTGTTCAAAATGTCTCTCCTGACAGCCAACATCAGGCGACAGCACTCTTCAGGAAGGTGATGGACTACTTGGCTGAGTCCTCATGATTCTTCGCAGGAACGGGACGTTGTACAGTAGATTCGGCAGAATTGGATGAGGCCTTATTAACGGGTGGATCCATTACTAATGGAGAGGATTCAAATTCATCTTTTGGAAGGTGAATCCACTTTTGCAGGTACCCTTGTTGTAACAGTTCTTTCAGAAGGATCAGGAGCACTGGAGATAACACTACACCAGCCAGGCCAAAGATCGACAGGGAGATCAGCATAAACGAAAGCATCAAGTACGCCGAAGATACACCAATCGAGTTACCCGATATTTTCGGTTCCAGCAACTGCCGTGTCAGCATCGTCACTGCCAGAATCACAATCAGGCCAATCGCCAGGCTGCTATTGCCAATAATGAACAAGTAGACGATCCATGGAATAAACACAACAGGAACGCCAAGCAATGGTACCAGATCAAAAACGGCACAGACTGCTGCAATGGTAAAGGCATTAGAGGTTCCCAAAATCAACAAACCTGCATAAATCAATACAAACGTAATGAGCATCATGATCATCTGTGCCTTCAAATACGAGCGGATTGTCTTGAACACGTGATTACGCATGAATTCAATAGCTAACTTTAATGTTTTGGGCGTCTTCGCACGGGCGAACTTGCGCCAGGATTCAATCTCGATACTGAGAAAGAAGGCCAGAATAATCGCAATTCCGAAGTTCGTAATAAACGATGAGAACGAACTGAGGAAGCCTACGACGAATTGCGCTCCGCTCGTTACCCATTTGGACAGGAACCCGGTCAGTGTTGCAAAATAATCATTCGCTTTTTCCATAACTCCATCAGGGAGAGCATCTGACTTGTCCTGAATGAATAACACCAGATTGGTGAATTCACGTTGTATCATTTCAATGTATACGGGGAAATTATCTTGAAGATTGGAAATTTGTGAAATGATAATCAAGCCTACCCCAAAAAAGGCAGCAACAATTAATGCAAGAAACAACAAGACAGAGATTGCGGCCCCAAGTGTCTTGGGCAATCCTTTGCGATGTAAAAATTTGGCCAGCGGTTCAATCATCCAATACACAATGAATGATAGAAAGACCGGTGCAGCCACATGGTATAATTGACTGAAACCGTACATGATCACATACACGGTTAATACGAGCAACGCGATGTCAAAGACAGTTCGCCCGTATTTTTTGTAAAGCGGTAGCATGGACATGGCTCCTTTGATGGCAATAATTAGATTGTATTTATTGTACACGATAGCTATCTTTTTGGGAAAACAGGATTCAAGAAAAGTCTGAACTATGATAAAATTAAAGGCGGTTTATTTTAGATAGTGCCATTGTGCATCGTAATTCAGCAGGAGAAGTGGGGAGCTTGCAACATGACAACGATACTTCAGAGTATTTTACTGTGGTTATTGTATCTTTCATCTTTTTACGCCTTTATTCCAAGTTTGATCAGCAGGCTTTTTGGTTTTCGTGTATTCCGACGGGGGAGAAGTGATACACAATTTGCTTTAACGTTTGACGATGGGCCAGATCCGCACTATACGCCGAGATTGCTCGATCTGCTTCGTCAGCATCAAGCAAAAGCCACATTTTTTGTCGTTGGAGAACATGCCGCGAGTCATCCTGAACTCATTCAGCGCATACATGACGAAGGCCATCTTATTGGCATTCATAATTATATTCACAAAACGAACTGGCTCATGCGGCCGCGTACGGTTCGTGACCAGATTCAGCGAACAGGTCAGATTATCCATGAAGTAACCGGCGTGAAGACTTGTTATTATCGTCCACCATGGGGGATTATGAATCTGTTTGATTTTTTCAGCAAGAAAGAACGAAAGATTGTACTATGGTCTTCCATGTTTGAAGACTGGAGAAGCCGAGTAGGTGCCCAGAGATTGACTGAACGGATGCTGAAGGAACTGAGAGGCGGAGAGGTCATGCTGCTGCATGATCGAGGAACGACCCTTGGTGCTGATGCACACGCGCCGGAGCAGATGCTTCAGGCGCTGGAACTCGTATTACAGGAAGCTGAACGGTTAGGCCTGCAAAGCGTACGCGTTGATACGTTGATGGGAGGTGTTACAGTGAGCGAATCTCAGAACAAGAATCAACCACAGACAACGTTGAAGTTATGGAAACGAATCGTTGTTGCCTTATGGTTGGGCTGGGAGAAGTTATTCCACTGGGTATATCATCTACGGACAGCTTCGCCGGAGGACCCAATGCTGCACTTCAGATCACGTGTATATCACGGAGCACGGGTGGAGATGAATGACGGCCATGTTATTCAAAATGGAGATCCGGTGATAGAACTGCATTTTGACAATCAGAAGTTGTTTGAACTTGGAGTGACGTCGCGTTCCAGTATGCATTTGGCTATTCGCATGATTCGGACGATGGAACAGCAATTGCCGGATTTGGCACGCCTGGTAGCACTCGAACCTGAGTTACGCTCTGCCAAAGCGATATACGGTGTGAGCATGATTAACAGAGGTCCGGAAAAATTCGGATTTACCATTCAAGAATTGCCCCCTGGACCGTTCAGTGCTGCATCCAAAGTATACCTGAAACTGCTCTTAAGTGTGATCCATCCGGCAGGAACCAAACGTCTGAAACAGCGTACAGAACAATTGGTACCCAAGATGATTGCCATGCCGCTGGATATATTGTTGGAGCGTTACGGTCAACATACGACGCAGGTGGCAGCAACGATGGAAGAATCCAGAGATGAATCGTTGTTAATTGATCAAGAGATATTGCCAGAGCGGAACTAAACGGACTAATTATACCATCCAGCAAAAGAAAAGGGTTGCCCTTCGCCAGATTTGGCAGAAGAGCAACCCTTTATTTATTAGTGAATTAGATACTCAGTACGCCACCGTTGCTTGCATTGGTAACCAGTTTGGAATAACGAGCCAGGTAACCGGTTTTTACTTTCGGTTCAAAGCCTTTCCAACCTGCGCGACGACGTTCAAATTCTTCGTCACTGATGTGCAATTCGATGATACGGTTGTTCAGATCCAGCTCGATGATGTCTCCTTCTTCAACAAAGGCGATTGGACCACCCTCAGCTGCTTCCGGAGAGATATGTCCGATACTGATTCCGCGGGATGCTCCAGAGAAGCGTCCATCGGTGATCAGACCAACTTTGGCACCCAATCCCATACCTACGATCTGGGAAGTAGGAGCCAGCATCTCAGGCATACCTGGTCCGCCTTTTGGTCCTTCATAACGGATAACAACAACATGTCCTTCTTTTACTTTGCCGTTAGCAATACCTTCGAGCGCTTGCTCCTGGGAGTCAAAGCAGATGGCAGGACCTTTATGGTATCCACCAACCGAAGCATCAACTGCACCAACTTTGATGATAGCGCCTTGTGGTGCAAGGTTACCAAACAATACAGCCAGGCCACCTTTTTCGGAATGCGGGTTATCCAGGTGATGAATGACATTTGTATCCTGGATTTCTTTTCCTTCAACGTTCTCACGGATTGTTTTACCTGTTACTGTAATGCAGTCACCATGAATTGCGCCTGGTTTTTTGAGCAATTCGTTCAGCACTGCACTTACGCCGCCTGCATTATGAACGTCTTCGATGTGAAGATCGGAAGCAGGTGCAAGTTTCGCCAGGTGCGGAACGCGGTTAGCTACTTCATTAATACGTTCGATTGGATACTCGATACCTGCTTCATGAGCCAGTGCCAGCGTGTGCAGTACTGTATTCGTAGAGCCACCCATCGCCATATCCAGTGCAAACGCATTATCGATCGCTTCTACAGTTACGATATCACGTGGTTTCAAGTCCATTTTGATGAGTTCCATCAATTGGGTAGCGGATTGTTTAACAAACTCACGACGCTCAGGAGCAACGGCAAGGATGGTTCCGTTACCTGGCATAGCCAGTCCCATCGCTTCTGCCAGACAGTTCATGGAGTTTGCCGTAAACATACCGGAACATGATCCACATGTTGGACAGCCAAACTGTTCAAGTTCAAGCAAGCTCTTATCATCGATTTTACCTGCTTGGTAAGCACCTACACCTTCAAATACGGAAGTCAGGGAAAGAGCTTTACCATTGCTGTCACGACCAGCTTTCATTGGTCCACCACTTACGAACAGGGTAGGGATGTTTACGCGAAGCGCACCCATCATCATGCCTGGTGTAATTTTGTCACAGTTCGGGATACATACCATGCCGTCGAACCAGTGTGCAGATACAACGGTTTCCACGGAATCCGCGATAATGTCACGGCTTGGCAGCGAGTAACGCATACCAATGTGTCCCATGGCAATACCATCATCTACTCCGATGGTGTTGAATTCGAATGGAACGCCACCGGCTTCACGAATAGCATCCTTTACAATTTTACCGAATTCCTGAAGGTGGACGTGGCCGGGCACGATATCGATGTATGAGTTACATACGGCAATAAACGGCTTGCCGAAATCCTCTTCTTTAACGCCCGCTGCACGGAGCAAACTCCGGTGTGGTGCACGGTCAAAACCTTTTTTGATCATATCGGAACGCATCTTCTTGGCTGACATGGTGTATTCCCCCCAAATATATAATATTGAGCAACATGAATGGAAAAATAAATGGCAGTGCATCTGTCGTTTAATTTCATCCGTACTCTAAAAAAAGGACCGGCATGCCGGTGTCGAGCTCCCCGTAGTTTTTGAAATTCTTTGCTGCTTTAAACCCGTGAACACCCGGTTTTTCTATTGAGTCTATCACAACCGTCGTCATATTTCTACAAACAATAGAAAGAAGCCTCAAACCATTTTCATGGAATTAGACTTCTTGATTTACGGGAAAGCTATGATCATGTTTCGATGTGGCAAGCGGAATTCATGAGTTGCTTCCGCCTTTGCGTCCAATCTCACGATAGAATTCCTTATTATGAGTTTCGGAGGTTGCTTCGCCGCCCTTGCGACCAATCTGCTTGTAAAAGTCAGTGTCATGGGCATCTGAAGTCGCTTCTCCACCCTTTTTTCCAATCATCTGGTAGAAGCTTCGATCATGGTTCTTGGAAGTCGCTTTGCCACCTAATCTGCCAGCTTCCTCACGGCTCATCTTGCGTTCTGACGTCGGTTGACGTGCCATTACAAATCACTCCTTACAACGATAAGTTGTTTTTTGTAGCGCGTATCCCTAATTTACCACCTTATTTCCAGACTGAAACAACACACCAGAATAGAATCGATGGTGAAGAGATCCGTCAGAGCGTTAGGCCGATCGTTTAAACACCTCATGTCGATTGAAAGAAAATCGGGATATATCCGGTTCAATCAAGGGTTTGAACGTGTGACGCACAGCCGGCAGAGCCAGTGTGACTGCGAAGAGTATGGCAATGACCAGTATGACTGGAATATACGCCGAGCTTCCCATATAACTGTAGACTCCGGACCAGATCGCGAGACGAACGAGAAACCCATGCAGCAGGAATACATAGAGTGTGCGTCGTCCAAGGTCCGTCAGTCTGGAAGTCAAGGAAGGTACCCAGGCCAAGAACAGTGCTGCCGATGCGATCTCCAATAGGTAGACTCCAAGTCGGAAGATGCCGGCATACCATTCGTGGTGACCCAGTTCGGCGTACGTCATGCTGCCGAGTAACCATCCGGTTGAAATATTCAAACCCCCATACCCGATCCATACCAACAGTGCAGCAGAGAGGATGGCTGCGGTTTTTCGACCCCAACCGGATAATAAACGTGAACGGATGGTTGTTCCATAGTCATAACCGATGACAAAGAACGGCAGAAATACAAACGTACGGCTGAAGCTGAGCCAGAACCCGTCGATGGGCAAATACCCGGCAATTATACCAAGCGTAATCGATCCAATCAGCCGATATATCGGTTTCCAGGAAATCGTCAGACGAACCAACAGTCGCCAACAGAAATGACTCGCGAGAAACCATAACAGCAAGTAAGGTGCAAAGAAGGATAGCCGCATATGGGGTGTATGGAATACGGTAAAGTCCATCAATGCGTATAAGGACTGAAACAGTACATACTGTAGTGCAATCTGCTTCAGGACGTTTCGCCCAGATGCACCTTGGAGTGAGTGTGTCGCAAAATACCCGGTCACCCATACAAAGAGTGGCATGTGAAACGTATATATCCACAGGAACAGAGCTTCCGCTCCTGCAAAACGTGTGATGAGTGGTTCAAGTGCATTACCAGCCAGGACACAGACGATAAGCATAAAGCGCAGATTGTAAAAGAAAGATTCCTGATCATCCCGGATCAGTGTCTGATTTTTCATGGTGTAGCCCCCTTATAGACCCTGGTTGCCAGGTCGTTTGCATCTGTAATAAGGGTAATATGGATGTGCATTATCTATTGTGATTTAATTCACATTAGTAAGCGTTATCTTTTCTCAAAGCTGTGACAACAAAATGAACGCAACGGGATTGACAACGGTTGCATAGAGGATGACAATAGAAAAAGAAGATGAGGGAATGTAAATATAAGGAGGGAAGAAATCATGTCAACGAGTCCCTATCCAAGCCCGGAAATTATTACGTTTGGGGAGAGTATGGGTTTGCTGACTGCCAAGGATACAAGAGGGCTGGAATATGCAGCCACATTGGACAAGTCTTTCGGGGGTGCTGAGAGCAATCTGGCTATTGGCGTATCCCGCCTGGGGCATACCAGTGGTTGGTTTGGACGCTTGGGCAATGATCCGATCGGCAGTATGATACTGAAAGCCATTCGCGGTGAAGGCGTAGATGTATCCCGGGTAAGGTTGAGTGATCACGAGCCCACTGGTTTGATGATTCGTGAGAACGCTTCCGGGAAAGCCTCGGTGCATTATTATAGGAAGCTATCTGCTGCAAGTGCGATCACACCTGATGATCTGGATCCCGACTATATTGCCGGGGCGAAGATATTGCACGTTACGGGTATAACGGCAGCGATAAGCCCGTCCGGACTTGCTACGGTAGAGGCTGCTATACATATTGCCAAACAGGCAGGGGTGAAAGTAAGCTTTGATCCAAATCTGCGTCTCAAACTATGGTCTGCGGATGAGGCCCGTCCGGTTTTACTGCGTTTAGCTGAACTGGCGGACTACTTTTTACCGGGTCTGGACGAGATGAAACTTCTATATAACGAAGAAAATGATCAAAAAGTACTTGAGCGTTTATCTGCCATGAATGCTGTGTGCATTGTGAAGGGTGGCCCTGATTTGACCTACGTATTAGCGAATGGTACCCTAACTGAAGTTCCGTACTTTAAGGCGGATCATGTTCTGGATACGGTAGGTGCAGGAGATGGATTCTGCGCGGGATTTTTAACGGGTATATTAAAAGGATACTCCCCGCAGGAAGCAACCCGTCTCGGCAATTTGACCGGTTCCATGGTTATACAGGCTGTTGGCGATTGGGAGGCGCTCCCGACGTGGGGGCAGGTCGAGGCCAAGCTGAACAATGTTGCCCATGTTGAGCGCTAGTCGCTGCTGAAATCATATATGGCTCATCTTCGTTCTTCAAATGTAAGGCTTGTATACACAACCACCACATTGACAAGGGAGAGAATGAAATGAAGAAGCTTCAGCTGTTGCAAAAGATTACGGACAATGGGGTTGTGGCAGTTCTGCGTGCAGATTCTGCGGATCAGGTCATTGCCATGGCCGAGCAAGCGATCGCGGGTGGCATTAAAGTTATCGAGATTACGATGACCGTACCCAGTGCTCTCAAAGCCATTGAAAAATTAAGCCGTGTATACCATTGGAACACACAAGATCCAGAGAAATTCGCGATTATTGGTGCGGGAACGGTGCTTGAACCGCAAACGGCGAGAGCGGCTATCATGTCGGGTGCCGAGTTTGTCGTTGGACCTTCCCTGAACCCGGATACGGTTCAGATCTGCAACCTGTATCGAATTCCGATTCTGCCTGGTGTGATGACGATTGCTGATGTTCAACGCGCCTTGGAACTCGGCGTGGACATTGTGAAGTTGTTCCCGGGAAATCTATATGATCCTTCGATTATCAAAACGATGAAGGGCCCTATGCCTCAGGCTAATTTTATGCCAACTGGCGGGGTATCCTTGTCTAATCTGGGAGATTGGATCAAGGGTGGAGCAGTGGCTGTAGGGATCGGCTCCGACTTGACATCGGAAGCTGTGAAGACGGGTGACCTGAGTCATGTCCGTCGCAAAGCGGAACAATATATGGATGCTTACCGTAAGGCCAAGGCTGAATAATATTTTTTAATTCGTAGAAGGGGAGCCTGATGAATGAGGGCTCCCAATTCTGTGAGCCGCGGCACCTGCGGAAGTGAAGAAAGGTGATTAACGTTGAGAAATCGGTATAATACAGGGCGCAAGAAGAGGGGCATCGGGAAATTCCTGCTCGTACTTCTGGCGCTCATTGTCATTGGATGTGGATTTGTTGCGTGGAAATTATTCACACCATACGGTCCACAGGAGACAGCTCAAACAGCTATGGAAACAGCCAATAAGGTGACGGTGAGTGAACAAGAGAACTGGATTGATTTTGTGCCAGACAAACCGACGGGGAAAAGTGTGCTTTTCTACCCTGGTGGACTGGTAAAACCGGAAAGTTATGCACCACTTGCCCATGAGCTGGCTTCTGCCGGTCATCACACGATTATTGCCAAGATGCCAGTTAACCTGGCAGTGCTTAAGCCAAACTTGGCAGATGAGATTCTGGCAGCATATCCAGAGGAACAATTTGTTATGGGTGGACACTCTCTCGGCGGATCCATGGCTGCACGTTATGTAGCCGTGCATCCAGATGCACTTCATGGGATCTTCTTCTTGGCATCTTACCCGGATGAAAAAGGAAGTCTGTTGACATTGGGTCTACCTGCCTTATCCATTCTGGGTACTAAAGATGAGGTTGTGAATATGACCAAGTATCAGAGTGGACGGATGTATTTGCCCGCGGAGACGGTGTACTACACCATTGAAGGTGGAAACCACGCCCAGTTCGGTGATTATGGTCATCAAAAAGGGGATGGCGAGCCGGAAGTGAGTGGAGAAGAACAGCTGAATCAGACCGTCAAGACGGTACTGGCTTGGTTAAGTACCATCGAGTAGATCTTGATTATTCTGCATTAAGGGTTGAATGCATTGATAGCATAACTTGATGGAGGTGATATGGATGACCATGCTTCAAGTGAATGGAGCGCAGATCCCATGTAAAGCTATCCTGTTCGATAAAGATGGAACACTGCTGGAATTCCTCCAGCTATGGGGGCCGTGGGCAGAGACATTGCTGAGTCAGTTACAATCACGTATGAATGAACTTGGTGCTTCATTTACGGTTGAACTGGAGCACGTTCTGGGCACTACCCATAATCCACAAGGTCATATTATTGGATATGATCCGCAAGGTCCACTTGCCATTGCGACTGTGGATGAGTGCACGGGATTGCTTGCCGGGCAGTTATATGCAGCAGGCATGCCATGGAATGAAGCGATCACAACGATACGCCAATTTTCAAGTGTGGCCATGAGATCGGTAAGAGAGCGCAAATCGGCTGAACCGATGCCAGGATTACTTGCTTTCTTACAGAGTTGCAGGTCAGCGGACATACCGCTGGCAGTTGTCACTTCAGACAGCACAGCGGCAGCAGAAACACATCTGGATTGGATGGGGATACGTTCCTTTTTCACCTCCATTGTGGGCTGTGATCGGGTAACCCAGGGCAAACCGGATGGAGAAGCTGCACTCTTGGCTTGCCGTGAATTACATATCGATCCTGCGGAGGCCGTTGTCATTGGAGACAGCAATGGGGATATGCAGATGGGGCGTCACGCAGAGGTATCCTATACGCTCGGTTACTGTCCGCAGTTAGATCAAGGATCTCACCTGGTTGATGCACATGCCATTATTCGTCATTATAATGAGATAAGTGTGATTATATAAGTCACTCTGGCCAAAAGGAGGAGAGAGGATGAACGTAACAGAACAACTGGCTGCCTGGATTCAGGAAAGCTCCCGGATTGTTTTTTTCGGAGGGGCCGGAACTTCAACGGAAAGCGGGATTCCCGACTTCCGCTCGGCTGCGGGTCTGTATCAGACAGAGCAGCATTCGCCTTATCCACCGGAAGAGTTGTTAAGCCGACATTTTTTTGATCAGCATGCGGATATTTTTTATGATTTTTATCGAGGCAAAATGCTTCATCCAGATGCGGAACCTAACGGGTGCCATCGACTATTGGCTCGTCTGGAGAAGGAAGGAAAACTTCAGGCAGTGATCACGCAAAATATCGACGGACTACATCAGAAGGCAGGCAGCAGCAATGTCCTGGAGCTACATGGCTCAATTCATCGTAATGCCTGCATGGATTGCAAGCAGTTTTATGCACTGAATGATATTATACAATCCCAAGATACCGTACCTCGCTGTACCGCATGCGGTGGTGTTATCAAGCCGGATGTGGTGCTATACGAGGAAGAGCTGGACCAGACAACATTGTATCGCTCTATTGATGCATTGTCTTCCGCAGACCTGTTACTCGTGGGCGGCACGTCACTGACGGTATATCCAGCAGCCCAGTTAATTACGTATTTTCAGGGAAAACATACCGTTCTGCTCAATGCTACACCTACCGCTTACGACAGCAGGGCGGATTTGCTGATTACAGAGCCGATTGGTGAGGTAATGAATCATGTGGACCAGCTTCTTGGTTAAACGTATGGACTGAATAACCGCATTCTCCGGTGTTGACCGGATCAGGAGGCGGAACCTGGGGAAAGAAGGGATTCATGATGGTCTACGTAGCAAGCGATACTCGCTATGAAACGATGAAATACAACCGCGTTGGACGTTCGGGTTTGAAACTGCCAGCGATTTCACTGGGGCTGTGGCATAACTTTGGCGGTATCAATAACGCTGAGAATGGCCGAAATATGATTACCCGGTCATTTGATCTGGGTATTACACATTTTGATCTTGCCAACAACTATGGCCCACCGGCAGGTTCGGCAGAGCAGTTATTTGGACAGGTACTGGCCCAGGATCTGAAACCTTATCGTGATGAACTGGTGATCTCCACCAAAGCGGGTTATTATATGTGGCCTGGGCCGTATGGCGAGTGGGGTTCACGCAAAAATCTGGTCTCCAGTCTGAATCAGAGCTTGAAGCGTATGGGCCTGGATTATGTGGATATTTTCTATTCACATCGTTATGATCCCGAAACGCCTTTGGAAGAAACGATGATGGCACTGGATCATATTGTTCGCTCGGGTAAAGCCCTCTATGTAGGAATCTCCAACTATCCCGCAGAGCAGACAAGACAGGCTGCCGAAATTCTGAAAGGTCTGGGTACGCCCCTGTTAATCCATCAACCGAAATACTCGCTGCTGGACCGCTGGATTGAAGATAGTTTGCAGGACGTGCTGGATGAGTATGGAACAGGCAGTATTGCATTCTGTCCATTGGCACAAGGTGTGCTCACGAACAAATACTTGAATGGTATCCCGGAAGACTCACGTGCCAAAGGACCGTCGGTATTCCTGAATGAAAACAACATCTCTCCAGAGACGCTCCGCAAAGTGCGTGCGCTGAACCAGATTGCAGCAGCCCGTGGTCAGAGTTTGGCCCAATTTTCACTCTCATGGGTGCTGCGTAATGGCAGGGTAACTTCTGCGCTGATTGGCGCAAGTCGTCCTTCCCAGATTGAAGAGAATGTGGCTGCGCTCAGTCAACTGGATTTCTCTACAGAGGAATTGGAACGGATTGAATCCATTCTGTCTCCGGAGCCAGATGACAAATAAATAAAGTGCAAAAGGTGCATCTTAGCCATAATGGCGGAATGCACCTTTTTTTGTTGTACGTGGTTCCGTCCTTATGTTGCTCACCGTTTGATCTGTTGAGCATTTTTCTGTAAACCCTGATGTAGTGGATGGGACAGTATTTTCTCTCGATACAAGCTGGGCGCTTCACCGTGAAATCGTTTGAACTGTTTGGAGAAATACAGCGCGTCTGGCAGTCCGACCGATGCAGATACCTGTTCGATGGACAGATCTGGGCGTCCTCTTAGGAGTTGGCGCGACTTGTCGATCCGCAGTTTTAGCAGATACGTGACTGGCGACAGTCCGGTTTCCTGTTTGAAAATGCGGGAAAGATACGCACGATTATACCCAAGACTCGCAGACATTTGTTCAATGGAGACAGGATAGGCATATTGGGTGGACATATATTGAATCATCTGTTTCACCGTACGTCGGATGGATGATTCACCTGGAATTAAGGTTTGCCCCTGCGAAAGGTGATTCTGTGCTTCGGCTAGAATCATATATAACGTACCCAGTGATGTGAAATGGGAGCTTTCTTTGCGCTCGGCAAAAGCATCCTGCATCACGGATAACCAATCGGAAATTCCACAAGAGGGTCCGGCATGAAAAACGGACTTTTCCGGGCGGAATCCTGCCTCCTCGGCATACTGGGCAGCCTGGCTGCCCGTAAAGGCGATCCAGCGGTATTGCCATGGGTTACGGGCATGTGACTGGTAGCTCACCAGTTGCCCGGGGTGAATGAGGAAACAATCACCTGCGGATAACTCGTAGGTGTGCAGTTCGGTACGGAACGTACCCGCCCCTTTTTCTACATAATGCAGCAGATAATAATCAAACAATTTAGGGCCGAGGGCGTGACCCGGAAGGGTCTGGCTTGCTCCGGCAAACAGGACATGCAGTGCGCCTTGCTCATAATAGACGGGATTGGAGGCAACCGAATAACTGAGTGCTCCACTTTTACCGGAAGGTGACTCCTGTATTTTTTCGGTAGAAGATGCAAGGGATTCTTTCTTGGGGTTGGATTGATCTGACATGGTCGTTTCCTTCTTTCCGGGATGCTCCGATCATTATACGCCTTAAGGTCACATTTATCCATATGAAACACACATGGTTGCATTACAAGAGGCACCGCTTTCTTATATAATAACATTAAGAAAACAACAACAACGAGGCGAGGTGCACCAGCAGTGAACGTAACTGAATTGAAACAAAAGTTTATTGAGAAGTACGGAGAGAGTGGAGCGGACATCCGTGTGTTTCATGCCCCTGGGCGTGTGAATCTGATCGGTGAGCACATTGACTATAACGGTGGATACGTGCTTCCGGCAGCACTTGAATTCGGAACAACATTAATTATCCGTGAGCGTCAGGACAACAAGTTGCAACTGGCTTCCACGAACATGTCTTATGAAGGGGTACTGGATACTTCCACCATCGGTAAAGAGAAAACCGGAGAATGGATCGACTATCCTGTTGGTGTCATGGTTGAATTGCAAGGGAAAGGCGTGAATGTAACAAAAGGCTACGACTTCCTGTACCACGGGGAGATTCCGAACGGGGCAGGACTTTCATCATCCGCATCTCTGGAGGTACTTACCGGATTCGCGATTCAATCTCTGGAGGGCGTAGCGGATATTGATACAGTTCAACTGGCACTTCTGTCCCAGAAAGCGGAAAATGAGTTCGTAGGTGTCAACTGTGGAATCATGGATCAGTTCGCTGTGGCCAACGGTGCGCAGGATCACGCGATCCTGCTGATGTGTGACACACTGGAGTACGAAAAGGTTCCTTTCCGTACAGGCTCTTACAAATTGGTCATCGGGAACACAAACAAACGCCGCGGTTTGGTGGATTCGGCGTACAATGAACGTCGCTCCCAATGCGAGCAGGCACTTGCCATCTTGAAGGAACAGCTGCCTGCACTGAATTACCTGGCTCAATTGACGCCAGAGCAGTTCGTAACACTACAGGATCAGATCAAGGATGAGAAAGTAAGACAGCGTGCACAACATGTTGTGGAAGAGAATGCACGTGTGCTCGCATCGGTCGAAGCATTGCAGCGTAATGATCTGGAAACCTTCGGCCAATTGATGAACGCTTCTCATGAATCGCTTCGTGACTTGTATGAAGTAAGCTGTGATGAGCTGGATGTTATGGTTGAAGAAGCTCAGCGGATTCCTGGCACACTTGGTGCCCGAATGACTGGCGCAGGATTTGGCGGTTGTACCGTATCGCTGGTGCATGAAAATGATGTCGAGCGTTTTGTAAGCGAAGTGGGCGCTGCATATGAAGCGCGCACCAGTCTCAAAGGTGATTTTTATGTGTGCGGCGTAGGTGACGGTGTTAAAGAATTGAAGGAGGCGAAGTAAAATGGCAATTTTGGTGACAGGTGGAGCAGGGTATATTGGATCTCATACGGTAGCGGCTTTGTTGGAACGTGGAGAAGAGGTTGTTGTACTGGATAACTTGCAGACAGGGCATCGTGAAGCGTTGCTCGGCGGTAAGTTGTATGAAGGGGATCTGCGTGACAAAGAAATTCTGGCGAAGCTGTTCGCTGAGAATTCAATCGATGCAGTCATTCACTTTGCAGCCAACTCACTCGTAGGCGAAAGTATGAAAGACCCGGTTAAATATTATGACAACAACGTGTTTGGTACACTCTGTCTGTTGGAAGCGATGAATGCAGCTAACGTACGCCGCATCGTCTTCTCTTCTACAGCAGCTACCTACGGTGAGCCTGAGAAAGTGCCAATCGAAGAGAGCGATCGTACAGAGCCAACCAATGTATATGGTGAAACGAAACTGATGATGGAACGCATGATGTCATGGTTCGATAAAGTTCAGGATATCAAGTACGTTTCCCTGCGTTACTTCAATGCAGCCGGTGCGCATGAGAGCGGCAAAATTGGTGAAGATCACCAGCCAGAGAGTCACCTGATCCCACTCGTACTGCAAACGGCTTTGAAACAACGCTCACACATTGCTGTGTTTGGTGACGACTATGCAACAGAAGATGGAACATGTATCCGTGACTATATCCACGTGAGCGACTTGGCTGATGCACATCTGCGTGCAGTAGATTACCTGCGCAAAGGTGAGAACAGTAACGTGTTTAACCTGGGTAACGGCACTGGATTCTCGGTAAAACAAGTGATCGAAACAGCTAAAAAAGTGACTGGCCTCGATATTCCGGTTGTTCAGGAACCACGTCGTGCGGGTGACCCGGCTGTATTGGTAGCCTCATCTGCAAAAGCGAGATCCGTTCTGGGCTGGAATCCGAAATGGACCAATCTGGAAGATGTCATTCAAAGCGCTTGGAGCTGGCACCAATCACGTCCTGACGGCTACGGAAAAAATTAGGAGGCGAACACCTTATGTCACAGACTCATATTGCAGCAGGTGCCACAGAGCGGACACCGGAGCAGCAGGAAGCACTGCATGCCATTGAACGTCTGGTTGCATTTGCCTTGCAGAAACAATTAATCGAGGAAGCGGATTGGGATTATAGCCGCAACCTCTTGTTGGAACAATTCGGATTCTCAGAGCCTTATGCCGGTGAGTTGGACACAACTGTGCCCGATAGTCCACAGGCGATGCTGGATACGTTGATCGATTATGGATTTTCCATTGGACTCATTCCTGAAAATAGTGATACGTTCCGTGATTTGCTGGATGCCAAAATCATGGGTCAGTTGATGGCACGCCCATCCGAAGTGGTACGCGCATTCCGCCACACCGAGCAGACGGAAGGCATTGAGGCGGCCACATCCCAATTCTATGACTTGTCGATTAACTCCAACTACATTCGGATGGATCGCAACTCGAAGAACGTCTATTGGACGCAGGATACGGCTTATGGGGAGATGGAGATTACCATTAACCTCTCGAAGCCGGAGAAAAGCCCGAAGGAAATTGCCATGGCGAAATTGCTTCCGCCACCGGTATATCCAAAATGCCAGCTGTGTCGTGAAAATGTAGGCTACGCTGGTCGGGTGAATCACCCGGCCCGCCAGAATCTGCGGGTCATTCCGTTGAATCTTAACAACGAGCCTTGGTTGTTCCAATACTCGCCGTATGTGTACTACAATGAGCACTGCATTATTTTCCATCATGATCATGTGCCGATGAAGCTGACCAAAGATACGCTGCGCAGACTGCTTGCCTTTGTCGGGGAGTACCCGCATTACTTTATCGGATCTAACGCGGATTTGCCGATCGTGGGCGGTTCTATCCTGACACATGACCATTTCCAAGGTGGTCGTCATACATTTGCGATTCAAAATGCACAGCCAGAGGCGGTATTCCGCCATGCGGATGCACCTGGACTTACATTGAGTCTTGTGAAATGGCCAATGTCCGTCATGCGTCTGGCCTCACACGATCCTGCAGAGCTGCTTGAAGCCGGTAACGCTGTGTATGAGGCATGGAAGGTTTACAGTGATTCAGCTGTGGATATTGAAGCATTCAGTGAAATAGACGGCGAGCAGGTACCACACAATACGGTAACACCAATCGTTCGTCGCAGTGCAGACGGTGGCTACGAGATGGATCTTGTATTGCGTAACAATCGTACAAATGATGTGCATCCTGAAGGGATTTTCCATCCTCACCGTGAAATGCACCATCTGAAGAAAGAAAACATTGGTCTGATCGAAGTGATGGGACTTGCCATCCTGCCAGGTCGTTTGAAGGAAGAGCTGGACAGTATCGCGGATATTCTCGCTGGAGATGCCAAACTTGCTGAAGCCGCCAAAGCTTCTGATCATGTGTTGAACAAACATCTGGGCTGGGCGGAAGAATTGATTGAACGATTTGGTCCTAATTTGGACAAGGAACAAGCTATTTCCATTGTACAGCAGGAAGTTGGCTTGAAATTTGCCGAGATTCTCGAACATGCAGGTGTCTACAAATATGATGAAGCAGGACGCCAGGCCTTCCGTCGTTTTGTAAGCAGCATGGGATACATTGAATAGCAGTCAACAAACCAAAACACCCGCCCATTCATGAGCGGGTGTTCTTGTTGTTCTTTACATTTGTGTGCATTGGAATGAACTTCCCAGCCAGTTATAATGGAGTGAAGTCCTAGAGTACCACAATGAATTGAGGAAATGGGGTTAATAACTTGGAAAAGCAGGCATTGGATATTCCGTTGATTACAGATGCTGAGGAACTGCAAGGCATGGTGGGTGAACCGCATGAACATGTGCGTAACAAGGCAATCTCATTTGTGGATTCACATGTTCAGAACTTTATATCCATGTCACCATTATTTTTCCTCTCCACGTCTGATCATGATGGAAAAAGTGATGTGTCACCACGGGGCGATGGAGCGGGATTCGTAAAAGTGTATGATACATATCGACTCGTATATCCTGAGCGCCCAGGTAATCGGCGGATAGACTCGTTGTTGAACATGTTGTCTAACCCTGGCATCGGTATGCTCTTTTTGATTCCGGGAATGAATGAAGTGCTGCGTATCAATGGTACAGCATCCATCACCAAGGATGAAGAATTTATCGCCAGCATGGGTTGGAGTGGTAAAACCATAGGTGCAGCTGTCATTGTGGATGTGGAAGAGTGTTTTATCCATTGTCCGCGGGCATTCAAACAGGCTGGGTTATGGGACCATGAAACATGGGTAGACGCTGAGGATTTGCCTTCAACGAGCGAGATGTTTAGAGCACATTTGGAGATTAACGGATTGTTATAAAGTGAGTGACTATCGATTTGTTTTTCTATAAACGGGGTACTATAATTGGAGTTGCACTAAAAATTCTAAACTCCCTTGGAGGCGACAATAGATATGAGATCTTTCCAATTCTATAATCCAACCCGTCTGATATTCGGTAAAGGACAACTGGAAACATTAAAGACAGAAGTACCGAAATACGGTAAACGGGTTCTGCTTGTATATGGTGGCGGTAGTATCAAACGCAGTGGGCTGTACGATCAAGTGATCGGATTGCTTAAGGAAGCTGGAGCAGAAGTGACTGAACTTGCAGGCGTTGAACCTAACCCACGTCTTTCTACGGTGCATAAAGGGGTAGACCTTTGCAAAACGAATAACATTGACCTGATTCTCGCTGTAGGTGGCGGTAGTGTACTGGACTGCTCCAAAGCGATTGCTGTAGGTGCTAAATATGATGGCGACATGTGGGATTTTGCTCAGCGCAAAGCCGTTGCACAAGACGCTCTTCCGCTTGGTACCGTATTAACGATGGCAGCAACGGGTTCGGAGATGAACTCCGGTTCGGTTATTACAAATCAGGATACACAAGAAAAATTGGGCTGGGGTAGCGCATATTCATTCCCTGCATTCTCCATCCTGGATCCGGTGAATACATACACTGTTCCACTGGACCAAACGGTATACGGTATGGTGGATATGATGTCCCACGTATTAGAGCATTACTTCCATCTGGATGCCAATACACCGGTTCAACTTGGCTTCTGTGAGACAATTCTGCGTACTGTCATGGAAGCAGCACCGCGTCTGGTTGAAGATCTGGAGAACTATGAACTGCGCGAAACGATTCTGTATTGCGGAACAATGGCATTGAATGGTGTGCTGAATATGGGTCTTGCAGGAGACTGGGCAACACATAATATTGAACACGCGGTATCCGCAGTATATGATATTCCACATGGTGGCGGACTGGCAATCTTGTTCCCACACTGGATGAAACATAATCTGGATGTCAATGTGGACCGATTCAAACGACTGGCAATTAATGTATTCGAAGTGAATCCTGAAGGCAAGTCGGACAGACAGATTGCCGAAGAAGGTATCGATGCGCTCAGCCAATTCTGGACATCCATTGGTGCCCCTAACCGTTTGGCTGATTACGATATCGATGATAGCCAGATCGACGTAATGGCTGATAAAGCTATGCTGTTTGGTCCATTCGGTAACTTCAAGAAACTGCAACGGGAAGATGTTGTATCCATCTACAAGGCTTCTCTGTAATTCTATAATCACTGACAAGTGAACGGACACATCCTGTGGTCCAATAGCCGCAAGTCTCCTATATGGGGGCTTGCGGTTTTTTCATGTATTCGGACTGTACACGTGAATGATGGAGGAACATGAAGCATGAAGTAAAGAATGCCATGATAATACCCATTATCGGCTCCAGAATACATTTGAGGAAAGATTTTGAAACATTTTGATGTTAGTTACGTATTTATTTACATGTGGAATGCCCAGTTAGGATGAATTTGCGGCAGAGAGAGGAGGAACAGGGGATGGAGACGATATATTGGGGGTGTCTGATCGGAGGGGCCATATTTGCGGTTGTCAGCCTGGTGCTGGGTGACTTGATTGACGGCTTGCTGGACGGGGCTTTTGAGATGCCAGGTCTTGATTTTTTCAAACCCGTTGTGTTAGCTGGTTCCATTACAACCTTCGGTGGGGCAGGCATTATGCTGACACGTTATAGTTCATTAAGTGCGATGTCGGGTCTAATATTATCCCTGCTTATAGGTATTGCTGCAGCCATGCTGGTATTCTTCGCATATATCAAACCGATGCGTAACAGCGATGTCTCGATTGCATTTTCAATGAAAGAATTATCTGGGAAAATTGGGGAAATTACCATTCCGGTGCCGGAAAAAGGTTTTGGTGAAGTGATGATCCGCTTTGCCTCCGGTAGTACGATTCAAACAGCATCCAGTTTTGAACACCTCCCCATTGCGGCGGGAGCCCGTGTTGTTGTAGTGGATGTTGTAGATGGCGTACTGCGTGTGTCGGAATGGGATGAAAACGTACTTAAAGATTTATAAGTATTCTTACCACCTAATTAGTTTAAGCACTCATCATGAATGAATAAGGGGAGAGATGTGGAATGGAAAATTTGAATTTGAATTGGGATGTATTGTTGATTCCTATAGTTGTGGTTGCTGTAATACTGATTCTGGGTTTGGCTTTCTGGGCGAGATACAAAACGGTTGGACCGGATGAAGCGATGATCGTTACGGGATCATTCTTGGGTAGCAAAAATATCTCTGATGATGATTCTGGCCGAAAAATTAAGATTGTTCGTGGTGGCGGTGCATTTATCCTGCCGGTATTCCAGCAATCAGAATTTATCTCCTTGTTGTCCCACAAGCTGGATGTCTCCACACCTGAAGTGTACACGGAGCAAGGTGTTCCGGTTATCGCTGATGGTGTCGCTATTATCAAGGTTGGAGGCGCTGTAGAGGACGTTGCTACGGCAGCTGAGCAATTCATCGGTAAACCTGTAGAAGCGCTGAGAAGCGAAGCACAGGAGGTACTGGAGGGGCATTTGCGGGCCATTCTCGGTACGATGACGGTGGAAGAAGTATATCGGAACCGGGATCGGTTTGCTCAAGAGGTCCAAGGCGTAGCAGCTAGAGATCTGAAGAAAATGGGTCTGCAAATTGTCTCATTTACTATCAAGGATGTTCGTGACAAACAGGGCTACCTGGATGCTCTCGGTAAACCGAGAATTGCTGCAGTGAAGCGTGATGCCGAGATTGCCGAAGCGGAAGCCATGCGTGATGCGCGTATTCAGAAGGCCAATGCGGAAGAACAGGGCCAGAAAGCAGAGTTGCTGCGGGATACCAATATCGCCGAGGCAGCCAAAGAGAAGGAACTGAAAGTAGCCACGTTTAAGCGGGATCAAGATACAGCCAAAGCGGAAGCCGATCAGGCGTACCATATTCATGAGGCACGTGCTAGACAAACCGTAGTCGAAGAGGAAATGAAAGTTGAACTCGTTCGTAAGGAACGGGAAATTGACCTCCAGGCCAAGGAAATCATCGTACGTGAGAAGCAATATGACGCCGAAGTGAAGAAAAAGGCCGAAGCAGATCGTTATGCAGTAGAGCAGGCGGCCGAAGCAGACAAAGCTAAAAGAATGCGTGAAGCCGATGCAGTACAGTACTCCATTGAAACACATGCCAAAGCAACAGCTGAACAGAAGCGACTTGAAGGTCAGGCTATGGCGGATGCTGAACTTGCCAAAGGTACAGCGGACTCTGAAGTTATTCGTTTGAAGGGACTTGCAGAAGCAGAAGCGAAGGAAAAACTGGCTGAGGCGTTCCAGAAGTTTGGTGAAGCGGCTGTACTCGATATCATTGTAAAAATGCTGCCTGAGCTGGCTGGCAAAATTGCCGAGCCGATTGCATCCATTGATAAACTGACTGTGGTAGATACAGGTAAAGGTGAAGGTGCCACGCGGGTGAGTAACTATGTTACGGAACTTATGGCGACGGCTCCAGAGATGCTTAAGAGCGTATCCGGCATTGACGTTGAGCAGCTGATCAAGGGCCTTACCAAGTCCAAAACACCTGCACCGGTTGCCATTCAACAGAGCGAGCCTGTAACAACTCCTTCTATAATCGACAAGATTGTGGAAAGAGCTGGAGTTGACGAGTAAGAAGCACTTCGAATCTTGCATGGTTACTCTATTGACCTTAAGACGAATTTTTGTTACTTTTTAAGCGAGACGTCCGGCGCGGTTTGCCCGCTCCGGGTGTCTTTTCGTTCGTAACAGGGTGTGACTTAATCACACCTAAGATGGTGTGAAAAAGAGGTGCAAACAATGAGCAGCCTGCATGTAGATAAAGCGCTAAATAATAATGTAATCATTGCACAGCATCCAGAACACGGGGAAGTCGTTGTTATTGGTAAAGGCATTGGCTTTAACCGAAAACCGAGTGATCACATTCCATTGATGGCTGTGGAGAAAATGTTTATTTTGAAAAACCAGCAGGAGCAAGAGCAGTACAAACAGCTTCTTCCACAGGTGGATGAAGCACTGATCGAGATCATTAACGAAGTTATTACGTATATTGCAGAGCGTACGGACGTTCCTCTGAATGAACATATCCATATTGCATTAACCGATCACATTTCTTTCGCGTTAAAACGCAAGGAGCAGGGCATTATCATACAAAATCCATTTTTATATGAAACCCGCGAAATTTATCCTGAAGAATATCGAATGGGAGAATACGCTGTTCGTCTGATCAAAGAGAAAATGGGTGTAGATCTGGGGATGGACGAGATTGGTTTTGTTGCCCTCCATATCTATAGCGCAATGACCAATCAAAATATATCCCAGGTACGTGAGCATTCACAATTGATCACTGATTTGGTGAACCTGGTGTCTGATCAACTCGATTATTCGTTTGAAGCGGAATCGCTTGATTACTCTCGTTTGCTGACTCATCTTCGTTTCGCCCTTGAGCGTGTTCGCCGTGGAGACAAAGTGGAAGAACTCCATAAGTTGGATTCCCTGCTTAAGTTGGAGTATCCCGAAATGTACTCGCTTGCATGGAAACTGACCAAAGTAATGGAGAAAAGACTGAAACTGCCGGTTTATCCTGCGGAGGTAGGTTATCTGACCATTCATCTGCAAAGGCTGAATCAGCGGAAGGAAGAAGAGAATAAGTGAGATCATTCCAGCGATGGAATGCGGAATTTATTTTTTTGGTGTAAAGGCTTGCAATAGATTAGAACTGGTGCTACAATGGTTTCCGTAATCAAGCAACTGAATAAACATAAGCGACGTGTTACTGACTCGATCAGGCATGAGTTAATTAAAGTGTGATTGTTCTTTCCTTGTACAGGGTATGCTATACCCCAAGGTTGGCACAGTTTACTTTATTAATTCATGCCTTTTTTGTGTTCCCTTGCTTGCATCACAACATATAAATTAGACGAAAGGGAGAAACGACGCGATGTTCAAAAAGCTTTTTGGTGTATTGCAAAGAGTAGGTAAAGCTCTCATGCTGCCTGTAGCCATTCTACCTGCGGCAGGTTTGCTGCTCGGAATTGGTAACATGTTGGTTAATCCAGATTTCTTGCAATATGTAACGGCGCTCGACACCCCTTGGGTGAACTCGATCGCAACAATTATGATGAACGCAGGTCAGATCGTATTCGATAATCTGGCATTGCTGTTCGCTGTAGGTGTAGCTGTCGGATTGGCTGGTGGCGAAGGCGTTGCAGGTCTTGCAGCGATCATCGGTTACCTGGTCATGAATGTTACATTAGGATCTGCGGTAGGTGTTACTCCGGCAATGATCGGTGAAGTACCGGGTTATGCCAGCATCTTGGGTATCCCAACATTAAGTACAGGCGTGTTCGGAGGTATAATCATAGGTATTGCCGCCGCGCTGTGTTACAATCGATTTTTCAAAATCGAACTGCCGTCCTACCTGGGTTTCTTTGCAGGTAAACGATTTGTACCGATTATCACATCGGTAGTATCCCTTGTAATCGGATTGCTTCTTGTGATTATCTGGCCTCCGATTCAAAATGGACTGAATGCTGTATCTCACTTCATGGTAGATACAAGTCCGACCTTGTCGGCGTTCATCTTTGGAGTTGTGGAACGGTCATTGATTCCGTTCGGTTTGCATCACATTTTCTACTCCCCATTCTGGTTTGAGTTTGGTGAGTATGTGAATAAAGCCGGAGATGTTATTCGTGGGGATCAGAAGATTTTCTTCAGCCAGTTACGTGATGGCGTTGCTCTAACAGCAGGAACATTCCAAGTTGGTAAATTCCCGTTCATGATGTTTGGTTTGCCAGCAGCGGCACTTGCGATGTACCATGAAGCAAGACCGGAGCACAAAAAGTATGTTGCAGGGATCATGGGTTCAGCTGCGCTGACCTCGTTCCTGACAGGGATTACAGAGCCGCTTGAGTTCTCGTTCCTGTTCGTAGCACCAATCTTGTTTGCAGTACACTGTATCTTTGCAGGTTTGTCTTTCATGACCATGCAGATTCTGGGTGTAAAGATCGGTATGACCTTCTCCGGTGGGTTCATTGACTTCCTGATCTTCGGGATTATTCCGAACCGTACACCTTGGTGGGACGTTATTATTGTCGGATTGATTCTTGCGGTGATCTATTACTTCGGTTTCCGGTTTATCATTCGCAAATTCAATCTCAAAACACCTGGACGAGAGGATGCAACGCCTGAAACCGAATCTGGCGGAGGCTCTGGTTCAACAGATGATCTGCCCCATAACATTCTTGAAGCTTTTGGTGGCAAAGAGAATATCAAACATCTGGACGCTTGTATTACTCGTTTGCGGATTGAAGTTAATGAGAAATCCAATGTGAAAAAAGATCGTTTGAAACAATTGGGTGCATCTGGTGTACTTGAAGTGGGTAATAATGTTCAAGCCATCTTCGGAACACGTTCCGACACGATCAAATCTCAAATGCAGGATATTATTGCAGGACGAACACCAGCACCAACGCCAGCAGCTGCCAAACCAACTCCTGAAGAGGAGAAGGCACAAGGTGAGCAAGGCGAGCGCATCGTTGCTGAGGATATTGTCATGCCAGTTAATGGTGAATTACTGGACATTACAAACGTACCTGATCCGGTCTTTGCTGAGAAAATGACAGGTGATGGATTCGCAATTTTGCCACATGATGGTACGATAACTTCTCCTGTGTATGGTAAAGTGTTTAATGTATTTCCAAGCAAACATGCCGTGGGCATCATGTCCGATGGTGGCAAGGAAGTGCTTGTTCATATAGGTGTTAATACGGTGAAGTTGAAAGGTCAAGGCTTTAACGTACTGGTACAGGAAGGTGATCTGGTATCGGCAGGTCAGCCGATTATGGAAGTGGATCTGGAGTATGTCAAAGCAAACGCACCTTCGATCATTTCACCAGTTATTTTCACCAACCTGCCAGAGGGCTCCACGGTAACTCTGAAGAAGAGTGGAGTGCTGAAAGTTGGCGAACAGCCAATCATTGAGATAAAATAAGAAGTGTTACGACGATGGCAAGCAAGTGTAAATATATGCAATGCCTAAACCAAACTACTGAAAGTGAGATGATTGTAATGCAACAAACATTCAGAATTACAGACGAAGATGGTATCCACGCACGTCCGGCGACAGCCCTGGTAAATACAGCAAACAAATTCAAAGGTGCAGAATCCTTTGCAGAAGCTAACGGTAAAAAAGTAACGTTGAAATCTATTCTGGGTGTTCTTTCCCTCGGATTGGAACAAGGCGACACTATCAGCATCATCGTTGAAGGCGAAGGCGAAGCTGAAGCTCTTCAAGCTTTGACTGACGTTATGGTTAACGAAGGGTTGGGCGAAATTAATGCTTAATGTCTCCGGGATCGCGGCTTCGGCGGGTATTGCTATCGCCAAGGCGTTTATCTTGGAGCATCCTGATTACTCTGTAGAAAAACGCCAAATCAACGACGTTGACGCAGAGATCGCGAAACTCGACTCAGCTCTGGGTAAATCCCAGGCTGAGCTTGAGGCGATCAAAGAGCGCACTTTACAAGAGCTTGGCGAGAAAAAAGCTGAGATTTTTGCTTCGCATTTGCTCATTCTGAATGACCCGGAATTGATTGATCCGGTTAAAGCTAGAATTGCAGATGACATGATCAATGCAGAATTTGCTTTGAACGAAACGGCATCGCAATTTATCTCCATGTTTGAGAACATGAAGAGTGCTTACCTGCAGGAACGTGCTGCAGATATGCGTGACGTTACCAAACGTGTGCTAAATCACTTGCTTGGTATCGACTTCATGAGTCCAGCTGAGATCAATGAAGAAGTGATCGTGCTTGCGGAGGATCTAACACCTTCCGACACGGCTCAATTGAACCGCCAATTTGTTAAAGGTTTCGCAACTAACATTGGTGGACGTACTTCTCACTCAGCGATCATGGCTCGCTCTCTTGAAATTCCTGCTGTCGTTGGAACCAAGGACATTTTGGCTCAAGCGAAACAAGGCGATATGATCATTGTTGACGGTCTGGATGGTCACGTACTGGTTAACCCTACTGATGAAGTTATTGCTGAATACCGTGCCAAACAGGAACAGTATGATGCACAACGTGCAGAGTGGAGAAAACTTCGTGATGAGCCAACGGTAACGGTGGATAACGTTCATGTTGAACTTGCAGCCAACATCGGTACACCCAATGATGTAACGGGTGTTCTGGAGAACGGCGGCGAGGCTGTAGGCCTGTACCGTACCGAGTTCCTTTACATGGGCAGAGACAAGCTTCCATCCGAAGACATTCAGTATAATGCTTACAAAGCGGTACTGGAAAAAATGGAAGGCAAACCTGTCGTTGTTCGTACACTCGACATCGGTGGAGACAAAGAGCTTCCATACCTGGATCTGCCAAAAGAAATGAATCCATTCCTCGGCTTCCGCGCAGTTCGTCTGTGTCTGGACCGTCTGGATATCTTCCGTACACAATTGCGTGCATTGCTGCGTGCAAGCGTACATGGAAACCTGCGTGTCATGTTCCCAATGATCGCAACGCTTGGTGAATTCCGTGAAGCAAAAGCTGTCTTGCTCGAAGAGAAAGAGAAGCTGGTTGCTGAAGGTATTGCTGTTTCTGACAGCATTCAACTCGGAATCATGGTCGAAATTCCTTCGACTGCAGTTCTGGCAGATCAGTTTGCCAAAGAAGTGGATTTCTTCAGTATCGGAACGAACGATCTGATTCAATACACAATGGCTGCTGACCGTATGAACGAACGAGTGGCTTATCTGTACCAGCCTTACAACCCAGCCATTTTGCGTTTGGTTAAAATGGTTATCGATGCTGCGCATCGTGAAGGCAAATGGGTTGGCATGTGTGGTGAGATGGCAGGAGACGAAACAGCAATTCCATTGCTGCTTGGTCTTGGATTGGATGAGTTCAGCATGAGCGCAACCTCCATCCTGCCAGCTCGTAGTCAGATCACCAAGCTGTCCCGTGCGGATATGCAGGAACTGGCTGCTAAAGCTCTGGATATGCAAACGGCTGAACAAGTCGTTGAATTGGTTCAAAGCATTCAAGCGTAATGTAATTTTACGGGGTTTCCACCCGATTTTAAGGGTTTCTTTTTCCGATAAAAAGCTGCAGTCGTGCAGTAATTTTGCCGGTATCCGCGATTCATTGTGGATATCGGCTTTTTTTGTTGCGCGAATGTATAGGAGGGGAGTACGAGGAGAAAGACCCTGTAATGTCTAGGCAAAAAAATGCTCTTGCTGGGGTAAGTTAACATCAGCAAGAGCATGGATTAGAAATTCACTTAGTGTTTAACTGCATGCGCAGTTGAGTACAGGTTTGCGGGCGGCAGTGGTCTCATCAAGACGAGTGACTGGTGTTCCGTAAGGTGCGTTGAGTACCAACTCTGGTGTCTCTTCCGCTTCTTTGGCAATCCGAATCATCGTATCAATGAACCCATCCAGTGTTTCTTTGCTTTCGGTTTCCGTCGGCTCGATCATGATGCATTCCTCAACGTTGAGCGGGAAGTACACCGTAGGTGGATGATATCCAAAATCAAGCAATCGTTTGGCAACGTCAAGTGTGCGCACACCATATTGCTTCAAACCCCGACCAGACATGACAAATTCATGTTTGCATACACCCGGATACGGAATCTCGTAGTATGGTGCGAGGCGGGCCATCATATAGTTGGCATTCAGTACCGCACATTCAGACACACGGCGCAATCCTTCCGGTCCATAGGTGCGAATGTAGGCATAGGCACGTACCAATATACCGAAGTTACCGTAGTAGGCTTTCACCCGGCCAATGGATTGATCGCCTTCACGATCGAATGCATACATACCGTCATCATTTTTGATCACCATCGGTTTAGGCAGGAACGGGATCAGGCGACTCTTCACACCGACTGGTCCGGCGCCAGGTCCACCACCGCCATGAGGTGTACTCATCGTTTTGTGCAAGTTCAGATGCACCACGTCAAAGCCCATATCACCCGGACGGGTAATGCCCATAATGGCATTGGAGTTCGCGCCATCGTAATACAACAAGCCACCAGCCTGGTGTACGATGGATGCAATCTCCTGAATGTCTTTCTCGAACAAACCAAGTGTATTTGGGTTTGTGAGCATCAATGCTGCCGTATCCGAACCGACGGCTGCACGGAGCGCGTCCAGATCGACCAGTCCATCTGCGCGGGATGGAATCGTCACAGTTTCAAATCCTGCAACGGTAGCACTTGCTGGGTTGGTACCATGCGAAGAATCGGGCACGATGACTTTGGTACGTTGTTCGCCACGACCTTCGTGGTAGGCACGAATCATCATGAGTCCAGTCCATTCTCCATGAGCACCAGCTGCTGGTTGCAGGGTCACAGCGTCCATACCTGTCAGACCTGCAAGGTCGTTTTGCAACGTATACAACAGTTCAAGTGCACCTTGAATGCTGGATTCATGCTGGTACGGATGGATTTTGGCGAATCCATTGTAACGGGCCACGTCCTCATTAATCTTTGGATTGTATTTCATCGTACAGGAGCCCAGTGGATAGAATCCGTTATCTACGCCGAAGTTACGGCGGGACAACGCAGTATAGTGCCTGATAACATCTACCTCGAACACTTCCGGTAGTGCCGCTGCTTCCGAACGGAGCATTTCCCGGGGAATCAACGTATCGGCAGCCTGACGAGGAACGTCACATTCTGGCAAGGAATAAGCGACACGTCCAGGGCTACTGAGTTCAAAAATCAATGATTGTTCCGGAGCAGGAGATAGGGTCTGTGCACTGAATGTTGTATCCGTCTCAGGTTTAGACGAAGTAGAGAAAGAGGTGCCTGTTTCCGATTGTCCTTGTGCCGGTGTTGTCGTTGTCGTCGTTTCCTGAGTCACAGCGATCCCTCCAATGCTCGTGCGAATTCGTCAATCTCTTCCTTACTGCGTCGTTCGGTAACAGCAATCAGCATATGTCCGGCAAGCTCCGGATAATCACGTCCGAGTTCGTAACCACCAATGAAGCCTGCATCCAGCAGTTTCAGTTGAAGAGCATCCACATCGGTTCCTTCAGGAAGTTTAATAACAAACTCATTAAATGTGGGTGCATTAAAAGTAAGGCTAACTCCAGGAATCGCAGTTAATGTATTCAGGGTGTAATGACTCTTTTGCAGATTCAGATCCGCGACATCGATCATGCCTTGTTTCCCCATGATGGACATATACACAGATGCGCTGAGTGCAAGCAAAGCCTGGTTGGAACAGATGTTGGATGTCGCCTTTTCGCGGCGGATATGCTGTTCACGTGCTTGCAGTGTGAGTACAAATCCACGTTTTCCGTTGCGATCCTTGGTCTGGCCTACAATTCGGCCAGGAATTCGGCGCATATGAGGCTGGGATACGGCGAAATATCCGCATGTTGGGCCGCCGAGTGAAGCGGCGATGCCGAGGGGCTGCGCATCACCAACAACGATGTCGGCACCCAGCTTGCCTGGGGCTTCCAGCAGACCCAGCGATAGCGGGTTAGCACTTACAACGAGTAGGCCCTTGTGCGCATGCACGAGGTCGGCAGCCTGCTTCACATTTTCCACGGCACCAAAGAAGTTCGGACTCTGGATCATGACAGCAGCGGTATCGTCCGATATGGCGGCTTGCAAGGCATCCCAGTCCGTGACGCCATCCTTATAACCAATCTCGACAATCTCCAGACGGAGTCCGTGCGCATATGCCTGCAATACCTGGCGGGCTTCCGGATGAACGGTACGGGATACGATGAGTTGTTTGCGACGAGTTGCCGCTGCGGTCAGATTACCTGCTTCAGCAAAGGCGGTTGCACCGTCATACATACTGGCATTGGCTACAGCCATACCGGTTAATTCACAGATGTAGGATTGAAATTCGAAAATGGCCTGTAGTTCACCTTGGCTGATCTCAGGCTGATAAGGTGTGTAAGCAGTGTAGAACTCGGAACGGGAAATGACATGATTGATGACGGAAGGAACATGATGATCGTATATGCCTGCGCCGAGGAAGCTGGCGTGTGTTTCGAAATTGGCGTTGGCACCAGCTTGTTTGGACATGTGCCGTGTCAGCGCATACTCATCGAGTTTGGATGATACGGGCAGCTCGCCCTGATAACGAATCTCCTGAGGAATGTCCTGGAACAGTTTCTCCAGCGTATCCACACCGATGGTTGCGAGCATGGCGCTCTGATCTTGTTCAGTCATGGGAATGTAACGGTGCTTGCTCATGCTTGATCAGCTCCTTGAGTAGGTGTCTTAGACGTACGTGTCCGTTTATGAAAAGGGGTCTTCACGACCTCGGCTTTTAGTTTCTTCCCTCGGATCTCAATCTCAAGCGGAGTTCCCAGCGCAGCGTATTTGCTGTCGATGAGGGCAAGCCCCAGATTACGCTTCAATGTAGGTGATTGCGTGCCTGTTGTCACTTCACCGATCTGTACGCCTTCGGCGTAAATCGGATAGTGGGGGCGAGGAATACCGCGCTCCAGCACTTCGATGCCGACCAGTTTGCGGGCAGGCCCGTCATTTTTTTGCTGTAACAAGGCTTCGTGTCCGATAAAAGGTCCGGCATTTAGTTTCACAAACATACCAACGCCAGCTTCTAGCGGAGAGATCGTTGCAGATAATTCCTGTCCATACAGAGGCAGCTTGGCTTCAAAGCGCAATGTATCCCGGGCACCAAGTCCGGTTGGCACCAGTCCGTGACCTTCACCGGCTTGCATTAATCCGTTCCAGACGGTAGCGGCCTGATCTGCTGGAATATATAGTTCAAAGCCATCTTCACCGGTATAACCGGTACGGGACAACAGCAATTTTACTCCACAGACTTCGGCATCCTGCACAAAACGAAACGGTTCAATCGTGGAGACATCTGTATCTGTAACTTTTCCGATAATGTCTACAGCCAGTGGACCTTGCAAGGCGAGCAGCGCCGTCTGCTCCGAATCGTTGGTCATGTTTACGCCAGGGATCAAGTGCTCTTGCAGCCACGCCCAATCCTTGTTGATATTGGAGGCGTTAACCACGAGCATATAATGCTGATCTTCCAGCTTATACACGAGCAGATCGTCCACCACACCGCCATCTGGATAACACATCAGGGTGTACTGGGCTTGACCGGGAACCAGCGTGGTCACATCATTGGTCGTCATTTGTTGCAAAAAAACTTCAGCCTGCTCACCCTGTACTGTGAATTCGCCCATATGGGATACATCGAATAGTCCAGCACGCTCACGCACCGCTTCATGTTCTTTCTGAATTCCGCTAAATTGCACCGGAAGCTCCCAGCCTCCAAAATCAATGCACCGTACGCCTTCGTATTGCTGATATAGTGGGAAGAGTGGTGTTCTAAGCAAATCGGACATCAAATCACCTCGTCATGGACCGTCAACCGGCCGGAAATATAATCGTGGATCAATGAAGCAGGGTATTTTTAAATTTTTCAGCTAGATATTTTCATCACATAAGTATGGTAAGCAGCTAGGGCAGCGCCGTTCTACATCCTGTTTTTCGTTTTTTGGGAAAAAGGAAAAGGACAGGCCAAAGAATCGGCATGCCAAGTAGCACGCTGTATTCTAAGGCTCTGTCCCTTGTACCTGAGAGTTACCCCGCTGCGTTGTGCAGCAGGTTTCCCCTTGGGTGATCATAACGCCCGCACAGGGCGAATAGATGCTCTCCAGAGTTGCGTCCCGTAAAAGTCCTTTTGCCTGAGAGATTCACCCCCGCTTATCGGTGGTTTACTCCTTCGGCGTTACCTCATGTACATCCCGAATCGGGTGTCACGGGTAATCTCTCCCTTTACATTCATCCGCGAGTATAACATAGTCCAATAAACACATTTACTCCTCTCATTAAAACGTGAATCCACTACCGATGTCAAGAACGATATCATTGATAATGAATAAAAACCGAATATTTAATATATTTTAAGTGTTATTGTTCGTGTATTTAAAAAGACTGCGCTTACTATTCTAATATTCACCAGTATATGAAGAAAGAGTGTAATCCGGTTACAGGATTTAGAGGTGTTCAGCAAATAAATTGTGAGGTATCTTGACATTTGATTCATAAATATCATACGCTATGTTCTGGGAAAAGGGTTAAGGTCAAAGAACGCATGCACTCATTTAATGAAAAGCGAGGCGGATATCGATGAGCGAATTGAAAAGTGATTTCCTGTACAGTGAAGAGCACGAATGGGTGCAAACCGTAGGGGAGGATACTGTACGTATTGGCATTACCGAGTTCGCGCAGCATCAGCTGGGTGACATTGTGTTTGTGGAATTGCCTGACCTTGAAACCAATGTAAAAGCAGAGGACAGTATTGGAACAATAGAATCGGTCAAAACAGTTTCGGACTTGTTCTCTCCCGTCACAGGTTCTATTATTGCAGTCAATGATTCGTTGCAGGACTCACCTGAACTTGTGAACAGCTCTCCTTACGAGGAAGGCTGGATGATTGAGATTCGTGTTGAGGGAGATCTGACAGCAGCATTGTCTACATTGATGAATGCAGACGCGTATCGTAAACATACGGAAGAATAGGAGCAACGAACTTGTACTTATTAACATATATTTTATAACCAAATGAAATGAGCTTCATATTGTTTCGACCTGTGTGAGCCGGATGCTTGCACAGGTTTTTTGTGCTTTCCAGGAATAGTTTTGAATGTGGATTGAAGCAGATTGTGGATGTAAATCACCTGATTGGACCAAGCTATAGGTTAGAAAATGATTCTGGAAATGATAAAAGTCATAGGCAAGAAAAGCCTTGCGTACCAATGGATTCGGCCATTATGCATCGATTAAAACGATTACATAACCTAATGTTGTCATCATTGTTCATGACGAAAGTACGCTTTCATTTCATTGAACAGGAGAGCATTCTCGCTTAGGATTACAGCAGGGGAGAAATGATACCCCTTTCATAAATCATAATCACTTGATCCAAGGAGGATAATACAATGAGTAATTTGGACCAATCGTCCAATTCCAAAGGTGGGCTACGGGTTGGTGTTCAGCGTTTTGGCCGATTCCTGAGTGGTATGGTCATGCCGAATATGGGAGCGTTCATCGCCTGGGGATTAATTACGGCTCTGTTCATTCCAACAGGCTGGTTCCCTAACGAGACGCTTGCGCAGCTAGTTGATCCGATGATCAAATATTTGCTGCCACTGTTAATCGGTTACACCGGGGGTACGATGGTGCATGGTCAGCGTGGTGGTGTCGTGGGTGCCATTATGACCATTGGGGTCATCGTGGGTAGTGATATCCCGATGTTCCTCGGTGCCATGATTGCCGGACCACTGGCAGCATGGATCATCAAAAAGTTCGATAAATCCATTGAAGGTAAAATTAGAGCCGGATTTGAAATGCTGGTTAACAACTTTTCAGCCGGTATTATTGGCGGGATCTTGGGGATTTTTGCGCTACTGGGCATCGGGCCTGCTGTAGAAGCAATTAGCAAAGTATTGTCTGCCGGGGTACAAGGCTTAATGAATCTGGGCTTGTTACCACTGGTCAACCTAATCATTGAACCAGGTAAAGTATTGTTCCTGAACAATGCGATCAACCACGGAATTCTGACACCGATTGCAACAGATCAAGCGAGAGAATTAGGGCAATCCGTATTATACATGCTTGAATCGAACCCGGGTCCGGGACTTGGTATCTTGCTTGCTTACTGTTTCTTCGGACGCGGAATGGCCAAATCTTCTGCACCAGGTGCCGTTATCATTCATTTCTTCGGGGGAATTCATGAGATCTACTTCCCTTACATTCTGATGAGACCCATTTTGATTCTTGCCGCAATCGCGGGTGGCGTCGCAGGTACATTAACATTCATGCTCACCGGAGCGGGACTTGTTTCGGCACCATCACCGGGTAGTATTATCGCGTATTTCCTCTTAACACCAAAAGGTGGATACCTGCCGATGCTCGCAGGGGTGCTTGTAGCAGCCGTCGTATCTTTCCTGGTTGCAGCGGTGTTGCTGAAAACGGGTAAACAAAAGGACGAAGATTTGGAGTCCGCATCCAGTCGGATGAAAGACATGAAGAGTCAAGGAACCGTGCCAAACGCTGGCATTACGGCTAATCGACGTGAAGCAGACAGAGCCGCAGATATGGCTTCTTCTCCAGTGAAAACAGATGTGAAGAAGATTGTTTTCTCCTGTGATGCAGGTATGGGCTCGAGTGCCATGGGCGCTTCCATTCTTCGCAAGAAGATGAAGGCAGAGGGGATTGACGTTACGGTGACCAATACGGCCATCAGTGATATCCCGCCAGATGCAGATGTGGTCATCACACAACAAATATTAACCGATCGTGCCCGCTCCGTTGCGCCGAACGCAGAACATATATCCATCGACAACTTCCTAAAAAGCCCGGAATACGATGCGCTCGTTGAACGTCTAAAGTAATTGTACGCATTTGTTTTCCCTGAGCCGGAGGCTGAGATATGAGTATTACCAAAAGACAACGTGAAATCGTGGAGTTTCTGCTGGAGCATCCACATGAAGTAACAGCCGGCGAAATCGCCGTTGAAGTAAAGGTCAGTACCCGAACGGTTCACCGGGAGCTGCAAATGATTGAACAATGGCTTGAACCTTTGGGCATGAGGCTGGAAAAAAAATCGGGAACCGGAATCCGAATTGATGCCAGTTCCGATGATCTGGCTGTATTGCGCCAGCAACTAGAGGGTAAAGAATATGTAGAGTTTACGCCGGAAGAGCGTAAGCTCTTCATGCTTTGCATCCTGCTTGATGAAGCGGAGCCTGTAAAGTTACTCGCTCTGGCTTCGGATCTGAAAGTGACCGTATCCACCGTAACCACGGATTTGGACGATCTGGAGTCACGAATTCGTCAGGCGGGACTAAAACTGGTTCGCAGACGTGGATATGGCGTCAAGATTAACGGGAGTGAGACGATTCATCGCACAGCCATAGCTGCACTTGCTCTGGAATTTCTGGATGAATCCGACCTGTTCGGAAGACAACCTGAACAAGGTGGCTCCATCGTAAACCAAAAATTGCTGGATATGATTGGACACGGTGATGTGCTTACGATCGAAAATGCGTTATGGCAACCAGATATTGAATGGCTGGAGAACATCCCGGAACGTCAATACATGAAGCTGCTGATTCAATTATCCGTAGCGGTTGTCCGTATTCGTAAAGGTTTTGGTATTGGTGGTATGTCTCTACGAGAGAACACGGGAGATGCAGTTGCAGCGCAGGATGAGATGAAGGTTCCGCCTTATATGGCTTCACGCTTGTGTAGTGTGTTATCCACTCAACTGGGGCTGACATTCTCCCAAGAGGAGCAAGCTTATTTTCACAGACTATTAGTTGAGACAGAGCAGCGGATTCACTCTTCGCGGCTGTTGCCAATAGACGACTTAATTTTACTGGACAGGGTGCATTCACTGATTGATCAGATGCAGGGGAGAACGCATTACGCCTTTCATGAGGATCGTTTGCTTCGTGAAGGTCTGCTTGCTCATATGCAACCTGTCATGGAGCGTATTGAAGGGCACCAGATGATTCGTAATCCGCTACTGCAGCAGATCCGGAAGGATTATGATTCACTTTTTGAAGATGTCAAAAAATCTGTGGGGCAAGCTTGGCCAGGCACAGACGTTCCGGATGAGGAAATTGGTTTCCTGGTCATGCACTTTGGGGCTTCCATCGAGAGGTTGCGTACATTGAAACGGGAGATCAGGGCGATCATCGTGTGTACAAGCGGAATTGGATCATCACGCATGCTATCCAGCCGATTGTCCAAGGAGATTCCCGAGATTCGAATCATGGATAGCGTGTCCTGGTATGAAGCTGCCCGGATACCTACAGATCAATATGATCTGGTGTTATCGACGGTCGATCTGCCGATGGATGAGCATCAGTATTACAAAGTGAGTCCACTGCTTACGGCAGAAGAGAGCGAACGTCTGCGTCATTTTATCCGAACAACAACATTACAACGACAGCATAATAAGCCCCGTGAAGCAGAGGTTCAGACAACAAGTCGTTACTCGGACCCTGATGGAATGGAAGCTATTTTAGTTGAAATCGTCCGAATTATTGGCAAGTTTCAGGTGTACCCGCTGGATAATCAGGATATCGGGTTCTATAAAACGGTGTATGCGATGTGCAACGTACTCCATGGAACTGGTGTGCTGAAGGAGCCAGAGGAGATCACAAAACGGCTGGAGGCACGTGAAGCAGTGGGGAGCCAGAAAATTCCCGGTACAAGACTTGCTCTGTTTCATACACGAAGTGAGGGAATTTACAGGCCGTCCATTAGCTTGTTTCAGCTCACTGAACCACTTCTTCGTACGCCGGATGATCCGGCAGGAGTTACCCATGTTCTTTTGATGCTCGGTCCCAGAGAATTATCCAAGGAAAGCCTGGAGGTTCTCAGTGAGATCAGCGCACTGTTATTACAGGAAGAAATGATTACATTGCTGGAAAAGGGAATCAGGGATGAACTCATTCATTACCTGTCTCAGGAACTTGTTGGATTTTATCGCAGTAAAACCGAAATTGGAGGTCAACCATTATGAGTATGTTAACAACAGATAAAGTCATCATGAATGCGACGGCTCAGGACAAATACGAAGCGATTCGTATGGCAGGGCAGATTCTGAAGGATGCGGGACATATTACCGCTGATTACATTGAGAAGATGATTGAACGAGAAGAGATTGTATCGACCTATGTAGGGAACGGACTTGCGATCCCGCACGGTACGAAGGAATCCAAAGCTTTCATTTTATCCACAGGTATCTCTGTCATTCAGTATCCACAGGGTGTTGATTTTGGCGAAGAAAAGGCTTATATGGTCATAGGTATCGCGGCTCAAGGCGGGGAGCATATGGAAATCTTGACTAGCATCGCGGTGATCTGTGCTGAGGATGAGAATATGGAGGCCCTGCGTCTGGCGAAAACAGCCGAAGAAGTAATCGCTATTCTGGAAAGTGAAATGGAGCTATGAAGGCCCTACACTTTGGCGCAGGTAACATTGGACGCGGATTTATCGGCTTGATTCTGTCCCGCGCAGGGTATGAGGTGGTTTTCTCCGACGTGAATCAGACCTTGGTAACCGCTCTTCAGCAACGGGGGCAATATACGGTGGAACTGGCTAACGAGAGCAAGGATCAGGAGACCGTCACAGGCGTAAATGCAATCGATGGAACCCAACTGGAGACGGTTGCCCAAACCGTTGTGGAAACTGATCTGATTACAACCGCAGTGGGTGTGGGTGTGCTGAAACATATTGCACCAGGGATTGCAAAGGGACTTGAGAAAAGACTGAATTCCGGTCCTGCTCAAAACCCGCTTCACATTATCGCTTGCGAGAACGCCATTGGAGCCAGTACACAATTGAAAGAGCATGTGTATGCTCTGCTCAATAAAGAAGTACGTTCCCTTGCAGATCAGTATGTCTATTTTCCAGACTCGGCCGTAGACCGGATTGTGCCTATTCAGCATCATGAAGACCCGTTGCATGTACAGGTGGAGCCTTTTTACGAGTGGGTGGTGGATCGTTCCCAGATGGCTCCTGCATTCAAACCGGTTGAGGGCATTGTATATGTCGATGATCTGGAGCCGTATATTGAACGGAAGCTGTTCACGGTTAATACAGGACACTGCGTTGCAGCATATATCGGTAATGTGCACGGGTTTGACACGATTCAGAAGGCTATTGCCGACGAGAAGGTGAAATCGATTGTCTACGGTGCTTTGCAGGAAACTGGAAAAGTTCTGGTGAAGCGCTTTGGATTTAATCCTGACGAGCATGAGCAGTATATTGTCAAAATATTGGGACGGTTTGTCAACCCGTATCTTACCGATGAGGTTACTCGTGTTGGTCGTTCCCCGCTGCGTAAGTTGTCTCCGAATGATCGTCTGGTTCGCCCGGCCCTTCAGGCATATGCGGATGGAACTGATACGACTTATCTGGCTATGGGTATGGCAGCAGCCTGCAAGTTCGATGTCTCCGATGATCCGGAAGCAGTTGAGCTTCAGGACATGATTCGCCAGAAGGGAATTACAGCTGCGCTCCACCATTATACATCCATGGATGAGCATCATCCGGTGCTTGAGCAGGTTGTTGCTCAGTATAACCAAATGTAAGAGCAGTAGTAGCCAGCTAACAGTATAGATGAGGCATAATGAAGAAGAGCCATACAGTTGTTAACTGTGTGGCTCTTCTTTTGATTGACGTTTATCGGCATATTCATGCAAACAGCGTTGACATATGCATGATTTTCGGCGCTGCTCTGGCGGAATGCGGTCAAACACACCCTCGGGGAAAGTAGCCCGATTACACCAGCATTCCGAATGAGGATGTCCTGCGGCATAGGAACAGCGATTAGCTTCCCCGCATAATGGGCAGACAAGAACATCGATATGGATGTGCTTTTGATCGTCTTGTTCTGCAGACATACAGTTCTTCCCTCCCTGTGGAATAACTACGAGCTGAAGTTAAACATACTGGTCCCAGTATAACAGAAATGTGCAGGTGATTATGGATTTCACTTTGTATATATGACTTCCAGTTCACCACATCTGTTTCTCCCATCGGCTATTCTTCAGGCGGTAATTCGATCTGTAGGCCTTCCACATGTTTGCGTCCCATCAACTTACGTTTCTTTCGATTTTCCTTTGTTTCCAGCACAATGTCCAAGTCATAATCGTCACCCGGATAAAGCTCATTGGCAGATATATGCAGGGTCAGGCGTTTCTTATGGATTTTGACTTTGCGTCCTCGTAGCATGACCCCGATATTTCCACGGCTATCCTCCACATCACATACGATACCCGACTGATTGAGATAGGCCGCATATACCCGATCCCCTTTGCGAAACGTTTTGGCAGGAGCAGCAGAATTCGACTCTCTGGTTGTTGTCTTTTTGTGGAGACCGATTGAATCTTTGGATTGCTTCGTCTGATTCAACTGATTCTGCTTGGATAACTCTGTCGGGTCGTCTGCTTCCTTAGCGGAACGCTCAGGCGTCAGGGGCGGAGTTTCCAAAGGAGGTGACGTGAATACCAATGTACGATCTCTCGAAATACTTTGATCCGACAGGGACTTGGATCGCTCGATAATTCGCTGTGGCATGCCCAGCTTTAATGCGATGGAATAAGCATAGCTCTCACCAGCTTCTCCGATACGCAATCGATACAGCGGCTGGAGAGAAACAGTGTCAAATTCCATACGAGCATTTTCGAATCCTGGCGTGGCAGCTGCAAAATGTTTGATTTCACCAAAATGCGTTGTCGCCACAACGGTTGCTCCGCGGCTGTGCAGCTCCTCCAGCATGGCGATGGACAGTCCGACACCTTCACCGGGATCTGTGCCGGAAGCCATCTCATCAATGAGCACCAGAGTTGATGTATTGGCCTGTTCCAGTATGCCAATCATATTGCGAATATGTGCTGAGAATGTACTGAGCGCCTGTTCCAAACTCTGCCCGTCACCAATATCAACCGCTACCTCGGTATAAACAGCCATCTCGCCACCTTCCTCTACCGGAATAAGCAAACCGGATTGCATCATCAGGGTTAGTAAACCAAGTGTTTTGAGTGCTACCGTTTTCCCCCCGGTATTCGGGCCAGTAATAATGAGCGACGAGTACGTTCTGCCGATTGCAAAATCAAGGGGAACCATGGAAGAACCCATGAACGGATGACGTGCACGTTGAAGACTGATATGGCCCTTAGTATTGACTCGAACGTTGCGTCCGTCCATGGTGGCCGCATATTTGGCTTTGGCAAACAGGAAGTCTAATACACCTACCGTTTCGGTGTTCAGGGCGATTTCACGGTTATACGTTTCGGCCAGAGAGGTTAAATCACCGAGAATCCTCATCTCCTCTCTGGATTCCTCCGCTTGTAGAGCCGCCAATTCCATCTGTAAACTTACTAACTCAACAGGTTCGATATATACGGTTTGCCCACTGCCGGATTCATCCAGCACACTGCCTTTCACCTGTTTACGGAACTCTTTCTTAATGGGCAGAACGGTTCTTCCTCCGCGTTGGCTGATGACATGCTCCTGCATAATCGAGCGATGTTTGCTCACCAGAGAATCAAGCTTTCGTTTCATGCGTTCTCCATTCACCGTCATTTTTTTGCGGATTCGAATCAGTTCTTTGCTTGCTTGATCCTGAATGCGTCCACTATGGATGCAGCGCTCGATCTCACTCAGTAAAGGTTCGATCAGAATCATGGATGCAGCGTAGCGACTAACGGTGGGAGCGGCCCCGGATTTGCCCTCCATGTATTTCATAAGTTGTGCACAGCTCCGCAGGAACTGAGCGAGATGACTGAAGTCACGTTCACTGAATAGATAACCGGTGCCAAGCAGATCCATAATCGTTTCCATTCCGTCGAGTGACGGGAGGGGGATGCTGGCCCCGAAGCGAATCAACGCAGCCGCTTCTGCTGTTTCTTCCAGGCGAATCTGGATCAGGTGAGCATCTACCATCGGTTTCATTTCTCTGGCATAACGTTTGCCGAGATAAGACAGGGCGCAGTCTGCAACGTTTTTTTGAATTTGTGGATAACCCAGACTGTTTAATGCGTTCTCATTCATGCGTAATCTCTCCTTGAATTTGAATTGGGATTGCAGTTGGCACGCGAAACATATTCCTGGAAAACGCAAAAAGGGCGGAGAATGAACAAACGTCATTCTCCGCCCTAAACATATGGGAAAGCAAAGTCCACTACAGGTCTATAATAAAAAATCCGCGCTGAACTCAGCGCGGAAAAAATAGACCCGGACAATGACAATCCCGGAGGCGATTTATGATATCCGCTGTTCTTAACTAAGTACAGGGATCTGGCGCATCATGAAATACACGTATGCCATATGGGCACAAACGCAATGAAAGGCCAAACTCCTGAATATGAAACTTGGTTAGTTAAGAACATTCACCGACATTAAAAATCTCTCCTTTGATTGAGGAATATGCAACCAATATAAACTGGAAATTGGTTTGAAGTCAACCTTTAGAATAAATGAGTGGACTTGAATAAGAATGGGTTTTAAAATAACAATAGTAAAATAATCCAATGAAAGCGATTTAATTTAATAAACATACGTATAAAGGAGGATGCTCTTCTTGCCTAAGTATTTACTGCGTTTGCTCTGCTTTACCCTGATCCTCGGAGCCCTTCCAGTCATTGTTATTGGTTCGGTCTCGTATACGATTGCATCACGTGACATTGAACAGAAAGTACGTGAAAGCAACCTTCAGATATTGCATCAGACCCAAATGCGGGTAGAACAAGTTCTGCGCAGCCTGCAATTATCATCCATCCAGTATGTCAATTCGCCCTTGGTACTTCAAGCGATGAAGAAACCGCTGGACAGCAGCGAATTTCAAGAGATTCGTGACCTGACGTCAGGCTTTAACAACTTGCAAGCGGTTACGAACATTGACCAAGCCTATCTGGTTAATCTGGACGAAGATTGGGTTGTTTCGATGCGTTCTTTTGGCAAATTGGATGATTTCAGCATTCGGGACCGGATTGGTTCTTATCTGACCTACACTAACAGCCTGTTCTGGGTTACTCAGAATGCCAGTTCATCCAAAGAAAGTGTACCCGTTTCAGCTGGCATGGGTGAACTGACACCCGAACAGGCACCTGCCCTTATATCATCGGATAATGTGGTCAGTATGGTATTCAAAATTCCGATGATACCAACCAATGTGAAACCAAAGGGATTTCTTGTGATTGATATCGCCGATACGGAACTGAGTACGTTTTTGAGCCGAAATACGAATTCTGGAGATATGTACGTTCTGGATCGGGAGCAGAAGTATTTTCTGAACGATATGCAGCAAGACGGGAAGTATGACACGCTGAATAAGGAAATTCATGAAATGGTGCAAACGACGGGGGAGCCAGAAGGTTTCTTCAGTGCAGAGGTGGAAGGTAACCAAGTGGCGGTTAGCTATAGGCAATCTCCACTCAATGGCTGGTTATACGTGTCCGTTGTATCTCTTGGACAGATCACGGCCCAGTCGCAGAAAATTGCATTGGTTACCGGTATCGCTACACTGGTCATGTTATGTGTAACGGGATTGGTCGCCATATACGGCAGTCGGCGGATGTATTCACCGATCTCCAGACTGCTGCAATTTACGAAGGGGTTGGATTCTCCAGTTACTCCATCAGGACGCCGTCAGGATGAATTTATCTATATTGAGGAGCAATTGTCAACACTGTTTAGTTCGGAGAAAACGATGCGTGAGCAGATGAAGGGGCAGCATGTGCATCTTCAAGAGTTTTTTATGACCAAACTGCTAACAGGTAAAATCTCGGAAGAAGATTTCAGATATCAGGGAGAATTGTATGATTTCCCGACAGGGTGGGCGAGTCTTGGCGTACTTATGCTCCAGATCGATACCTTGGAAGGGACCCGATATGAGGAACAGGATCGCGATCTGCTGCTGTTTGCTGTCAACAATATGGTAGGTGAGCTCCTTCCTTCAGCAGTTCGATTCACCCCGGTTATGCTGGATGATGCCCAGGTCACTGTACTTGCCTCCGAACTTACGGATGAGGTGAAGCTGAAGGAATGGATGCACACTCAGGCAGACTGGATTCGCGAACGTGTCGTGACCTATCTAAATCTGCCCGTAAGTATTGGCATCAGTCGTTCTTACACTTGTATTGGTGATACGCCAAGAGCGGTTCAGGAGAGCCGAGAGGCTCTGCAAGGCCGGGTAAGTCTGGGCAGCCGTATTATTTTGCATTACGAAGATATTCAGCCACGTGGTCAGATGGAGGCCGCGTTGTATACCCAGTTACGTATGATCGAGGATCAGCTCGCTTCTGCGCTCAAGCAAGGAGATGAAGAGAAAACGGACACCTACTTTAAGCAATATTTGGGACTGCTTGCAGACAAAAAGCTTCATTTCAGTGAATACCCCGTCATTATGGTTCAGTTATTGTCTCGTGTATATCAGCTTGTGCAGGAGCAAGGTGGAGATGTGGCTGAGGTACTGGGCGAAAAAGCATCCATGTCACATTTGCTGAAGTTGTCCACATTGGACGAAATGACCAATTGGTTCCGCAAGCGGCTGTTCCTGCCCGTCATTCGTTTCTGGCGAGAACAGGAAGAATCCCAATACATGAACATTGCAAGGCGCATGATTCGTTTGATCGAGGAACGTTATGACCGTGAATTATCGCTGGAAGCCTGTGCCGCTGAGCTTAATTTTCATCCTGTCTATCTAAGTCGGGTATTCAAGAAGGAAGCCGGAGTCAATTTTACGGAATATCTCGCAGAGTATCGTATGGAAAAAGCGAAGACCTGGCTGCAAACAACCAATCTTAAAATATCGGAGATTGCCGAGAAATTAAACTATACCAATCCAACCGCATTTATCCGTACGTTTCGAAAAATCACAGGAACAACACCCGGCAAGTACCGGGAGCAGCAGCGATAAAACATACCTGCTCTGCCTGCCATGGCAGGCAGGCTTTTTAATGTCCAGGTGTAGGGTGAAGACCGCTTTTCTCCATGAAGTTAAGACAGGAATATAGAGGTTGAAAGCAGTTCATTACGCCTTTAGATTCTGTGAGAGAAATGAGCTAAACCCTTGCTACATAAGGAAAAACAAAAGGCTAAAAGGAGATGATAGCCAGTCATTCGTTTATCCTCCACAATGAAGACATGAATTCAGGAAGTGATATTTTGTAATCGTTTCCAATGTGGGGAGGAAGACAATATGAAAGCCGAAACGGCGGCTCGAACACGGCCCGCTACCCGCAGTGACAAAAACCTGCTGTGGAGGGACATTATCAAAAACCGGTGGCTGTATATCATGTTAATACCGGGTGTGCTTTACTTTGTTATTTTCAAATACATACCCATGTATGGCATCACGATGGCTTTTCAGGATTACACGCCTTACAAAGGCATCTTGGGAAGTGACTGGGTAGGGTTCAAACATTTCCAGCGTTTCTTCGGAGAACCACAGTTCTGGACATTGTTTCGAAATACGTTTTTGCTTGCCATTTATAACATTGTGTTCTTTTTCCCACTGCCGATTGTACTGGCACTTATGATGAATGAGGTTCGCCGTGAACGGTTCAAACGATTTGTACAAACTCTTGTCTATGTTCCACACTTTGTTTCCTGGGTTGTTGTTGTCGGTGTGTTCTACATGCTGTTCACAACCGAGGGTGGTGCGATTAATGAATTGCTCTATAACCTGACTGGACAAAAAGTGGCGTTCCTGCTTGAACCTGGTTGGTTCCGAACCATGATTGTTGGACAATCCATCTGGAAAGAAGTCGGTTGGGGCACGATTATCTTCCTTGCTGCACTTTCCGGTGTGGATACACAGCTCTATGAAGCTGCACGGATTGATGGTGCCAATCGCTGGCGCCAAACCTGGCACATTACGTTGCCGGCCATTCGCAGTACAATCGTCATTTTGCTCATTCTGCGTCTGGGCAATTTCCTGGATACTGGCTTTGAACAGATCTTCCTGATGCTGACTCCGACAAACCGGGATGTGGGCGAGGTGTTTGATACCTACGTGTACACGAAGGGTCTTACCCAGGCACAGTACAGTTATAGTGCTGCTGTCGGGTTGTTCAAATCGGTTGTTGGGCTGGCGCTTGTTCTTGGTGCCAATACGCTGGCCAAAAAATTCGGGGAGGAAGGCGTCTACTAACCCTCGGGAGCAGACGTTCTTCACCAGACAGGAGTGAACATTAAGATGCAACAGGATAAAACGTGGGGCAACCGGATCTTTGATTTTGTGAATCACGGCTTGCTGCTGTTGATTGGAATTGTGACGGTCATCCCGTTCATTTATATTTTGGCCGTCTCGTTTACCAGTCCACATGAAGTGGCTAAGGGAGGTTTTATTCTTTTTCCAAAAGAGTTCTCTCTGGCTGCGTACCGTTACATTTTCTCTACGGATACCTTGATTCGCAGTCTGGGTGTATCGGTCTATATTACGGTGATTGGTACCTTTATTAACCTGCTGTTTACGTCACTTATGGCATATCCGCTCTCCAGAAGATATTTGCGTGGACGTCAGCCCATTTTGCTCGGTGTATTGTTCACGATGCTCTTCAGTGGCGGGATGATTCCAACATACTTTGTCGTGAAATCCTTGCACCTGACGGATACGTTATGGTCGCTGATGTTACCTACTGCCATTAGTGCTTTTAACTTGATCGTACTGAAAAACTTCTTCCAGGCCATTCCCGACGAACTGGAGGATGCAGCCAAAATTGATGGATGTAACGATGTCAGCGTATTGTTCCGGATTGTACTGCCGTTATCCATGCCAGCCATGGCAACCTTTTCACTCTTTTACGCGGTGGCCCACTGGAACAGTTTCTTCAGCGCTGTTATCTATATCAACGATAGTGAGAAGTGGCCTGTCCAAGTCTGGCTACGTGAGATTGTCATTCTGGCACAGAGCCGAATCGGAGACACAAGTATCGAAGAGACCGAGATCCAGCCGCTTACCATTCGCATGGCGGTAATCGTATTCTCCACGATCCCGATTATGCTGGTGTATCCATTCCTGCAAAAGCACTTTGCCAAAGGAGTAATGTTGGGTTCGGTGAAAGGTTGAGTCGTCACATGCATCAAAGCCAGTACATTTTGACAATATGACTGCATAAAAAAGGGGAGGTTTTCATGTTATGAAAGCAACAAAAAAGAAAGCCGTAGCTGTCTTGAGCACACTGGCACTGGTGACTGGTTTGCTGGCAGGATGCGGATCAGACGAGGGTCAGGCTGCCGAGGGCGGCGTACAAAATGTGTCTATAGCCATTGCACAGGTGGGTGACGTGCCAAGCAAGGGCAATGAAGTTCAGCAAAAGATTGAAGCGTATACCAATACCAAACTGGATATCCAGTGGATTCCGGCATCGGCCTACAATGACAAAATTAACGTGATGATCGCTTCAAGTGATATGCCGAAAATTGTGAAAGTGCAATATAACCCAACGGTGACCAGCGCGATGCGTAATGACGTGTTCTGGGAAGTGGGCCCATTGCTGAAAGACTACAAAAATCTGTCGGCACAGAATGAGCGTTTTTTTGACAACATCAAGGTAGAGGGCAAAATCTATGGGGTTCCTGTTTTCTCCGATATTGCGCGAGCTACCGTGATCTATCGCAAGGACTGGTTCGAGAAGCTGAATCTTAAGGTGCCAACCACACCGGATGAATGGTATGAGACGATTAAAACACTGGCAACCTCCGATCCGGATGGAGATGGTCAGGATAATACGTTTGGACTGATGCTTTTCAAAAAATACAATGAGGACCAATATTCCTTCACGACGCGCCTTGGTGTAAGTTTTGGTGCACCTAACAAGTGGAAGGTCGAGGAGGATGGCAGCTTCACGCCGGAATTCATGACACCGGAATATATGCAGGTACTGGATCTGCTGAAACGTTTGTATGACGAGAAACTGCTGAACCAGGACTTTGCCGTATTCGACTCTACGGAAGCGGAGAAAAAGTATGATTCCGGTGTTGTGGGTATCCGTGTTGGTGTTGCGCAGAACGGAAAAAGTCAGCAAGAGCGTTTGTCCAAAAACAATCCGGATGGTGTGGTAGACATCGCTGGTTTGCTTGGAGCGAACGGAGATCGTGTTGCAGGACAGACGGGTAATTCAGGAATTCTGGCATTTCCTAAATCAACGGTGAAATCCGAAGAAGAACTCAAAAACCTGCTCTCCTTCCTGGATAAACTGATGGACCCTGAGATGGCGACCCTGTTGATGCGTGGTATGGAAGACAAACATTACACCAAAGTGGGCGAAGATCAGGTGGAGATGAGTGACTTCGATGCATTCCAGCGTGAAGTGAAGCCTTACCGTGACAACCTTCCTTATGTCGAAGGGTATAACGTACCGAAATTGAAGGATACCGAACTGGGTGAAAAAGGTACGGCACTTGCCAAGGAACTTGCGGAGCACGCTGTGCCAAACCCTGCGCTGACGTTATATTCTCCAACGTATGGTGACCGTGGTGCGGATCTGGATCAGGTGATTGCCGATGCACAAACCAAATACATTATGGGCAAGATCGATCAAAGTGGCTGGGAAAAGGAAATCGAGAATTGGGGCAATGCGGGTGGAAACAAGATTCGTGAGGAATATGCCGAAGATTACAAAAAACAGGCTCAATAAAGAGCCGGAAGCGGAGGCTTGATCATGAAGGAAACACTGCAACTCACATCGGTGCGCATGGCACAGCAATTCATGGAAAGTTATCGCAACCATGAGCTGTACTCTACTTGGCATTATGAGAATGGCTGCTTACTGAAAGCGCTGGAGGAGCTATATACGCACACGGGGGAGCAAAAGTATTTTGACTACATCCGTGAGCTGATGGATCATTTTGTTCAGGAAGATGGCTCGATTCGCTCCTATACGATCGAGGAGTATAACCTGGATCAGATCAATCAGGGAAAATCACTGTTCCTGCTGCATGAGAAAACGGGTGAAGAAAAGTACCGCAAAGCTGCTGATTTGCTTATGACTCAGCTCAAGGGACAGCCACATACGAGTGAAGGCGGGTTCTGGCATAAGAAGATTTACCCTTTCCAGATGTGGCTGGATGGATTGTACATGGCTACTCCGTATCTGACCCAGTATGGCGCGGTGACGGGTGACGAGAAGTGGTTTGACAAGGCGGCTCTACAGCTTTTGCTGGTGGAGCAACGTACACGTGATCCGCGTAGCGGTCTCTTGTACCATGCCTGGGATGAGAGCAAAGAACAGCGTTGGAGTTCGGGAGAAACGGGCTGTTCTCCACATGTCTGGAGTCGGGCGATGGGCTGGTATGTGATGGCGGTTGTAGATACATTAGATTATCTACCGGTAGATCATCCGCAGCGCGGGCAGATTGTGGGCATCTTCGAACGGGTAGCAAACGCACTAGTGCATGTACAGGATCAACAGACCGGATTATGGCCACATCTGCTGGATCAGCCGGGACGTGAGCGGAACTATCTGGAGGCTTCCGGCACCTCAATGTTTGTCTATGCATTGGCCAAAGGTGTACGTAAAGGATATCTAAGCGGCAAGTTCAAAGCGGTTGCGGAAAAAGGGTATCAGGGTCTGGTGCGGCATCTGCTGCAAACGGACCGTGAAGGCGTGCTGTCCTTGACGCAGTGTAACGGCGGAGCTGGTCTTGGAGGAAGCCCGTATCGTGACGGGTCCTATGAGTATTATGTGACCGAGTCCATTCGGATCAATGATCCGAAGTCGGTTGCTCCGTTCATTTTGGCGGGAGTGGAGATTGAACTGGCGTAATGCTGGTTCTTCTTTTTAGAACACTTATGATAGCGCATACATGGTTAGTTTGAGTAAAGTGAGGCAAGATTGCTGAACAATTTGGCTATCAAAAAGGAGAGATGGTTCATGAGTCCAAAAGGTCCAATGTCCCGTTTAGGCGGAATCGTTGTAATTGGTGCAATGTCCGCTGGATTGCTTGCAGGTTGCGGGGGAGAAAAAGCGCCTGCTGCAGGGGAAGGTAAACTTCCCATTTCCATCTCTTTAATGCAGGTAGGTGATATACCGGCCAAGGAGAACGGGATTGAAAAGAAAATTGAGGAATATACCAATACGGATGTCAATGTACAGTGGATTCCGCAGTCTGCTTTTGATGATAAGGTGAACGTGATGGTTGCTTCAGGCGAGATGCCAACCATTATGCGTGTGAATTATGTACCGACCACATTTAATGCCGCCAAAACAGGACTGTTCTGGGAACTGGGGCCTTACTTGAAGGATTATAAAAACCTGTCTGCCCAATCCGAAGCTTATTTTAACAATATCAAAATTGAAGGCAAGGTCTACGGTATTCCGAACTTCCGGGATATTGGACGGACTGCGATCGTATATCGCAAGGACTGGTTTGATACATTGAAGCTGGATATACCCAAAACGCTGGATGACTGGTATGAAGTGATGCGCTCTATTCGTAAGGATGACCCGGACGGGAATGGTAAGGAAGATACGTACGGCGCACTGCTTTTCAAAAAGTATAATGAGGGTGTCTCTTCCCCACTGACGAGGATCGCTGTAAGTATCGGTGGCGTTAATAAATGGGGAGTGGACGATGCCGGGAAACTGACACCGGAGTTCTTGACCACCGAATATGTGGATACGATGAAGCTCTTCAAGCGTCTGTTCAGCGAGGGACTGATCAACAGTGATTTCCCTGCCCTGGACCCTTCTGATGCAGACAAAAAAATGGATTCGGGCCTCGTTGGCATGAAGCTGAACGGTGTGGCTCAGAACGGAAAATCTTCTCAGCAACGACTTACGCCAAATGCTCCGGATGGAGAGATTGATGTAGCTCCGTTCCAGGGACCCGATGGTATTCGCATCGCCGGAGAGCCTGGGAACTACGGAATGCTGGTCATTCCGAAAGCATCCGTTACGGATGAGGAGCAGTTGAAGCAGGTTCTTACGTTCCTGGACCAGTTGATGGATGAGGAACTGAGCACGTTGCAGCTCCGTGGGTTGCTCGATGTGCACTATACCAAGACGGCTGATGGGAAAACCGAACTTAAGGATTTTGACGCTTATCAGCGTGAAGTGAAGCCATATCGGGATAATTTGTTAAGCATTGAAGGTTATAATGTACCTGAACTGGTCGATGTTCCCATTGGAATGAAAGGTACAAAGATGGCGCGTGAGAATGAGCAATACGCCATCGCTAATCCGGCACTCACATTGTCTTCGGCAATCTATACTGAGCGTGGTCAGGAGCTGGATCAGATGATCTGGGATGCGCAGACGAAGTACATTATGGGTAAAATCGATGATGCAGGTTGGGAGCAGGAAATCGCAAACTGGAGAAAAGCTGGTGGTGATCAATTGATCACGGAATTGGAAGCATCCTATAAGGAATTGAACGGAAAATAAAGCTGAATGAAATAAAAAAAAGGTTGATCAATTGGAATGATATGGTTTATTCTATGAGAGAGTTCTTTTTCCAATATCATAAGAAAGACCACACACCTTAAAGCATAAGGCTATGAATCTGCGGATTCATGGCCTTTTTTTTGTTTTAAGCGAATCAAGTGGGTCTATGGAAGGAGCGTTGCACGCCTTGATGTGATGGGGATGGACGAAAAATAATACCAATAGCCTAGTGCGACATGGTAGAATATTGATTATTATGTCAAATTTAGGTTTTGGTTATGAAGAGAAGTGACTAGGTTGACCAAGTAAAGCATCCCCATACTAAGGTACATAGGAGCGTGAGTAGATTGAAGAAGCAGATTGAAGGACACGAGAAGAAGAAAAAACGGAATGTTTGGATCGTCGGGTTGGTAACGACAGCTGTATTGGCAGTAGCACTATTACCGATTGGCCCCGTACATTTGACGTCAACAGCGAATGCGGCGTCGGGAACAAGTGACAATGCCCTTAGCAAGTTCAAGGATATCAAGGGGCATTGGGCTCAAGCCACAATTGCCAAAGCTTATGAAAAAAATCTGATCTCTGGTTACCAGGACGGAACGTTTCGTCCCAATGGCAAAATCACGCGTGGGGAATATGCGACAATACTCGCTCGCGCGACTGGACTAGAGAAGGTACAAGGGCAGAATCCCTTTGCTGATCTCAAGGGACATTGGTCTGAAGCGGCGGTTAGCCAGCTTGTAGGACAAGGATTCATTAACGCGGGCGATTACGCCAAAGGCTTCAATCCAAATGCGGAGCTAACGCGTTACGAGATGATGAAATGGATTGCCAATGGACTGATCAAGTCCGGAGCCAGCTTCCAGGATGCGTTTAATGACACAACAAATACGCTACTTCCTACACCAGAAGTGAACCGCGGCACCATTCGTGCCGAGCAGATTCCGTATCTTGCCCTTGTTCGTGGGACTGGCATTGTGGGGGGCTTCCAAGATGGCACATTAAAACCCGCGGATTCCACCACACGTGCAGAAGTATCGGCCATTTTGCTGCGTTATATGGACGTGGAGGGCACGGATGCCGGGAAGTATAGTGACCTGAATGAAATGAGAGAGGTCGGCACGACGGGTACGAATTTAACGACAGTATCAAATTACAAATATATTAAAGGTAACTTCGGAAATATAGTTAACACAGAGTACACGTTGAAAAATAATGTGGGGGTCGTAAGGTACCATAGATTTATCGTAGTGGATACCCGAGGGACTAAGCCCAAGGGACTGTACGCCTCGTTATTTGTAGATCAAAATAACTTGACTAGGGCACAAGGGGGGCGCTTCTCTACCTATGCTGAGATAACGTTTACTTCAAAACTTGATAAGTCAAATCTTTTAACTGTTGCTAGAGCGAATGATAATATAGCTATTCCAATTCAACGATTATTTAACGCGAGCTATTTGAAAGAAAAAGGGTTTATTACTTTACCAGACGATTCAAACGCAATGTTGAAGCAAGGGGTATCTTCCAAATTTTGGTCATCACATACTCTGGATCCTGTAAAGGGAGGATATATGTTGAAGAATGATGCTGGTAAAGAAGTTCAAATCTATCAATAGAACTTTTGGTGGTGTTTAAATTTAATATTAAACGTTATCTATTAGGCGGTTTTAAAAGTTTATATAGAATCTTAGTGATTATATTTATGATATTACCAGTCTATTACTGCACTTTTGATACTCTTAAAGCTAATGCCGTAGAAGAACAATATGGTTCCAAATCCATGAAAGGGCCAGCAGTAACAGTTGATGCAAACCCAACTCAAGGAACACCGGGAGTTTACTGGTATCAACTTGATTCAGGAGAATTTAGGGCAGAATATCAAGGCACACACAAAGATGTGGATAACGGAGGAACTGACTATGATGCATACCCTGTGAAAACAGAAATTCCTGATAATGTTGATATGAGTAGATGGCCGCCACTAAGTTGGAAGCCATATAGAGGTATAGGAATTGATAAGGAAATGGTAACTGATATTAAGCTAAAGAACGATCCTGATGGCGTAAAATATCAGCAGGTAAATAGTTATGAAGGAATAGGCAGTCCAAGAGTTACAAGTGAAAAAAATGCGGATCTTAGAACATATACTGGAAAAGGGTTTGAGTTCTTTGAAAGGGAACCTTATGGGACTAGGCCAGGAAATAAACCCAAATATAAGATGGTATACCACACCCCTGTTAGCATCTACTGGGAAGGTAAGATTCACGAAGAGAAAGAAATCGATGTAACTCCAAATAAAACCCTTACCCTAGGTCAAACCCAGCAGATGGAAGCCTTGGTGAAGACGAAGGGTTATGGTGCGGCAGCCTTTGGTGAAGGCATCGACGTGTCCCGAAGAGAAGCAGAGATCAAATGGTTTTCTTCTGACGAGACAATTGCGAGTGTAGAGTTGAAAACAGGGATGTTAAAAGCCGAGAGTCCAGGTACGGTCACTGTGCGTGCGATCTGGAACAACGGTACCTACCTGATTTCGGATACTGCAACCATAACAGTCACGTCGGAGCCAGGACTCGTGGTGAATCTGCCGAATGCTTGTAAAGCCAATACGACACCTCTACAGGCAGAAGCCGTTCTAACCAAACCGGATCGCACCGTTCATAAACTGACAGCTCATCCCAAGTTGACGTGGCAGAGCTCGAATCCAGCTATAGCCACGATCGGCGCAGACGGCAAAATTACGACAAAAGGGATCGTGGGCAGCACTACCATTAAAGCCCATTTTCTTGATTCTACCCAACAACTGGATGAACAAGGGACTCAGGTGCTTGAGGTGAAGGACTGCACGAATAATGGAGAAGGTGGTAATGATGGCGATCCGGGGGGCGATCCTGTGAACGCTTGCTCTGTGACCATCAGCCCACCTAGTAGAGGCACGGTTATCGAAGCATCGGTTATGGACCCATCTGTTCGAGGTGTGTTGAAGGCAGACGAGCGTGGATCTGAGAAGTTCGATGTTACCCGTGGTATTCCAACTTCGGAAGATCTCTATGCCAATGTCTTGGCCAAGGAATATCTGTTTCAGCACCGTTGGGTTAACATGACAGGAACGGTGACTTACACGGTTCCTGTGAAAAGGGTTTATCATAAAACCTGGACGATTCCGGGAAGAGCGTCTAGTGGTGAGGGAGATCCAGGAACACCTCCTGAGCCCAGAGAACTTGACGTCCCTGGGGATAAAACGATGCAAGTAACAAGGACATATAGCTATTGGCAGATCGATAACCTGGAGGTATACAAGTTAAATGAGGCCAAAGTATCTAACTATGCACTAGGCGGTTATGGTGACACCGTGACCCTGATGCCCAATGCATATACACCGCCGACTCTGCAATCGGCTATGGATACTGCGGTTAACACTCATGTGAAACCTGCGCCATGTCAAGAAATTGATCTTGGCATCCAAGGGGTTCCAGGTGGTTCCGATGAACCGCCTACGCCAGATGAAACGTCATTGTTTCAATCTGAAGCTGAAGCGAAGGTTAGAGAGAACACTGTAAATAACGATAAGGTAACCTTTAATGGGGCGACGATTATGGACCCCGCTCCAGTAGCAAAATCAGCTCCGCAACCGGGAACTATCCCCCAGCCTGGCATGATTGGAGATGATGTTCTGTACCAGAACCGTCTGACGATCAAAAACACATTGATGAACAAAGCTAACCAGCCCACCACAGGTGAGATTACGTATGGACTGCTCCCTGGCAATGTTAACGGTGGGCAGGATCAGAAGTTTCCCATTCTGGGCATCAACTCGGTGACAGTACATACTCCAGTTGTGAACTATGCCTGGGTATCCGATGATCAGCCGCATAACCAGAAGACTACGCCTGATCCGACCAGAGCTGCACTTATTTTAGAGCGTCCGTTTATTGTACGAATCCCAACTTCAGGGCAGCATCTGGATGTAGCGAGTCACCCTGGTTATGGAAACCATGATTATGCGAAATATTTCCGGATCAAACAGGTTCGTTTCCCATTCGATGTTTATAGTGCAGCCAGAAGCCAGTTCATCCCGGCCATGACTTGGGTGGATATTCCTGTAAATCAGTTGGACACCCCTTTTTATCTTCCTGTATGGGTAGATGAAGGGAATTACCAGGTTGAGTTTCGAAATATCGCCGAAAATGCACCTGAAAACTTCACAGAACAACAGGATGCGAACACAAATCTGACCCATTATGTCGCAGCAGATACCGTGGTTGTAGAGGTTATCGGACGATTATATGATTTTCACATCACTGATATTTCAGACTACAACTGGGAGAACGTGTTCCGTAAGCGGATGGGCAGCCCCGAACCAACGGGTGTGAGCTACTGGACCGGAGGAAACAGTATCGACGGAGATCCCCGAGGTAATTTGGCACCCTATGTCCTGCCAATTCGTCCCGGCAGTCATCCGGTACAGGGGTTCCGAAATGCTGCAGTGAAGACGGGTTACCATTTCAAGTTTGATCTGAAAACCAAGGGTAATATGTTTGGCAAACAGGATGGTATCCGAATCACGCCGACGTTCTCTTTTGTGAGTAAAGATGGCACCACCAGGCAAGAAGTGGATTTATACTACCATCGAGGACAGGAACGACTCATTCGTATTGGATCGGCACAAGATTTAGAAAAACGTTTTGTTGTCCTGAACTCACGATTGCGGAATGTTCCCGGTACGGAGTTAGGTGATACAGCGCGCTACCAGTATACTTATGAACTGTCGGAGGAGGAACGCAATCAGGGTACAATGGAGGAACATATGGTTCGATTTGTGGATCAGACCTCTCATCATAAAACGTGGGTAGGTCGGTATAACTGGATGATTCTTCCTTCACAGATCCGCACACTCATTGGCCCAAAAACAGATATTCCCTCCATTGTTAATGTGGATCGGGCGAATGCAGCGATTCAGCGCTGGTATGGGGAATATAGCTTGCCAGCGGATGTATATGCTGTACCCAAAGGAACCGATCTCGAATCGCTTGCCAGACAAAACCGTTTGGATGACAAGGCAACGGTATTTCTGAAGGACGGTTACATTGCAGTTAACTTCAATATCGAAACTTTGCGCAGTGGCAATACAAATGCACCCCATCTGCAATATATTCATGCACCGTTGATGAATCAATGGCAAATGGAAGGTTTTGATTATAGTCCGGTAGATAGTCAGGGGAGAAACTGGCCGATGCAAGATGGGGACGTGGTTTTGTACCACGCCGATCAATCCAGCCGGAATGATTTCCAATCCCAGGTACCTCATTAGAGAGATTTCGTTTATCCATAAAGAAGGCAGATGTTATGTGAATCTACATGACGTTTGTCTTCTTTTGTGTAATTGGGATTATGGTTGGGCAGCAGAACGGGTATAAAGGGTAAGGAGCACTCGTTCCAGCCATATTCATTAATTTTCTCAACGAGAGGGGAACAACCACATGATTGAAGAGGGTAAGCAGGAACTATTGATTTTAGAAGATACATACAAAGGAAGAGATTTAGGTGTCACATTAGAAGCACAAGTCTGTCGCTTCAAAGTCTGGTCACCGTTAGCCGTTCAGATGGAACTACTTCTGTATCCACCTTTGACAGGGGGGACCCCGGAGGATGAGCCCAATCAACGGAAACAGCAGGCGTTACCTATGCAAAAGAAAGAAGAAGGCATCTGGGTTCTGGAACTGGAAGGTGATTTAAGTAGCTACCGTTACATGTACAAGCCTACTTTCGAAGATGGACATTCAACTACTGCTGTAGATCCATACGCACGAGCAGTGACCATGAATGGAGAAATGGGTGTCATTGTCAGACTGGAGCAGACTCATCCGAAGGGATGGAGTGAGGATATTCGCCCGGAATTGACCAGTCCTGTGGATGCAGTCCTGTACGAACTGCATGTACGTGATTTTTCCATTCACCCATCGTCGGGAATAACGAATAAAGGCAAATATATGGCTTTCACCGAGACGGGTCTGCTTGATTCGGAGGGCAACACATTGGGAATCGATCATTTGGTTGAACTCGGGATTACCCATGTGCATTTGCTACCCGTATTTGATTTTGCGACGGTGGATGAATCCAGAGTAGATGGTGATACGACGGATTCCTCCAACTATAACTGGGGATATGATCCGCTCCATTATAATGTCCCGGAAGGTTCATATGCATCACGTGCAGACGACCCGGAGACACGAATCCGTGAGTTCAAATCCATGGTGCTTGCCCTTCATAACAAGGGAATAGGTGTCATTATGGATGTGGTATATAATCATACGTTTGATACGGCAGGCAGCTCTTTTGAAAAACTTGTACCAGGGTACTACTACCGTCAAAACGCTGATGGGACCTACAGCAATGGTTCAGGTACGGGTAATGAAGTGGCTACTGAACGCGCCATGGTTCGCAAGTTTATCATTGACTCGGTCCGCTACTGGGCAGAGGAGTACCATGTGGACGGTTTTCGCTTTGATCTGATGGGCCTGATCGACACCACTACGATGAAACAGCTTGCAGCGGAGTTGCACTCCGAAGTGTCACCTTCCATATTGTTATATGGTGAACCATGGGGCGCACTGGATTCGCCGCTTGGAAATGATATGACCCTAAAAGGAACGCAGCGCGGAGCGGGTTTTGCTGTGTTTAACGATAATTTCCGCGGAGTGATCAAGGGAGACAGCGATGGCATGGGTACGGGATTTGCGACGGGTGCGGACGGAAAAGAAGACGAATTATGGACTGGCGTCCGGGGAGCTATTCAGGATTTTACGGATGGTCCATCCGAGACGATTAACTATGTAACTGTGCATGATAATCTCAACCTGTGGGACAAAGTCGCACGTACACAAGGACTTCACGATACCTTGAATTTCCTTACCTATGACGAGGATGGAAGTATTCGTGGATGCCAGAGTGTGGAAGAGGCAGTAGAGAAGGCTAAGCCTTACCTGCAGATTGATCCGGAACACATTCTGGAGAATGAGACCGTTAGGCGTTGTCTGCTTGCCAACGGTATTGTTCTAACCTCCCAGGGTGTTCCTCTGATCGCGGCTGGAGATGAGCTGCTTCGCAGCAAATATGGGGACGCCAACAGCCATCAGAGTGGAGACGTGGTCAATGCCATACGTTGGGAGCAGAAGAAGCTGTTCAAGCCGGTGTTTGACTATTATCGTGGGCTGATCCGTCTTCGGCGAGAACATCCAGCCTTTCGGCTTCGTACACGGGAAGATATTGAGAAACATGTTCGTCTAATCGAAAAAGGTAATGGGTTGTTGGCATATGAATTGAACGGTACAGTAGCCAAAGACTCGTGGAATCGCATTGTTGTGATCTATAACGCGGCAAAGGAAAACCGTGACATCCCTGTTCCCACAGGGACATGGAATGTGATTGTAGAAAAAGGACAAGCAGGCGTTAATACGATACGTACCATACAGGACGGACAGGTACATGTGAAAGGGTTATCCCTAACGGTGATGTATTCCAATTCCTAATGAACGGAATGCTTGCCGAGAATTGAAGGGTACCAACAAACCATTAGTAAAATTGCTAACAAGGACACGTTCAAGGTATCCAATCCATCGAATTTAATCAAATAAATTGAGATAAAACAAATCCCCCTTTTCCGTAAGAAAGGGGGATTTTTTGATGCGTCAGAAACCATTGCCTTGGTCGCAGGGCTATACATTGTCATGTCTGGAACTTTTGTATGCTATGCACCTGTTGGTGTATTTTAATCTCAACCCAATGACATCCTGTAATTTATTCTTGTATATTCCAAACTTTTATTTGTCAGGACAGGTACAAATGCTGTCAATCTATGGCACTTGTTTTCATATCCTATATTTTGAAAGCGATTGCTAATTGAATACTCGAATCGAACCGATATGTTAGTACAGACAACCCCGGGTTGACAAACAACGTCCCACTCCGTAACATCGGGACAACACGAAAACAATGGATATAAAGGCGGTGGGAACGATGCCGGAATGGACTTCTTTTTGTTACGAAGGCAACGATCTTGGCTTAACATATACTCGTGCTGCAAGTACTTTTAAATTGTGGGCACCTACGGCACAACGGGTTTATATATTGGTTTTTGAAGATGAAGGGCATTACAACGATAGTGGTAAAGTACAAGATCATGAGAATGGGCAGGAACATACTCTGACGCGCGATACGTACGGAATATGGAGTCTGAAGCTCAGCGGTGATTGGGCAGGACATTATTATATGTACCGAATTATCCATGATGATCAGCGGATTGAAGTCGTTGTTGATCCTTACGCGAGAGCGGTAACGGCTAATGGGCAACGAACGGCTATTATAGATCCTGAGACCACCAATCCGGTCGATTGGGACCTGGATGTCAAACCTGCTTTCCTGCGTCCTGTCGATGCCGTGTTATATGAGTTACATGTCCGTGATTTCTCCTCAGACCCACATGCAGATATTCCGTATAAGGGAAAATATCTGGCATTCACGGCATCCGGCCTGACGGATCAAGCTGGCAATAGTATTGGTGTAGACCATCTTGCCGAACTGGGAGTCACTCATGTACATCTTCTGCCTGTGGCGGATTATCAGACGGTGAATGAACTCGCTACAGCGGATGTTGGTTCGAATGTCAAGGCACCATACAACTGGGGATATGACCCGCAACATTATAACGTTCCCGAAGGTTCCTACGCTACCGACCCTCGTGATCCGGCAGTTCGAATTAAAGAGCTCAAATCACTTGTACAATCGCTGCACAGACAAGGCATTCGCGTTGTATTTGATGTTGTCTATAATCATACGTACAGCGTGGAAGAAGGGCCGTTTGAACGGATTGTACCAGGCTATTATTACCGTTATCGGGAGGATGGCACCCTCAGTGATGGTTCCGGTGTAGGCAATGAATTGGCGACTGAGCGTCCGATGGTGCGAAAATATATTGTGGATTCTCTCCGATATTGGGCAGAAGAATATCATGTGGACGGATTTCGATTTGACCTTATGGCTCTGATTGATACGGAAACGATGAATGAGTTGACACGCGAATTGCGGGAGCATATCGATCCGGCATTTCTGATCTATGGGGAACCTTGGACGGGTGGAGATTCACCTTTGGACCGCAAAACATTAAAAGGAACCCAGCGAGGTCAGGGATTTGCAGTATTTAATGATCATTTTCGCAGCGCAATCAAGGGCGATAGTGATGGCAGTGGCAGAGGGTTTGTCACGGGTGCCGGAGGGCAGGAATATGAGATTCTCAGAGGATTGGCAGGAGCACTGGATGATTTCACATCTTCACCTGTGGAGGTTGTCAATTATGTAACTGCTCATGACAATCTCAATCTGTGGGATAAAATTGCGACAACAATGAACCTTAGGCATGAATTAGGATTTCCCGTATGGAAGGACGGACAGCCCGTGGGTGGTGGGAGTGCTGAGTCCGCTGTAAAAGCAGCAGATCCTTATCGGTATGTGGATGCAGATGATGTTTTGGATCACGAGATGGTTCGTCGCTCGTTACTGTCTTCCGGTATTTTGCTTACTTCTCAGGGAATTCCGTTTCTGCATTCAGGGGATGAGATGCTCAGATCCAAAGCCGGTGATCATAACAGTTATCGGAGCGGGGATGCGGTGAACGCCATCACATGGGCCAATAAATCACGGTTCAGACCGGTGTTCGACTACTATCGTGGTCTTATTCACCTGCGTCGCACACATCCCGCTTTTCGTATGATTGATGCTGAACAGGTACGAAATCACCTTCGTATAATTCGTGCGGATGGCAATGTGGTTGCCTTTATACTTCAGGATGGTGCGAATCAGGACACCTGGAATCAGATTATGGTCATCTATAACGGAACGGAACATGAGCAGCATGTGGACCTGGGGGAAGGGGACTGGCATGTCGTAGTCAATGATCATCAGGCAGGTACAGATCTGATCGAAACTGTTCGTGGTACTGTGCAGATAGAACGATGGTCATTAATGGTACTGTATGACACAGAGCGAGCTGGAGGCGCTGAACCATCAACAGTGGAGATTAGTTTTCCTCGCCAGGTATATAGTCCTAAGGAGTCCACTCAACTACGAGCGATCGTACGGGACAGCATTGGCAATGTGGTGGAAAAAGCTCCAGTTACCTGGACTTCTTCTGATCCAGATATTCTTCAGATCCAGCCTGATGGAACAATCCATGCACTGGAACGAGGGGAAGCTTTGATTACAGTCCACTGTGGGGACATAACGGCAAGCTGTATGTTACAAGTGGATTATCGTCATGCTGAACGAATCGAAATTGTGGGCGAACCAGTCATGTACATGACTCGAATCAGTCGCTTCCGTGCCTTGGCCCTTGATCAATTTGGTCAGCCGCTTCAGGATTCGAATGTACGCTGGAGCTCTTCTCATCCAGAACTTGCAGCGGTAAGTGCAGCAGGGATCGTACGTGCGATGACACCTGGAGTAACCCATATTATTGCTGAAGCTGGAGGAATTCGGGCAACGCTTGCCGTGACGATTCATAAACAGATTTCGCGAACGGTCACGCTTCGATACGAACGGGAAGACCAGCATTATGAAGGTTGGGATGTCTGGGTGTGGGGCACAGGTATGGAGGACGGAGCAGTACGGCTGGAACAAGTCGGAAATGCCGCCGAAGCCCGTTTCCGGGTTGCTCCGGGTCTGCATCACCTGGGATTGATCATTCGATTGAACGAATGGGAAGCTAAAGATACGTGCGGAGACCGTTACGTGGACATTGTACCTGAAGACGGGGATGTACACATTATTGTCCGTAGCGGATCAGACGAGATGCAGATCATTCGTGAAAGCGAAAAAACAGAGGATCGTAATAGCGCATAGTTTCTTTATGTATAACGTCGAATGTAGTTCGTCAAAACCTTGATAAATCAGCAGTTGGAAGAGATTCCGACTGCTTTTTTGCTCTGATTAGAAGCCGCATAACTTGCCAAAAAATAATTAATTGTCCTGTTTCGTGTTTGAGATCCTCTATCATTGGGGTAAATATAGATATGGCCCACGATTCGGCCAAAGGAAAAAAGACCATTATGGTCTATGAGATAAGCCTCAGTGCTTTCCAACAAATATAATGTAGTGATCCCTTGAAGGAGGATGTTCAATCATGAAATCCAACGGAAAAATGGCTCAACTTACAGCAACGCCAAGAACGGAAAAGAAAGGTGCAGCACTGCGCCTGTTAAGACAAGGCGGACGAGTTCCCGCAGTCGTTTACGGCCCGGGACTTGAAGGTGCTTCAATACATGTAGATGAAAAAGAAATGCTGAAAGTGGCACGCACAGGCCGCTCCGAAATGTTCAACCTGAATCTTGAGGGCGGTAGAACGCTTCCGGTGCTGATCAAGGATCAGCAAGAGCGTAATGGACGTTTGCTGCACGTAGACTTCCTGCAAATTTCCAAGAACAAGCCAATCAGCGTAAGTGTATCGATCGACTTCCAGGGTACAGCGGCTGGCTCGAAAGCTGGCGGTGTATTCCAGACACAGGAGACACAGCTGGAAGTAGAAGGATTGCCTGCGGATCTGCCAACATCCATTGAGGTGGATGTCAGTGGATTGGACATTGGTGATCGCTTGACTGCTGCGGACATCAAACTGGATAAAGGTTTGACACTTGTAACATCACCTGAGTCCATCATCGCTTCTGTCATGCCGCCACAAGCGGCTGAGGAAGAGCCAACGGCCTCTGCTGAGGAAGCTGAGTCGGCAGCTGAAGAAAAAGCTACAGAAGAATAAGCCAAGCTACGGGATCTTGCCAGATCTCATGCTTAACCAAAGCCCAGTCCTCGTGACTGGGCTTTTTTTATTTTCCGAGCAAGAGAGTTCAATAGGCACATTGTTCGCATGAAAAATGAGAATGTACTACAATACTGTTAAAGGGTAAGAAAGTAGGTTTAATTCAATGTTTGATCCAACGGTGTATGACAATCTGAAAGTCGGGTTCGAGAATTATCTCTATGATATGGATAACCTGGATGAACGTATTCAGATTACGGGGCGTAAGGATCGGCTGGAGATGGCAGTGATGTCCAGAGAATTCACATTACAATTCTGTCTCAGGGATCGCCCGGAAGTAACAGGGGAAGTTGTATTAAGCAGTTCCCTTGAGGAGCTTGCAGCGGAGATCCTGGAGACGCCTGGTGCGAGTCCGGGTTGCCGCTTGGAGCTACGATTCAGTATGCTTGTGAAGGATCCTGAGAAGCAGTGCCCGGTTATTCGTCCGATATTACAGAAGAGCTGGCCTGAGCAGAGGATGTGCCAGAACATCCAATATATCTTTGATGAACAGCCAATCACATATAACCTTACGGCACACGTACATTTTGACCGCAGTGTGAATGAAGACCAGATGGGGGACATTCCTGAACTCTGTGAGCATATGGCAAATGTGATGAATCAATTATTACAGTTGCATAACTAGCAATTCCGAGAAAAGCCTTGTCTCTTTGGTGAGATTAGGGCTTTTTTTGTATTATTTTTAGAAAATTGTATAGGCTTTCAGGCTTAGGTTTAAGGTCTTTTGGGTTAATGTTTTACGCAAGCGAGTAAGAGAATGTATATTAAAAGGGGGTAAGAGTGCAATTGGACTATACAAAAATGGTGAAATTGCGAAAATAATATTGGGACTAAAGATTTAGTTCTGTACTAAAGGAACTAGTTTTCCTTGCCGATAAAATATCGAAGGGGAGAAACTACATGACAGAGAAATTAATTCGTCTGCTGCGTATACTTCAGGCTATACAAGCAAATCCTGGAATTTCGGCCAAGGAATTGGCGCTGAAATGCGGTACGACTGTACGCACGATTTATCGTGATCTCCGGATTTTGGATAGGGTCGCCCCGATTATGAATGAAGGATACGGCAAAGGGTACCGATTTATTGGTGAGTTTGCGATGTATCCGTTAGATTTTACTGAACAGGAAGCAATGGTTTTCTCCTTGCTCCCGTCCGTAGTTGATACCTCCAAGTTACCTGCTGAGTTTGATTCAGCGTTTGACAAGGTTATGTCGGCTCATACCAAATTAAAATCAAGAAACAGTGACATTGTAGAGAATATTGCGGGAATTATTCGGATGGGCACGCCAGCTTATCGTGAGGAAGGAAAAGACCCTAATTTGCTGATTCCCATTATCGAAGCTATTCTAAGCCAGCAAACCATTCGTACTCAATATCATACGCTGACAAGAAATGAGATCACAGTCCGGGATATCGATCCCTATTATCTCATTCCACGTGATCAACGTTTTTATTTGATTGGATACTGCCATTTGCTGCAAAAAGTTCGATTATTTCGGATCAGCCGTTTTTTGGATGTGACACGAACAAATGCCGGTTTCGACAAGGGTGATTTCAACATAACGCAGTACATGAAAAACACATGGTCTATTGACCGTGGAGACGAGCATATCCATTTCAAGGTAAGATTCTCTGAGAAAGTGGCCCCCTACATAAAAGAAGAAGAAATGTTTGTTCGCCCGCGAATGACGAATATGTCGGATGGGGGATTGTTATTTGAAGTGACACTGAATAGCAGCAGAGAATTTTTGAAATGGTTGTATCAATTTGGGCCCGAAGCAGAGGTACTTGAACCTCGTGAGTTTCGTAGAGAGATACGCAGGCAACTTGTCGAGTGGTTGGAACATTATGAAACCGATGTATCATTGTAAAAAATTTAATCATGGAGAAATACAGGAAAAGGAGCAGGTAATATGAGCACCAAATTATTCGCAGCTATGTATGGGATGGACCACTACCATGGAGTACAGGCTTTACATGTGGGGGATACCGTGTATCTCGTCAAAGATCCAGATAATCGTTTGGATTATCAAGCAATTAAGGTTGTTATTCCACCGATTGGAGCCGTAGGTTATATCGTTAATGATCCGCTGGTCGTACCTCATGGATGTTGGGTCGGGACGGCATTCTACGATGTGTTTCATCAACTAACGTGTGCCAAAGTACGATTCATGATGAGAGATATGGTGATTATGGAGTTAATTGAGATGAGTCACATTCCTGTTCCGCAGATGGATTCTTTGATTAAGGGATGGCAATTTCGTGAAAAAGCTTGATCATTGTAACAAAAGAAGGCTCATTTACGGATGAGCCTGGTATAGGTCGCTTCCAGATGCATGGCTGTTCTTGCCCAACTGAAATATGCCCTTGCGCTGTCCCGGCCAGCCTTTCCTAACTTCTCGGCAAAAGTGGGATTGCTTGCAAGTTTGTACAGGTAAGAGGTGAAACGTTGAGGGCGCTTATAAGCAGTGACAAGGTATCCATTGATACCTGATTCAATAATCTCACGAATACCTCCGTTATCCGAAGCAATAACGGGTAATCCTGAAGCCATCGCCTCAACATTAACCAGGCCAAAAGCTTCATGTTCTTGAGACGGACAGACCAGACAATCCACTGCCCGATACAACTGATCGATGTGCTCATGGTTTATCTGACCACGGAAGGAAACATGGACCTTTTGTTTTTGGGCAAGTTCGCGAAGTTTACGCATGTAATACGGAGGTCCTTTGCCTGCAACAACCAGTTGAACAGGCATCTGTTTCTGAAGGAGGGCAGTCGCACGAATTAATACGTCTACACCTTTTCCAGGGATCAGCCTGCCGACATACAGAATAGAGAATGGTTTCGTTACTCCAAATTGTGTACGCAGATGAATCTGTTCTTCGCTGGATTCAACAGGTCTGAAGCGGCTTAGATCTGCACCCAATGGAACAACACTCATTCGGTGTTTTACCAACGGAAATCTGCGGCCTAACCTTTGTCGCAGGGAATGACTGTTGACGGCAATCCAATCCGCTTTTTTCATTAATGTGAGTTTGGAAGGTCCGGGCTGAGCAAACGTTAATGAGTGAAGATAGAGTACAACGGGAGTGCGTGGAAAAGCTCGTTTGATGGTAGCCATACTTCGTGGCCTGTTATCCACTTGAATTACATCATAGGGTTGCTGGGATAACAAACGTATGACTGCTTTGGTGTACATGACAGGACTCGAAGCAGGGACACGTTGAATGGTGATCCCTTCGATCTGTTCTGTGGCGGCGAGACCTTTCATTTGACGACTTATAATGGTTACCTGATGGCGATGGGCTAGTTCACGAGCGATGCCCAGGATACAGATTTCCACGGAACCATTACCGGGCAAAGGCAATTTCTCGGGTGCAACCATAGCTATTTTCATGATCCGGCTCCTCCTTGTCCGACATCTGTAACAATCTTCGTCATATATCTTATGAGAAGTTAAAGCATTTGGCTCCTGCGAAAGGGTAGGTGAATCACCCATATAAGCGAGCAGGAATAATCTGCTGCTTGGCATTAAGCGAGATATTCAGCTTTTGTGATATACTGTACGGGAACAATTGAATTCGTTACATGTATAAAAGCAGGAGGAAAATAATGTTACATTCTACGCTGGGGCGCTTCCGGCTGATGTTGTGGTTGCAGGGCATTTCGTACGTGTTGTTACTTTTTGTTGCTTTTCCGTTGAGAGATGCAGGGATTATGCCGCAGGCTGTCACATGGTTTGGAAATCTGTACGGTTTTTTGTTTTTAATGTATTTGTTATTTATGGTGACTATGTACACCTCACAGAAATGGCGTCTGCGTCGTCCAATTGCTCTGTTCTTTGTTTCTTTCATTCCGCTGGGGAATATGATCTACGATGTTGTCGTATTCCGTAAGCTGTATCGTCAACTAAATAAAGCTTGACTTTATTTAACGTTATGAAATATGATGAGTACAGGTTAAACAACCCGTTCCAACTAAAACTACATATTCCTGTTAAAGGGGAGTAGCTTTTACAGTAAAGTCGTCAATTCGGGATCATATCCCCGGCTTTATTGGCAGCAATTTTGTTGTTAGCGAGACCTTTACCAAGTTTTCATGCTCGGTAAAGGTCTCTTTTTGTGGATATAAAAGGACCTTACCAGTGATGGTAAAGGTCCTTTTTTTTGTACATCATAAGAATATTAAGGAGGAGTCAATGTTGGATGTTTCATTATTATTAGAATATGGGTGGGTGCTTGCTGTCTTAGTGGTCCTTGAAGGATTACTCGCAGCAGATAATGCATTGGTACTCGCAATCATGGTTAAACACTTGCCTGAAGATAAGCGCAAAAAAGCGTTGTTCTATGGTCTGATGGGTGCATTTGTTTTCCGTTTAGGTTCGTTGTTCCTGATCTCTTTCCTCGTCGATGTATGGCAGGTGCAAGCGATCGGTGCCTTGTATCTCCTGTACATTTCGATTAACCATATCGTTAAAAAGATATTGGGTAGTCGCAATAAAACAGATGAAGCAGCTGATTCAACGCCGAAGAAACCGAAAAAACAATCCGGTTTCTGGATGACCGTTTTCAAAGTCGAAGTAGCGGATATCGCATTTGCAGTTGATTCCATTCTGGCTGCTGTTGCTTTGGCCGTGGCGTTGCCACCAAGTGGATTGCCTCCAATTGGCGGACTCGACGGTGGACAGTTTATCGTTATCTTCCTCGGTGGATTCATCGGGCTTGTGATCATGCGTTTTGCAGCCTCATACTTTGTAAAATTGCTTCATTCCCGTCCAGGACTTGAAGTTGCGGCATTTGTAATCGTAGGTTGGGTAGGGGTTAAGCTGGCCGTTATTACACTTGCACACCCTTCATTGGGTGTTCTGGATGAGCATTTCCCGGAAAATAAAATTTGGAAATTCGGATTCTATATTGTACTGATCACCATTGCGGTATGTGGTTGGTTCCTGTCTTCTAAAGTTCCTGAAAAAGAAGACGAAAATCCGGTTGAAGAGTTGGAAAAACAAGCAGGACTGTAATAATCATGTTACGCTAACAACATCATTATTATTTGGAAAACAGGAGATTGTCCTAGGACAATCTCCTGTTTTTGTTTACATATGCAATCTACACCATGGACCATTTTCCAAGAAAAGGGTTGACACATGAATTCTAGTCCCCTTAATATAAGACTAACATTAACGAAGGGAGGCCGAGAGACATGATGCTTGGTTATGATTTGATTCAAACAGGGCGCAACGTAGACACAATAGCATATCCGGCTCATCGTTTCATTGGCCTCATACGGTCGACATAGGGGATAGGCATATCGTTTAGCGGGTTTGATAATCGATATGCGTTCTTCGCTTATATTATAGCGATGGATGACAGACACACAGCATGTTTATGCTGCTCTGTTCTCCGTTATTGTCATTCAGTAGAAGTCATGGGCGATTAGCCTATGGCTTTTTTTAGTTTTATTTTACAGATGAATCAGCAAACCGAATTTGCTGAACGTACAGGAAGGAATAATACACTTTTATGAATACAGAATTTAATTTATTTACCAATCCAAACGAATTAACAGGAGCCTACCGGCATGAAGTAAAATTGCCTGCAGGTGATCTAACCGTATACGCGGCGCAACAACTCTTCTCCTCGCTTGATTACAAGGTGTTCGAGATGGCAAACAATAATCTGCAGATTCCGGGAATTTCTTATATGAGTTACACGCCAGACGTACACGTCGGTGTAGGTACCTGCATTGGAACGACAGCCGTGTGGGATGCGCAGAGCGGCTACGTATCTCCCTCCATTGTGGGCAGTGACATTGGCTGTGGCATGCGAGTGCATATGACGAACCTGCATAAGGACGAATTGAAAGACATCAAGCTCCGCCGCAAACTCGTCAAGGCCATTGAGAAAGTATTGCCGATGGAGGCGAACCAGCGAGGTCATTACTCGGATATCAGACTGGAGCATATCGTTTGTAAAGGACTGCATGGTTTACCCAAAAAGTATATTCCGGACAGCTATACACCGAAAAAATCAACCGCGATGACACATGTGGAAAGCAGCAAGTTCAGTTACGATGAGGATGTGTTAAACCACGTTCCTGATATGACGTGGCATCGTTCGCATCGTCAGCTCGGTACACTGGGTGGGGGGAATCATTTTGCCGAGATCCAGGCGATTGAGATCGCTGAAGAGAATCGTGAAATCGCCGAAGCTTGGGGATTGTACGATGGACAGATCGTGGTCATGATTCATTCCGGCTCTCGTGCATGGGGTGGGTATGTAAGTCAGACGAGTTCGTCAGCAATTGCCAAAGTCATGCAGCGGCTTAACCTGGGTACATCCGATCCCAGACTGGTATTTGCTCCACTGGAGCATGCGGAAGGTCGTCATTATGTGAACATGATGTATTCTGCATTGAATTACGCTGTTGTCAATCGTCACCTGATTGCGTATGCTATTCGCGAAGCATTCCGGGATGTGTTTGGCTCCAAATGTGAATTTCGTACGTTATACGATCTGATGCACAACTATGCTTGGGAGGAATCTCACGCAGACCAAGGTTCCGTTTTTGTGCATCGTAAAGGTGCGACACGTGCGTTGCCGGCAGGTCACCCGGACAATCCAAAGCCTTATCTGGCAACAGGGCATCCGGCGCTTATTCCCGGTTCCATGGGAACTGCTTCATATATCATGGTAGGTCAGCCGCAGGGTGCTGATAATTATTATTCAATATGTCACGGTGCGGGTCGTATCCGTTCACGGACGGCAACAAAACGATTGATTAGCGTGGAAGATTTTGCTACGGCACTGAGTGTGGGTACAGAAGATGAGATTGTGGTAAACCAACGCTCACTTGAATCCATTATTGATGAATCACCTCAGGCTTATAAAAATGTAGATGAAATTATAGACAGTGTTACCGGCGCAGGCCTGGCTCAAGTTGTAGCCAAATGCAAACCGCTTGTAGCGGTAAAGGGAGCGAAATAATGACAATAAACGAAAAACAAACAGATCCAACCCAGGCGATCTATACCTATGACGAACAACATGATACCCGAATTCGAGTGGAAGGGTACGCCATCTATTCAAGGCTGATTCGTGGAATCAGTGAGGCGCTCCATCAGCGCTATGGGGTTGAGTACAAGCTTTATGCCAGTTCTGACCCGAACAATGAATACTGGGAATTACTCCGGGAAGATCTGCAAAATGGCAGTGACGAAGTGGAGTTGGTAGCCCGCATATTCGAAGATTTGGAGCTTCAGACCTTGCATTACGACGATGATGGGGATGTACCCACTTATGGTGTGCATTACTCCATTCGAAACAATGTATTTGCCTATCCAAAATGGGGCGTTGCGCTCGTACGGGTTCCGTTTTTCCGAGAGAACGGGATATACAGTGAAGACTTTGTCTTTGCCATCGGTGATGAGGAGATGAAGCAATTTCTGGGAAGTGTCCGGGAACGGGAACGTCAGCAAAATATGAAAAAAGTGACGGTGTATACCGATGCTCGCAATGGCAGCGATCGTCATGTTGAATCCATTACTCGCTCCGTAGGAAGAGAGGATGTTGTTCTCTCGGCACAGATCAAGCAGGATATTTTCCGCTCGCTGGATCAGTTCTTCGAAGCAGATCGTTCCTTTTACAGAGATTACGATATCCCGTACAAACGGGGCATTCTATTGTATGGACATCCCGGAAACGGTAAGACCACATTGGTGAAATCTATTGCAGGAAGTATTCCGGGACCGGCTGCGTATTGGCAGATAACGGAGTATACCAACAGTGAATCGGTGCGTGAAGTGTTCGAGGCTGCCAAGCGGCTCGCACCGATGGTACTGATCATTGAGGACATCGATTCGATGCCGGATGAAGTCCGTTCCTTTTTCCTGAATACACTGGATGGAGCTACGTCCAAAGAAGGCATTTTCCTGATCGGGACAACGAACTATCCTGAGAAAATAGACCCTGGCCTCATGAACCGTGCTGGACGGTTTGACCGGGCTTACGAAATTCCGCTGCCAGATGAAGCGCTGCGCCTGCAATATTTGCGCCAGCGGGGCTTCACCATATTTGCTGGTGAAGAAGGAGCAATTGAAGCTGCTCGTCTGACCGACACGTTTTCACTTGCGCAGCTGGGTGAGTTGTATGTGAGCGTTGCGCTCGAATGGCATCAGAATGGACAGACAGACATTGTGAAAGTCATTCAGTCGATGCGTGGCGAGCTGGACAAGAGCCATAAACATACTTGGCTGGCGCAGCCAGGAAAGGGTCGTGCAGGCTTTTATTGATCAGATCTAACCCATCCATCCTATAATATGACGCAATTTTATAAATAATCCTACCTCAATTGGTGATACTAACCTTGTCTGCTCTAACATACAATGACTTTCGGGAGGTACATAACGCAGCCCTGAGCTGGTGAGATGCCGGAAAGTAACGCGATCTGTTTCATACCTGACTAAGGCTTGTTTTGCAGAGAAAGATGCATGGGGACAAAAGGTAATATGCAAAAATTTTTATGCCAATTGTTTAAATGCTTCTGTAGCGGTTAATAGTAGACAGACAACAACAAAAACTTTAATTAGAGGTGAATGATATGGGTTGGTTATGGTCATTAATTATCGGTGGTATCATTGGTTGGTTGGCAGGTTTGATCGTTGGTCGTGACATTCCAGGTGGTGTTATTGGTAACATCATTGCTGGTTTCATCGGTGGATGGTTAGGTGGAGTAATCTTGGGAGATATGGGTCCTGAGATGGGCGGATTCTACATTGTACCTGCATTGATCGGTGCGATCGTTCTTGTAGCCATCGTAAGCTTGATCTTCCGTTCGATGGGACGTAGTCGCGGGTAACTCATTCAAGATCAGTTCTTGAATAAAGTTGTCAGCTAAATTGCATTACCAAATGAATAAAACAAATTACCAATGAAGAGGTTGATTGAGAGCCATAATGATGGCTTTCAATCAACCTCTTGTTGTTTTAAAATATAAGAAGATATGCGTAATGCTATCTATATTCATACGTAGTTTAGATAAGAGGGGATGAACGGAATGGAAAAAGCTACATTCGCCGGCGGATGTTTCTGGTGTATGGTTACACCGTTTGAAGAACAACCGGGCATTCATGGCATTATATCAGGTTACGCTGGCGGCCACGTCGAGAATCCAACATATGAGCAGGTCAAAACCGGGGAGAGCGGTCATGTCGAAGTGGTTGAAATTACATTTGATCCAGATGTATTCCCTTATGAACGACTGCTGGAGCTATACTGGCCTCAGATTGACCCGACAGATAACGGAGGACAGTTCCAGGATCGGGGGACACAGTATCGTACGGCAATCTTTGTGCATAATGAACGTCAACGTGAGCTTGCTGAACAGTCCAAACAGGAACTGGCAACCAGCGGACGATTCACTCAACCGATCGTTACGGAAATTCGGGATGCCGTCGTGTTCTATCCGGCTGAAGACTATCATCAGGAATACCACAAGAAAAACGAGAAACATTATAAGGAAGACCGTGCGTTATCCGGACGGGACGAATTTATCGAGCAGAACTGGAAATAATGCATCAGATCAAATGAGAAGCCGGGAAAGTTCCAGTTGGAACTCGCCCGGCTTTTTGACTGTATGGCGGCTGAAATCAGCCATAATGGTTATCTGATTGTTCCCACCAGTATTTCTACGTCAATGGTAATCTTCGACAAGGAAGCTTGAATGCTCACCAGGGATGATCTCGACCGATGCCAGGAAAGTGGTGTCATATGAACGAGTGAATCCAGCATGTTTTCGGTGACGGGCAGCGTGTAGGTCAGCGGAATGCTGGCGATGAGATGATGATGTTTGCGGAATCGGTCCAGCGTAAGTTCCCGGCCGTTTGCTTGATCAGGTCGATTCAGGAACAGCATTTCTCTCAGTTCAATTAAATATCGTTCATGGGGGATGACTTTGATGATCCATCCCCCATCCTTCAGAATTCGTCCAAACTCTTCATAGTTGGAAGGAGAAAATATATTCAGGATGATGTCCAGCTGACCTTCTGCAAACGGACTGCATGCCAGATCGCCGACAAACCAAAGTTGCTGGTTGTAGGCAGAGGAAGCCATGGCAATGCCTTCTTTGGCAATATCGATGCCCCAGCCAACGGCTGGAGTATTCTGCGTAATCTGCTGCAGAAATGTTCCCTCTCCTGTGCCTGCATCCAGAATATGCACGGGATAGCTGATGTCAACGGAATAACGTGCGATCCACCTGCGTAGTACTTCGGTCAAAGGAGCATAAATACCGGTTCCCGATAAGATATTCCTTTTGGCTGTAAATAAACGTTTGTCATAGTTGCCCTTGAAAAAACGTGTCATGAAATTGATATAGCCTTGTCTTGCAAAATCAAAGCTATGCCTGGACACACATTGAATGCTCCCTGAGTTAATGGTTGCCATAGGGCTATGACAGATGGGACAGTTCAATATATGGATGTATGGATTAATAAGCGCAGCGCTGCGTTCTCTGCGATGGACTGACATGGAATAACACCCCATTCATTCAGATTTGGATAACTGAAGAAAAGGGCATAACAAATAAACCTCTGCACGAAATTCAAAAAAGAGGTTTATGGCTATGCCCCAAGTTATCTATATCGAATGAACTGAATAATCATAGGAAGGTTAAGCTCCTTTTGCCTATCAAGATTAGGGTGAAGCAAGAGAACGTTACTAGTATAACAGGATGAGAAGAAATGACAAGTAAGGGGAGCCAGGCGAATTTGAAATAAAAGAGCGCCCTGTCAACCGTTTAGACGGTCATACAGAAGCGCTCTGTTCATTATTTTGCAGCAGCCTTTAATACATATTTGGACAATGTCTCATCGTTCATGGAATAGATGACATCATCCACATAGGTTGAAACACCTTCTAATGAAGGAACCGAGGCACTGGTCGTGTAGATGTGCACGTCTTCCAGCGTCTGAGGATCAAGAATGTATCCTGTTTTGGCAAAATTAAGCTGATACTGACCATCCTGTGTCTGGTCGACATGCATCAATGCAGGTTGTGCGTCCTTGAACGTACGCTCAGTCACTTTGCCTTTCATCGTGTACAGTTCCAGCTTCTGCCCTGTAAAGACTGTATAACCGTTGCCAGCTGTCTGAATGTAGGCATCACCAGCAATGGCACGTCCCCAAGCAAGCTTGCCATCGGTGCCAAAGCCCATCAGTCGGTTACCGGTGTTTTCGAAATTCGCACGCATAATGATGGAACCATCGTCGAGAATGGCCAGCGATTCACCCCCGCCATCTCCTAATGTATTTGCATTGGCAGGGAATTGATAGAAGGACAGACGATTCAACGTACGATCATAGATCTCTACTTTGGGATTCGCAGCTTGCTGCCAGAAGTTGCCTACCTTCGTTTGTTTACTGGCATCTACTACAATTCGACCATGATCAGCCTTAAGCACGTTACCGTTAATGGTCTTTTCGGTAATCAATTTGCCCTTTTTGTCATATAACGAGATGGCTGAGCGAACGGAACCATTTGACTGCACGCCCTGACTTGAAGCAACCATCAGTGTATCGTTATCCAATAGGGATATGCTTGCGGGTGAGTTCACCGTTTTGACCCAGTTGGTTTTTCCGGATGTATTGAATGAGTACAATTTTTTGGTTTTGTCTGAATATTCCATATATACATAAGCCGTACCGTTGCTGGCATATACCGAATCAGAGTAGGTGGTATAAGGACCACTTTTCTCATGGAATATCGTATTCCACTTCAATTGTCCAGTTGTAACATCGAATGCTTGGAGAGAGTCCAGTTGCCAGTCGAGTGTTGTTTTGCTGCTTGTTTTCGTTACGGGCTGGGAGGCATGTACATATACAAGATTTTTGGATGGCACGGCATGAATTCCCTTGATCAGGACATCTTTCTCTGTATTAGCCTCAGATAACATCAGGGAAGATGACGTCCACGCCGGTTTGGGCATGGATTCGGTTGAAGCAGCGGCGTAACCTGTTGTATTCATGGTGAAGAGGAGCATGCCGCTGAGAATGAGGGCAGCCCATGTTTTGGACTTGTGTTTGGTCAATGTATGCAAGTGATAAACCACCTTTCTTCTTCAGTTCAAAATAGAACCGATTGTTGAATTTTACCATTAAAGTTAAGCTGAATTCAACCGAACGCACTGTAACCTTTTATCATTGGTTTGTCGAAATGGCTATGTTTGGAGAAGCGTAACGGTTACAGGGAATTCATCTTCTTTCGATGAAGGTGGAAGTCTGATATATTTAGTGCGGTGACAAGCCATATCTGCGTAAGACGTTGGATAGAACATAGGAAATGAAACAAGGAGAATAGTTATGAACTGGAGTGAAAATGTGACCCAATGGGTCATTGGATGTATCATCATATTGTTGCTGCTGGCCTGGATTATTCGGCGTGTTATCGGGCGCGGGCAGCGGATCCGAAGTGAAGCCAATCCTCGCAAAATTACAATAAAGGACATCGACAAGATGGAGGATGGTTCGGAATTTGAATTATATCTCTATCATTTATTCGAAGAGCTCGGGTACGATGAGGTGCATAAGACAACGAGCAGCCGGGATTTTGGGGCAGATCTGGTATTTGTCGATAGACTCGGCAGACGAAGTGTTATACAAGCGAAGCGATATGGTGCGAACCATCCCGTAGGGTTGAGTGCTGTGCAGGAGATATATACATCCATGCGTTATTATGAAGCCGACCGGTCAATTGTATTAACGTCCGCCCGTTACACCGAAGCCTGTCGGACGCTTGCAGCGGTTAATGGAGTGAAGCTGCTGGACCGGGAGGACCTGATGGAATTAATTCTGTTATTCAAAGCCAGAAGAGTGGAAGAAGCATTGGAACTGATCGAAGAAGATGACCATGAGCCAATCGAGACGTGGCAGTCCCGGCGAAAGCGGCAATCCCGTTAGGGTGCATTGTGCTACTGTGCTTTAATGTAGATTTTTAAATATCGAAAGTAGTAATGTAGTCAGGATTAACGTTTTAAACCGTGGAGACTCCCTCAAAAAAATGGATGATGCGACAGATGCAGATTTTAAAATAATTATAACCAATCGCTAGGTAAATATAGGCGACTGGTTATTTTTCTGGATAGATATTTAGTGCTCCGTTTGTTCATCTGTTGGTTGTAGCATTCCGAATATTTGATTCACCCCCCCTGGTATCGACAATGTTCACCTCAAGACCGTGACATTTAAAATTGTGGTTAGGATTTTTCCTAACCTCATCTTTTTGAAGTTCATACATAGCTAATTTATAATTTATTTCTTCCATATGTTTCAAACTTTCTTCGATTTTCTTTTGTAATTCAATTTTATGTTTCTTTAACATTTCCTCTCTTTCTAAATAGGTGGAGTTCCCCATCTCATAAGATTCCTTGTAGTCTTTAATTTTAGAAAGTGGCATTCCTGTTTCTTTGAGACAAAGAATAAAAGAAATCCAATCGATTTGTTGTTCGGTATAAACTCTATTCCCTTTTTCGTCGCGTGAAATATTCGTTAATATCCCTTGCTCTTCATAAAATCGAAGTGTCTTTGCAGTTATATTATAATTCTCCACCACATATTTCATTGAAAAAAACATCTGATCGCCTCCATAGTTACAGTTACTGTAACTGTTATTTTATCAAAATAGAAAATTATTAAAAGTAAATCCTTTTAACGTACGTATCAAATCCCTGCTTTACTTCCCCTTAGGTTAACCTGATATTCTTGAGTAGAACTTGTGGTTGGGATGGATGAGATAGGGTTACCTTCATCTGTTCCATAAATAAGTACTTAGAAATCAAAATACAAAGGAGAACGTACAATGAGTAAATTTAATAACTTGTTTGAACCCTTTATATTCAATAAAGGGATTACCTTAAAGAATAGAGTGGTTATGTCTCCGATGACGACATGGTCAAGTAATGATGATTACACGATTTCCGATGAGGAAGTTGCATATTATAAAAAAAGAGTGAATGGTGTAGGTTTAGTTATCACGGGCTGTACTCATGTCCTACCCAATGGGATTGGATTTACACATGAATTCGCCGCATATAATGATTCATTTATCCCTAGTCTAAAAAAATTGGCAGATGCTGCTAAGAGTGGAGGAGCTCCAGCAATTCTTCAATTGTTCCATGCTGGAGATAAAGCGATTGCTGAATTAGTTCCTAATGGTGACGTGGTAAGTCCGAGCGGTGTTGCTCTGACTGAAGCAGTATCCCCTAGAGAACTCAAGCATGAAGAAATTCTGGAAATTATACATGCGTTCGGTGAAGCTACAAGACGTGCAATTGAAGCTGGTTTTGACGGTGTTGAACTCCATGGAGCCCACGGTTTTTTACTTCAAAGCTTTTTATCTCCATTCTTCAACAAACGTCAAGACCAATGGGGGGGATCACTGGAAAAACGTCTGAGTTTTCCAATAGCTGTTATTCGAGAGGTGAAAAAAGCTATTGAGAGATATTCGACAAAACCATTTATTTTAGGTTACCGCATTTCCCCAGAGGAACATCAACAAGATGCCCTTAGAATGAAAGATACTTACGCACTGATTGATAAACTGATTGAAGAAAATGTTGATTATGTTCATGGTTCCTTGGTACAAGCCCTTACATCAAAACCAAAATATAACCAAGATAACAAAAAAACGTATCTTGAGCTGATTGTTGAACATGCCAACAATCGGATTTTTGTAATTGCAGCGGGTTCCTTGGAAAGCCCAGAGGATGTCTCTGAAAGCATGGAGAAAGGACTCTCTTTAGCGGTAATTGGACGTGTATTAATCTCCGATCCAGAGTGGGTTGAAAAAGTTCAACAAGGAAGGGAGGCGGAAATCCAAAACGTGATTAAATCATCTAACGTTAGAGATCTTGTGTTGCCAGCGAAACTATGGGGTGTCATACAAAATGCAGGTCCATGGTTTAAAGTTGAACAATAAAGAAGATGAAAGATCAAAAAATGCCGCTATTAATAGCGGCATTTTTTGATTTCAAGAACTTTTGTATTAATTATATTGCAACAGGTTTTATTCACTCTTCTTGAGGAAAATGGGCAATTTACGTTGCAGTTTCCCTTTGCCATAGCTTAAATAATTATAATTTGGATGACATGGTTTACTTATCCTCTTCAACAAAAAAGCTTCACCTTCACTAGCATAGCTGCACATGATATATTGAGTGTATATCAACCAAAGGAGTGTGTAATCCATTATGGCACGTACACAAACACAAAAAGCATTACGTAAAGCAGAGCGGTCAGGTCAATGGTGCTCGGAACAGAGCCGAAGAGTTAACGGAGATTATGGTGCGTTATCCCAGCATGTACGGCTCATGCCTACGAAGCAGGAAAAATTGCAAAAGGTCAAACACAAGAAGCAGATCATCCAGGATGGTAGTGCTTCTTTTTATTTTGTCTATAAGGTACGGATTGCTGGATAAGTAAGACGATAGAATTTTGTACACTAAATGAAGGGAAGAACCTATACATATGACAACAGCGCTGCACATGAATAAAAAAATCGTTCGGCGTTTTTTGCTTCAAACGCAAGCTTTACTGGGACGTTGGCCCGCCGTTTCCTTACCTTCGGGACCCAGCCAAGTTTTGAGTTTGATTCGCTCCCTTGGTTGCGTGCAGATTGATCCTGTGGCTGCTGTAACTGGAAACCAGCATTTGGTGCTGGGAGCCCGTGACCCTGGTTATACTGCTGACAGCTTAAATACGTTGCTGAGTGATCACAAGGTGTTTGAATATTTTGCAAATGCTGCCTGTGTCATTCCAATGGAAGACTATGCTCTCTTTGAACCTGTGCGTGCTCGATTAAGGGAGCGTCTGGCTCCGTCCTTGCAAGGTTTAGAGAAAACAGTGCAGCATGTGTTACAGCGTTTGAAGGAAGAAGGACCTTTACCTTCAAGAGCCTTTCGTGCTGTTGAGCGGGTTAGTGGTTATTGGGACAGTGCAGATGTGCCGAAGACCAAGGATACGACACTTGCTCTGAATTTACTGTTAGACTCCGCTGTAATTCGTGTGGTGGCGAGGCAGGGGAATGAACGTTATTTCCATATCACCGAATCCGGATTGCAGCAACAGGGACTTCCGATGAAAGAAGACATGGATGTGTTGGCCCAGAGACAGGCTCTGCTGGATAAATACATTTATGCGTATCGTGTCGTAGATGCCCGTGATCCCCGTCTCGGTTGGCTGAAATCTACAGCGGCTGAACGACGCGCCGATATTGCTGCCCGTGTGTCAGATGGGCGAATGATCCCGCTTAAGGTGGAGGACGTGGCCACGCCTCATTATATTCGTGCTGAAGATGAGGATTTGCTATTGCACATGGAAAGGGAAGAGCCGCACTATGATCCGTCAGGCCCGGTCCGTTTCCTGCCGCCGCTGGACAACCTGTTATGGAGAAGAGAACGTATTGTTGATTTATTCGATTTTCATTATAAATGGGAGATTTATACCCCAGAGGTGAAGAGAACCTACGGTTATTATGCCATGCCTATTCTTCACGGTGATCGGTTGATTGGGCGTATGGATCCACGACTTGATCGCAAAACTGGAGTACTTACTGTTCGTTTGTTATCTATGGAAGAGACTGCTCCACCTGTGGAGGAATGGATTACGGATTTTCGGGATGGGCTTCAATTCTTTGCGTCCATGCATGGAGCACGTTCTATTACTATTGAGAAGACGGTACCAAAAGAGTTGAAAAAGCTGCTTAAATCGATTTGATTAGGGGATATACGAAAGAATGTATGGATACGGAAATTGGAATTGTTGAGCGGAATTAGTAAGGACAAAAAAAGGAGGAGCCAATCGGCTCCTCCTTCTTCATTTGATTTTAATATCATATCTCTAGCATTACATCAGAAGTGCTAACGAAAACAATAACCTAGGTTCAACGTCCACGCCCAAACTTCTTTAGTTCACCAGATGAGGCATTTCAACGTTGGGATCAACATCTGCTTCATAATCCACACCATCGGTTTCAAAACCAAACAGCTGGAAGAATTCGCGACGGTAACCTTCCAGATCGGACAGATCGTAGATGTTCTCTGTGGTCAACTCATTCCAGAGCTTCGCCACTTCTTCCTGAACGTCAGCTCTCATCTCCCAATCATCAATGCGAATACGGCCTTCGGCATCGGTTGGAACTTCTCCCCCCGCATACAAACGATCAGCGAACAGACGTTGCAATTGCTCGATGCATCCTTCATGCAAGTCTTTTTCTTTCATGACTTTGTACAATGCTGAGATGTACAGCGGCACGACTGGAATTGCAGAACTGGATTGAGTCACCAGCGCCTTGGCTACAGTTAAGTACGCACGTCCACCTTTTGCACTTAGACGATCATTCAGCTTGTGTGCAGTCGCTTCCAGATGATTCTTGGCTTGACCGATGGAACCATCACGATAAATGGCATGCGTAAGTTCAGGACCGATATAAGAGAAAGCGATCGTTGTTGCATCGTCAGCAAGCACGCCGCCTTGTTGCAGGGCATCCATCCAAAGTTCCCAATCGTCTCCGCCCATAACGGTTACCGTCTGACGAATTTCCTCTTCGTTTGCAGGTTCAAGGGTAACGGAGCTAATTTCGCCTGTGTGGAAGTTCACCGTTTTGTTCGTGTAGGATTGTCCGATTGGCTTCAGCACAGAGTTAAATACTTCACCCGTGTTCGGATCGGTACGGCGTGCCGAGGCTACGCTGTATACAACCAGATCGACTTGACCGAGTTCACTGCGAATCAGTTCAACGGCTTTGTCTCGTGTTTCGTTTGCAAATGCATCACCTGTAACGCTGTACGATTTCAGGCCTGCTTCCTCTGCGGCTTTTTCGAATGCAGCGGAGTTGTACCAGCCTGCTGACGCTGTACGTTTCTCTGTGGAGCTGCTTGGACGATAAATGCCGACTGTATTCGCTCCCGCCCCAAAAGCAGAAACAACGCGTGATGCCAGTCCGTAACCGGTGGAAGCACCGATGACGAGCACATTACGGGGGCCTTTCAGCTGTGGCTGGGATTTCACATAATCAATCTGTTCCTGCACTTGCGCAGCGCAACCTACAGGGTGGGAAGTAGTACAAATAAAACCACGTGTTCTTGGTTTAATAATCATTTATTTGCATCCTTTCATATTCAGCTCATGTTTCAGCATTTCAATAAAATGCTCTTACACATACTTTCTTATTGTAAAACAATTACCTCGGAAACGGAAACCGTTTCGTTTGATTTCGCCGGAAGGGTGGCGTTATATCTCTAATTTTGCGATGATGTGAATAGAATGTACTCGCTTGTTAGGATAGAAAGGACAGGGATACCATGCTGAAGGAACGCATTGAACTGCTAAGCAAAAGAAAACAAATCTCCCGTAAAGACCTTGTGGAAGGTCTGGTCACGCAGGCCCACTTTACCAATATCCTGGCGGATCGTTATCCGCTCCCTGAGGACTTGGCAGAAGCCATCGCTGGGCGTCTTGGGGTATCCCCTTCCTATATTCTAAAGGCTGCGGCTCAGGACGAGGAAACACTCGAACGGGCAGAGGCCATCTTCGAACAAATGTCTGTTCCAGCGTCGGCGATATCCGAAGATATGGTGCATGCACTGGCAGATCGGGATGACACGTTGACCGTAGAGCTAACAACGGCCTTGATGAAGGCAGTCTATTATCAGCAGTTAAACGATGCAACGGCACATGAATATATACATAAGTCCTACCTTAATTTTTACCTGGAGAAGTATGGTCGCCCAGACGATATTGATCTGCCGCGCCCGTTAGTCAAAGCACTTTTATTCTATAAAATACAATATTATCGCTCCAAAATGGCTTTTGTGGATGTATTAACTCATGCAACCAGGCTCAGTGAGCTGGCGCTTCCTGGCAGTGAATTCTGGTTGTCTGTGCAAAATATCAAGATGGAAGCCTACATTCAGGTCAAACAGTATGAAGAGGCAAAACAGGTATTCGAGCTTACAATGCGTCATGTCTATGATCAACGGATGTTTCATCGGTTGTCTGGGTTATATGTGGCATATAGTGGTTATTGTTTTGCTATGGGGCTGGTTCAGGAGGCACTCTCTGCATTGACAATGGCGGAGGCAAACCTCGTGTATGCCGGCAACCAGGAAGATCTGGTGACGGCGATTGCCAACAATCGGATTGTCATGTTAACGATGACAGGTGAACTGGAACAGGCACAGGCTGAGATTGAACGATTTGAGTCGCTATTGCAGCAGGAAACCGAAGAAACACAGCTCGCGATGCGGCCGCTCGTCAATGTATATCAATGCGAAGTGGCTCTGGCGCGGAAGAACTGGGGCGTGCTCGCGCAAAGTGTAGATCAACTCTTGAAATGTGCAACAACACAGGATCAGCAGATGAGCGCAACCTTCTACCAGAGCCATCTGGCTCTTGCGCATGGAGATCGCGAAGTTTTCATGGAGCGAGCACTTGCCTGTCTGCCTTATTTTGAATCCGCACAGCATGTCATGCGACTTGAACCGTTATATGAGGGGATGGCCGTAGTATCCGAGGATCAGCGGAAATACAAGGAAGCAGCCATGTATTATCGGAAGCTGGTATATCTGTTACGCAAAAAGTAGAATGAATCAAAAGTAATTTTAGTATGAAATGGTATTAACCAGGAGGAGTACAAATGTTGAATAACGCTACTGACATGCTGCTGTCAGTAGCGTTATTTTATCATCACTTAAGTAAACATATTTGAAGTAAATATAAAGGGATAGAAGGCCGATTCAGGCCCCACACAATGATCGGGTACTTTTATTCTATAACAGGAAGGGTGTATTTTATGTATTTTGCTTCTGTACGCATTATTACCGACGACGTGAATCGTCTTGTTGAGTTTTATGAGAAAGTCATGGGTGTTTCGGCGGTACGTCCCGCGCCTGTCTTTGCCGAACTCGTTATGCCATCTTGCACCCTGGCAATCGGCCACTCCCAGACGGTGCCCCTGTTTGGCATTGATTCTGCCGTGGCAGCCAACAATCACACGGTCATCCTCGAGTTCCATGTCCACGATGTTGAAGCCGAATATGAGCGCTTGAAGCCGTTTGTGGACGAGTGGGTAAAGGAACCGACCACGATGCCGTGGGGGAATCGTGCTGTGCTGTTCCGTGATCCTGATGGAAATCTCGTTAATCTATTCCAGCCAGTGACCGAGGAAGCGATCAAACGTTTCAGCGGTAGGGGCTGATTCCGGGGAACAGCTCGCTCAGTGTAAAAGGTTGAAAAAGTGTGTATTCGTAATACTTATGCTTATGGGCTAAAATTCTACTGTTTTTGGCATGATGTTGTGCGTTGCCAACGCACTTGGTACAAAAAATGGCTCGCAATCGTGAAATGAAGATCGGATTAGCAGATCTTTTTTGCGGAATTAGCAACATTCCTTACTTAAGAAACGATTATCCGGTCATTCAATTACCGGATTTTTCGTTTTTTTTGTATGCCGCCAGAAGGGTATTCAAAGACAAGCCGCAGTGTTTATAATTTAACTATAAATAAAAATAAAACAAATGAGGTGCTTACTATGGGATGGTTCGGTAAAAAGAACAAACAGGAAGATGCGATTGCTAAAGCGGATAAAATGATGAATAAAGGACTCACTGGCATGATGATGAAAGGTTTCGTATCCAAGGAACATCGGGAGGCAATCAACCAAAGTCTGGATTCGGCAAAGCAGGCACAATTGGCCGCGAGTGGTTCGCTTCCATTAACGGCAACAGCAACGGTGGTGACAATCACCGATACAGGCAAACTGATCAACTTTGATCCGATTGTTGTGCTTGTATTGGATGTGACAGAGACAAACGGTAACCAGTATCAGCGAACATTGGAGACACTGGTGTCCAAAATGCAGATTCCACGAGTTGGAGATCGGGTGGGATTGGGTCAGAATCCAGCGAATCCGTCCGAACTGATCTATATGGGACTAGTGTCCATTTAGAAGGTCTTTGCTTATAAGACAGTGATACCCCATGTGTACAATACGTATAACAACGATAAATAGATATATCGTTAGAGGTATGGATAGAGATAGTAAGAGAAGGATTAAGAGAGGGTGGATCATATGGTAGGTTTCCTGAGATTCATTGGCGTATTAACTGTGTTCGGAGTAGGGTTCTCCCCATTTCTGGCACAGAAGATGTGGAATGATCCGTTTATGATTATGCAGGCATGGTGGTACACTCCGGCGATCTTTGCCGGGTTCGGGTTGATTTTTGTTCCTGCAATTTTGAGCAATATTTTTGGTGTAGGTCGAGTCAAGACAGGTTTACCGGCAGTGGGTGTCATTAAGAGCATACAACAGACTGGCACGTATATTAATGAACAACCGGAGGTTCGATTGGGTCTGACGGTGTCGCGTAAGGGGCGGGAGAAATACGATACGGAAATGAAAACCGTTATTCCCCTGACATCCATGGCTCAGTTTCAGCCGGGCAGCTTCATTCCGTTAGTGGTCTCTGTGAAGGATGAACGCAAGGTAGGGCTTGATATGAAAGGACAGTTATCACAGGAGGATATGCAGCAATTGTTGGATGAAAAGATGGTACAACAAGGGGTATCCCCTGAGATGATGGATATTGCAAGAACAGGCGAAAAAGCCATGGCCAAGATTCTCGATGTCACTCCACTTGGCAGTGGAGGCAGTAATAAGATCAAGCTTCAACTCAAACTTAGCATAACAAAGACAAATGGTGAAACGTTTAATGTGACAACGCAAAAAGAAATTTTGTCTTCTGCGCTGCCGCAAGTGCAGCAAGGCCATATCATTAACGTCATTTATTCAAGACAAGACCCGACAAAATTGGTGTTGGCATTGAATGTACAAGAGCGACAATTAAGTGACTTATTCTCTTCCTGAGAATATAGCCAAAAGGAGGTCGTACAGGTCATGGTTATGACATGTACGACCTCCTTTTGGCATTTGGTATGTAGGAGAGATGCAAGCGACGTACTACATTCAGACAATACCGAGGCGCATGCGATAAGAAAAGAGTACTTTTCTGGATTGTCCGTCAAATACACGATTAGCCAGCACTCTGAACTCGTCAGCAGCTGTTAATAGATCATCCGCTCCGAGCTTCAACGCCGTTTGCAGGCCGCCTTGGCTCAGGGCGAGATTGACATATCGATCGGCTGTGAATGTCTCGTGGTGATGAAATACGATTTCCCGAACATATCGGAACAGCCCGGACTGCTGAATCTGCTGCAAATGCCCATCCTTGCTCCATTTGTGTGCGTGACTATCCTGGGGAGCCAGACTGGCTGCTCGTTGATCTGCTTCCTTATTCAGCTGCAGATAGGCTTGTTCTAACTGCCAGTCTAACATTGGCGGCCAGTCGCAATCGTAGGCTGCAAATATGCCGCCTGTACGAAGTACACGTGCAAACTCGCGTAGTGTGGGTTGCGGCTCCATCCAGTGAAATGATTGGGAGCAGGTCAGCACATCCACACTGCCATCTGGTAGTCCGAGGTCGTGAGACAAGCCGGACACAAACCGCAAGTTATCCGGCTTCCCGGCAGATTCCCACTTGGATTCTGCTACAGACCTCATGTCATCGCTGGGTTCGAAGCCGATGATACGTTCTGCCTCATTAAGCCAGATCCACGATGATAAGCCGGTGCCACAGCCAACATCTGCGACCATACGCGGTGTGCTGCCAAGATATGTCGTTAGAATATCCACCACTTCAGTGGGAGCAGCTGGCCGATTTTGATCGTATAACGTACCAAAACCTTTGAAACGTTCCACATTGTTGCGTCTAATGTCTTGCATGGATAAACCTCCTTCGGTCAGGTGGATGATGGAGAGTCAGCTGTGATCAAAAGTTGTATAGGCCTATATTATATCATTCATTGTTAGGTAGTTTGTTCATGACGTTCTGCAAATGTTCAACGGCTTGGATATGACGTCTGAGCAATTCCTGTCCAACATGAACAGGCTCGATTACGGTTAGCTCCGAACCGAACGATAGCAGGAAGGAGTAGAGCCATTCCCCTACATTTAATTCGAGAGACACACGGAGCCTGCCATCAGGCTCTTTTTTAATGAGGGAAGGTTCGAAAAAATCATACACTCGGTATGCAATATTGCTGGAGAACGAGAGTGTCAGAGGAGTCAGGACAGGAGCTGCTTCTGATTCAGGGTCGTTTGATCCGGCAGTAACAGAGTGATCGTGTTTTCTCGCCAGAAAAGTCAACTGGGTGATCCGTTTCATCTTAAATGTCTCGAATTCTCTCCGGTCAGGGTCATCATGGATATATCCTTTGAAGTACCATGTACTGTTTTTGAATATAAGTTTCTGTGGCTCCACCGTTGGAATGCTCTTCTCTCCATCCGAATTAACATAATGAAACGTAATCAGTTGATTCGTTAATATGGCTTGTTTTACTTGATTAAAAAGTTCTCTCTCTTGCAGGGGGATGCTGCCCCATGGTGAGAAATTGAATTCGATCCAATCCAGCTTGTGATCAAACAGAGCGGTCAGCCGTTGCAGCATATGAGCACTATTAAGGTGTGGGATCGCACTGATGCTGTATAGTCCCATCAAAATTTCATTCTGGTCTTCTTCCGACAGCAGGGACTTGTCCATGACATAGTTGTCCATCAGATGGATACCGCCATGCTTGCCGGTCGTCGTATAGACGGGGATGCCCGCAGCGCTCAGCCGGTCGATATCACGGTACACCGTACGTACCGAAATCTCGAACATACGGGCGAGTTCGGGTGCTGTGGCCTTCTTTTTCTCCAATAACAAAAGCAACATTCGAAATAATCGGTTATTTTCCATGCTCTGATTATACCATGACAATAGGTGTCAGGGTATGGGTGGTACACTGGTTACATGGTCTTACGAAGACATTTTGACTCAGTCTTATAACTTGTTCTTCATTTATTGCGAAGTAGTGAAGGGGACGATATCGATTCTGACGAAACGAAGTGTTCGCTAAAAGCTTTCTGTAAGAAAGCTACTTCGGAAGCAAACGCTATCATCGGATTTTTTCCATTTAGAAATAAGAATAAAAGAAATCCGAGGATAACAGCGATCAGAAGAACGATTCGTGACCGGAACGGCTACTCGCATAATATCAAGCATTTTATATCGAAATGAGTTAATTATGAAGGAGGAACTGGTCATGACAATGAAAGAAGGATTTTACTGGGGTGGCGCAACGGCTGCCAATCAATTCGAGGGTGGATGGAACCAGGGTGGCAAAGGGCCAAGCACGTCTGACATGATGACAGGGGGAACCCACACGATTCCACGCCGGATTACGCCTGTATTGGAAGAGGGCACGTATTATCCGAGCCATGAAGCGGTTGACTTTTACGGACATTACAAAGAAGATATTGCCATGATGGCAGAGATGGGCTTCAAAATGTTCCGCATGTCCATTAACTGGTCCCGGATCTATCCGAACGGTTACGAACTGGAGCCAAACGAAGAGGGATTGCAGTTCTACGATAATGTCTTTGCCGAGTTGAAAAAATACAATATCGAGCCGCTCGTAACGATCTCCCATTATGAAACGCCATTCGGTCTGACACAGAAGTATAACGGCTGGGCTTCCCGTGAAGTCATCGACTGTTATATCCGTTATTGTACAACTCTCTTCAACCGCTACAAAGATCAAGTGAAATACTGGCTGACTTTTAACGAGATCAACTGTCTGACGATGCCGATGGGTGCTTATATGGCTGCAGGTATTCTGTTTGAAGGTAAAGAGACATTGGTCGACGGAGTGGATGATCCACAGACTCGTTTCCAGGCATTACATCACCAATTCGTTGCGAGTGCCAAAGCGGTGAAGCTGGGACATGAGATTAACCCTGATTTCCAGATCGGCTGTATGGTCGCTTTCATGACAACCTATCCAAACACATGTAACCCGGACGACATGCTGCTTGCACAGAAGAAAGACCAAATCTCCAATATGATCTGCGGTGATGTACAGGTTCGTGGAGCATATCCTGGATTCGCCAAACGTTTCTTCGCCGAAGAGGGCATCCAGATCGAGATGCAACCGGGAGACGAACAGACCCTGCGTGAAGGCTGCGTAGACTTCTATTCCTTCAGTTATTATATGTCTTTGGTTGAAAGTGCGGACGAGTCCCTGGAGAGAGCAGAAGGTAATCTGCTTGGTGGTATCAAAAATCCATATCTCGAAGCTTCCGACTGGGGATGGCAGATCGATCCAAAAGGACTGCGTTACACGTTGAATCATCTGTATGATCGGTACCAGATTCCATTGATGGTGGTTGAGAACGGGCTTGGCGCTGTTGATGTGGTAGAGGAAGATGGCTCCATTCAAGATGATTATCGCATTGATTATCTGAAGGGCCACATTGAACAAATGAAAGAAGCCGTAGCGGATGGCGTAGACCTCATTGCCTACACAATGTGGGGATGTATCGACCTGGTTAGTGCATCCACTGGAGAGATGAAGAAGCGTTATGGCTTCATTCATGTCAACAAGGACAACGACGGTAACGGAGATTTGAGCAGAACACCGAAGAAGAGTTTCCACTGGTACAAAAAAGTTATTGAATCGAATGGTGAAGAGTTATAAATTGGTGTGAAAAAAAACAGATCAGCCTGTTCCCTTAATTGGGACAAGCGGTACATGTGGTCCTGAACGAATTTAGGACTAGTAAATATGAATATTAAAAATACCCGGCTATCCTTTAGTTAAGGAAAGCCGGGTATTTCTTTGTGTAGATCAATAGCGGGCCGCTTAGGCCAGCCTTCTGCTTTGCAGTTGGGACATACGCTCCAAATGCCGCCGATAAAACCATATGCATGTGGAGAGCCAGCAACCACTCAAGAAGTATCCGCCTACGATATCACTTGGATAATGCACCCCCAAGTAGATACGACTTATACCAATGGTCAGTATAAATACGGCGCTGGCAACAATCATCAGAACACGTCCGGTGACGGTGGGTACATGTTTCCAGATTAGAAAGGCCAGTCCACCGTACAGGCTAAATGCGGCCATAGAATGCCCACTGGGAAAGCTATAGCCGCTCACTTCGATAATCCGGTTAATGGTAGGTCTGGCACGCTGGAATACCAGCTTGAGCAATGCATTTAACAGGGTTGAACCGGCGAGCACACAAGCGAGGAAGAGTAGTTCGCGTTTGTGTCGCAGCCAAACGTATAACACAATCATGGAAATGATTGTAATGAAAACTACAGGCATTTCACTGCCGATCCAGGTGAAAAACTGCATGAATTGCGTCATGCTGGGGGATTCCAACCCCTGAATCCAGCCGATCAGCGTATCATCAAATCGATGAATCTGGTTGTCGCTGATGGATAGGGCGATGCTTATAAAAGCGATCATGCATAACGCTGCAAAGAGCAGCGGGAATGAGATGTTCTTTTTCCAGTTGTGTATCAAATGTCGAGTTCCTCCGTGATGGTTGATTTCGTATGTTGTGTCCTTGCGTATGTCGGACATAACGATATTTGTATTGTGCTATAATTTTACAATAAATATAGCAGCAATAAAAATATGTAACCTTAACAACGCTTATTCAAGCAGAGAATGTAGGAGGGGAGCGGTCGGAATGAAACGACGTTTGGTGATGTGCATGTTGATCTTACTGTTGGTTACATCTGGGTTAGCTCTATTTCCCGGAGAGAAAGTGTATGCTTGCAGTTGTGTCGAGAATGATGTTCAAGAGAGATTGAAGACAAACACAACTGTATTTACAGGAGAAGTGGTGAAGAAGGGACGTTCTCAACAGTCGAAGCATGATGGCTTATTAAGAGAGTATACCTTTGATGTAGATACGGCATGGAAGGGAGTTGATGCCAAAAAGATGAAAATCCTTGCGAGTGACGGAGGATCTGAATCCTGTGGCATTCAATTTGAAAAGAATCAGTCCTACCTGATCTATGCTTATCGATATGAATTGGATCATAAGCTACATACGAATCTGTGCAGTCGCAATGTTCCAATTGAACAAGCCGGAGATGATCTGAAATTGCTGGGCGCAGGCAAGGTTGTGAGTGAAGAAGACTTTGGAGAAACTAATGATGGGCGAAGTGGGCCTTTCTATCTTATCTTATACGGTACAGTCATTTTATTAGCAGTGTTGGCAGTTGTGTGGGTCTGGAGAAGAAAGAAAAGAGTGTGATTGCCCAAGGACAGACAGAATCTGAAGAAGCGAAGCGTTCGCCTAAAAGCCTTTTGAAAGAAAGCTGCATCGAAAGCATACGCTATCCCCGAATCTTCCCTTTATAAAAAGGGATCAAAAAAATCTGGGGATAACAGCGATCAGAAGGTTATTCTGTCATCTGAGTGGCCAGTGTAAATATTCTTTAGTTCAATTTTTAAAGTTCAGCTGCAACATGTATTCATAGGCTGTGACACCAAATACCCGTTTGAAATGCCGGTTCAGATGGGTCAGATCAACAAATCCGCAATCGGCAACAGCAGTATATACGTCCTTCTGCTTTTCAATGGACTGACGGGCACGCTCTACTTTGCAGTTTAAGAAAAACTGGTAGGGGGATATGCCTGCATGTGCCTTGAATTCACGGATAAATTGAAACTTGGACATGCCAAATTCGGAACTCAGGTTGTCCAGCTTGAGCACATCTTCGGTGCTGCAAAACATGATTTCCTTGGCTTTGCGGACCAGGTTGTCCTGAGGCAACCAGAGCTTGGTGTCCATTTCCTTCTGAGCCAGCAGGTGAACCAGATTGAAGACCCGTTCGCTGCACTCGGCTTCGTCCTGTCTGAGTTGAACGGCATCGTTCAGCATCAGAATGTTACGTGCAAGCTCGGGGTCATAGACGATGGGACTTCCAAAACGCAATTCCTTTTTACCTATAATCTCCTCTACCAAATCCGGCTTCAAATACAGCATCACATAGTCAATGCCAGCCTTATCATAGGAGCTTCCATCATGAGACTGTTCGCGGTTGAATAACATGACACCATTTTGGTGAGACGCCTGATATTGTCCGTCCAGGTTGTATTGTTGAATGCCACGCAGGGTTACGCCGACCGCATACTCTTCATGGCAATGTTTTTTGTATGCAAAATCAGTAAAGCTGGCGGATAGTGCCAGCACGTCTTGCGACTTTTTATAGTTAAACCGTTCCATGCAGCACACCTCCCAAGCTTTAGATTAATCCGGATACTATAATGGCTGAGTATAACAAAAAAAGTGCCATGAGAATACTCAGTAATTTTTGGTGGCGATTCAGCAACGTTCTGAAAACCGTGCCAAAAACAACCCAACTGGAATAGGCCAGAAATCCAATGAATGTAATCAGCAGCACGAACAGGAACGAAGAAAATGAACTTTGATAAAAGGGCAATACATAACTTGGAATGACAGTGAAAGTAAACAAGACGACCTTTGGATTCACAAATTGCATGATAAAACCGTTCCAGAATCCGGTAACTTGTTTCGGTGCATCCTCGGTGGTACCCATTTTGTAGATCTGGTACGCCAGATACACCATGTAAAGGCCGCCGACAATCTGCATCACCTTCAGAATTCCAGGTAACACTCCCGCAAGAAGCTGATTAAGAAAAGCTGAAGCGGTAAGCAGCAGACCAAATGCCAACGTAGCTCCCCAGACATAGCGCATTGTTTTTCGTGCGCCAACGATCTGTGTAGAAGAAAGAATTACGATATTGCTGGGGCCAGGGGTGAATGTAACAACGATGCAGTAGATTAAAAAAGATGCAAGATTCATAATGATGATGCTCTCCTCTGGTTGTAGTCTAGTTCCATGATCATACGTCCAGAGGGAGAAACCATATAGTACATTATTGCAGCAGGTACACCGTTAGCAACAGGAGCTTCCTTTTAAAAAGATAAGGGGGAGTTTTCTTTTTGAATGATTGCGTTTACAATTTAAACGAAGTACAAGGTGATCAGACAACTTGAGGAAGTGAACGGAATGAAAAAAATGCTGCTTGTTTACATTTTGCTAATCTCAGCATTTGCGTTGTATGTGTTGAGATTCGAATACACCAGTCAGGTAAACAGTTCATGGGAGGACCGTGGGCTGCGCGGTGATATCGGTGAGACGTATATCATGATTACATTCCAGTCCGGGCTGGAGTATTGGAAGAGCCCGCTCAAAGGATTCGAGGATGCCGGGGATGCACTTGGCGTGACCGTAGAATATCGCGGGGCTACCCGGTATAATGCGAAGGAGCAGACCATGGTAATCGAGCAGGCTATCGCTCGTAAACCCGCAGGCATTGCCATATCTGCAATCGATCCTCAATCGCTAGTACCAGCGATCAACAAGGCAGTCGACGCAGATATCCCTGTTGTCTTATTCGACGCGGATGCACCTGATAGCGAGGCCTATTCTTTTCTAGGGACAGATAATTACAAGTCAGGTGTAATGGCTGCCGATAAAATGGCTGAACTGCTGGGGCGTGAGGGAGAGGTCGCGGTATTAACCTTGCCTGGGCAACAAAATCATGAAGAGCGGACGAAGGGCTTCCGCGATACGATCAAGAAGAGATACCCTTCCATGCAGATCGTTGAAGTTGCAGACGGACACGGTGATGCGATGGTATCCAGAGACGAAACACAGAGAATGATGAAGGAACATCCCGAGCTGGCGGGTATTTTTGTGACTGAAGCCACCGGAGGAGCAGGGGCGGGGGAAGCCGTTCAAACTACCGGGGACAGACATCCATTGCAGATTATTTCGTTTGATACAAATAAGGCCACATTGGATATGATCAAGAACGGTACGATCTCAGCTACAATTGCACAGGGAACCTGGAATATGGGATATTGGTCACTCCAATATTTGTTCCATCTGCATCACCAGTTAACGGTTCCTGCCCCATCCTCATCCGGTGAAAATGCACCGCTTCCCGTGATGGTGGACACAGGGATCTCTGTGGTGACACGCTCGGATGTGGATGATTACTATGCCAAATAACAAGGAGGATTTCAAGAGTCCAAGGCCTTGGAGCAGGAGAGCAATTCTCTCAACTTTTAAGAATGGGATTCGGCGTTTACGCTTGCGTAATATGCCTCTTCGATACCAGCTGATGCTGCTTTTTCTGCTATTTGCCATTGTACCTTCCGTAGGGCTTGGGTTGCTTGTGAACTGGACGGTGGAGCGGGTAGTTGAACGACAGGTTGAAGGGCATACCATGCAGCTGATTGGCAAAGTGAATGAAGCTCTGAACAGCAAAATGGAGAATTTGCAGAATATGACCTATCTGATTGCATTTGAGCCGGATATTGATGCTTTTATGAACGACAAAATGCCGTTGAATGATGATGATGCAGACGGTGAACCGATAAACATGGGCACAATTGCCGAAACGGAGCAAAATCGGTTATATGGCATCAAACAAACCTTGCAGGGATTCACAACATTGTATCCTGAAATCGCCGGGATTGTTCTCGTCAATGCAAGTGGTGACTATATTAGCAACGAGATGTATCCCCGAGCAGAGCAGAGCCTGATCCAGGAAAATTGGTACCAAGAAGCCGCAGCCAATCCGGGCATATTCATGGTATTGGGCCAGCCAAAAGAGCGTAATCTCACGACACATGTACGGTACAAGGATGATGAGATTGTATCGGTTGCGCGTTCCATCACGGATGAAGCGTCAGGGCGTGTGCGAGGCGTTATTATGATTGATCTAAAACTAAGGTCCGTCTCTCAGGCTGCCCGTAATGTAACCTTGGGGAAATCCGGTTATGTGATGGTGACGGATGCAGAAGGTCAAAGTGTATACAAGCCGGAGCACCCCCTAATAGAAGACATTCCCACAGACTGGTTCCCCTCCGGTGAGAGTGGAACATTTACCGCCGAAACAGAAGGTGGAACGTTATTATTCATGTATCAGTCGTCTACCTTTACGGGTTGGAGAACGGTAGGAGTATTTCCCACAAGAGACTCCATATCCGAAGTACGCCAAATCCAGTTTTACGTGGTTAGCTTTGTATTTGTGGTGTGTTTGTTTGGCCTGAGCGCCTCTTCATGGTTCTCCCGTTCCATTGCTCAGCCCATTTTCCGGCTCATGTCCTATATGCGCAGGGCGGAGACCGGCAATCTCAGACCAGGTCGCTGGAGCGACCGGGCTGACGAGATTGGCATGCTTGGCAACAGTTATAACCGAATGCTGGTACAGATTCGACAACTGATATCACTAAATGAATTGCGGGAGCGGCAGAAACGCGACGCTGAAATGCGAAGTTTGCAGGAGCATATCAAACCACACTTTTTGTACAATACCTTGGATACAATTCATTGGATGGCACGCAAAGAGGGTGCAGAAGATGTATCCGGCATGGTTGGTGCGTTATCTCGATTATTTCGTATAGGGCTTAGTAAAGGACAGGATTACATTCCGCTGCATTCCGAGATTGAGCATATGACCAGCTATATGCAAATTCAGCAGACACGATACCGCGATCGTCTTCAGTATACATTGAATGTTCCAGAGGAACTGCGGGATCTTTTTGTGTTAAAGCTGCTGCTTCAGCCCCTGATAGAGAATGCAATCTATCATGGAATCAAGGGCAGGCGTGGGCCAGGACACATTCGGGTGGAGGCCAGATTGGAACATAACAGACTGCTGCTGACCGTTCAGGATAATGGAGCAGGCATGTCCAACGAACGGCTTGCCGAGATGCAGCAGCTGCTCGAAGCTCCTTTGGCAAGTTTGGAAGCGTCTACGCCTGGGATGACAGGCAAAAGTTATGGAATGTTGAATGTGCAGGCCCGTCTCCGGCTGTCCTTTGGCGATGAGTACGGTATTGTGCTGGAGAGCCAGGAAGGGGAAGGAACTAATGTGACCATTATTCATCCGTTGATGCGAGAGCTCCCGACAACCAAGCAAATCAGTAACGAAGAGAGGCAGGAGAGTGAATGGGAAAATTCATGAAGTCGACCGTGACAACTTCCACTGAAACAGATGAGACATCCGGATTGACTACAGTAATGGAGATTACGCCGGATAGCCATGTGGCGAAGAAATACCGCGTGCTCATCGCTGATGATGAACCGATCATTCGTGAGGGGATTCGGGATGCCATTGACTGGACAACTCTCGGGATGGAGGTTGTTGGTGAAGCGGAAGATGGCGAGGAAGCGCTGGAACGGGCGGCTGATTTGGGTGTGGATATTGTTCTCGTTGATATGAATATGCCATTCCTGAACGGAATCGAACTAATCCGTGCCCTTCAGCAGAAGTGCCCGGGCTGTCGTTACCTGATCATCTCGGGACATGATGAATTTGCATATGCGCAGGAGGCGGTTCGTCTTGGCGTAGAGGATTACATCTTAAAACCTGTGCAAGCAGAACAATTACATGCTGCGCTTGAGCGATTACATCAGCGACTTACTGAAGAGCACCAGAGGACGGCATATGTACAACAGGCAGCCCATCAGATTGAACGTAATATCCCGTTGCTTCGCCAGCGATTTATGCTGGAGTGGCTGGAGGGGCAGGCTGAAGGGAGGGATCTGACCGAGCAGCTTGTGTTTTTGCGGTTACCCGCCGTCCCACCTGTGCAGGTCGGGGTCGTACGCTGGCCTGCCGCTGAAGCTCGTCAGACGATACTGAGAGAGAATGATCGTCAGTTGTTTCTGTATGCAGTGGAAAATATAATCAGTGAACTGCTGGGGGACGTGCCACATGTCCTGTTTCGGGACGTAAGCGGGTTGATCGGCATGTGTCTGTGGCAGGAAGCCCCTGAAGAAATAGAGTCCCTTCTGGAACAACAGATTAGTTCTTGCCTGAATATTGCCATTCATGCTCATGTGGCGACACATGCAGGGACACTGGAAGAAACGCCGGATTCTTACCGTCATTGCCGTGAACGGGTATACGGAGAAGTGCAGTTGTCGCCTCTGGTTCGCCGGGCAAGACAACTTATTCACGAAGAATATGCCGAGCGGGAACTGACCCTGGAATCGCTCGCTTCCCGTCTACAAGTATCTGCCGTATATCTTAGCCGTGTGTTGAAGAAAGAGTTGAATGATTCCTTTGTCACGCTTGTCACGCATGCTCGCATTCGCAAGGCTATACAGCTTTTAGATTCAACAACACTGCCGATCCACACCATAGCTGAGCGTGTAGGTTATGATACCCAGCATTATTTCAGCACTGCATTTAAGAAAACAATGGGCATTTCGCCAGTGCAGTATCGAAAGAACGGGGGAACGGCTTATCATCCTTCTGCGAATTAAATATCGTATTACAGTTGTTCATTCAGACGTGTGATAATTGAAATGGATGTGTTCTACTTCGTGTGAAGCGAAGTGGAGCATGTCCTTTTTTTTTTGACTCTGGTATGGTATCTCATGGGTCACACTTGTATTTTAAGCGTTTCCATCAAAAGTTAAATTTTTATAAAAAAGGTTCAAAACGTGCAAAGACCTTACGGCTTCTCCAATGCTACCATTGGTCTCAGACAGGAACACCAAGCAACAGAATGTACCATATGCATTGTAAGCGTTATCTTAGAACTCATTCAGAACCGTATGACGTGAGGAAAGGGGAACTTCATATGAAAAAAGGAGCAATGCTCATCTGGCTTCTGGTGATGACCTTGATGCTCTCGGCCTGTAATCTGGCAGAGAGTGGCCCAGGCAGCAAAGAAAAGGGATATGTCGGTATATCGATGCCAACCAAATCATCAGAGCGATGGGTGGGAGACGGGGAGAACATGGTCCGTCTGTTTCAGGAGCAGGGGTACAAAACCGATCTTCAGTATGCTGAGGATGTGGTTGAAAATCAGATTTCACAGATTGAAAACATGATCACCAAAGGTGTGGATGTGATGGTTATCGCGTCCGTGGATGGCAATACATTAACGGATGTAATCAAGAAAGCGCATGACGAAGGGATCCAGGTGATCTCGTATGACCGGCTCATTCGCAATACGCCCTATTTAACCTATTATGCCACGTTCGACAATTTTAAGGTAGGTGTGCTTCAAGCCTCCTACATCGAACAAAAGCTTGGGCTCAAGGATGGAAAAGGACCATATAACATTGAGCTGTTTGGTGGCTCTCCGGATGATAATAACGCCTATTTCTTCTTCGACGGTGCGATGTCTGTGCTGAAGCCATACATCGATTCCGGCAAACTGGTCGTGCGCAGCAAGCAGATGACGATGGCCCAGATTGCGACCTTGCGCTGGGACGGTGCATTGGCCCAGTCAAGGATGGATAACCTGCTGAGTGCGTATTACTCGGGTGATAATCTGGATGCAGTATTATCTCCTTATGATGGAATCAGTATTGGTATCATCTCATCCTTGAAAGGGATCGGTTACGGTACTTCGAACAAACCGCTGCCTGTTATTACAGGACAGGATGCCGAACTTGCTTCGATCAAGTCGATTGTGGCCGGGGAACAGACGCAGACGGTGTTCAAGGATACGCGGAAGCTAGCGGAGAAGACGGTAGAGATGGCCAATAGCATTTTGCAAGGAAAACAGGCTGAAGTTAATGATAAAACATCATATAACAACGGTATTGAGGTTGTTCCGGCGTATCTCTTGGATCCCATCTCCGTGGACCGTACAAATGTGGAGCAAGATATCGTTGGTACCCAGTATTACACGAAGGAAGAAATAGGACTGAAATAATAAATGAAAGGAGCACATCCCATGGCCGGAATCATTCTGGAAATGAAAAACATCACCAAAACCTTTCCTGGCGTCAAAGCGCTGGAAAATGTCAATCTGAAAGTCCGTGAAGGCGAAATTCATTCCATATGTGGTGAAAATGGCGCAGGTAAATCTACGTTGATGAAGGTACTGAGTGGTGTATATCCACATGGCACGTATGAAGGCGACATTTTATTTCAGGGCAAAAATTGTGAGTTCAAGGATATTAAGCAGAGCGAGGATCTGGGGATTGTCATTATCCATCAGGAGTTGGCCCTGATTCCCTACCTTTCAATCGCGGAAAATATATATCTGGGCAATGAACGTGCCCACAGAGGCATTGTGGACTGGAAAGAAACATTTGTGGGTACACGAGAACTGCTCTCGAAGGTGGGACTGAGCGAAAATCCAAACACGCTGGTATCCAGCATCGGGGTAGGCAAACAGCAACTGGTCGAAATTGCGAAGGCGCTCTCCAAAAAGGTTCGGCTGCTTATTTTGGATGAGCCAACCGCTGCGCTGAACGAGGACGACAGTGAAAATCTCCTGCAATTGATGCTGGAATTCAAGAAACAGGGCATCGCCTGTATCCTGATCTCACACAAGCTGAATGAGGTATCCAAGGTATCCGATTCAGTGACCATTTTACGAGATGGCAAGACAATTGAGACGTTGGATATGAAGAAGGAAAAAGTGACGGAGGACCGGATTATTAGCGGAATGGTAGGACGTGATCTCACCAGCCGTTATCCGGAGCGTCATGCGACCATTGGTGAAGTTATCCTTGAGGTAAAAGACTGGACGGTATATCACGAACATCATGCCGAGCGGAAAGTACTGGATCAGATCCATATGAATATCAGACGTGGTGAGATTGTAGGTATTGCCGGGCTGATGGGCGCTGGGCGTACCGAACTTGCCATGAGTATCTTTGGCAAATCCTATGGCCGGAATATTTCGGGTCAACTCATTAAGAATGGCAAACCGATCCACAACAATACCGTCACAGAGGCTATTCAGAATGGGTTTGCTTATGTGACAGAAGACCGCAAGGAATACGGACTCATTCTGATGGATGACATCAAGCGCAATATTTCCTTAACGGGTCTGAGCAAGCTGACGCGAAACGCGGTAGTGAACGAGCGCGAAGAAGTGCTGGTCGCGGAAGAGATGAAGAAAAGCATGAATATCAAAGCACCAAGTATTTTGCAGAAGACCGGTAATCTGAGTGGTGGCAACCAGCAAAAAGTGGTGCTCAGCAAATGGATTTTTGCCGGACCAGATATTCTTATCCTGGATGAACCTACCCGCGGTATTGATGTGGGAGCGAAATTCGAAATCTATACGATTATTCATCGGCTTGCTGCTGAAGGCAAGGGCGTACTGGTAATCTCATCCGAGCTTCCGGAGGTTCTTGGCCTGTGTGACCGGATCTATGTGATGAATGCCGGACGAATCACCGGTGAAGTCAGCCGGGAGCAAGCATCGCAGGAAACGTTGATGAGATATATGACCAAGTCTGGAGGCGGCAAGCATGGAAATGATAACAAAACTGTTCAAAAATAATATCCGTCAATACGGCATGATTATTGCCTTGGTAGTGATTATGCTCTTGTTCGAGGTACTTACAGGCGGGCTGTTGCTCAAGCCGATTAATATTACAAATTTGATTTTGCAGAACAGCTACATTCTGGTGCTGGCGATCGGAATGGTGCTGGTCATCATTACCGGACATATTGACTTGTCTGTTGGTTCCATTGCAGCCTTTGTTGGTGCTGTTGCCGCAATTATGATGGTTGATTGGCAGCTTCCGGCTTGGCTTGCAGTCATCGCATCCTTGCTGGTGGGCGCTTTGATCGGTGCATGGCAAGGCTTCTGGATCGCATATGTACGAATTCCGGCATTTATCGTGACGCTGGCAGGGATGCTTCTGTTCCGCGGTTTGACGATGATTGTGCTGGAGGGACAGTCGATCTCTCCTTTTCCGGGTGGATTCCAGAAAATAAGCTCGGGTTTCCTGCCGGATATTCACTTCTCAGGCTTCGGTCTGGTATCCATTATTGTGGGTCTTGTGCTCACCGTCTGGTACATTGTCAATGAACTGCGGGAACGCCGTTCCCAGCGAAAATATGGATTCGAGGTTGTATCACAGGGACTATTTCTGCTCAAGTTGATTGTGGTGGCTGCCGTGACCAATCTGTTTACATTTGTACTCGCGAGTTACGCGGGAATTCCGAATATTCTGGTCCTGCTGTTTGTCCTGATCGTTGTGTACTCCTTCGTTATGAATCGTACTGTCATGGGACGGCATGTGTATGCGCTTGGAGGTAATGAGAAGGCCGCAGGTCTGTCTGGGGTCAAAACAAAAAAGGTTACCTTTTGGGTTTTCGTGAACATGGGTACGCTTGCCGCGGTATCCGGGTTGATCTTCGCCGCACGTCTGAATGCGGCTACGCCAAGAGCAGGTACCAACTTTGAGCTGGATGCCATTGCGGCCTGCTTCATCGGTGGTGCTTCCGCTTCAGGGGGGATAGGTACGGTATTTGGTGCCATCATCGGTGGTTTGGTTATGGGTGTGTTGAATAACGGGATGTCCCTGATTGGTCTCGGTATTGACTGGCAACAGGGGATTAAGGGATTGGTACTGCTGCTGGCTGTAGCATTTGATATCTATAATAAAAATAAAAGATCAGCGTAACACTTGGTAAAATGAAAAAACAGACCTTGATCTCAGGATCAGGTCTGTTTTGCTGTATGCACAACTTAGTTACATCAAGGCATCGAGGAAACGTGTGGCGATTCCAAAATAGATAAACAGGGACAATATATCATTCAATGTGGTGATTAATGGGCCAGAGGCAACAGCCGGATCGACTTTGAAACGACTAAGCAGAAGCGGGATGCATGTACCGGTCAGCGTACCAATGACAAGAGTGAGAAACAGAGATACCCCAATAATCGCGCCCAGCAGCCAGTCCCCTTGCCAGAAATAAGCAATGACGGTGATCAGTAATCCGCATACCAAGCCAATCATTGTGCCTACTTTGATCTCCCGGCCAATCAGTGCGAGTACGGTGGCTTTGTCGAGCTTGCGTCCGATTAGTCCTCGTACTACGACAGCCAGAGATTGCGTTCCTGTGTTACCGGTCATACCCGCGATCATCGGCATAAAGAATGCCAGTGCGACAACCTGATTCAGTGTATCCTCGAAAAAATCCACGATGCTTCCTGAGATTAGGCCAATCAGCAGTAATAGAATGAGCCAGGGAAGCCTGCGTCTGACGGCCACGAGTGGTTTGGTATCAAAGTCGATATCCTTGCTGCCGCCCCCCATCTTGGCCAAATCTTCACTTGCTTCATCCATAATAATATCGATGACATCATCCATCTGAATGATACCGCATAACCTGTGATTTTCATCCACCACCGGAAGTGCAATAAACTCATAACGCTGTAGAAGCTGTGCTGCTTCTTCCTGGTCCATATCTACCGTTGCATGGATCACCCGCCGGGTCATTAGTTCTTCAACCTGGGTCTTATCGTCAGCCAAGGCAAGGGATCGATAACTCACGACACCGACCAGTTTGCCTTCATTATCGGTTACATAGAGATAACTGGAGGCTGAGATATGCATAGTACCTTGCGATTGTCGTAAGGCCTCCTTGGCTGTCTCATGAGCGAGCAGGGTCCGATATTGATCTGTCATGATACGCCCTGCCGTCTCCGGCGGGTAATTAAGCACGGATCGGATAATAGCAGAGTGATCCAGGTTCATGTTGGACAGCAATTCTTCTCTGCGTTTGGCAGGCAAATCGTGCATGAACCGGATCAAATCACTTTTGTCCATCTGCTGCATGACTTCAAGTGTTCGTTCCGGCCCAAGTCGTTCAAACAGTTGAATCTGTTCGTGCAGCTTCAAGGTCTCGGCGAGATCCGCCAGAGCATCGGGTTTGAACAGGAGCAGAAACCGATTGGTTTCTTCTTCAGGGAACTTTTTATATACAAGTGAGAGGTCGTAGGGATGCAGTTCTTTCACCAATTTATAAAAATCGGGAAGGTTCCGGGATTGTACATGCTGCACGAGTTGCTCGGTGATCTCCTCCACGGAGAAATCTTTCTTGGTATGAGGTCCGTTCATATCGAAACTCCTTTCTAAACGTTCAGCTTCATATTTTTAAACGAAATGGGTTGGCAGTTAAACAAATGGAGAAAAAATGAGAGTCCCAAAATGATATTGTAATCTTGCTCAAACATTCGATATGGGCTTACAAACAGCCGCTGCAAGGATATACTTGTTGTACAGCAACAGACGAGGAGGACATGCGCTAGTGGAAGTAGATATCAGAACACAATTGTTCAGCATGGTTGAGCCGGAATATCAGAAATTCTCGGCTGCACTTATTCCCAACATCACGAATGTACTTGGTGTAAGGTTGCCAGCCTTACGAAAAATTGCCAAGCAGCTTGCCGCGGGGGACTGGCGCACGTATCTGGAAACGGCAGAGGACGAATATTTTGAAGAAGTGATGTTACAAGCAATGGTCATTGGACATGTCCAGGCTGATCTGGACGAACTGTTAAAGGCTATTGAAACATTTGTACCGAAGATTGACAACTGGTCGGTGTGTGACAGCTTCTGTGCGGGACTGAAATATACAAAGGTTCATTCGGAGCCCATGTGGGCGTTCTTGCAGCCGTATCTGAGATCAGATCAGGAATATGAGATCCGGTTTGGTGTGGTCATGTTGTTGAATTTTTATCTGAATGAGAGATATATTGATCAGGTTCTATCCGCATTGGATCACATTAGACACGAGGCGTATTATGTGAAAATGGCAGTGGCTTGGGCCATCTCAATGGCCTATGTGAAACAACCTGAGGTGACCATGCGTTATCTGAGGCATAATACCTTGGACGATTTTACGTATAATAAGGCACTTCAGAAAATCACGGAATCTTATCGCGTGGATCCGGAGAGCAAGCAGATCATCCGCAGTATGAAACGTAAGGTGAAGAAGCAGATTATCTCCTAGTTCTAGCATTAAGCATTCCACCGGGGAGAGGGCGATAAACGAATGAGAAAAAAGTTGATGTACACCACGATGCAGTTGGACGGTCGTCCATGGGTGCTGCTCGCTACGGAACAGGGATTGTGCCGAGTGGTTATGCCCAACGAAACACTGGAGGATTGGAACGGCTGGATACAGAAAGTAGCACCTGGCGTGGAACTGGAAGAGAACGAGCATGCTCTGAAACAAACAGGTATGATGGACTGGTTGCAGTCCTACTTTGCAGGAGAACCCATGGCTTATACAGATGCGATCCCACTGGACTTGATCGGAACGAACTTTCAACAAGAGGTATGGAGAGAGCTAGGGCGTGTGCCTTACGGTGAAATTCGGACCTATGGAGATATTGCCGCTGCGATTGGAAGACCTTCGGCTGTGCGAGCGGTTGGGGCTGCAAATGGAGCCAATCCAATTCCGGTTCTGCTACCATGCCACCGCATTATTGGGGCTAATCGCAAGCTGACCGGGTTCCGTGGAGGCCTGGAGATGAAGCGCAGACTGCTGGATATCGAACAGATTGAAGGCGTGACCGATGGAGGGCATGCGCGATTTCATTTTTAATAGACTCGCGTAATCAAGAAGATTAAGGTGATTGGACGGGACAGGCACGTATTGTGCCTGTTTTTTTGCATGTATTAAGGTAGAGTAATACAAACGTTTCGCATATGGAACACCAACGTTTTACGTATTTTTGCCCGGTGAAACCGTATGGTACCATGGATCATAGATCAATCGGTATCCGGGGGACGTAATGCCGGGTAAGAAAAGAGGGATGACATGATGAAGCAGGCTTATTGGTTAACCAACGTGACTGTGGAGCGGGGGTATGTTCGGGAGGGAGAACAGGTGACGGGGACGCGGACAAGCCCCGCTCATCTACGGATTGAAGATGGAGTGATCGCGGAGATTGTGGAAGGAAACAACCCGCTGTCTAGCGATCTACCACAAGTAGATGGCAAGGGACTTCTGCTGCTGCCTTCGTTCGAGGAGGCACATATTCATCTGGATAAAACCTACTACGATGGGCCGTGGACAGCCGTTAAACGGATCTCCAGTATTTTCGAACGTATTGAAGAAGAAAAGGTTCTGTTACCCAAGCTACTGCCAGATGCCCAGCGTCAAGCGAAGAGTATTCTGACCTTGATCCAGGGGTACGGCTCCACTCATGTACGTAGCCATTGCAATATTGAACCTGTCAGTGGCTTGAAAAGACTGGAAGCGACGCGGCAGGCTCTGGAATCATTTTCGGGGAAAATCTCTTCGGAAATCGTGGCTTTCCCGCAGCATGGACTACTTCGCTCGAATTCAGTGGAGCTTATGGGCCAAGCGATGCAGGAAGGTGCAACACATGTGGGTGGACTCGATCCCTATACCGTGGACGAAGACATCGAGAAATCACTGAATGCCATGGTTGAACTGGCTGTTCAGCACCAGGCGGGCATTGACATACATCTGCATGATGGAGGTCAGGCCGGCAAACAAACGCTGCTGGAACTCGCAAATCTGACAGAAACAGCAGGGCTTCAAGGTAAAGTTACGATAAGTCATGCGTTCTGGTTCGCCCGCGCAGAGCAGCAGGAAGCAGAAGATATGGCGCAGCGAATGGCTTCGCTTGGGATGAGCATTGCTTCCACGGTGCCCATCGGCAGAACGATGATGCCACTTCCCTTGCTCCATCGTATGGGCGTGGACGTGAAGCTGGCCACAGACAGCCTGACAGATCATTGGTCTCCTTTTGGCAATGGGGATCTGCTTGAGAAAGCGGGACGATTCGCAGAACTGTACGGATATAGTGACGAACTGTCCTTGTCTCAATCTTTGGCATGGGTAACAGGCGGTATTACACCGCTGGATTCACAAGGGGAACAGGTATGGCCGAAGGTAGGCGACACCGCGAGTTTTGTATTGGTGCATGCGAGTTGTTCGGCGGAAGCCGTTGCGCGGCGATCTGCGCGGCAGGCCGTATGGTACAAGGGGCAATTGGTGAGCGGATCGATATCGCATTGAGGACAATAGAGCGGGTGCAGCCACGGGAAACCGTGGTTTTTTGGCATGGGAAAAAAAGAGGAAAGAACTGTTCGCAACTACCACATTTTGGGTTATGATGGACATAGTTAATGAAGGGAGCAATACGAATGAAGATTGAATTTGCAACGGAAGCTGACTACGACTATATCTTGGATAGAGATCGGCATATCCATCATGCACTTTTGAAAACCAAGATCAATGAGAAAGAAATATTCATTCTATGGGACGAGGATGAGGACGAGGGATCAAGAGTTGGATGGATGAGGTACGGTTACTTTTGGGACAACCTTCCCTTCATGAATATGATCTGGATAGATGAACCCTATCGAAACGGCGGATATGGCAAAAAAGTAGTGCATCACTGGGAAAGTCTAATGAAGCAACAAGGCTTCGATACCGTGATGACTTCAACGCAATCAGACGAACATGCCCAACATTTCTATCGAAAGCTGGGGTATGTTGATGCAGGGGCTCTGTTGCTGGATACACAACCTTTGGAGATTATATTGATCAAGAAAATATAGTAAGTAAGCTGCAAGGAGAGATGATTGTGGATGTGAAGAAAGTAACCCTACAACCCATAACCAAAGAAAATGAACTTGAGTGCATCCACCTTAAACCACGGGAAGATCAGCTGGAGTTGGTCGCAAGCAATGCGGATTCATTGATTCATGCAACGAAGGAAATTACGTCCAAACCATACGGTATTTTGGCAGAGGATCAGATGGTCGGTTTTATTTTATTTGATAACGAGATCTACAATGACGGGTATTACTGGATTCTGCGCTTCATGATTGACGAGAAGTATCAGGGGAAGGGTTACGGCAAACTTGCTATTCAAGAAGTGATTCGTATGTTGCAAGAGAGAAGTGATTGCCAGCAAATCAGGGTATCGCATGTTCCGCATAATAGTGCGGCAAATGCGCTGTATAAGCGGTGCGGATTTCAGGACACGGGTGAATTCGAGGACAACGGTGATATCATTTTAAGTTATCAAGTGAGGTAACAGGGAGGGCAAGCTTGATGATAAGAGAGGCAGAAGCTAGGGATGCAGAGGTTATCGAAAGACTGTATAAAGAATTATTGCCGAACAACTTAAACACAAAGGTATTGGCAGAACGGATTGAAGAGGTTCGAAATAACCCAAACAGTTTCTTGTTCGTTTATGAACTGGGTGATCAGGTGATCGGCACGGCTCATTTACATATTTGTCTGGATGCTTTGGTGGAAAATAGACCCTTCGGCGTAGTTGAGCGGGTTATTATTACGGAACATGTGCAGAGCAAGGGATATGGTTCTGAATTGATGAAATATGTGGAAGACGTATGTGTACAGAAAAATTGTGTGAAGGTGTTTCTTACCAGTGGATCATCCAGACATGAAGCACATCACTTTTATACGAAATTGGGGTACGACGGAGAATCCAGCAAGGCATTTAAAAAGTATTTATAACATTCATCAGGGAAAAGGAAGTAGAAGCAAAGAAATGAAAGATAACAAACATCCGGTACAAGATCTCCGACTCATCGTTACCTTGTTCGTGGCTACTTGTTGTTGTTTAGGTGTTGTGATGTATTTACGTGTTCAAACAGATACAAATATGTATCGATTTCTAAGTTGGGATATGTTCCTGGCATGGGTACCATTCATCATCTCATCCTGCATTAGATACATATTTCATAAGAAATTAACCGCAACGAGCATGATATCTATGGCGCTGATGTGTGGAGTATGGCTCTTTTTTCTGCCCAATGCGGCCTACCTTTTTACGGAGATTCTGCATTCATTCCGATATTTTGATGCTCAAGGGGAGGTTCAATTTTGGGTTAATATTGATTTTTGGTATGGACTCACCCTGACGTTTGCCGTAGCGATCATCGGATTGCTGCTCTCGACTTGTTCGATCATTCAAATCCACGGAATGTTAAACCAATTAATAAATAAGTACATTAGTATGATGGTTGTCGGTGTTATTTTGCTATTGAGCAGTATAGGGGTCTACATTGGTAGATTTAATCGGTGGAATTCGTGGGATGTATTATCCCGACCTGGGAAGATCTTTGTGGATCTTGTGAATGATTTTAATGCAGCGAACAGCATAATGGTTGAGTTTGTCGCCATTGTATTTACGGTTCAACTTTTTGGCTACGTTATCGTATCTTTGCTAACCGCAAGGTCGGGCAACTAATTATTCCATTTGAAAGGGCAAGGATCTGAAACTATGAAGGCGATAACGCAGGAAATTACGGAAGAATTGTTGGCTGTGATGGATATGTACCAAAGAATCGCGCGGCAATTAATCGACCAACTGATATTGGAAACCGATCAGCCTGATCGGACGGAAATTCTCGCAGGGGCGTACCATTTGTTGTCCAATGCGGATGTAATCCAAGGAGAAGAAGAATTAACGGGGAACTGGTATTTTGATGTTCACGGCGAGCACTGTATGTTCAAGAATACAGAAACAGGGCAGACATTAGAGGTTTTCCTTGGTAGTCCAGAGGATGTGGGCAACATGGACCCCTACTTTTTTTACAATTTTATCAAAACAACGCCAGAGCTTGCATACCTGACTTCGTATTTCGAGAATCCGTTTAAGGACATGTTGGATTTCTTCGAACGTATGGAGGCACAGCAGGTGTTAGTTCATGTTCACGGGGTGGCGTATAGAAAAATGATTTGATTGTTTGCCGTTTAATTAGAATTGAGGAGGAATTACGTATGAGTTTAACAGAATGGTCCATAGATATACTTCAATATGATCTGTCGGATGAATATTCGATTCGCAGAGCTGATTTTGCCGAATGGGGATTATTTTGCACGGTTTATTATGATATGCGTTATGTCGGATTTTTCAGGGAAGAAGAGTTCAGTTCTTCCAAGATCAGTGCCTACTGGATTTACAAAGGGGAAAGCAAAATAGGTGGCGTGAGAATGGAGCCTAACCGGATGTATCATTTATTTTTTATCCCGCCGTTCCAGCAGTGCTTTGAGGTATTGAAGCTTCTGAAGCATACATTAGTACAGTGGTCCGATCGCACCAAACGCATTCTGACCTTTGAGATTCTTCCAGACCAAGTTGATCTATACGCAAGAGCCGGATTCTGGCCAGTGGAGTTCAGATGCCGCTGGATGCAGCGGCCTACAGATCATTTTGAAATCGAATGGGACAGCAGGGTAACCGTAAAGAGTCCAGAGATTATTGAAAGTGAAACCGGCAATAGAAAATATGTGAATGAAGATGAGATTGCTCAATGTGACCTGGAGAGTTTTGCAGGAAGTCTTGAAGCTACACGAAGAAAACATAACACTCTTGCAGATTTTATACCAAGTGATGACCCTAATTATACCAATGAAATTCTGACCCAAGCATCCACGCTTGTATATGACGAGGAAACGGGACAGCTTATTGCAAATTGTCGCTTGTGCTTGCAAGATAATCAGGCTGCTGTATATAGCATAGGGGTTCGGCCGGCATATAGAGGTAGAGGGCTTGCTACACTGATGTTACAGAGAGCTTTGAATGAGCTTAAGGGTAAATATCCCGTGCTGCGATTGTATGTGATGCAAGGAAATGATGCGGAGTCCGTGTATCTGAATCTGGGCTTTATTCCGGGAGTACAGGAGATTCAGACGATGTACATTCCAGAGGAGGAATCACAATGAAGGTTGCCATCTTAACCGATATTCATGGGAATTTTCCTGCGCTGCAAGCGGTATTGGCTGATATCGATTCCAGAGAAGACATTGAGCATACATTTTGCTTGGGAGATATGATCGGCATCGGCCCTTACTCCAATGAAGTGATCGAGATGTTGTACAGTCGTGAAAATATGATAGCGATTTCGGGGAATCACGAAGAGGCCGTATTGAGTTTGCTCCAACATAAGAGTCCATTAGAAGGACATAAAGGCTTAGCCGAGCACCATGAATGGATTGGTCAACATCTAAGTGCAGAATCGATCAAGAGAATACAAGCTCTACCGAAGTTTGTTGAAAAAGAGGTAGCAGGACGTCGATTCCTTTTGACTCACTATCATATGAACAACGACAAGCTGGATGTCATCGATAAAGAACCATCAGGGACCAAACTGGACGCGAAGTATCAGGGGACGGCCCATGATTTGGTTTGTTTTGGTCATTATCATATTCTTCATTATTATAGGACAGATCAAAGAGTATATATGAATCCGGGAGCTTTAGGCTGTAACGATCTTGCCATTGCCAGATATGGGATTGTGGATCTTCAAGAGGGCAAACTGAATGTGAGATTCATTGGCGTTCCATATGACAACAGAGAGTATCTGCAGTCGTATGAACGGTTGAACGTTCCGGATCGAGCTTTTATTTTGAAGGCATTTCATGGGAATCAGTTGGAGAGAGAGTACGTGGGAGAGTGATTCTCGTAACAGCGTTTTGTTTTTTTGGAAGGAGAAATGCACATGGGAATGATCATTATGTTGGTGGTGTATCTGTTCCTCGGTATTTATGTTGTGAAAGTTGGAATAGATAACTCAAAAAATAGCCAGCACACCAAAGAAATATTATCAGAGTTAAGGGAAATTAAGGACCTATTGAAAGAACGAGGGTAAAGGAGGAGTGATGACTATGATTCACGACCTACAAGGGGAAGCCAATATGACACCTGTTGTCGGGATGTTATTATCCGCTGTAACAGAAAATAGCCAACGACTTAAATCAATTACAGAAGGTATGTCGCAAGAAGAAGTGGATTACAAAGGGGAAAACAACCAGTTTAATAGTACAGCTCAATTAATCCGACATATTACGTTCGTTGATATGAATTGGGTGTATAGAATAAAGGGATCTGTCCTTCCTCAGCGTTTAATAGAGCAATATGGCCCTATGATCGATGAAAATGATAGACTTCCGCTGGTTCAAGGTCTGGCACGTGACACACTTATCTCTCAATATGAGGGTGTATTAACCCTTCTAAAAGAGACATGCACACATTTAGCGGATGCTGATCTAGATCGAGTCGTTACTTTTGGACATCAGAACGAAAAGCAAGCTACGATACGTTGGGGATTATGGCACATGGCTGACCATAACCGTTATCATCAAGCTCATATTAATCAGTTAAGAAGATGGTTCCAAACATAAACTGATTGTTAATACAAAAATGGGGCTGCGATTAAACACTTGGAAAATAAAATGGTAACTGTCATAAAAGGACTAATCGAGAATGAAGGCAGAGTGTTAATTGTTAAGCGCTCACTAGTGGATGAGGTAGGCGCCGGAAGTTGGGAGACAGTAGGGGGGAACTTCACTTCGGAGAAGAATTGGAAGAGGCTCTGATTCGTGAAGCTAGAGAGGAAGTTGGCATTAAAGTTCAAATAGATGAATTACTGTTTGCCAATACGTTCTTTACCGATCCTCATCGACAGGTCATTCTTCTAATGTATTTGTGTAGAACTAAAGATCATCAAGTGAATCTTTCAGAAGAACATAGTGAATACAAGTGGGCAACCAGATCTGAATTATATCATTACCTGCCTTATGCAATTACTTCAGATCTGGAGAAATATAAAGTTTTTGAGAAAATCAAGTTAATCGATTAGGTTAAAAAATTCAACCCAATACACGAATAACAATATCCTGATCATGGTTACCAAAACCGGCACCATAGATCGTTAATCCGCCTACGTTGGGGCTTTCCTCGTCAACCGTAAAACGAAGCGTCCAGAACGGCTCGCTAAGCTTAATATCCGCAAGTGTGATGTCAGACATCCGCTCTCCATCCATGTAAGTACCGGAGGTATCGATACGAATGGTCTTTAATAATCCATACTGATTCACATTGCGATGCCACCATTCTGGCGTATATTTGCCGCGTGCTGCTCTGCCAAAGTCGGCAGGGCTTGTCCACGTTCCAAGAGAAATGCCATTGAAGGTGAAACGAATATCGGAAGGCCAATGATCTCGCAATCCCGGAGCTTCAGACGCCAGTTCCATCGAAATTTCAATCGCATCGGTTGTCTGATCAGGAAGGACAAAATTTGGTGTTTTATATTCAACATAGCCCTTCCCAAACCACAGGATAGCGGCGTGTACACGCTCAGGATCAAGGAAGTAACGTGGATCATCCCATACGCCGATTTCTTTCTCAAGTGTTCCTAGCCCACAGGTAGGGTGAATATCAAAAGCAGTGTAGTGTCCAACGGCTATCGTCTGTTCTCTGGTTCGTGAAGTTTGGCTTGCGGATGGCAGCTCGATCTCAATCTGATTTTGCTTGAGGTAACATAATTTGTGCGTCCCTCCGTTGATCCGAACGCGTCTGCTCCCAATTAGACCCGCATCCTCCAGTTTGCGAATATGCATCGTGACGATGGAGGGGCTAAGCTCTAATACTGCGGCAATATCCTTCACATTCATTTCGCGATCTGCAATTATGTCCATTATTTCCCATCTGACTTCGCTTGCCAGCGCCTCATATAAAGGAAGGAACTGGGGCTCTCCATTTGCTTTGATCATCTGTACAACTCCCTACCCTCAATCTTCTAAAATCACATATATATTAATTTAATAAAATTAGCTCCAAGATGCAATTCAGATTCATTGCAAGTTTACGCCCGATGGTGTTTAATTTTTGTAGTTGTTACAAAGTTGAATTCTTATATATGTGAATTTTATATTAAGAGGTGGAGTGAAGTAATGAAATACAATAACCCTGTTGTAAAAGGTTTTTATCCAGACCCTAGTGTGATTAAGGTGCACGATACCTACTATATGGTGTGTAGTTCTTTTCAATATTTTCCGGGCGTACCGCTCTTTGAAAGCAAGGATTTGCTGAATTGGAAGCAGATTGGTCACTGCCTGACTCGTAAAAGCCAGATTCAACTCGAGACGGTGAACAGCTCCGGGGGTGTATTTGCCCCAACCATCAGGCACAATGACGGGCGTTTTTATATGGTCACAACCAATGATACGACGCATCAGAATTTCTATGTCTGGACGGACGATATTTACGGAGAATGGTCTGAGCCTATTTATGTGGATCAAGGCGGGATTGATCCCGATTTGTATTTTGAAGATGGAAAAACATTGTTTATGAGTAATGGCGTTGATGATGAAGGCATTGGCGGAATTGTCCAGTGTGAGCTTGAGATTGAAACTGGCCGCAAACTTAGTCCAAGTCGTTCGATATGGAACGGAACAGGTGGACGATATCTGGAAAGTCCGCATCTGTATAAAATGAACGGTTATTATTACCTGCTTGCAGCCGAAGGCGGCACCGAGTATGGTCATATGGTTACATATGCTCGGGGCACTTCTTCTTCGGGACCGTTCGAAGCCTATGCGCACAATCCAGTTCTGACCAACCGCAATCTGGGAGGTTATGAGTTGCAGGGAGTAGGGCATGGTGATCTGGTTCAGGATGATCGGGGGAACTGGTGGCTCTTTCACCTGGGATTCCGACAGATTGGCAAATGGGCTACGTACCATCATCTGGGTCGAGAAGTATTTCTGACTCCAATTACGTTTGGTGAAGACGGATGGTTTACAGCCGGGCATGAAGGCACAACGCTGACGAGTTTTGAGACGGATCGCATTCCCGACACGGTGATCCAGCAGGATAAGAAGAATTATACGTTTGAAAATACAGACTGGAACCTCGACTGGTGTTATCTTCGTCATCCAAATACAGAGCATTATCAGCTTGAATCAGATAAGCTTACGCTAACAGGAACCGATGTAACACTGGACGTTCCGGCATCCCCAACGTTCATTGGGCTACGTCAAAAAGACTTTAATGCTACGATTTCTGTCGATGTTAGTCTGACGAGTGGAGAAGCCGGGATCACGATCTACATGGATGAGAATCATCATTATGAAGTGGCTATTCGTGGGCAGCAGAACGGTTATAAGGTGGTCGAGCGTCTAAATATCGGTGATATCAAATCGATAGAACATGAAGTAGATCTGGGAAATAAACAGTATGCAACGCTGGTGATCTGCTCAAGCCAAGAACGCTACAGTTTCCTGTTTCAAGCAGATGGTGAAGAGATTCTGCTGGGCACGGCACAGACGAGATACCTATCCTCGGAGGTGGCAGGAGGTTTTACGGGCGTACTTATTGGGTTATACGCGAGCGGGCAAGATACTTCAGCTGAGTTTACAAATTTCAAGTGTGATTATCATTAAGAAGTTAAGGGGAGGGCCTAAGGGTCCTTCTCTTTTTTTTAATTTGTGTCAAAATATAGATATATTAATCAATGCCAATAGAAGAGAGGTATGCAAACTTGGAAGTACATTATAAAATGCCGGAATCATTAGAAGGCATCGTTCGAATAGATAAGGAATTACGTAAACAACATAATGCGACCCTTCATGATTATGTGGGGTTTTATATTAGTTTTAACAATGATGATGATCGATACTATTGTACGCCAGATGATGCCATTATATTTGGAAGAATAGGGGCAGATGGTGACCATTTTGCTTTTTTCACGTTTAACAGATCCATTAGTGATTTGGAAGAAGCTCCGGTTATCTTTATCCAACCTACGGCGTTTGGTAATCAAGTAACTTTAGTTGCCAGAAACATTAAGGATTTTATAGCATTATTTATTAATCTTAAGGAAGTATATGTTTTGGAGAGATTTCGATTTTATAAAAACAAACTAGATTTTATGAACGACTATAACGATAACTATATGGAAGATATAAAGATGCGAGAGAGTGAAAATCAATTAATTATTGAACTGTTAAAAGAGAAAATTAAAGGGATAACAGAAATTGATGATGTGTACGAATACATGATGGAATCCAAAAAACAAATAGAACTAGGGATAAACAATGATGATTTTGCATGATATCAATATGGCATCACTAAATAATCTACATGTAACAAAAGGTTAAAAGAACGTGTTATTTAATTATATAGCTTGATTGGATAACCAAGGAGGAGTTGTATGGAGGGTCAATGGAGAATTGCAAAGTATGATCCGGCATGGCGTAATTTGTTTCTCGAAACGGGTTCGAAATTAAGAGAAGCGTTAGGAGAAAAGGCCGTGCGGATTGATCATGTTGGGTCCACTTCAATTGTGGGAATAGACGCTAAACCTATTATAGATATACAACTATCTGTTTCTAATTATAAGAATCTGTTGGACTACAAACATGAGATCGAAACCGTCGGATTTGTATTCAGAGCAGAAAATCCGGATAAGACTAAACGTTACTTTCGTGAAGAACCCGGAAACAGAAGGATACATATACACGTTAGACAGGTAGGCGGTTTCTCCGAGCAGATGACCTTGCTGTTCAGAGACTATCTAAGGGAACATCCAGAAGATTGTTTGAACTATGCGGAAGAAAAGCACAGACTCATGTCATTGTATAAAGATCAGCGTCTCAAATATGTTGAAGGAAAAGGACCAATGGTGTGGAGCATATTACAGAGAGCACACAGTTGGTCTCAAGAAATCGGATGGCAACCGGCAAAATCTGACGCATGAGCACATCCAATGAATAGAGATAACTGTATTGGAGTGATGAGATGAACATGGGAAGAAAGCTGATAACAACCGTTCTAACCATCATTGGTTTTACTTTGGCTGCAAGTCTCATATCGATGAATGAATCCTACAGTTTTGATTTTTACATTGTTATTTATCTGGTATACGCGACTCCCTTGATCCTGTTGATCGGGCTACCTTTATCGATATTGCTAGACTATCTGCTCAGCCGAATACAATTCCCTAATCATGTGTTGTATCTAAGTACGAGGATATTAGGCTATGCATGTGCTGGAGTTTTAGGCATGTATATTTATTATCTGGTCATGGGCGCAGGAGAAGCAATCTTGGATTTCAAAGAGACGTTAGTTCTGACCTTGTTTGGCGTTCTTGCCGCTATCCTATTTGTACTGATTGATATGAGATTGGAAGTTTTGTTAAAGGTACGAAGAAGAAAGATTTGAATTAAATTGATTTGTCAGGAGGAAAGCAAAATGACAACGCATTGTGCACTTCTAATCATTGACGTACAGGTAGCGATGTTTGATGAAGCAGATCCCGTCTATCAGGGGGAACGATTGCTTCAAAAGATCCAGGTGTTAATTGCCAAGGCCCGTGAAGCAGGGCATTCCATCATATATATCCAGCACAGCGAAGGGGCAGGCAGTCCACTGGAACGAGGAACTCCGGGGTGGGCCATTCATCCGTCCATTGCACCTATAGCTGGTGACCTCGTTATTGAAAAGGAGACACCGGATTCATTTCACAGAACCGATCTGCATCTGAAATTGCAAGATAATGGCGTGAAGGAGTTGATTCTCGCGGGTATGCAGACTGAGGTATGTGTAGACACGACTTGCCGCAGAGCGTTCAGTCTGGGTTACACGGTCAATCTGGTTCAAGATGCGCACAGCACATGGAATTCAAAGACGCTTCAAGCAGAGCAGATTATTGCACATCACAATACGGTACTGAGACTGTTTGCCAACGTGGTGGATACGGAGAATGTGTTGTAATGCTAGGAAAACGTAGGCGATTTTGGTTTTTCATAGGTGCGGCAATCATGTTTATGTATTTTCTAATCACGAGTAATCCAGATCCAAATAAGCCGATTTCGAGAAATCAAGTGATAAGCACAGAGATGAGCATAGTTGTGTACACCAGGACAGGCGACGGTGGAGCACACGTTAGCATTGACAATGTTACGTTAAGTAAAGAAGACATTAGCCGTATAGTCGGCTGGCTGAATGCAGCCCCGGAATCAGCCAAAATACCAGTAGATGATGTCACAGGAAGCATTAGTGCGGGAATTGCTTTGAGATTAAAGCATAACGCTGAAATTACAATTCAATACAATCGGAAACAGATTATTGTATCCACAAAAAGCAGATTTAATAGAGATACGAAATATATACTTGATCAAAAGGACTTAAGAGACTTTATGGATCAAAAGTTGGAAGGGACGTATTTTGGTGAAGATACCGTTAGTGTTGAATAAGGAGGAGAGGTATTGACGATTAACAAAAGAATAATGAATCTATCAGCCTGGCTTGCTGTATTAGCCATCCTATGTATTCCTGGAACTTTACATACTGAAGATGGACCGCTCCGAACAGAGTATGGTTTCCCAATCCGATTCTTTACGGATTATCATTATGCCAACTCGGATGGAACAATCTGGTTTATATCTGGTATCTATTTAAATGTACTTCTATTTTTGTTCAATGTCCTGTTTATTTATGCAGGAATTCATGTAATCTTGTATATAAAAAAGAAATTAACTAAATAAATTGAACTGAATATTTACACAAAACGGAGAGGACAGAAAGGACCTGAAGAAGCGGAGTGTTCGCCTTTATCCCCGGATTTTAACTTTATAAAAGGAATCAAAAAAATCTGGGGATAACAGCGATCGGAAGGTTGTTCTGTCATCGGAGTGGTAAGTGTAAATATTCAATAGTGCAACTTTATATAGAATATAAAGATGGAGTGATTACGATGAAACAACTTCCAGTAGAATGGAAGTCAGACCGACTTATTATCTCAAATGTGGAAGAATCCGATATTCCTGAACTTGAGTCCATATATGAGACCAGTCGGTACTTGCATCAATGGGATGGACAAGAGCACGATCGGAACTATGTAAAAGAATGTTTTGAAGAAGGCCACCTTCCACCGGGAGGCAGGGATATGGACAAGAATTAATTCGGAGGATACCTTTGCCAATACAGAATTGATCAAATCTCTCTGAAAAATATGCTGATAAAGGGGAATATACCAATGGAAACATTCTTTCGTTATAACTGGATGGTGCGTGAGCAATGGTATGTGTGGTGTGAAGATGTACCGCTTGAAGAATTGCTTCGGCCTCGCATGGGCGGAGTAGGCAACATATTACAAACATTATTTCATATCATTGATGTAGAGTGGAGCTGGCTTCAGTTGCTTCAGGACAAACCGGATGATGCAGAAGATTTTGCAAACTACCAGAATCTTGAGGCAGTAAGGCGACTCGATCGCAAGTTACGTCCTGATGTGGAGGCATTTGTTACAGCATGGGATTCGAGTATGGAAAAAAGAGCTTTTATTGATCATCGCTCAGCTGGCAAGGTCAGTACATATTCATGGGGAGAAGTAATGCGACATGTGATCGCCCATGAGATTCACCATATGGGACAGCTGTCGGTATGGGCCAGAGAATTGGGTAAGCAGCCTGTATCCGCCAATGTCATTGGCAAAGGCCTGATGATACCTGACTAACAGGGAGAAAGCGGCATGACATGAATGAACGGAGGAAAACGATGACAATTCAACTTAGCCAGATGAATTGGATAGAACTGGATGAATGTATCCAGCAGGTGATTGAACAGGAGGTTCAGATCATTCCCTTGCCACCTGGACTGGAAGCGAGTGTGATGAGAATTGAAATGCAAGATCAGCAGTACGTATTGAAAGTCTGGGACAAGGATTCCAAACCGGATATCGCCAAACAATATCGATTATTGTCCAAGCTTTATCAAAGTGGAATTCGTGTTTCCAAACCCTACGGTTGGGGATTAGACGAGCAAGAGAATCAAGTGCTGTTAACGAGCTATGATGGAAAGCCGCTTAACCAATTAACACAAACCAAACTGACACATTTGGCTGAGCGATTAATGGAGGTCCATCGTTATCCGGTGAATGAAGTGAGTACTGGAGAAGATGAAGAATACATATTCAGGTACGATTTTGTTCAATACTTTTTTCCTCAAATTGAATTACATGACGATATAAATGATCTTCTGGCAAACTTGATCCAGCAGGTCCAGATCAGACAGGACCGCTTGATTCATGGCGATTATAATCTGGGAAACATTCTTGAGATGGACAACCGTTACAGCATCATCGATTGGACTAATGGGCAGTATGGTGATCCAAGGTACGATATGGCATGGTCTGTTTTTCTGATCACCATCTATAATGGGGAAAGTTACGGCGAGATGTATCACGCTCAATTTGCACGTTCTGCAAGTTATGTGTACACGCTGGAAGAGGAGCAGGTTTTTGAAGCTGTGGCTTGCCTGCGCTGGATTCTGTTAAGGCGCGTTGGGGATGTACCCATGGGGCCAGATGTAATGGAAAGGGTTCACAGCATGGCTGTCCATAATCCGTATTTGAATGAACACCTGCTGTTTAAATAAAATAAACAGCCAGTCCTAAACTAGCGATCCTCGCATACCCATGAGAGTAGAGGAGCGTGATCGATATGGAGCAGAAAGTACAAACCTACTTTGACCTGAAGCAGCAGCAAAAAGATATTGAGCAGCAGTTGTCTGTACTACGAGATGAGATTGTCGCTTATTGTACAGAACAAGGGGTCTATGAGACGCAGGTTGGTGGTTACACCGTGAAAACAGTGCTGCAGAACCGGAAGGAATACGATGATCAGAAGCTGTATGCTTCTCTTCCAGACCCGGACATCTGGCGATTGTTGTCCAAGGTAGACAGTCATAAGCTGAAAAGCCTGATTAAGCTAAACATTCTGTCCGAGGAGCAAATTAACCCGGCATGCACAGTGAAACAGGTGACCTTGCTACAGGTAGACAAGCTGTAACGCTTCATACTCTCTTTGTACATGTGTTGAATTTAACTGAACCTCCCGATCACAAAACACCTTCGAAGAAATGTTCTGTTGCGATGAGCAGCGGAACAAACGTGGAGGTGTTTTTGTTTTGCGAACAGGTCCCAGGATCATAAATAGTTAAATATGAGGGGGAAGAAGTATAATTTGTTCATTGTAAGCGTATTCAACAAACGATATGATGGATAAAAAATGGCAGGGAGGAATTGTAAATGCCAACCGAAATTCCATCACTACATGCTGCGTACGCTAATACGTTCAAAATAGGTGCTGCTGTACATACCAGAATGTTGCAGTCCGAAGGGGATTTCATCGCCAAACACTTCAATAGCATCACGGCTGAAAATCAGATGAAATTCGAAGAAATTCACCCGGAAGAGAATCGTTATACTTTTGAGGCGGCGGATAAAATTGTTGATTTTGCTGTTGCTCAAGGTATTGGGGTTCGCGGACATACTTTGGTCTGGCATAATCAAACATCGAAATGGGTCTTTGAGGATACCTCAGGTGCTCCTGCTTCCAGAGAGCTGCTATTATCTCGCTTGAAGCAACATATTGATACGGTAGTAGGTCGATATAAAGGGCAAATATATGCATGGGATGTCGTCAATGAAGCGATTGAAGATAAGACCGACCTGTTCATGCGGGACACGAAGTGGTTACAGCTAGTGGGAGAAGACTATTTGCTGCAAGCATTCAGTATGGCTCATGAAGCTGATCCAAATGCGCTTCTTTTCTATAATGACTACAATGAGACGGATCCGGTCAAACGGGAGAAGATATACAATCTGGTTCGGTCTTTGCTGGACAAGGGAGCACCTGTACATGGAATAGGCATGCAGGGACATTGGAATATTCATGGTCCTTCGATTGAAGAGATCCGAATGGCTATTGAGCGTTATGCTTCACTGGATGTGCAGTTGCATGTTACGGAGCTGGATATGTCCGTGTTTCGTTATGAGGATCGTCGAACGGACCTCACCGGGCCAACTTCGGAGATGGCTGAGCTACAGGAGCGTCGATATGAAGAAATCTTCAATTTGTTCCGTGAGTATAAATCATCCATTACCTCTGTGACGTTCTGGGGAGTGGCCGACAATTATACTTGGTTAGACCATTTCCCGGTACGCGGACGCAAAAATTGGCCCTTTGTTTTTGATCAACAGTTGCAGCCAAAGGAATCATTTTGGCGTATCATTAACCCTATGTCCTGAACATCAGGGAAGTGGAGAGAATCGGTCACGATGTGGCCGATTTTTTGCTGTACTTAATATAGATTATACAGTACGGTTATCTCGTGAATGATAGAGGCGTTGAGTTGTGTGGATGATAAAAATATGGTATTAAATGGAATTGTGTGATAGGGTTGAAGAAATGGTGAACCAAATTCTTTCCTGAAATGAGATGAGAAGATGGATTGCATCCGAAACTATTTAATTACTTTTGCCGGAAATTTTGCATTTAGTTATTATATCTTTGAAGAAGGTACTTTTGCCAAACCGCTGATGTTTGCTACATTCATGCTGTTGCTGATTATGACAATCGATTACATGAAAAGTAGAAACAAATATACATTGGATTAGGGTATGTCCATGTTTTTAAACGATTCTGGAGCATAGGGTCGTTTTTTATTGTATGTAGAACAGCATCCATTTACATCAAGACCATTGTTCATTACACTTGATGAGTAGCACCTCATTAACTCGGTTTTTGTTAACTCAATTCAGATCATCAGGAGGATATCATTATGCATCAATCCGCACATATTCAGGAAGCAAGAGATTACATATTAAACCGAATCCATACCAAACCTGCCGTAGGCATGATTCTGGGTTCTGGACTGGGAGCGCTCGCGGACGAGATTGAAAATGCGACCGTTATTCCGTATACAGATATTCCGTATTTCGCTCAATCGGAGGCTATCGGTCATGCCAATGAATTGGTTATTGGTGAACTCATGGGCAAAACGGTTGTAGCGATGAAAGGCCGCCTTCATTATTATGAAGGTTTTACATTGGACGAAGTGACTTTCCCCGTTCGGATCATGAAGGCGCTGGGTGTCGAGCAATTGCTTATCACCAATGCCTGCGGAGCCATCAACACAAGCTTTGAGCCGGGTCAACTGATGCTCATTACAGACCATATTAACCTGGTAGGTAATAACCCGTTGATGGGACCGAATAACGCTGAACTGGGTGTTCGTTTCCCAGACGTATCACAGGTATACAATCGCGAACTACGCAGCATTGCCCTTAAGGTTGCAGAAGAGCAGAATGTTGGCCTGCAGCAAGGTGTCTATGCATGGTGGAGTGGCCCGGCATATGAGACACCAGCGGAGATTCGCATGATTCGTACGATGGGTGCGGATGCAGTGGGTATGTCCACGGTACCTGAAGCCATTGTTGCCATTCATGGCGGGATGAAGGTACTAGGCATTTCCTGTCTGACCAACATGGCCTGTGGTATTCTGGATCAGCCGTTAAGTCATGATGAAGTTATTGAAGTGGCTGCGCAAGTGAAAACAACCTTTATCGGACTTGTAAAAGGCATTTTGAAAGAAATCTAATCGTTAGATGATTTTTTATCCAGGCCACGATGGATAGGATAGAGTTTTCATCCAACCAAATCGAAACCACAAAAAAACGTATGTTTCACGAGTTGTTACTCGTGAGACATACGTTTTTTATTTTGCAGAACTATGAACCATCTGAGAATGATCGGCCATGATTGCTGGTGTGGACTCCCTGATGATGGGTTTGGTCACAATGTGGGAGACCTGATATGGCTGTGTCGGGCTATTAATCCGGGATAACAGCATCTCTGCAGTCTTAATGCCCATCTCATTGCTATAAATATGAACCGTCGTTAATGCTGGCTCAATAATTCGAGATTGGGGTGCATTATCGAATCCGCATATCGCAATATCCTGTGGCACAGCGACATTTCTGTCTTTTAACGCCCTGATCAGATCAACTGCTATAAAGTCATTAGCGCATACGTAAGCGGAAGGTAGGGATGCCAGCTCTGCCACTCGCTGGTTCAACCATCCTGGCTTGGAGAAACACAGGCGATCATTATCTACGATGCAATGGGACAGGTCGACCTGCAACCCTGCCTCCAGCATGGCACGCTGATATCCAACCCATCGTTCATTAAAGCTCTTGCAGTGATTGTAATCTCCGACGAATCCAATACTTGTGTAGCCGCTCTCAATTAATTTTGTGGTTAACTGATAGATGCTATGTTCATTCTCCATGAGTAGCAGATCTGCTTGGAATTCGGGATAACATATGTTGGAAGCGCAATCGATAAAGATGGTGGGAATGCCCAGATCGGTAATCAGCTGTGTATATTCCAGATCAAATAATTCAATGCAAATAATGCCGTCTACTTTGGCTATATCAAAATTGTTTGGAAGTGTAAGTGTATCTTGATCGTCTTCACGCACGATATGAATCGAGAGATTGTATCCCTCCGCACTGATTCTTTTCTCCAAACCGCTGATTAACAACGAACCAAAGTGAGATGTATTAGGCAGGTTTTCAGTTAACAGGGCGATATTGCCCGGAGCCTTGGTTAGAACATGCTCATTGTCCATATAGGCAAACTGTTTATATTTAAGTTCAATTGCTTTTTTAATTACACGATTTCGGGTCTCATCCGGGATGTTTCCGCTATCATTTAATGCTTTGGAAGCCGTATTCCTGGAGATCCCCAAAGCATCAGCGATGTCTTGTATCGTGACTTTTTCCTTTGCCATCTAATGCTTCACCTCTAATCATCAATAGTTATCCATATTCTTCTCTAAGTCAAATGTATAATAGAACGGGACAAATAGCAATCTCTGTTTTACAAATGCACAATTACATTTACATTTAGATAGTCGAATTCTATTTTCACAATTGTTCCAGAAGTTTTGTTAATTAGTGTAACAATGATAACCTATTACAGTAATGATATAGAATATCTATGCGGGTATTAACGATTCAGTGCGGTATATATGCAAATTTAATCCTCTTTAGTTACATTAATGCAAAGATGAAATGATCAAATGCACAAATATTTTTTTACAAAATGTATTGACTAAATCCGTTGAAACCTGATAAATTGTAAATTATTAAATAGGCAATTGTAAATATTGAAAGCCCTTACTGAAAAACAATTGTCAACTTCTAGAATGAACGGGGGTATCGTGTTGGATAACATAGCCGACAGCAAAAAGGGCGAAGGAAGGGTACTGAAAGTGAGGACGACAAGCGGTCATAGGTTGCAGCAACTCAAAAAAAATTACTTTTTATATATGTTGCTTGCACCAGCCTTAATTTTGACTCTTATCTTCAAGTACATTCCGATGTACGGAGCCATCATTGCGTTTAAGGATTTCAGTCCGATCAAAGGCATCATGGGCAGTGATTGGGTAGGACTGAAGCATTTTGAGAAATTTATAGCTTCACCCAATTTCGATATCATTTTAATGAATACGCTTAAACTCAGCTTTTTGGGATTGATATTCAGTTTCCCGGTGCCCATTTTACTGGCACTCATGCTGAATCAGGTACGCAAAGCTGGCATCAAGAAAAATATTCAATTGTTTCTGTACGCACCCAATTTCATCTCGGTTGTTGTTGTTGTGGGTATGTTGTTCATCTTCCTCTCACCGACAGGGCCAATTAATCAATTAGCCACATGGATTACAGGTCAGCCGATCATGTTCATGTCTGAACCGGAATATTTCCGCTGGATTTACATTTTGTCCGATATCTGGACCGGTGCCGGCTGGGCTTCCATCATATACGTCGCCGCTTTGGCCAATGTTGATCCGGAGCTTCACAATGCGGCTAATCTGGATGGAGCCAATCTCCTTCAGCGTATTCGCCACATTGACCTTCCAACGATTCGTCCGATTATGGCCATCGTCTTTATCCTTGCAGCTGGCGGGATTATGTCCATTGGATTTGAGAAGGCCTATCTGATGCAGACGTCCATGAACCTGCCTTCCTCCGAGATTATTGCCACGTATGTCTACAAGGTGGGGTTACAGTCTGGAGATTACGCTTATTCTGCGGCAGTTGGATTGTTCAACTCGGTTATCAATGTGATTTTGCTGGTGACGGTGAATCTGATTGTGAAGAAATTGAATGAAGGCGAAGGCCTCTATTAGGAAAGGAGTATTATCCATGGTTGTTAAACACACGGGAATGGATCGATTGATCCTCACACTTAATGCCATCTTTCTCACCTGTGCTGTACTGGTTGTGGTTGTTCCCCTGATTTATATTGTTATCGCCTCATTCATGGACCCCACGGTGCTACTGAATCGTGGACTGTCCTTTAATGTATCGGACTGGAGTCTGGACGGATATCAGATGATTTTGTCCAATCCAGCCATGATCCGGGGGTTTGCAAATGCGGTATTGTACTCGGTTTCCTTTGCACTGATCACCGTGACCGTATCCATATTTGCAGGTTATGCATTGTCGGATGATAGGCTCGCGGGACGTGGATTTTTCATGATTATCTTTATCATTACGATGTTCTTCGGCGGGGGATTAATCCCTACTTATCTACTCATACGTAATCTGGGCATGCTTGATACGGTGTGGGCGATCATTATCCCTGGAGCCGTTAACGTCTGGAACATCATTCTCTCCAGAACCTTTTTCAAAGGAGTCCCTCGAGAACTGAAAGAAGCTGCAAACGTGGATGGCGCCTCTGAAATGAAAATTTTCTTCCAGATCGTCATACCGTTGTCGAAACCGATCATATTTGTACTCGCCCTCTATGCGTTCGTTGGGCAATGGAATTCCTATTTTGATGCAATGATCTATCTCGATAATCCGAACCTGCATCCGTTACAGCTCGTTCTGCGTTCCATTCTGATTCAGAATCAGGCTGCACCGGGCATGATCAGTGATCAACTCGCGATGGCAGAACTGAAACGGCTCTCCGAGATGATTAAATACTCAGCGATTGTCATTTCGAGTCTGCCACTCATCATCATGTACCCGTTCTTCCAGAAGTATTTCGAAAAAGGTGTCATGGTCGGTTCCCTCAAATAGTGAACAGCCTGCGATACAGTAAGTTGATCCAATCCAACTCATGGAGGTCATTATTATGAAAAAAGTGAACAAGTCGAGAAAAGCCGTTACAACGGCATCCATTTCCATGTTATCTGCAATGCTCTTTTTAACCGCCTGTGGCGGGGGTGGAGGCGGCGCGGCAAGTGAGGCGCAATCCCCTGATGGCAAGGTGACATTGAACTTTATAACACAGAGCTCTCCGCTGGCTCCCGCTGATCCAAACGACAAGCTGATTAACAAGCGACTCGAAGAGAAAACCAATGTGCATATCAACTGGAAGAACTATACGAGTGATGTGTTTGCAGAAAAAAGAAATCTGGCGGTTGCCAGCGGTGATTTGCCGGATGCCATTTTTGATGCAGGTTACGGGGATTATGATCTCCTGAAACTGGCGAAAGACGGGGCGATCATTCCACTTGAGGACATGATTGAACAACACATGCCCAATCTGAAAAAGGTGCTGGAGGAAGCTCCCGAATACAAGAGCATGATCACGGCTCCAGACGGACATATCTATTCATTCCCATGGATTGAAGAACTCGGAAGTGGCAAACAACGGATTCAGGCAGTGGATAACTTGCCCTGGATTAATGTGGAATGGTTGAACAAGCTTGGACTGAAGATGCCAACAACAACCGAAGAGCTGAAAGAAGTATTGATCGCGTTCAAAACTCAAGATCCAAACGGCAACGGTAAGGCAGACGAAATTCCGTTATCTTTCATTAACAAACCGGGGGGCGAAGATCTGACATTTCTCTTTGCGGCATTTGGACTCGGAGAGAACTGGGATCATACCGTGGTGACCAATGATGGGAAAGTGGTCTTCACGGCAGCTGATGAAGGCTACAAGGAAGCAGTTAAATACATTCATGAGTTGGTTCAGGAAGGTCTCGTGGATGTCGAATCATACCAGCAGGATTGGAACACGTATCTTGCGAAAGGCAAGGATAACAAGTACGGCATGTACTTCACATGGGATAAGGCTAACATTACAGGCATGAATGATACGTATGATGTTCTGCCTCCGGTTGCCGGGCCTAACGGAGAGGTCAATGTCACAAGAACAAACGGAATTGGGCTTGATCGTGGTCGCATGGTCATTACCAGCAGCAATAAAAACCTGGAATCCACAGCGAAGTGGGTAGACCAACTGTACGATCCGCTGCAATCTGTGCAGAACAACTGGGGTACCTATGGAGATGAGAGTCAGCAAAATATTTTTGAATTCGATGAAGCCAAAGGCATGCTGAAGCATCTTCCATTGGAAGGATCTGCACCTGTGGAACTCAGACAAAAAACCAGTATCGCAGGACCATTGGCCATACTCGACAGTTATTATGACAAATACACAACCAAACCGGAAGATGCGGCTTGGCGGATGGAACTTCTCGACAAGGTAATGGTTCCACATATGAAAGCGGAGAACGTATATCCAAGTGTGTTCTTCTCCATTGATGAACTGGATCGATTGTCCACGATTGAGACCGATCTCTTCGCTTACGTGTTACGTCTGCGTACAGAATGGTATCAGAACGGGAAAATAGATCAGGAATGGGATGCTTACTTGAAAGAGCTGGATCGCCTTGGGTTGCAAGAATGGCTACAGATTAAACAAGCGGGATATGACCGTAATAACAAATAAAGAAAAGTACGGAGGAGAAACCATAATGTCAACAATTCTTAAACAAGATTACAGAAATGAATACCATTTTTCACCGAAAGAGAAGTGGATGAACGACCCGAACGGCATGGTGTTTTTCAATGGGGAGTATCACTTGTTCTATCAGTATCATCCGTTTGGTACGACATGGGGGCCGATGCATTGGGGTCACGCGGTAACCCGAGATCTCATCACTTGGGAGGAACTTCCTGTAGCTCTGGCACCGGATGAACATGGCATGATCTTCTCCGGCAGTGCGGTGGTGGATTGGAATAATACTTCCGGATTCTTCGAAGATGAGCCGGGGTTGGTTGCTATTTTTACACATCATTTGGAAGTACCAAATGAGCATCCTATTCAGCGTCAGAGTCTGGCGTATAGCAAAGACAATGGCAGAACCTGGACTAAATACGAGGGTAATCCGGTATTAACGCATGAGTCCTTTGTTGATTTCCGTGATCCCAAAGTGTTCTGGCATGAGCAGACCAAGGAATGGATTATGATTATCGCTTGTGGTCAAACGGTATGTCTGTACCGATCTCCCAATCTGAAGGATTGGACACTAGGAAGTGAATTTGGCGAAGGGATCGGTTCACACGATGGTGTGTGGGAATGCCCGGACCTGTTCCCGCTTGCAGTGGATGGAAGCTCAGAGCAGGTGAAATGGGTGATGCTCGTTAGCATCGGTGCAGATCCTGCTTTTATTGAAGGCTCCAGAACACAATATTTTACCGGAAATTTTGATGGAAGTACATTTGTCCCAGATGAAGCATCCCATGCGATTCGCTGGATTGATCATGGCCGGGATAACTACGCGGGAGTTAGTTGGTCTGACATTCCGGCTGAAGACGGCAGACGCTTGTTCATGGGGTGGATGAGCAACTGGATGTATGCCAATCAGACGCCAACCAATGATTATCGTGGAGCAATGACCATTGCGCGGGAGCTGTCACTGGAGACAAGAGCCGGAGAAGTAATACTGATTCAACGTCCTGCGCGTGAACTTGATCAAGCCCGTACGCCATTATTGTCCCTACAGGATGCTTCGATTAGGCAAGTGAGTGAGCAGTTGAACGCTTTGCAACTAGTGAACTATGAGATCCATGCAGAGTGGACTCCAGATCAGTCGTTCCATTTTGCCTTAAGAAGCGGAGCTGGTAAGAAAACGCTCGTTGGTGTAGACGCCAACCGAGGGGAAGTATATATCGATCGTAGTGGATCGGGTATCGGCGATTTTCATGAACATTTCCTGAGCCGCCATACAGCTGAGTTAAAAGATGTAAATGCGAATCAAAGTTTGCGTATCTTTGTAGATCATTCATCTGTGGAGGTATTTGCAAATGATGGTCAGGCCGTTATTACGGATCTGATCTATCCGGATGCGGATTGCCAAGGCATCTCTGCTCATGCGGAAAATACTGATCTGGTCTTCTCTTCACTTCATATCTATGAGATATCATCAACCAAGGCTAAAGGTTAATTGTAATGAAGGAAAGGAGCCCAAAACGATGCGTATTGGAGCTATAGAAGCGGGCGGAACGAAGTTTGTATGTGGTGTAGGTAATGAGCATGGACAGATTGAAGATCGGATCAGCTTTCCAACAGAACATCCGGAGACCACTCTTGCCAAGGTAATCGACTATTTCAGGGATAAAGATGTGGAAGCTATGGGGATTGGCTCCTTTGGTCCGATTGATCTGCAACCGGATAGTCCCACCTATGGTTATATTACGACCACACCTAAGCCTGGGTGGGGAAACTGTAATGTGATTGGAACCTTGAAGCATGAATTTCCGGTTCCTTTTGGATGGGATACGGATGTGAATGCTGCCGCGCTCGGTGAAGTGACGTGGGGAGCGGCGCAAGGGCTGGATAACTGTGTATATTACACGATTGGCACAGGAGTTGGTGTCGGACTTGTGGCAGGGGGCCAACGAGTACACGGATTGTTACATCCCGAGGGTGGACATATTCGCACAAGACGCCATCCAGACGATCACTTTGCCGGATTATGCCCGTATCATGGCGATTGCCTGGAGGGAATGGCAGCAGGTCCAGCCATTGAAGCTCGCTGGCAGATCCCTGGCAGTGAACTGCCGGCAGATCATCCGGCGTGGGAGATCGAATCCTTTTACATTGCGGAGTCGATTACTACGGCCATCTTGCTTCATTCGCCGCAGAAAATCATCTTGGGCGGTGGTGTGATGCAGCAAGATCATCTGTTTCCTATGATCCGGGAGCAGGTAGTGCGGAATCTCAATGGTTATGTGAATGCAGCCCCAATCACACAACATATTGACCAATATATCGTCCAGCCCGGATTGGGCCAGCATGCAGGTTTGTGTGGTGCGCTAGCATTGGGACTGGAAGCATTGCAACATGCAGCAAAAGCTTCACATGTTTCCTAGTTTTCTATAATAATCTACATCCCAGAAGGGATGGCTGCGGGTTCGCTTATTTGTATAAGCAAGACTGCACCGTCCTTTTTGGGCTTTTTTATTTTTTGAGGAGTTTAATAGGTTTGAAAAAAATAGTGCATTCTAAAATCCGATGTTGCTCAAGTGAGCTGCCAAAGGTATGATTTTTAGTGTTCTACCCCTAAAGTGCGATAAGACATTCAAAAATTAACGTGTCTCTAATGGAAAGGAATTCAACAAATGAACCCAATAACAATGCGTCAAGCTGTACAGGCAGACCAAGAGCAACTCGCTGATTTGCGAGCCTTGGTACTGTACGATGATCTAACCAGGCTGGGAAGGTACGATGATGTGAAGGTGCGTGAACGTTTCCGGAATACATTCAATCCTGCCCAGACACAGATTATTGAAGTGAAGGGTTTAATGGTAGGTTGTGTAGCGTTGAAGCCCAAGTCTGAGGCATACCTATTGGAACATTTCTATATACATCCCGATTATCAAGGCCAAAGAATTGGAACTCAGGTACTGAACATGCTGCTGGAACAGGATGAAGTTCAGGGGAAACGGATTATTTTAAATGTTTTGCAGGGAAGCCCTGCTCGGCGATTGTATGAACGATTTGGATTTATATTGGACAGTGAAGATGAGGTCGATGTGTTTATGTCAAAGCACCTTTGAGAGAATGAATCCTTGTTGCAAGATAGGGATATCATCTCGAAGGTGGAAACCTATTAAATATTTGTGAATACATGGCAATAGTGATTGCTTGACTCAGGAAGATTATGATAGTATCGAAGTCAGAGAATATATGGAATATTTACAAAATGTAGGACTTTTCTTGTTCCGATTCCTATACTCTTAGGCAAACGTTCGAACAGAATCTCATCACAGAAATGGTGTCACAAAAATGGATTTTCAAAGATTACATGTCTCATATGGAGGAGGAATCTTTTTTGCAAGAATATCCTGTGGCTTATGATCAGTTTGATATTCACTTCTATCAGGTCGTGGAAATGTTTTCTGAACAAAAGCTGGATGTAGGTGCGTTAGATGAGGATTTAAGAGTTCTTGGATTAAACTCCATTTCATTTATCAAACTGATCATTGCCTTGGAGAACGAATTCAATATTGAGATGGACGATGAGTATCTTGAATTGGAGAACTTCACAACATTGCAACATTTGAAAGACAGTTTGCGTAAGTGCATCAATTATGAGATTCCCAATGAGTCATAAAAGGAAAATGACGACACAAGCTCATATCAGACAATCACAGCATCGAGTTCCGTTTATTGGACTTATAACCTCAAAATCAGGAGTGATATGTGATGAAAGTTGAACTGAATGCGGAGCAATTGATGTGGCAGGAACAATTCAAGGATTTTGTAGACAGCGAGATTATTCCATATGCTAGTTTAAATGACAGCGAAGAACGAATTCACCCGGAACTCCTTGCGAAAATAACAGAGGCTGGTTATCTGGGCTCCATGTTGCCAAAAGAATATGGCGGGATGGAACTGGACAATATCACTATCGGGATTCTTAACGAAGAGGTTGGACGTGGGTGCTCCTCTGTAAGAAGTTTGTTAACCGTTCAGGGGATGGTGGGTTTAGCCATCTTGCGTTGGGGAACGGAGCAACAAAGACAGTACTGGTTGCCTGCATTAGCTACGGGAACAACTTTGGGTTCATTCGGATTGACAGAACCGAGTGTTGGAAGCGATGCCAAAAGCATTGAAACAACGGCCGTATTAGACGGAGATGAATACATACTTAACGGTCATAAAAAATGGATAACCATGGGGCAGCTCGCAGACGTATTTTTGATTCTTGCCCAATGTGAGAACAAGCCGACAGCGTTTATCGTGGAGAGAGATTCCATTGGGTTCAGCGTTGAACCTATGAGCGGGTTGCTTGGAGCGAGAGCATCGATGATTGCTGAACTGAAAATGGATTCTTGTCGTATTCCGAAGGAAAACCTCCTGGGTCAAGTCGGTACAGGGTTATCACATGTTGCTTTACCTTGTCTGGATTATGGAAGATACACGATCGCTTGTGGCTGTGTAGGTTTAGCCAAGGCATGTCTGGATGCATCGGTACATTATGCCAATTCCAGAATCCAATTCGGAAGAGCTATACGAGAGAATCAAATGATACAAAAAATGATCACTGAAATGTCAGTGAATATGAAAGCGGCACGGATGCTGTGTTACAGAGCAGGATATTTAAGAGATGTGGGTGATCCAGAGAGCATTATGGAAACTTGGACTGCCAAATACTTTGCTTCAACCATGGTGAACAAAGTTGCCAGTGATGCGGTGCAGATTCATGGTGCCAATGGTTGCCATCGAGACTATCCCGTAGAGAGATATTATCGGGATGCCCGGATCAATGAAATTATCGAAGGTACGACTCAAATGCATGAGATTTTAATCGCAACACAGGAGGTTGTAACACACCGCCGTGAAATGAGACGTTCAAATAAAGCAGAAAAAGTTAAGGATAGCGCGAATCGAAACGTTTAGATTTTGCATTGCAGGACCTAAGGAAGAGCCCTTTTTTTGCATTAGGCAGGATCATTCATTATGCTATGAAAAAAGGGCTTGATCATTAGGTTCTTTGATGATTTACCATAATTGATTTAGGAAAGATACGGAGTTGATTAGGATTGAAACGGATTGGGCAGGGACAGACAGCGGAAATATTCAGACATGGTGAAACTTCAATTTTGAAACTTTTCAGAGAAGATTTCTCTGCGGAAGCGATTCAGCATGAGTTTGATAATACTCGAATCGTTTTGGAACTTGGAGTTAAATGCCCACAAACAATCGATATGGTGACGATCAATAATCGTAAAGGTATCATATTTGAGTTGGCCAGTGGAAGGACACTTTTGGAAGAGATGATTATTAAACCATGGTCTATTGAGCGCAGAGCAAGGCAGATGGCAGCACTTCATCATCAAATACACCAGCAATCGGGTGAACAGATTCAACAAAAGCATAAGACTGTATTAGAGAAGAATATATCAAACGCAAGAGATCTATCGGACATTGAGAAACAACAGATTATGGACTATGTACATAGTTTGCCGGAAGGCAGATCTCTATGTCATGGGGATTTCCATCCTAATAATGTGATTACAGGCAAAGAATCCTGGATCATAGACTGGATGACAGGCGCATCGGGCTGTCCAGCAGCAGATGTGGCAAGGACGCTAGTATTATTAAAATACGGAAATTTGCCCAAAGGCGCTCCATTGATGATGAAAGTTCTGCTGAAGATAATCAAAAGCAGGATGAGTAAAACGTATATCGAGTATTACTTGTCTCTCTCGGGCATGGACATTCGCGAGATACATCGATGGGTTCTTCCCATTGCTGCAGCCAGACTAACGGAGTGGATACCACCTGAGGAAAAAAAGGATTTATTGGATTACATTCGTAATCAGCTTAAAAAATTCAACACAACTTAGATCAAGATTAGGAATGAATGTATAACACCGTACTTGTCAAAACCGTCCGAAAAACAATCAGGAGGTTAACGATAATGGATTTCCAACTACGTTCTGTTGTTTCTTATGATATGGTCGTCCGTGAAAAAAAACATCTATTTGACTTGTCTCTCAGAAGACAGATTGCCATATTTGAGGTTATGGATGCCTTGGAAATCAGTGTGTTTAGCAAAACGGTGCAGGTTAAGGCAGGGGCTGTGCTGCTGGCAAATAAAATAAGACTGCAAAACTACGATAAACCTGTTCTGAAAATGAGAGGTATTATTTTTGGATCGGATCTGCTTGAGCGACTGCCAAGCTGTCACATATTAAGTGAGAATGGTAGTAAACACTATGATCTTGCTGTAAGTCTGTTGAACCGAACGGTAGAGAGTAGAGAAGACATCGAAATAGCTGAAAGAGATTTTCTTGAAGTATACTCCAGTTACTATCAAACGAATCTGGCTAATTTGATGCGACCGGAAACGGATCGGGAGGACTCGGTCAAACGGAACTTGGTCATGATATGCAAGTATATCCAAAACAATTATGAGCAGCCAATTACTCTGCAATTTCTGGCGGATATGGTTGGTTATAATCCAGTGTATCTGTGTAATCTGTTTTCTAAGGTTTTCAATGTTTCGCCACTGAAGTACCTACAGCAGATTCGGGTGGATAAGGCACAGGAGTACGTAACCAAGACGGATCTTCCAATCTCTGAAATTACGACGAAGTTAGGGTACAGTTCTAGTACACAATTTAGTGCAATGTACAAGAAAAAAGTGGGCAAAAGTCCAACCGAACATCGCAATCAATTCAGAAGCAACAAGGGAGATTTCCCCCTATCTATTCAATCTACATAATGTATTCAATAACACAGAAAATATTGTATTTTTTTACGTAAAATGATAAATTACGATAAAAATAAGAATACGAGGAATGATAGGGCTAATGAAGAAAATTCAACTTTTTTGTTTGCCTCATGCAGGTGGATCAGCCATGATTTTTCATCGCTGGAAATCATCTTTAAGCCCTTTTATTGACGTAATACCGATCGAATTAAAAGGAAGAGGCGCTCGAGTGGGAGAACCGTTCTATGAAAGCTTTGAAGAAGCGATTGAAGATATCTACCCTGCGGTTTCCTCGCTAATTCATGGGCCTTATGCTATTTTCGGACATAGCATGGGAAGCTGGATGGCGCTCGAACTATATTACCGACTTGCACAGTCAACGAAACAATTGCCTGAACATATGATGCTTTCAGGCAATCGTGCACCCCATATTTTCAAGGATGAGAATATTCACGCATTACCAGACGAAGAGTTCAGAGAGACGATTCAGAACATGGGTGGAACGTCGGATGAGGTCTTTACCAATAAAGAGCTCTTTTCGTTATTTGCCCCTGTACTTAGAGCCGATTTCAGGATTGTCGAACTCTATCGTTTTCAACCTAAGCCTTTCAAGGTTCAGAGTGATATTACTGTGTTAACTGGCCGAAGCGATACTCGAGTGAAATCTAGCGATCTGATCGGATGGAAAAAGTACGCTGGTTCACAATGTGACATTGTCAAATTGGATGGAGGACACTTCTATATCCAGGAAAATATTCAGGAAACAACGAGAATTATAAATGAAAAACTGCAACCTTACGTAATCTAGTTGACAAGGAGTGTGTTCCAGTTATGAGCATGGATAACTTGGCTCAATTATTTAACTCCCTTGGTTCAGTCACAGACAGAGGTATTACTTTTCTGAATGGCAGCAAAGAAGAAAAGGTTGTATCGTACCAATCCCTTCTGCAATCAGCCAAAATCCGGTTAGGAGAACTTCAGGCATTTGGGATGAAGCCGGGTAATGAATTGATCTTCCAACTGAATTCGGAAGAAGAGTTTATTGTCACCTTTTGGGCTTGCACGCTTGGAAAAATCATACCGGTTCCGATAACCGTAGGCGGAAATCAGGAGCAAAGAATGAAGCTTTACAATGTGTGGAAAACGTTGAACCATCCGTTTATTGCTGCTGATCAGGATCTCACGGAAAGTTTGGACAAGTTTGCCCGGAAGAATGGATTGGAAGAGGTTGTCCGCGAAATGCATGCCCGAATCTTTATAGTACAGGGCATCTCGAACGTACGAGAAGAACCTATTGTTGAGGGAATTGAAGCTAACATCCAGCCGGATGACATAGCCTTTATCCAATTTTCTTCAGGTTCTACAGGACAAACCAAGGGTGTAGTAATTACACACCGCAATGTCATGATAAATATACAAGCTATGAATATAGCAACCCAAATCTCCTCTAATGACCGTTCTTTGAGTTGGTTACCCCTGACCCATGATATGGGTCTGATTGCGTTTCATCTTACAAGTACCTTCCAAGGTCTGCAACAGTTTATTATGCCGACTTCCTTATTCATCCGTCACCCTACATTATGGTTAACCAAAACTTCTGAACACCGTGTCACCCAACTATATGCTCCAAATTTTGCTTATAAATATTTTCTGGATTCATATAATCCACTAACCTTTTCATCAACGGATTTGTCTTCGGTACGTTTTATTATGAACGGTGCTGAGCCGATATCTCCGGCACTATGTTTCAATTTTTTGGAGGCGATGAGTCCTTATGGACTGGCCTCCAATACAATGCTGACGGCGTACGGTTTGGCCGAAGCAACCGTTGGTGTTTCCTTTGGTAACGTCGGTGATTTGACTTGTTATGTACTGGACAGACGATATTTGGAGACCGGGAAACCCTTCATAGAAGTTGAACCGGGCTCGGAACATGCTGTTTCTTTTGTCGAAGTAGGCAAGCCGGTTCAATACTGTGATGTACGAATATGTGATGATGATGATAAGCCGGTCGAGGAATTGGTGCTGGGCAGTATTCAAATTAAAGGATTGAGTGTAACAAGCGGTTATTACAACAATGCGGCAGCTACGGAAAAAGCAAGTACAGCCGATGGATGGATTCGTACTGGAGATATTGGATTTATGAATGATGGCGCAATAGTCATTACGGGCAGAACCAAGGACATTATCTTCATCAATGGTCAAAACGTATATCCGCATGATATTGAACGTGTAACGGAGGAACTGGAGCAATTTGATCTGGGGAAAGTCGCTGTATGTGGTGTCTACAATCCACTTACAGGATCGGAAAGCGTTGTAATGTTTGTACTGTATAAAAAGGACTTGCCATCTTTTATTCCAAGAGTTGGAGAAGCAAAAGCACATATTCAACAGCGGATGGGGATTGAACTCAAGTCCGTGCTACCCATTAAGCAAATTCCTAAAACGACGAGTGGAAAATTTCAACGTTACAGGCTTCAGGAGCGGTACGAAGCAGGAGAATTTAGTGAAATGGAACAATCCATTCAGAGCATGTTAAGTCATAAGCATGAGATCAAAGAAGTACAACCAGCTCGTGATCATATCGAACAAAAGCTGATTGAGATTGTTGAGTCCGTAGCGGGACTTAGGAATGTCGGAGTAACGGATAACCTGGCTGAAGCTGGATTCGATTCGCTAAAAGTAACGCAGATTCATCAGGCAATCGATGAAGCATTTCCAGGCAAAATGGCAATTTCCAGCTTGTATTCACATACCTCTATTGTCTCATGGGGGAATCTGATCAGACAAGACAGAGTGGAACTGGAGCCTGTACGGATGGATCGGAGCTTCTTCCATACGGATCGAGGTTACGAAGCCTTGTCGTATCAATTCACTCTCCCAGCTTCATTGGTACAGGATATGCGACTGATTGCACAATCTGAAGCGATCAGTATTCATGTATTGGCATCAGCTATGTATGCTTACTTGTTACACACTTTGTCAGAACAACCCTCTATTGATATGCACATATCCTATGGTACAGCGAGAATGATCACACCTGTACGATTGAATTTCGATCAATACAAGACAATGAAAGAGCTCTTTCAAAATGTTCATCAACAGATCATAACCATGCCTTCGGATCGAGCGTTTCCTGTCGAGCAGATGAGCCAGATCAGAACAAGCAGCACGGAGTGGGCAATTATTCCTTTATATGGTGAACAGCATCTGTTCAAGGCATCGGACGATATACTGAACTATTACGATCTGATTATCCTAGTGTCTGACGAAGGTGATGATATTCTGCAGTGCAATTGTCGTTTTAATGGACGTAAATTAAAACAGAGCCGTGTGAAACGTCTTATTGCCAATTATGTGAGAGGACTTCAACTATTGGTACAACCGGAAATGAAATGAAATTTCATAGGGGGACGGCCATGCTTGATCAGTTGTTCGACAGAGAGCAATGGGAAGAAGATGACCAGGACACTGCTATTGAACTGGATATAACAACGGATAATAGACATGATATAGCTGTTATAGGTATCGGTGCGAAGTTGCCGACCGGAGAGTCGCTGGATGAATTTTGGAAGATGCTTGATTATGGAATTGATTGTATACGTGAATTGCCCAAGCATCGAAAGGGCCAGTTGGATCAATACTTGCTTCACAAGCAAGGTTCATTGGAGCATGTACGTTATTTGAACGGAGCTTATCTGGACGAAATCGATGAATTTGATTATTCCTTCTTCCGTATGAGTGCACAGGAAGCCAAGCTGATGAGTCCGGTCCAACGATTGTTTTTGCAAACGGTATGGCGTGCGGTTGAGGATGCAGGTTATGGTGGTGACCGTTTGGCTGGAAGTTCAACAGGGGTGTACGTGGGTGTAATCGGAGATCAAGAAGGTTACAAGTACAAACAGATGGTCGAGGAATTAAGTCCGGACATGTTACCAATCGCCACCGTAGGTAATCTTTCGTCCATCATTCCTGCAAGAATTGCGTATCTACTTAATCTGACGGGGCCGGCTATGGTTGTAGACACAGCATGTTCCTCTTCGCTGGTTGCTCTGGATATGGCAGTACGTGCGTTACGTGAAGGAAGTTGTGATATGGCTATCGCTGGAGGGATCAGGCTGAATATGATTCCACTGGATAAAGAGTATTACAAAATCGGTATTGAATCCAGTGATGGGACAACAAGAACCTTTGATGAAGATGCGGATGGATCGGGAATGGGTGAGGGTGTAGTAAGTGTTGTACTAAAACCTGTGGAACAGGCATTGCGGGATCATGATCATGTGTATGCAGTCATAAAAGGCACAGCCGTGAATCAGAATGGGTATTCGGCAGGGATCACAACGCCCAATGCGGTAGCTCATGAAAAAGTACTGACGCATGCTTGGCGTGATGCTGGAATTCATCCAGAGAGTCTTTCCTATTTGGAAGCACATGGAACAGGTACGCTCATTGGGGACCCGATTGAACTGGAAGGAATCCAATCGGCTTTTCGCAGATTTACGGACAAAAAACAATTCTGTGCGATAGGATCGGTTAAGTCCAATGTGGGCCATTTGTACGACAGTGCAGGGTTAGCGGGTCTGTTGAAGGCGATTATGGCACTCAGATCCAAGCGTATTCCCTCTACACTTCATTTTAATAAGCCAAACCCAAAATTTGAATTTGATAAATCACCAGTCTATGTCAATGTCATTTCAAGAGAGTGGGAAGGAGCGGCCACTCCTCGAAGATGTGGAGTCAGTTCATTTGGGTTAAGCGGCACCAATTGCCATGTCGTACTGGAAGAAGCTCCGAACATATCAGTGGAATTGGTGCGCGATGACCATTATCCCTTTTTGATCTCAAGTGTATCATCCGGAAATCTCTCCCGTCAGGTGCAATCATATGTGAAGTGGATCAATGAGAACCCGAAGGCCGATGTGAGGGATGTATGCTGCACAGCAGCTACTGGAAGACAGCATCATGCACACCGAGCGGTGTGGGTGGTCAGTTCGTTGGATCAATTGCTGCAGCATTTAAACGCCTTTCTTGCAGAACCCAAGACCGGTAAATATGAACAAGATACATTCAGGAAAAGTAATCAGATATTCACTTCGGAAGAACTTATCACGAAGTGGCATATCGAAGGATACGATAGAGCAACCGTGCTAGAGGAGTTGTGCACACATTATCAAGGTGGAGCTCAAATCAATTGGTCAAGAATCTATCCAGATGTGACCTATAACAAGTTGAGCTTGCCCACATATTCATTTGAGGAGAGTAAGTGCTGGATCGATACTAATACCGATAATTCGGTACAGACTGAGGAAGAAGCGATGTATTATTCATTGTCATGGAAGCCTTGGAGCGAGATCGGAAAGACTAACTCATCCAGCATCCATAATGTTGAACGTGTTTTATTAATACGAGATGATACGCAGCTACATGCAACCCAGTTGGTGAACCAAATTCGTGAAGCTGGAGTAGCAGTTATCGAAGTGATATTGGGAACATCTTACCTTCAACAGGATGCACAGACATATGTAATTCGAAATAACGAGAGTGATTACATCAAACTTTTGCAGGAAGTGTCCTTTGGAGGGCCCTATCGGATCGTGCATATAGCATCACTTGACCATGTAGAAACTAAGGAAAACAGGCTGGGCAAAGGTCTTATGTCTGTATGGAGACTTACCAAGGCATGCTCACACGTCATTGCAGAGCCGGTTGAGATGATTTTGGTGACAAGCTTTGCTAATGAAGTGACCGGTGATGAGAAAGTTCTGTATCCGGAGAATTCGGCGATGCTGGCTTTCGGACAGACGGTACAGCGTGAGATTCAGAATCTCGAATGCTTCTGTATAGATGTTGACCAAGATTGGGATACCTCTCAGTATATGCGTTACATTTTGGGGCCGTTGGAGAAGAAGTCTTTGGCGATTAGAAAAGGACAAGCATATCAAGCTGAATTCGCACCTGCTGATGTCTGTTCCATGCCTGATGCTGAGATGAACTGGAAAGAAGACGGCGTATATATTATTACAGGTGGACTTGGTGGTCTGGGGATGGAGATTGCTGAACGCTTACTGTCATTAGGACGTATGAATCTGGCTTTAATTGCAAGAACGCCACTGCCCAAACGTCACAATTGGGACATCATTCTAAATGCAAAAAATACTTCACCAGATCTAAAAAGTAAGCTTCTTCGGTTGCTTGATATGGAGAAACGGGCCGGACAGATGATGTATCTTGGAGCTGATGTTGCCGATCCAGATCAGTTAAGTCATGCCATTGATCAATTAAGAAGTCGATTTGGATGTATACGTGGCATCATCCATGCAGCAGGCGTTGGGAGTACACAACAAGCTGACCAGATGACTGAGGAAGAGTTTACAGCAATGCTGGCTCCGAAAGTGAAGGGGACTCCTCTGCTGGATCAGTTAACAGCCGAAGATCAGCCAGATTTTCTAGTCATGTTCTCGTCCGTCGCTACGTTATTTGGTTCTACTGGACAGGCTGCTTATGCCGCCGCGAATGCATATCAGGATGCCTATGCCCCGATGCGGAACCGCAAAGGGATGCGTACAATAACGCTGAATTGGACTACCTGGAAAGAGGTAGGCATGGCTTCCAGAGCCGGGTTTGATTTTGACACCTTATTCAAAGCGATGCCCAAAGAGTGGGCATTGGATCGATTGTTCGAAATAATGGGAAAACAGACCGACCGTCTGCTGGTGGGGGAAATGAACTGGAATTCACCCTATTTAAACATTTTGAATAACTACCACTTTCATCTTGATGCCAACATCGGACAAAGGTTACAAAAATTGATGAGAAAACCGGAGAGTGCAAAGCAAATATCAATGAAGAAGGAATCCGCTTCTACTGTTCAGATCCGAGCGGAAGAGTATGAACTTGAATTGGAACCTTCCGTGGAGATGGACCGGACTATTGCGAATATAGTTGGACCATATTTAGGCATTAAAGAGATGAATGTACATGACAGCTTTTTCGAACTCGGTGCAGACTCTATTATGATTAAGCAGATTTTCTTGAAATTGGACAAAACTTACCCTGGAAAACTCATACTGACCGATCTGTTTGAATATCCAAGTATCTCCAGACTAACTACTTATATGAGCACCACAGAAAAGCAGAAGCCTCACCAGTCTCCTCATAAGGAAACTTTCGAAGAGGAACGGGATACAGATCTTGAGAATCTGTTCGATGAGATCGAACGTGGAGCAATAGATCTGGATGAAGCAATCATCAACCTTCAAAAGATGTAGGGGGACGTGAAGCGTGGAGAAAATTCTGAAGCTCCTGGTAGAGAGTGTCAAGGACCAGAAGATGAACAAAACAACGGCGGCTCAGATCGTGAAAATGCTAAAAGAAGGGGAAAAGAAACCCGTCAAGGATATCGCCATCATCGGTATTTCAGCCAAATTGCCCAATATGGAAACACTGGATGACTACTGGGATAATATCCAGAGTGGTGTAGATTGTATACGTCCCATTCCCAAGACACGAAAATCGGATATGGACGCTATTCTCTCTTATATGGATATACCTGAGGGAGATATTCAATATTACGAAGCGGCGTACCTGGACAATATTGACCAATTCGACCATGAATTCTTTCGTTTACCTCCCAAAGAAGCCAGTTTAACGGATGTTAATCAGCGTTTGTTTATGGAGACGGCATGGGATGCCATGGAAGATGCAGGATACGGTAACGATAAATTATCGGGCACCAATACAGGTGTCTATGTAGGTTTTTCCAACAATATCAAAGATATGTATATGCGATATATTACCGAAACGATGCAGACGAGTGCACTGTCCATCGTTGGAAATTTGGCTTCCATATTATCCAATCGAATCTCGTATCTTCTGAATCTGAAGGGACCGAGTATTGTTGTTGATACAGCGTGTTCCTCTTCGCTCGTAGCTGTCGCCATGGCATGTCAGGCCATACGGAACAAGGAATGTGATATGGCAATCGCGGGCGGTGTGAAACTTCATCTCATGACACGCGAGAATCAGAATGAGAAAATCGGGATGGAATCTCCAGACTATCGGACCAAAACATTTGATGATTCTGCAAATGGGGCGGGAATGGGCGAAGGAGTCACTGCTTTATTGCTGAAACCACTAGACGCTGCAATGCGTGATGGTGATCAGATCTATGCGGTAATTAAAGGTTTGGCCGTCAATCAGGATGGAAGTTCTGGCGGATTGACTGTACCGAACCCGTCCACTCAGGCTGAGTTGATTGTAAAAGCGTGGGAGGACGGTAACATCGATCCCGAAACGATCTCGTACTTTGAACCGCATGGTACGGGGACAGAATTGGGAGATCCCATTGAGATTAAGGGAATTCAGAACGCGTTTAAGAAATATACTTCCAAGAAACAATTTTGTGCGATTGGTTCGGTTAAAACCAATATCGGTCATCTGTACGAAGCGGCTGGAACTGCTGGCTTAATTAAAGCAATTCTGGCGCTGAAAAATAAAAAACTCCCTCCAACCTTGAACTTTGAAAAGCCAAATAGAGCGATTGACTTCAGTGGATCACCCGTTTACGTGAATACTACACTGCGAGAGTGGACCACGGATGGAACAACCCCAAGACGGTGTGGTATCAGTTCTTTTGGAATTGGGGGAACCAACTGCCATCTTGTGCTTGAGGAAGCGCCGGATCGGGCAAATGCAGAGCATAAAGCGAACACTTCTGTAACAGATCCATCCATTCTGACGTTGTCCGCCAAGTCTGAGGAATCGCTGCGTCAGATGATCAGTAAGTATATCTATTTTCTTGAAAAAGATGAACTGCCAACATTACAAGATATATGTTATACCGCCAACACGGGAAGAGGGAAATTCCCATATCGGGTAGCAATCATAATGGACAGCAACATCGATTTGCATCAGAAACTTATCCAGCTGGAGCGTTCAAAGCAGCTCTTTGGTACTTCACATGGTTCGCACATCTATACAGGCTTTCACAAGCTGGTTCAAGATGAGGAGGCAGCGGATCAGGAATTCAGAATGTCGCTCTCATCCAGGCATGAGATGAGCGTATCGCTGAGACAAGCTCTTGGAAAATTCATGAACAGTGGGCAGCAAGACATCAATGCGTTACATCAGGCTGCTTCATTCTATGTCTCTGGGGGCGATGCTGACTGGGAAGCGCTTTATGCGAATCAGAGTGTATTCAAGGTCAGTTTGCCATCCTACGCATTTCAGACGCACAGATGTTGGATCGACATTCCAAAACGTAACAGAAGATCAGAAAAGGTACAGGCAGAGGGCATGTTTTATCAAGCTGTATGGCAACGATATACGCCTGTATCTCGAGATTCTGTCGTCTCACAAATGAAAGGCGCCGTACTTCTCTTCCGCGGAAACGATCAAATCAGTGCTGCCTTGACGGTCCGATTGGAGCGTGAGCCCGAAGCACGAGTCATTCAGGTAGCCTGGGGGGATCGTTACGAGAAGTATGATGATTCGCACTATGTGATTCGTGGCGATGAAAGTGACTACATTCAGTTATTGGATGATATGAAGGGTCAGGGGCTAACCCGTATCATTCACGGGTTTACTCTGGCAGAGAATGATTCAGATGATTATTTACAAAGCGAGGAACAATTGAAGTTAAGCCAGGACCGTGGAATTCAGAGTGCATTCTACTTGACCCGTGCCCTTCTACATCATCATATGACAGAGGGACTGCAGCTTCAATTCATATCCTCTCTAGCGAATGCAGTTACGGGTTATGAAGGTCAGGTAAGACCGGAGAATGCAACGCTTAACGGATTCGCAAAAGTCATTGAACAGGAGTATCCGGAGATATCCTGCCGATTCATTGATGTGGATTCAGATACCGATGCGGATACGATCTATGCAGAATTGAATGGCTCCCATGACCGTTTCCAAGTGGCGTATCGACATAATCAGTCATACGTAGAAGAATTGGATATTGCCAATATTCTGGAAGCCAGTCATGAGGAAGTGACTATTCGTGAGAACGGTTTATATCTTATTGCTGGTGGAACAGGCGGAATTGGTTTGCAATTCGCGAAGCATCTGGCTGATGAACGCTGCATTCGTCTGGCACTAATCAGTCGTACGGCGATGCCTGATCGCACTGTGTGGGACAAGCTTATTCAAGAAAAAGATCCAAAGATAATATCCATAGAAATGATTGAACGAATGAAAACCATTATGGAGCTTGAAGCCGGAGGATCAAGTGTTGAATTAATCAGTGCAGACATCTCCGATCTGGAGCAGATGACTCAGGTTGTGCAGAGGTTGAGAACAAAATATGGACAAATCCATGGGGTAATTAATAGCGCTGGTGTTGCCAATGATGGCTTGATTATCCGTAAGGAAGAGACTGCATTCCAAGAGGTTCTGAGACCGAAGGTTCAGGGAACCTGGGTTCTGAATCAAATAACAGCGCAGGAACCACTCGATTTCTTCGTTATGTTTTCTTCTGGCATATCCATGTTAGGAGAACCGGGACAGAGCGATTATGTTGCTGCAAACTGTTTTCTGGATAGCTTTGCGTCTTACCGCGCAAATGGAACGGGCCGAACGCTAACTATTAACTGGCCGGCCTGGAAGGAAACCGGGATGGCTGCCAGATTTGGTCTGAATGTGGATACAGCATTCAAGACGTTAGCGACTCATCAAGCGATCAGTGCTTTTGACATGGTATTGAGCCGTCGTATACGCCGAGTGTTGATCGGTGAGCCCAATTATGCGAGTGAACTCCTACCGTTGATAGAGTCGTCAAGGGTTATTCAATTTTCGGAAGCCATGACAGCTCGAATTCAACAGGAACGTAATCATTTGAATTATCATAACAACCAGCTGACGAGAACTGAGTATGAACAAAAGGTTGAACTGCACGGACGAGATAACGGTATATATACAACTAAGGAGAAGGAACTTGCCCAACTGGTGGGACATGTTCTCGGGTTTACCGGGTTAGATGTATACGACAACTTGTTTGAACTCGGCGTTGATTCAATATCAATGATGCGCATTATTACTGAAATACGGGTACGATACCATGTTCACCTAAACTACCACACGTTCTTTGAAGGTATGAATCTGGCGAAGCTTGCAGTTCATCTGATTGGTGCACTCAAGGAAGCTGGTGCGATATCCGAGTATCCCCAGCAAGAGCCGGAACCGGCGACCCTGTATGAGGACTTCCCTTTGACAGAAGTACAGATGGCTTATCTGTTAGGTCGAGACGAGCGGTTTGAGATGGGGGGGACATCCACTCACTATTATCTGGAATTGGAAACCAAATTGAACATGACGCATTTCCAGACAGCATTGCAAAAAGTGATTCAGCGTCATCCAATGCTGCGAGCGGTCATATTGCCGGAGGGCATACAACGAATATTGCCACAGGTACCAGACTATCAACTGGAAATCGTTGATGTGTGCCATCTGAATGAGCAGGAAAAGTGGAAACACATTGAGGTGGAACGGGAACGAATGTCCCATCATGTGTTTGAGCCGAGCCAATGGCCGCTGTTTGAATTCAAAGCTTTTAAAATAGATGATACACGGCATTACCTATTATTTGGTTATGATCTGCTGATCTGTGACAGTGCGAGTATCCAGATCCTTGGAGAGGACCTGGTGCATTATTGCCGTGAGCCGGAAAAGGAACTTCCTGCACTCAAGTTTTCGTTCAAGGATTATATGATGGCATACGGAGAACTGAAAAAGGGTGAAATGTACGCACGTGACAAGAAGTACTGGATGGATCAGTTGGACACATTCCCTTCCGCTCCAGCACTTCCACTGAAGCAGGAGCCCAGACATATCAAGAAACCGCAATTTTCACGGCTAAGCTGGGTATTGGAACAAGATCTGTGGGAGCAACTAAAGCATAAGGCGCAGCAAAAAAATGTAACACCTTCCGCGCTTCTATGTACTGCCTTTGCTCGAGTTTTGGCCCGTTGGAGCAATCAGGATCGACTTGCCATCAATCTGGCGGCGTTCAACCGCTTTCCATTTCATGAAGAAACCAATCAAATTATCGGTGATTTTACATCCATCATGTTGCTCGACATTAACGAACAAAAAAACAAACCTTTTTGGGAACAAGCAAGAGACGTGCAGAGTGGCATGCTCAATATGTTGGAACATCGACATTATGACGGCGTGGAATTCATTCGAGAACTGGCCCGTCATCGAGAAGCGGGTACTTCAGCCATTATGCCGATTGTATATACCAGCACATTATTTGTGGATGCCATCGGAAGCTGGCAGCATATCGGAGATCTGAAAATGGGTATCAGTCAGACCTCCCAAGTCTACCTTGATAATCAGGTAATGGAGACTGACGGGAGACTGACCATTAACTGGGACTATATTCAGGATCTTTTTCATTACGATACACTTTCCGCCATGTTCGATGATTATACAGCGATAATTACTCATCTGTGTGAGCAAGAGAATATCGAGTTTTTACCAGGTTTGCCTGAACAGGATAAGGCCATCTGGAATGCATTTAATGCAACAGCACAATCATTTCCTATATCTACACTGCATGGGTCTTTTATGGAGCAGGCGACCAAGACTCCTTATCAGACAGCATTGATTTACGGTAATCAGCAATTGACTTATCAACAGCTGGATGAACGTTCCAATCAGCTCGCTCATTACTTGACGCAACAAGGAATAACACGGGGAGACCGGGTGGGGTTGTTAGCCAAACGTGGTATGGAGACAATTGTGAATACCATCGGCATTCTCAAAGCAGGAGCGGTATACGTGCCTGTTGATCCCGATTATCCCGAAGATCGTCAGCAATACATTTTACAAAATAGTAACTGCAAAATGCTGTTATTACCCGAACTTTATACGTTTGAGGGACTGGCTGAATTGCCAGTGGAGCCACTGGAAAATAACGCAGCACCTGACGATCTTGCCTACATTATTTATACGTCTGGCAGCACGGGAACTCCAAAAGGGGTAGCTACTGCCCATGGCCCGGCAATGAATACCATTCGGGATATCAATATGAAGTTTGAAGTGACGGATCAAGATCGGATGCTTGGTATCTCTTCAATGTGCTTTGATCTGTCAGTCTATGATATTTTCGGTGCACTTGCGACGGGTGCAGCACTTGTGATCATTGCTGACCAACGTGATATTCATGACATGTACGACGCGATACAACAGCATAAAGTAACCATCTGGAATTCAGTTCCAGCCATTATGCAACTGATGGCAGATTACGTAACCGATCAAACCAATGAACAACTAAGACTCATCCTGCTCAGTGGGGACTGGATACCAAAGAAATTGCCAGAGCAAGTACATGGGCATTTTCCTTCGGCACAGGTTATCAGCTTGGGAGGTGCGACAGAGGCATCCATTTGGTCTATCTATTATCCCATTGATACTGTCAAGTCTGATTGGAAGAGCATTCCTTATGGAAGACCACTTGCGAATCAGACATTCTATACGCTTGATTACACGGGTAGCCTGAGCCCAGTCGATGTCATTGGTGAGCTCTGCATCGGTGGAGCAGGATTGGCTGAAGGATACTTTAATGATCGGGTGAGGACCGACAATGCATTTTTTAATCATCCTGAATTGGGACGTTTATACCGCACAGGTGATTTTGGAGTCTTGCGAAGAGAAGGATACATTGAATTCCTTGGCAGACGGGATTCCCAAGTGAAAATCAGGGGGTATCGGGTTGAACTTGGAGAAATTGAAAGCCGATTATCTACAGTTCCTAGCGTGAAGCAGGCTGTCGTTATAGATAAAGTGGACATGCAAGGAACAAAGGTACTGGTAGCCTATTACTCAGCGGAGCGCAGTTATGACGAACTGGAGATGAAGCGTCTTTTGGCAAAAGCACTTCCGGATTACATGGTTCCTCAGCATTTAATCCAGTTGTCTGAATTTCCACTTACACCCAATGGAAAGATTGATCGGAAAGCGTTACCGGAACCAACCTTTGGACAACAGTCCAGTGCACTTGCAGGAACAGAAAGCCCAACGGAGCAAAAGCTGATTGAACTCTGTGAATCGGTATTTGGTATGAATGGAATAGGAACTCACGACAGCTTTTTCCAGATGGGGATCAATTCAATTCTAATGGTGCAGCTGGTGAATCGGATTGGGCAGGAATTCAATCAACGTCTCAGCTTCAAGGAATTTATGGCCCTGAGAGATATTTATGAACTGGCGTCTTTGCTTGAGAGCTCTGTGGAAAATGAAGAGTCAGTGGGAACAATTCATTATCCTCAGCATGATCCATGCCCTGATCCTGAAGGCCGACCATTCCCGCTAACCGAGGTACAGATGGCTTATGTCGCAGGAAGAAGTCAGGCTTTTGAAATGGGAGGCACATCCACACACGGGTACCTCGAATTCGAAACTCAACTGGAGATGACGCGCTTCAATGAAGCACTAATCAAGCTGATTGAACATCATCCTATGTTGCGGGCAATTATCCTGCCTACCGGAGAGCAACGAATCCTGCCACATGTACCGGTATACCGAATGGATATTGAAGATATCAGTGGTTTGAGTCCTGACGAGATGGAACGGGTGATCATAGCCGAAAGAGAACGTATGTCTCATCATATTTTTGAATTGGAGCAATGGCCATTATTTGAGATACGTGCGAAAAAAATATCTAAGGATACACATCTGCTGTTGTTTGGATATGATCTGCTCATTGCTGATGGGGCAAGCACACAGATCTTCAATAATGATCTACTGAAATTCTATCATCATCCCGAGATTGATCCGGAGCCTAATCCATTTACATTCCGCGATTATATTCTTGCTTACAATGAATTCCGTAAATCGAATACGTACCTGGCTGATAAACAATACTGGCTTGCCCGAGTAGAGGAGTTCCCAGCAGCACCTGCACTCCCATTGAAGACAGATCCTGCACAGATCAGCGAGCCCAAATTCAAGCGACTTAATGAAGTGTTTGAACCACAGCGTTGGGAGATATTGAAAAAGGTTGCTAATGTACACGGGCTAACACCTTCAGCGCTTCTCTGTGCAGCCTATGCCCAGATCTTATCGTACTGGAGCAATCAACAGAAGATTGCACTGAACCTGACAGTCTTCAATCGTTATCCATTCCACCCAAGCATACAGGATATCATTGGGGACTTTACTTCCATGATTTTAATTGATGTGGATATGGCTTCGGGGAATGATTTTATGGGTCATGTGCGTCATGTTCAGGACAGTATACTGGAGGCGCTGGAGCACAGGCATTATGAAGGCATCGAATTCATACGTGATCTCTCCAAGCACCATCAAATGGGGAACAAGACCGTAATGCCAATTGTCTTCACAAGTATGATCTTTAATGAACGTGAGACATCTGAAGCAACTCAGGGACTGATTGGAAAGGTTCGAACTGGGGTCAGCCAAACATCGCAGGTATATCTGGATCATCAGGCTTCGGATGCGGGAGGGCAACTAACGCTAACCTGGGATTACGTGGATGACTTGTTTGACCAACATGTGGTCGAAACGATGTTTGCGCAATATATTGCGCTGCTGGATGGCCTAATTGCGGGAGAAACGATTACGGGGCCTGACATTCCTTCAGTCGATCGCAGCATTTTGGAAAGGTATAACCAATCAGAAGAAAATATCCTGCCAACAACATTGCAACATTTGTTTGACCGTATGGCTAAACATTATCCAGATCAGGACGCATTGTTGTTTGAGGATGAGCGGATGACGTATTCGGAGCTGGACCGAAGATCTGGTCAACTGGCAGGATATTTACTTGAACAGGAGATCCGGCGAGGGGATCGAGTTGGCGTTGTGGCAAGGCGCCGTATGGAGACCATTGTAAATGTAATGGCTATACTTCGCACTGGTGCGGCATATGTACCACTTGATCCGGATTATCCTGAAGATCGGCAAGCTTACATGCTTAAGAATAGTGATTGCCAAATTGTATTGGACGTGGATGCCTATGATCAGGTCTCGGCTTCAGGTTATCCTCTACTCGAAGGTGAGCCATCTGGAACACCTGATGATATTGCATATGTAATCTATACCTCGGGAAGTACGGGTAGACCGAAGGGTGTTGCGATTACTCATGGGGCTGTAACGAATACGATTCAGGATATGAACCGAAAGTTCGGTGTTCATGAGAAGGATCGCATGCTTGGCGTATCTTCCATGTGTTTCGATTTATCCGTATATGACGTGTTCGGTGCACTTTCCTCGGGTGCAGCTCTCGTAATTGTATCCGACCAAAGAGATATCCGAATGATGAAAGAGGCCGTTGATCGCCATCAGGTTACAATCTGGAATTCGGTTCCAGCAATTATGGATATGTTCATGGATCGCCTGGAATCCGATGCTGGACGAAGCTACCGTTGGGCAAGTGATGAAGAGATTCAGGCGTCAACCCAACTGGCTGTGGAGAAAGAGTCAGTAGAATCGGTATACCATTGGTCATTCTCCACACTGTGGCGAATGGATGGAAAGCATATCTACGTGGATGAGTTCAAATGCCCTGCATATGCAACAGGTATGTTCCCTGAACTGTATTTCTTGGCACAAAAGGGAATTCGGCAATCCGAGATTGCTTCTTTCTTCCCGAATGTACCTGCTAGTGAAGTGAATTCGCTCATGGAACTGCTTATTCGCAAACGTGCTTTGGTCAGCGGACTTATGGAGCCAGCAGAAATTTTCAAGAAGCAGACGCAGTTATTCCGCAATCCGTATGACGAAAAGGTGGCATACGATGCACAGGCATACGAGGCATTCAAAAAAATACAGTTGCATCGTAATTTCGGTGAGAACACCACACTTGAGGTCTCACTGGAGCGTGGTGTTGAATATCCTGATTTCATCTCCAAGCGACGTTCTCATCGTTCCTTTAAGGAGGATCAGCCTGTCACTATGAAACAGTTCTCCGATCTGATGGGAGTACTGGGTCAGTATGATCAAGGACAGGAAATTCGTTATTACTATCCTTCTGCGGGAGGACTATACCCGATAGATGTGTTTGTGTATGTGAAGGAAGGAAGAGTTGCGGGAATGGAGGCGGGCTTGTACTACTTTAGTCCAGTGGATCACACGGTACGCCTTATTCATGGGAATGAGTCATTCACTGACGAAATGCACTATTACACGAACAGGTCCATTTATCAGTCTTCAGCGTTTACTGTTTTCTTCATTTACAACGCGGAAGCAACCATGCCGAAATATGGTGCGCAAGGTTATTTATACTCCCTTATTGATACCGGAATTATGGTATCCACACTAAACAGTGTTGGAGAGATGTTAGGCATTGGAATGTGTTCGATCGGAGATATGCCTTTTGAGAAAGTAAAACCGTTATTCAATTTAAATGAAAATCAGATCTGGCTTCACACGGTGGAAGCAGGATTGAAGCCAGAAGATGAAATGGCTTCTACGGAAGAATGGAGCAGCAGCAATTATATCAGACAAGGTCCAAGCGTATCGGTATCCTATGGCGAAAACCCAATGGCTGCTGACCCATCCCTATTATCGGAACGTTCCGTAGCAGTCCTGGGTGCACAGACCGCTCCGCTGGCTAAGTTAAATATCCAAAGTTCTGATATAGAAAGAGCAGTAAACATTACAAACGAGGGTAACCGTCAAAACAGTCTTCGTCTTATACTGCTCAGCGGTGACTGGATACCTCTATCGTTACCGGGCAAAGTCAGAAATCTGTGTCCTGATGCAAGCATTGTGAGTCTCGGTGGTGCAACAGAGGCTAGTATTTGGTCTATATATTACCCTATTAATTCAATATCTGATGAGTGGAACAGTATCCCTTACGGGTATCCGTTGGCGAATCAAACATTCCATGTGCTCGATTATAAACTGCGTCCATGTCCGGTTGATGTTCCAGGTGAGATGTTTATCGGCGGAGTAGGTCTTGCAAATCAATATGTGAATGACTTGGATAAAACGGAGAAAGCATTCATTCAGCATCCGCTCCTTGGTCGATTGTATAGAACGGGAGACCATGGCGTCTTGCGCAAAGAGGGATACATTGAATTTTTGGGCAGAAAGGACAACCAGATCAAAATCAGGGGGCATCGCGTGGAACTTGGTGAAATTGAAGCCATATTCATTCAGCACCACGCCTTGAAGCGTGTGTATGTAATGGACAGGCAGAACGAGCAAAAGAAAAAATATCTGTGTGCCTATTATGTCTCTGATCAAGAAGTTTCCATTGCTGAATTGCGAGAGTTTCTGATATCCAGATTGCCGGAGTACATGGTGCCTTCATTCTTTATCCGGTTGGAAGCCATTCCTTTAACAGCAAATGGAAAAATAAATCGTAATGCATTACCTGAACCAACAGCTCTACACACAGCTCAGGTCCAATACAAGGCTCCTGCCAATGATATTGAAAAACAATTGGTACAGATATGGAGCGAAGTTCTTGGCAATGCTCACATTGGTGTGAATCAGCATTTCTTTGAGATCGGCGGCGATTCTGTACTGATGATCAAAGCACATGCCAGACTTGATGACCAATATCCAGGAATTGTGAAAATAACCGACATGTTTAATTTGCCAACTATTTCGGATATTACCGCTTTTATCGAGAATCAGTTGGAAGAGATGGATGTAATCCATGTATCCCGCTCCCGCATCCCCTTGTCCATGGATTATTTCGTGGAAGGAGATTCAACATCAAACGAAACAGAAGAGTTGCAGTTTGCCTTATCAGCAGAACTCTATGATCGTGTGGTGAATGCTGCTAGCAGGTGGGACGTGGAGGTGGATGATATTTTATTTGCCGGCTTTGCGTACCTTCTCGCACAGACCTCCAACAGTGATCGGATGAGTGTGCATGCAGCCATTGGGCAGGCCGACTATATTCAAGTATTTGATCTGGACTTCGGCTCGTTGGAACAATTTAATGAATTATTCCAGCTTATCCATCAATCCAAGGGTCAAGATGGCAGAGAGACCTTCCACACCAAACATGTTAGTACACTCTTGCAGGAGCCCGGTACAGGAACATTACCTTTGTTCTATAACGCTGGTGCAGTTGCTTCGGGAGTGCCGGTGTCTGAACTGTACGACTTAACGTTACAAGTGGTTCATCAGGAGGACAGCCTGCACTTTGTATGTGGATTCCGTTCAATGAAATGGCGGAAGAGCAAGCTAGAGTCACTCTTGCAACTCTACTTTAAACTACTGAACCCGATACTCGAATGATCTCAAGCCGACTGTAAAGGAGAGCAAAATGAGAAAAGGATTAATGGGAAGTATTAAACTGGATGATCTCCTGGAATCCGGGGCAGAATCGGTCGATATCGAAAGTGTTTCGACTAAGGACATTGCCATTATTGGAATGTCCGGCAGATTCCCGGGTGCAGAGGAACTCGAGGCATATTGGAGCAATCTGGTTAACGGTGTGGACAGTATCAGCGATTTTCCCGCAGAACGACAATTTTTCACAGATTATTATATGAAGACACGGGGAGAGTCGGTCACGTATACCAAAGCAGGTTTTTTGAATCATATTGACCGATTCGATTATCGTTTCTTCAACCTGTCTCCCCGTGAAGCTTCTCTCATGGACCCCAATCAGCGGTTGTTTCTTGAAACGGCCTGGCACGCCATTGAGAATTCAGGATATGGGGGCGGTAAACTTAAAGGAAGCAACACAGGTGTGTACGTTGGGTTTCGTAACGATGAAGTATATGACTACAAAAGATTAATCACTGACTTGGAGCCGCAGGCAGATCCCAGTGCAGTTCCAGGTAATCTGGCCTCCATTCTGGCTAGCCGGATTTCTTACTTGCTGGATCTGAAGGGGCCGAGCCTGTGTCTCGATACAGCATGCTCATCTTCTCTCGTAGCCATCCATCTCGCGTCCCAGGCCATTCGAAACGGAGATTGTGATCTGGCTGTCGCTGGTGGCGTAAAGATACGTTTGTTTCCCCTGGATGAAGGGAACAAGCTTGGTGTGGAAGCGCCGGATGGCAAAGTGAAGGCGTTCGATGCAGATTCGGATGGGACGGTGTGGGGTGAAGGCGCTGCCGCTATTATCCTCAAACCTTTGAACAAAGCACTCAGGGATCGAGACCATATTTACGCAGTCATCAAAGGAAGTGCTGTGAATCAGGATGGAACTTCCGTAGGCATCACAGCGCCGAATACCGCTTCACAGACAGATTTGCTGGTGAAAGCATGGAAAAATGCGGGGATTAACCCGGAGACGCTAAATTATATTGAAACACATGGTACAGGGACAGATATGGGAGATCCCATAGAGTTTGAGGCCATTCGCAGAGCGTTCCAAAAGTTTACAAACAAGAAACAATTCTGTGCTATCGGTTCAGTGAAGACAAATGTGGGCCACTTGGATTGTGTAGCTGGTATGGCTTCGCTTTTCAAGGTCATTATGGGAATGCGTGAAGGCATGATGCCACCCACACTTCATTTTCAGCGTCAAAACTCAAAAATCAACTTTGAAGATTCTCCGGTCTATCTCAACACTCGCCCTAGAATATGGCATGCCGAAGGAGCTCCACGCAGATGTGGTGTCAGCGCGTTTGGTCTAAGTGGAACCAATAGTCACATTGTAGTTGAAGAGCCGCCACATTATCACAGGGCAGGTACCGCAACGATCCCGGATATGCAAATTTTAACGATCTCTGCCAAAAGTGCTGCCAGCTTAACAAAGCTGGTGCATGCCTATCAGGCCTTGCTCGTTTCAAATCCTGAACTTTCGCTGGCAGATCTATCATTCTCGGCTAATACCGGAAGAGGGCACTACACTCAAAGGCTTGCGATCACTTACAGTGATCGCAAGGATTTGGAAAGAAAATTGAAGTTGGTATCAGCCGCAAATGGTGGTCCTGATCTCGAGATAAACGGAGTACACACAGGCACACATCGGATTATAACAGCCGGTGCAGGGGAGTCCACGCGGAGTACAGGGGAAATCACGGAGCAGGAGGTCAGACTACTTGGACAGAAGGCCCAAGCATGGCTTGCTGAACCTCATGTTCATCCGAGACAAGTGCTGTTGGAGGCCATTTGTGATTTGTATGTTCAGGGAGCCGATGTGAGTTGGGAAGATCTGTACAGAGAAAAGTCTGTGCGCAGAATTCCACTTCCTTCATACCAGTTTGAACCGAACATATGCTGGCTGGACTGGAAAGCGGACATGGATCAACGCCAGACAGATGACATGACTCGGAGTATGTATAGAACACGCTGGATCGCGGATTCTTTGGAACCATCCATACCCGATGAGGAGCAGCAGCCAATTGATGATGGGATAACCCTGATATTGCGAAAAGATAAAGACCTTGAAGGCGAAAGGCTTGAAACCACCTTGCGTAATCTGGGAAGAAAGCTGGTATCCGTGACATTTGACGGAGATGTTGCCGTTATGGAAGGACTCTCAGGTCTAGTACAACTTTCTTCAGAAGATGTTTATGATCATCTGCTTGGTGCATTGCCTTTCAATGATATAACCCGTGTTATTCATCTACTGAGTTCAACGCCCAGAATGCAGGTGCATAATCTGGCGGATCTTTCTCAGGCGGAAATAGAGGGTCCTCTGAGTCTGTTCAGACTGGTCAAATCTCTGGTGCAGAGAGCAGTGTCTGGCCCTGTAGGCATATCAATTGCTACGACAACTGCTTATCAAGTGACGGGGGACGAGGTGGAACTGTATCCTGAGCACGCTGCCTTGATCGGCTGGGCTAACGTTATAGGAAAGGAATATCCGCATATCCGTTGTCAGTGCATTGACAGAGATGAACATAGTTCACTTGAATCTATTCCGGAGTTGGTTGGTGGCATAGGCATCTCCAACGAGAATTTTGCCTATCGGAATGGGATTCGTTATGTTGAACAGCTGGATGAATGGGACACAGAGACTCAGAAAAATAGGGACTGGCAACTGGTTGAGAATGGAGTATACATCATAACGGGTGGAGCAGGGGGGATAGGTTCAGAGATTGGGAGATGGATGGCTGGTCAGGCAAAGGTACGAATTATCCTACTGGGACGGACAGAATTACCTAACAGAGAGCAATGGCCGCTGCTTCGTAAGAATGGGAAAGACCAGACGGCTGTTCAGCAGATTATTCGTGAAATAGATGCCATGGAAAGTCTCGGAGCAATGGTAACTTATTTTAGCGTAGATGTGTCCGATGAAATGCGTCTTACCCATACGTTGGATGGTATCAGAAAAACGTTTGGTTCTATACGTGGAATTGTGCATTGCGCAGGAACGGGAAGTGATCTGTCTACCGATCAGAAGAGTGAAGATGACGTCAAGCGCACGTTGGCTCCCAAGATCAGGGGGACATGGCTGCTTGATCAACTTACCCGACAAGATCAGCCTGATTTTATGCTGTTATGTTCTTCTGTCGCTACAACATTCAGCACGTTGACGATGGGAGATTACGTTGCAGCCAATGCCTACCTGGATACGTTCGCCGCACAACGAACCAAGCAGGGACTTCACACACTCGCCATTAACTGGGTGACCTGGAGGGAGCGGGGAATGGCAGCACGTTCGGGTTTTACGGCGGATACTATATTTAAGGCCATTTTGCCTGAACAGGCGATCCATACTCTCGCAGACGTTGTTACTCAAAAAGTAGACCGCGTTATTATCGGGGAATTAAACATAAATGGTGGGGGCATTCCTTTACTCGAACGTTCAGGGATTCGGGTTGCTCCATATTTGCTCGAACGATTGAAGAGATTGAAGTCTACGACCAGATCTATAGCAGATATGGCTTCTACCCGATCAATTTCACAACATGGCACGGGTCAGGTGATCCTCACAGGAAAAGAAAAAGAGGATTACACCGAAGCAGAACGACGTGTCGCTGATGTTTGCAGACAGGTATTGGGTTTCGAGGAAATTAACATCCATGAAAATTTCTTTGAACTGGGAGCCGATTCCCTCTTGTTAAAAACGATGCATGCCAGATTGGAACTGCTTGATCCAGGTTCACTTATGATTACGGATTTGTTTGAACACGCAACAGTTTATAAGCTGGCCCGTTTTCTGGTAGATAAACGCCAGGGAAGCGACAACATGACACATCATGCAACGATCAAAGGAACGGAACAGGACATAGCCATTATTGGCATTTCCGTCAAACTGCCTAACGCCAACACCACAGATGAGTTCTGGGACAATATTCGCAACGGGTTGGATTGCAGGACCACATTGTCTGCAGAACGAAAGGATGCCATTGATCGCTATATTCGATATAAACAGTTTCCTGAGGGCAGCGTGGCTCTTGTGGAAGGGTCGTATATTGATGAGATTGATAAGTTTGATAGTACCTTTTTCCGTTTGTCTCCCAAGGAAGCAAGCCTGATGGACCCACATCAGCGTCTCTTCCTGCAGGCATGCTGGGAAGCAGTTGAAGATGCCGGTTGTGTAGAAGACATTAGTGGAAGTCATACCGGGGTGTTTGTTGGATACTCGCCGAATATTCGCGATATGTATTCACGACTCATTTATGAAACCAATCCGACTCTTCTATCCAGCGCTATGGTGGGCAACACAGCAGCAGTTACCTCTGGAAGAGTATCTTATATGCTGGACTTGAAAGGGCCATCGATGGTCGTAGATACAGCCTGTTCATCATCCCTCGTTGCTGTAGATGCCGCTTGTCAATCGATTCGTAGCGGCAAATGTGAAATGGCCATAGCAGGTGGGATTAAAATCCATACCATGCCGATTCATCACACGAATACACGCATGGGAATAGGCATGGAATCCATGGATGGAATCACGCGTGCATTTGATGAGGAATCGGAAGGGACGGGATTTGGCGAAGGCATTGGTGTAATCATGCTAAAACCACTCGAAAAAGCTAAACAGGATGGCGACCAAATCTATGCAGTCATTAAGGGATCAGCATCCAATCAGGATGGCAGTTCTGCCGGGATGACAGCACCAAATCCGGCGGCTCAGGAAGACGTGATTCGCAAAGCATGGGATGATGCCGGCATTGATCCTGCGACTATTGGTTATGTGGAAGCCCACGGGACGGGTACACCTTTAGGGGACCCGATTGAAGTAAACAGTTTGACAAATGCATTCCGTATGTTCACCGACAAACGAAATTTCTGTGCGATTGGATCTGTCAAAGCCAATATGGGTCATCTGCTTGAAGCAGCGGGAATCGTCGGGTTGATCAAAACTGCGTTGGCACTTAAAAACAAGGAATTGCCTGCAACGATTCACTTTAATCGACCCAATGAAAATATCCCGTTTTACGATTCTGCCATATACGTCAACACCGTTACTCGTAAGTGGGAGGTTGAAGGCCATCCGCGGCGAGCTGGCGTCAGTGCGTTTGGGATGAGCGGAACCAATGCCCATATTGTGCTGGAAGAGCCACCGACAGACTATATCCATAAAGAACTGTCTGACCATGTTCCTCACGTTGGGCCACAGTTTTTCATGCTTTCGGCCAAATCACGTGAGAGCTTGCAGCAACTTGTTACAAGGTACGTTGCATATGGTCCGCAATTATTACAAATGGATCTGCAGGATATCTGTTACACGGTCCAAGCTGGGCGCAGTCATTATCCGCATCGATTAATTTTTGCAGTGAATACGACAATGGAGCTTGTTTCCCGTTTGAATGAATTGAACCGGCTCTACTTTTGGGAGTCTGAACTGGGCGAAGCAGGCAAGGTTTTCTATCGTTATGGAGAACACCGATTGGTATCAGGTACGGATGGGATTAGACGTCCGGATGATCTTACTCTGGTTCAGAAGGAAAATTTGAACGCCGAAATTCAAGAAGTCGCATTAGCGTGGAAGAACGGCCTCTACAGGGACGAATCCATGCAGGTCAAAATTAGTGAGTTGTATTCGGCGGGCGCAGATTTGCCGCCATTATTATGGAATGACGGACAGGCACCTCGTAAAGTGCGGCTCCCGGTGTATGCTTTCGAGCGTAAGACACACTGGCTGGACATACCCGACGTCGCCCCGGTAAAAGTGGAACGTATGGAACAACCATTTCATGTTATTCGTTGGGTTAACACGCCATCCATCGATGGGACATCATGGATGTCCTCCGAATCTGGAGATGTATTATTGTTCACAGGAAAAACTGCTCTTTCGGCATCGATCTATGAGAGATTACTAGCTGCGGGTCGGAAGGTTGTAAGAGTAGAGATTGGACTTCAAAAGGATTCTACTCCAGGCGATGGATGGTATGGCATTGATTCAAATAAACAGGCGTATGAGGACTTGTTAACCGATCTTCAATCTGAGTATCAATTCACACATATTATCCATATGTCAACGACTGAACAAACAGTATTTCCTGAGAGTATCGAACAATTAGAGGTGACCCAGCAGCGTGGGGCTCGCAGCCTGATGTATCTTACACAGGCGCTGGCACATGTGGGTTATGAACGCGGACTGAGCCTTACGCTGGTATCTGATTATGTGAACGAAGTGACAGGCAATGAACGTGTCCTTCAGCCACAACAAGCTCCTTTTATGGGAATGGGACGAGTTGTAGGTCAGGAATTGATGGGCATATCCTGCAAGTTTCTGGACGTGGATGATGTTGTCTCTGCTGAAGATGTGTTACAAGAGATTGGCCGAAAGTCTGATTTATATCTTGTTGCTTATCGGGAAGGTACTCGTTATGAGGAGCAGTTCGAGACTTTGGACGATACGATGGTGATCGGCCATTCGCCAGCAATTCAAAATGACGGTGTATACGTGATTACTGGCGGCACGAAAGGCATTGGTTTGGAAGTCGCCCAGTACTTGGCTGACAAGGGAGCAGGACATGTTGCTTTGCTTGCCCGTTCACCTTTTCCGCCGCGTGACCAGTGGACTGAATGGCTTGATCAGAACAGAGACAGGGAAGTGTGCGAGACGATAAATCGGGTGATGGATCTGGAGAAGAAAGGAACGTCATGTTCATTTTATCAAGTGGATATCGGGCATCTGGATAGGCTACGTGAGGTATTTGATGAACTTCGACATACTTGCGGTCCCATTCGTGGCGTAGTCCACAGTGCTGGTGTACCTGGTGAAGGCATGCTGATGCGCAAGACGGAGGAACAGTTCTCAGCGGTGACAGGTCCCAAAGTCCAAGGAACATGGGCGCTTGATCAGGTCACGCTTGAGGATAATCTTGACTTCTTCCTGCTCTTCTCCACGATCTCTTCGGTGTTTGCTGCTCCGGGCCAAGGGGACTATGCTGCTGCCAATGCATACCTGGATGCATTTGCTGCATATCGAAGCAAGCTTGGGAAACGAACCCTAACTATGAATTGGAACACATGGCGAGATACGGGGATGGGCGTTCGTTACGGTATCAATGTGGATGGCGTATTCTCCGCAATTCCTACGGAGCAGGGCATTGCATGGCTGGATCGTGCGATGGGAATGACCTTGAATCGGGTAATCGTCGGCGAGATCAATCGTGAAAGCAAATTGCTTGGCATGATGTCAAGTGTTGCTGTGAGATTATCTGATGACCTGAGATCCCTCGCTACTGATGAGAAGACTGTTTTTACTGAAACTCAGAACCAGACCGGTTATGCAGAAGTTACTCTGGATGGCAGGACAGGAGAAGGAGCATATAGCGATGCTGAGGATCTGATTGCCAAAATCTTCGGTTCGGTACTAGGGTTCAGTGAAATCAATATTTATGACAGTTTCTTCGAATTAGGGGGAGATTCGATCATGTTGGGCCAGATGCATGAGTTATTGGATCGGCATTTCCCCAATAAGATCAAACTGGTAGATCTGTTCGAATATACAACTGTAGACAAACTCAGCAATTACATTGCAGGCAATGAGCAACATATCCTGCAAGCTGCACCGATAACATCCGCATCAGAAGAGCAGGACGGAGATTGGAATGACTCATTAAGCCATATGCTGGACAAGTTGCAGGACGGGGAAGTATCTGTCGAAGACATTCTTCATCGTTTGGATGAAATACGGCCAGGGGAGTGAGCTTGTGGAGAAAGTCTACAAACATGTTGTTGAAAACATAGCCTCCGGCAAAATTGACAAAGTGACGGGGATTCAGGTCATCAATCTGCTGAAGCAGGAAGAAGCAAATCATCAAGAGGATATAGCAGTCATAGGCATGAGCCTTAAATTTCCCCATGCGAATCATCCGGAGGAATACTGGCACATTGTTGAGCAGGGGATTGATTGCATAGGTGATTATCCATCTGATCGAAAATCTGTAACGGATGAGTACCTCAGACTAAGCGGATATTCAGACGAATTCCTTCAATATCTGGATGGTGCTTTTCTGGATGAAGTGGATCAATTCGACTATAAGTTCTTCCGTCTCTCTCCAAAAGAGGCCAGTCTGATGGACCCTTGTCATCGTTTATTTTTGCAAACGGCATGGCATGCCATCGAAGATGCCGGTTACGGCGGGCAAAGGCTTGCAGGAAGCAATACCGGCGTCTTTACCGGATTTGCCAATAGCAACAACTATAAGGAAATGATCAAGGATACTAATCCGGAAGAGTTGTCTATTGCGATGACTGGAAATATCGCGTCAATGCTTCCTACCCGCATCTCGTATCTGCTTAATCTAAAAGGACCGACCATGGTAGTGGATACTGCTTGTTCGTCCTCGCTAGTATCCGTTTATCTGGCTTGTAAATCGCTGATGAACGGGGATTGCAACATGGCGATTGCCGGAGGCGTTAAGCTGGATATTTTGCCAGTGGATAATGATTTTCTGAAGATTGGGATTGAATCCACCGACTACCGGACAAGAGCTTTTGATAAAGAAGCAGATGGATCCGGTATGGGTGAAGGTGTGGCTGCAGTAATTTTGAAGCCGCTTCGTCAGGCTCAGAAGGATGGAGACCACATCTATGGTGTAATCAAAGGCATCGCCTTGAATCAGGATGGAACGTCCATGGGCATCACGGCCCCCAATCCGGTTGCTCAATCCGAAGTAATCGAGGAAGCGTGGAAGCGAGCAGGTATCCACCCGGAATCCCTGGCCTATATTGAAACTCATGGAACAGGAACGAATCTGGGTGACCCTATCGAAATTCAGGGGCTGGAACGTGCTTTTCGAAAATATACGAATAAAAAGCAATTTTGTGCAATCGGTTCGGTCAAAACCAATGTCGGGCATCTGTATGAAACAGCAGGTATGGCCAGTCTGATCAAGGGACTTTTATCATTGTATCATCGGAAACTCCCGCCTTCCCTTCATTTTAATTATCCAAACCTGAATATTGATTTTGGGAATTCACCCGTCTATGTCAATACAAGGTTAAGAGAGTGGGAGCGAGGTGCTGATCCGCGTAGATGCGGGATAAGCACATTTGGTTTGAGCGGAACGAATTGTCATATAGTGCTGGAAGAAGCTCCTGTACAGGCCACGTTGAACGTTACGCATGATGGGCATACGGGTGTTCATCCATTCACGTTGTCTGCGGGATCAGTTAATGGAATTCAAATCCTGATGAAACAGTATCTGGACGGAGTATCTGCCTTCCCTGACAGGTATTCATTACTGGATGTTTGTCGAACAGCCAATGCATGTCGCGGACATTATGCTCACCGAGTGATCATTTTGGCTGAACATTTGGAGGATTTGCGCATTAAGCTAACCCAGGTTATATCTGGAGACTTTCACACGTTCACAGCACCTTGGTTTCATTATGGGGAACACCGACTGATCAGCGACAATCGGGAAGTTTCAGGGGGACATGATATTACCCAGAAAAACGTTCGTGCGTTAAGTGAAGAGGTCAGACAAGAATTGAACCAGATGAATGAGGCTACATTCGACTGGGGGCGCCTGTGTACTCTTTACGTCCAAGGGGCATCCGTGGACTGGTGGCGTCTGTATGAGGGCAAGTCTACGAAGACCGTACCTCTGGCGGGTTATCCTTTTGATCCGCAGAAGTGCTGGATTGACATGGGAAGCAGACCAGCAGAAGAGAGTGTCCACCCTGACAACGGATTGTTTTCTCTTACGTGGCATGAGCTTGAGGGAGAGTACGAGGATAACGAAGTTCATTCAAGCGAGAGAGTTGTACTCTTTACAGCCGATGACAAAGGTGGGGCTGACCTTGCATTGCTTTTGCAACAATCGGGTAAGGACGTCATTAAGGTTTGTCCGGGAGATTACTTTGAACAGAGGAACGATACTGATTTTCGAATTGGTTCGAAAGAGGTCGATTTTGATTCTTTAGTCAATGCTTTGGATTCAAAATCATGGTCACAGGTCATCTACGCACCTACCTTTGCTTCGGACACTTCTGTTCAGAATCTGGTGGAGTTGAATGAATCACAGGAACGCGGCGTTTACAGCCTGCTGTATCTGGTTCGTTCATTGACCAGACATGGTATTGATTATGATATGGATATGGTGATTTTGACCCAATGTGTCCATCATGTCACAGGCAAAGAACAGCTTCTTAGACCTGAACTCGCACCGCTAGAAGGTCTTGCCAAGGTCATACGTAAGGAGCACCTGAACATACAATGTCGAGTTATCGACGTGGAAGATATGCTATGGAGCAAGGGGAGTGCAGAGTCTGTTTTCAGAAAAACAGATCACTTCCTTACCGCCATTCGAGACGGAAAACGGTATGTTCAGTCATTCGGTAAACTCCAGCCTGTTGCAGAGTCGGACAGTAACAACGGACAATTTCCAGCTCTTCATTCAGAAGGGATATATCTTGTGTCTGGTGGAGCCGGAGGTATCGGGATTGAAGTATCCAAATATTTGGCTGGCAGGGACAAGGTACATCTGGCCTGGATTAATCGTACTGCCTTTCCACCCCGGAAAACATGGGAAGCAATTTTGGAAGCACAGCAGGATCAGTCGTTATGCCGAAAGATTCAGGGAGTGCTTGATATTGAAAATATGGGAGCTAGCGTTGAAATATACAACGCTGACATTTCCAAAAAAGAAGAGATAGTTCCAATTGTAGAAGAGCTGCGTCAACGTCATGGGAAGATTCGGGGGGTTATCCATGGCGCGGGAATCGGAAGATCCGACTTATTAATGAATCGTACGGATGACCAGTTTAAAAGCATCTTCAATCCTAAGGTGATGGGTACACGTATTTTGGATGAAGTTACCCATTCGGATGATCTGGATTTCTTTATTCTGTTTTCTTCGGTAGCAACGATGTTTAGCGGAGCCGTTCAAGGAGATTATACCGCAGCCAATGCTTATCTGGATGCCTACGGGGAATATCGGAACAAGCTCGGCAGAAGGACACATGTGGTGAACTGGACGACCTGGAAAGAAACCGGTATGGCCCTCGAAGGTGGTTTCACAATCGATACCATTTTTAAGACGCTGCCAACCGGTAAGGCTCTTGAAGGATTCGAGCAGGTGTTATCCCATAATGTACCGAGAGCACTTGTAGGTTATCTCAATTATGAGAACGGTGGAGTCTTCCTGCTCGAAAAATCAGGGGTAATGCTTTCTCCTGTGCTGACTGCGCAAATTGAACTATTCAAGGAGAAAAAGAAGCAGGAAAAAGCGAGCAAAGCAAAGAGTGTAGCAACAAATCCAGCAGGAGAAGTAAGTCTGACAGGAAGTCTCAACGAAGAGTTTAGTGATACGGAAAAACGTGTGGCCGAATGTTGCAGAAAAATATTAGGTTTTGATCAAATTGATATTCACGACAACTTCTTTGAATTAGGTGCGGACTCTATTCTGCTGATGAAAATTCAGAGTGAGATTGAGCGGATTTTTCCAGGAACCATTAATGTTACGGACATGTTCGAATACTCGAATGTTCATCATCTCGCAAAATTTATCGGTGGAAAAAACAAGAAGGAGGAACAGAGTCCTTCTCCAGCGATGCATCTCAAGAAGCGTACTGCGGCGGAACGAGATGGAGATATTGCGATTATCGGCATGGCTGTAAATGTGCCACTTGCTTCCACACCTGAGGAGCTGTGGGCGCATCTCGTCAACGGCACGGATCTGGTTCGGTCGTTTCCGGAATCGAGAAAAGTGGATATTGACAAGCATTTTGCGTTCACAGGTCATGACCAGGCACAGATGAAATACAACGAGAACGCGTATCTGGAAGACATAGACAAGTTTGATGCAGGTTTCTTTCGGTTATCGCCCAAGGAAGCAAGTCTTATGGATCCCAATCAGCGATTATTTCTTGAAGCTGCATGGACTGCAATTGAGGATGCAGGGTATGGCGGCACCAGATTGAGTGGCAGTAAAACGGGCGTATATCTTGGATATGCGGCAACCTTGCGAGATCTGTATGCACGTCTCTTATATGAAGTTGATCCTGGGAGCGGTTCAAGCTCCATGGTGGGTAATCTGACAGCCATGATGTCTGCGCGGATCTCATATTTATTGGATCTAAAGGGCCCAAGCATGGTTATTGATACGGCCTGTTCATCTTCATTGGTGTCTGTAGACATGGCTTGCAAAGCTATTCGTAGTGGGCAATGTGATTATGCACTGGCTGGCGGAATCAAGATTAACCTGTGCCCGGTGGATGATGAAAATATGAAACTTGGCATCGAGTCTACAGATCATCGCTCCAAAGCTTTTGATGATGAAGCAGATGGAGCAGGTATTGGAGAAGGGGTTGCAGTGGTACTGCTGAAATCACTTCAGCAGGCACTGGATGACCATGATTCGATCCATGCTGTAATTAAAGGCGGGGCTGTGAATCAGGATGGCAGTTCAATAGGCATCACGGCACCTAATCCGGCATCTCAAACAGAGGTAATTATATCTGCTTTGGAGGATGCACGAGTTGAACCGGAGACAATCACATACATTGAAACACACGGCACGGGCACGACATTGGGAGATCCGATTGAAATTAAGGGCATATCCGATGCACTGTCGAGCTACACAGATCGCAAGCAGTTCTGTGCGGTGAGTTCCATCAAGACCAACTTGGGGCATTCTTCGGAGGCTGCTGGAGTGATTAGTTTGGTGAAGGCGGTTATGGCACTGCGTGAGAAAAAGCTTCCTCCGACGCTGTACTTTAATCGACCTAATCGAATGATTGAATTTTCCAATTCACCGGTCTTTGTGAATACCCGTCTGCGTACTTGGCATTCCGAGGAAGGACCGCGACGTTGTGGGATCAGCGCGTTTGGGATTAGTGGAACCAATTGTCACGTTATCCTGGAAGAGGCCCCAGTACAGACATTTGTCCAAGCTGAGGAACGCAGACCTTATATTTTGCCTCTTTCCGCCAAAAGTAAGGACTCTCTGTCCAGATTGATCGCAGCTTATCATGATTATCTCGATAGTTACGATGAACTGGATCTGTTAAGCCTGTGCGGAACAGCTGCTCAGGGAAGAGGACACTACAAGTTGCGTATCGCCATTGCTTTTAAAGACAAAGAAGAGCTGTTAGCCCGATTGGACAAGCTGCGTGGATGCCCGTTTAGCGAGATTAAACCGCCCGTTGCTTATGCATCTGAACATCGAATGGTTCCTGAGACGAAGGAGCCAGGTGTTGGCGAATTGACGGAACAAAAACTTCGTGAATTAAACGAGCAGTCAGACAGGGTACTGAAGCTCATTAACGAGCACGGATGGGAAGATCAGCACTTGGAGGAAATATCGATTCTTTATACACAGGGAGCCGATATTGACTGGTCCAGATTGTACGCAGAAGAGGAAACCTTCAGGCTGCATCTTCCAACGTATCCTTACGAGCGCAATCGTTGCTGGATTGATATTCCCGAACGAGTTGCGGTTCAACCATCGGTTGTGCAGAAGGAAGAACCAACGATGCATTACACCATTGGCTGGGTGGAAGCGAATAATCCTGAAAGGCTTATTCCGAATCCGCAAACCGTCTTGCTTTTGAAGGGGACAATTCCGTTATGTGACAGTCTCTCCCGGGAACTTACTGAACGTGGAGCACATGTAATTGAAGTTACTCTTGGTGCAACATATGCGAAGATCTCTCCGGTTCATTATCAGATCGATGGTTCGGAGGAGCAGTATCTGCAATTATTGAAGGCTACGAAGAACCACAGAATAGATCAGATTATTCACACCTTTACCATAAATGGTCATATAGCACCCGAGAGTCCGAAGGAACTGGAGGATGCCTTATGCCGAGGGGTGCATAGCTTGTTTTACCTCACAAAAGCCATTGCGGGTGCAGGATTGCGAAATCGAATGCGCATTGTTCTGTTATCCCAGTTCGTTCACGAAGTTAGCGGCCACGAATCACATCTTGCTCCTGAATATGCTACGATGTTTGGCTTGGGTAAAGCGATTGGACAAGAGCATCCTCAACTGGAATGCAAAGTCATGGATATAGATGATGACACCGCTATTCCTATTTTGCTTAATGCAATGAATGCAGATGATGTTTTCTACGCCACTGCTTATCGGAAGGGTCAACGATATGTGGAAGAGTTTAGGAAGACAGATCTGTTGGGAGCTGAGCTCTCTGATGTAACCATTAAGGAGCAGGGGGTCTATCTCATCACCGGCGGAATGGGCGGCATTGGCCGAGCATTTGCAGAACACTTTGCCAACAGACACAACGTTACCTTGATTCTTGCAGGCAGATCGGATTTCCCTGATCGGGAAACATGGCCAGCCATTTTGGAGGATAACAAGGATCTGGAGCAATGCAACAAAATTAAATGGATACAGTCGATTGAGAACAAAGGTTCCACAGTAGGTCTCTACAGCGTGGATACAGGTGATCTTCAACAAGTATCAAGACTCATGGTGAACATCAGAGAGAAGTATGGCAAAGTGGATGGCATTGTTCATGGTGCAGGGGTAGCTGGTGAAGGATTCCTTGCGTCCAAGGATGCGGAGACCTTTAACCGTGTGTTGCTTCCGAAAGTCCAGGGAACCTGGAATATGGATCAGGCAACAGCCCACGACTCTCTGGATTTTCTTGTTCTGTTCTCAACCACTTCAACATTATTCAGCTCTCCGGGTCAAGGAGATTATTCAGCAGCGAATAGTTATCTGGATGCTTATGCAGCGTATCGCAACCGCAGGGGTGAACGTACATTAACGATCAATTGGGTGGCCTGGAAAGAGACCGGGATGGCCAAAGATTTTGGCGTAAATGACGACATGGTGTTCAAGTCTGTTTCAACAAATTCTGCATTAAAGGCCTTTGACCAGGCTTTTCAGCGTAAAGTGCATCGGTCTATCATCGGCGAACTGAATTATGACTCGGAATATATGGCCTACGTAGGTGACATGCCAATGATGATGTCGGAGGACGTATACAACACGATTCAGGATCAAAGTGCCGGCGTGATTGCTGAAGTGGAGATGAGAAAGGCAACGCTGAACAAGGAAGTCTCGTTACACGGCCGTAATGATGGCCAATATACAGCCATGGAACAGATGTTATCCCGGATTTGGTCACTTCATTTGGGACTGACAGAAATGGATCTGTATGATGATTTTTACGAATATGGTGGAGATTCCATTATTGGACTCAAGATGGCATCGGATATATACAGGGAAACGGGGATACAGGTTAATCCTTCGGATGTGCTGCAATATCCGACGATCTGGGGACTGGGAGTTCACCTGCAATCTCTGGTCGATGTGGAGAATGCAACAGTCGGACAACAGTCTATCCCTCATGCAGAAGTCAAAGAAAAATATCCACTTTCATCAGCTCAAAAAAGGATATTCTACCTTTGCACTCAGGACCCGGACAACATCAGCTATAACCTGAACAAAGCGTTGATTATGGAGGGGAATTTTGACCCATTCACGTTGAACGGTTATATGAACACTCTGATTCAGCGCCATGAATCGTTCCGTACATCATTTCACTGGGAACAAGGAGAGCCGATTCAGAGAATTCACGAGAACGTGGATTTTTCAATCGAAACGTTGCCAGATGTCATTCGTGGAACGGAAGCAGTCGAAGATGTAGTGAAGCAGTTTGTCCGACCGTTTGATCTGGAAGCGGCACCGTTGATCCGCATGATTGTTGGTTCGTTGGATGACGGTCGCCATCTGTTGATGTTCGATGTGCATCACTTGGTTACAGATGGAATGTCGATGGACAATATGATGCACGAAATCACGTCAATGTACAGTGGTTCACCTCTACCGAATATTCCTTATCAGTATAGAGATTACTCGGAGTGGAGCAACCAGTATCAGCAATCGGATTCGATTAAATTACAGGAAGCCTTCTGGCTGGAAACGCTGAAAGGGCCATTGCCCACACTTCAACTTCCAACAGACTTTATACGGCCGGATCGAAAAACCTATGATGGAGCCAAAATGACTTTTTATGCCGACGAAGCACTCACTGCTCGTATAGGCAAGCTTGGAGCACGTACAGGAACAACGCTATACATGGTGCTCTTATCCGCCTTAAATGTCTTGTTGCATAAATATACGAACCAGAGTGATATACTCATCGGTTCGCCTGTAACGGGTCGCCAACAGGGTAACTTTGATGCCACCATTGGCATGTTTGTGAATACAATCGTCCTGAGAAACGAACCTGTGCCTGATGACTCATTCAGGGAGTTACTTCTGGACGTGAAGCAGCGTACGTTATCGGCTTTTGCACATCAGGACTGTCAATTCGACCGAATTGTGCAACTTGTGAATAGTACACGTGATCCGAGCAGAAATCCGCTGTTTGATGTGTATTTTGCACTGCAAAATGTAGGGATGTATACCGGAGAGATTGAGGCTTTTAAAGGCACATTAATTGATTATGACAGTGGAGTTTCACGGTTTGATCTGGCACTGGATGCGATTGAGCGGGAGGGTACGATCGAGTTTATTCTGGAATATAATACGAGCTTGTTCTTGCCTGGCACAGCTGAATATATCGCCAAAGATTTCGTGAAAATTCTTGAGATAATTTCAGAGCAGCCAGATACATTGATCTATGATATTGAAGTTGATCGTGTCACGGATATCACGGATGAAGCTGTGGATGAAGAAGTGAATTTCAATTTCTAGCCAGATCACAGAGGGGCGTTGATAGGAATGAAGGTTGGTGTAATCGGAGCAGGCGTCATGGGAAAAGGGGTTGCGCAGAGCCTTGCCCAGTCCCGGCACAACGTGGTTTTGATCGACGTGAGTGATGAAGTTTTGGATCAGGCGAGAACAGCCTTGTTTACTAATATCAGATTCTCGGGATTCTACAACAAGGATACCGAGGCCGAAGACCCGGAAACGGTGCTTTCGCGTGTGGAGTTTACGACACATTACGATTCGCTCAGCGATGCTGATTTCATTATTGAGAACGTGCCTGAGCAATGGGATGTGAAAAAAGAGGTCTATGCACAGCTTGAAGACTATTGCCCCGATTCTTGCATTTATTTGGTCAATACATCATGCATTTCGATAACAAAAGTTGGTTCCATCACCAGACGGCCTGACAAGGTCATCGGTGTACATTTTATGAATCCGGTCCCGTTAAAGCCCGTAGTCGAAGCTATTCAGGGTTATCACACTTCGGATACAACGATTGAAGCGACCAGATCCCTGCTCCATACCATGGGCAAAGAAGCCATACTGGTACAAGATCTTCCCGGTTTTGTATCCAACCGAATATCCCATCTTCTAATGAATGAAGCTGCCTTTGTCGTTCAGGATCAGGTAGCTTCACCGGAAGAGGTTGATGACATATTCGTCAAATGTTTCGGACATAAGATGGGCCCGCTTCACACAGCGGATTTGATTGGTCTGGATACTGTGGTTCATTCATTGGATGTACTCTATGAGAGTTATCAGGACCCGAAATACAGAGTATGTCCCTTGCTTCGCAAGATGGTGGATGCCGGATTGTTAGGCGCAAAAAGCGGTCAAGGCTTCTTTGAGCACGTGATTCTGTAAGTGTATCGACTATAAATTATACGAGGTGACTGTGCATGGAGTCCAAAGTCAAAGTAAAAACATTTCTGAGTCGTTTCTATCGCAAACGTGAAATTCAGGATGATGAGGATATTTTTGAATTGGGTTTTGCCAATTCCCTGTTTGCAATGCAGATGGTGATGTTTCTGGAGAAAGAATTCAACATTCGGATTGAGACCCAGGATATGGATCTGAGCAATTTCCGTACGTTGAACAAGATTAATGAACTGATTGAACGAAAGACAGCATAGACTGCCTGAAGGTCTTGAAGCAATAGTTTGGAACAATATGCCAAGGAGGGGTTCAGGTATGGGTGATCCATCGGTAAGTTCGGTAATGGACAAGCAAAAGCAAGAGAAGGTGAAGCTGGTCGTCTGGGATCTGGATAATACAATCTGGGAAGGTGTCCTTCTGGAAGATGAGAATGTTGTCTTGAGAGAGGGAATTATTGATGTGATCCAGACACTGGACGAGCGTGGGGTTCTGCAATCCATCGCCAGTAAAAATGACCATCAGACAGCCATGGAGAAGCTTGAGGAATTCGGAATTCATGAATACTTCCTATACCCCCAGATTCACTGGAATTCCAAGTCGAGCTCGATTCAATCCATCATAACTTCCATTAATATCGGAGCGAATACGGTTGCTTTTGTGGATGATCAGATGTTTGAGCTGGAAGAGGTACAGTTTGAGCATGCTGAAGTTCGATGCATAGATGCTGCCCAGTACCTGGACATTCCCGATATGGAGATGATGAATCCCCGTTTTATTACAGAGGACTCCAGACTTCGCCGTTTAATGTACAAAAGCGATGAGATCCGTAATAAGGCGGAAGAGGAATTCACAGGTCCCAAAGATGACTTTCTGGCTTCACTTGGCATGACATTTACGATTTCTCCCCTCAAGGGAGATGATCTGCAGCGTGCAGAAGAGTTAACGGTGCGGACTCATCAGCTGAACACTACAGGGTATACCTATTCCTATGAAGATCTGGAACAACTCAGTCAATCTCCTAATCACAAAATTCTCATTACAGGACTGGAAGACAAGTATGGAGCATATGGAAAAATTGGACTCGCTTTGCTTGAGCTGGAAGAGGAGTACTGGACCGTGAAGCTGCTGCTGATGTCTTGCCGTGTAATGTCGCGAGGGGTAGGCACGATTCTCATGAATTATATCCTGGAACAGGCGAAAGAAGCCGGGGTCAAGATACGGGCTGAATTCAAAATGACCGATCGTAATCGGATGATGTATCTGACCTATAAATTTGGCGGATTCAAAGAAATCCATCAGGAAGAGGACCTTGTCATTTTTGAACACGACATGAGCTATATTCAGAAAATTCCTTCATATGTGGAACTGAACATTATTAATAATTAATACACCAACCCTATTAATGGAGGTTACGACATGGAAAAAATAGCACTGCTGTTTCCGGGACAAGGTTCTCAGTATGTAGGTATGGGAAAGAGTTTCTATGATCAATATAGCATTGCCAAGCAAACGTATGAGGAAGCGAGTGACGTTGCAGGTGTGGATCTGGCAAAACTATGTTTTGAAGGAAGTTTATCTGAACTGAATCAGAATGAGAACATGCAACCTGCTCTTCTGGCAACGAATGTAGCGGCTTTCAGAGTGTATATGGAAGAAGTGGGGATTCGACCACAATTTTGTGCAGGTCACAGTATGGGTGAATATTCGGCGTTGGTATGTTCAGGTGCCATGACATTTTCCGATGCTGTTCAAATCACCAAATTGCGTGGTGCAATGATGCAGATTCATATTGATCGGGGCACAGGATCAATGACCATTATGGACGGTATTGACGCATCCATTGTGGAGCAACTCTGTGAACAATACAGCGGCGAGCAGGGTGTAGCTGTGGTCTCCTGTTATAATTCGCCAACACAAGCTGCCGTATCCGGTCATCAATACGTACTGGAGGAGATCGAAGCAGCCGTATTGGATGCCGATGGTCAGGTTACTCCCCTAATGTCCAGTGCACCCATTCATAGTTCGCTGATGGCGGAAGATGCAGAGCGGCTCGGTCAAGAACTGGCAAAGTATTCGTACAATATGTTCAAATGGCCGGTACTATCCAATGTTACAGGTCAACCTTATGGTGATGTGGAGCGAATTCCGGGATTGCTGACAGATCAGATGGTCAAACCTGTGCAATGGACACGGATTCTTCAATACCTTGAGCGTTTCGGTGTCACACTTGCCATCGAAATGGGACCCAAAAATGTATTGAATAAATTGACTAAAACGAACTGTCCTGATATCAATTCGCTCTGCTTTGGTGAAAAAGCGGAACGTCAAAAATTGATCAGCATGTTTCAATCGGATGGCAAGAAGAAAAAAGGAGTACCCACAGTCATAACTAAATGTTTAGCCATTGCAGTGGCAACGCCGAACCAGAATTGGGATGAAGCAGAGTATCAACAAGGTGTTGTTCAGCGTTACAAACGAATCCAGGCAATTCAGGAGCAGGTTGAAAATGCGGGGGACAAACCCTCAAAAGAGCAAATGATAGAAGCGTTGGAACTGCTCAAGGGCATCTTTGAAACTAAAAAGTTACCTGTTAAAGAAAGAAATCAGTGGATGAATCATATCATTGATGATACTGGACATCACTACGAACTGGCTGAGTATCTGGTACACGAAGCTGTCGGCGTAAAGTGATTACATTAGGGGCGAAATACGCTGTAATAGCGTATTCGCCCTCCCATGAATTCAGCAATACAGGCAATACATAAAGGGGGAGAACAAGTGAGAGTGCTATCCGCTGAGAACGTCACTAAGTCCTATGGTAAACACCTAGCGTTAGATAACATGTCCTTTGAGCTTCGCAAGGGTGAGATCCACACAATTCTGGGGACCAACGGTTCAGGTAAAACAACATTTATTAAAGTCCTGGCGACTCTGTTGACCAAGGACTCCGGAATTGTCAATATCGGCGGCTACGATTTGGATACCGATGCGAACATCATCAGGAGACTAATTGGATACGTGGGTCAAGATACTGAACGCTCTGCTTATGCGAGATTAACTGTTCGAGAGAACTTAATATTCTTTGGAAGACTTACCGGACTTAGCAAACAAGAGATTTCTAACCAGATTGACAAATTAAGTACGTATCTGGATTTCTCGGAACATCTGAACAAGCAATTCATGCAATTATCGGGAGGCCAAAAGCAAACCGTTGTCATTATGCGAGCCCTGCTGCATGATCCTGAAGTGATATATCTGGATGAACCGACCAAGGGCCTGGATCCCGTGATCTCCAGACGTGTACGTGAGTTCATTAAAAGTTATGTGCGGGATGAAGGGAAATCCATCATTCTGACCTCTCACATTCTGACTGAGGTAGAGGACATGACGGACCGTGTGTCCCTGATGCGCAAAGGAACGCTCCTTAAAACAGGTACAATTGCCGAACTAAAATCCAATCTGGGCGCAGTTGAATTCATCGACATTCCCAGAGCAGACTTGCCCCCTTCCATTCAGGAGCGAATCACTGCTCTGCCGGAGGTAACTTCCACTATTATTCGTGAGGAGGAAGACACGGTTTCCTTCGGAATCACGAACCTGTACGACGGGATGGGCGCGGTTATTAGTGAATTAAAAGAAGGCAATATCCATACGACCATTCAGCATAGACAACTAACTCTTGAAGATTTGTTTGTTCAGCTCTATGTGAAGTCTGATGAGAATTTAGAGTACACATTGGCAGGAGGCAGAGAACAGTGAGTATCGAATACGCTAAAACCGGGACAGGTCAGGAAACGCTAAAGCTGCAAGCGATAGGTAAACCTACCGGATTTTTCACCGTCGTGTGGGCAACAACCGTGAAGGAATTGCAGATTGCTGTAAGGTATCTGCCCAACTTCTTCGGTAACTTCCTACAGTTGGGTCTACGAGTACTCTTTTTCCTGCTGATGTCCACGTTTGTTGTATACGAGGGAGAGAATGTACTTCAAGGAGATAACCTGTTTATCTTTTATCTGGGTGCAATACTTGTATGGCTGTTCTACGGAGTAGCGTTAAACGCACCGCTCGGCGCCGTGACGAATGATCTCCATAACGGCACTTTGGAGTATCTGTACTGCAATCCAATCTCTCGTTATGCGTATTATGTAGGGACGGTTGTAGCCAGTGCATTAATGAATGTCATTGTGTTCATACCGATGTATATTCTGCTTGTTCTGTACGCAGGTCTCAACTTTGCTGAATCCATGATGATTCTAGTCACCTGTCTTGTGGTCATCGTTGCATTAATGGCGCTTGGCGTCATGATTGCACTACTGGGGATTCTGTACCGCCAGGTCTCATCCATTGTGGGTATTTTGTTTATCATGTTTGAATTTGTAGCAGGTGCTTATTTCCCAGTGGACCAGTTTCCGGCAGTCGTTCGTTGGATCGCATATCTCCTGCCTTATACCTGGGGGTATGATATGGTGCGTTATTACAGTTTCAAAACAGATTGGGTGCCCCTTGCACCGATCTGGATGGAATGGTGCATTCTCATCTTTTTTGCCATTTCGTATACAATTATCTCAATCGTTATGCTGCGCAAGGTAGAAAAGATGGCAAAGAAAAAAGGTCTCAACCTAATCTGATTATTCTTGATCCCAAAGAGAATGGGAGGCGTGCTAATTGTCAGCAGAGCCAGGTGCATTCATGCAAAATTTGCTATTATCGAGCCGAAAGTTCGAAGAGGAGAAGCAATATTGGCTAAACCATCTCTCGGGGGACCTTCAATTCAGCATGTTTCCTAGTGAACAAACGAGGGGAACATGGGGTGAGCAAGTGTTTGAGGAGATGCAAATTGCATTTCCTCAACCTGTTTCAGAACAAATCTTTCGCATTTCCGGGAACACCGAAGCAGGGGCATTTATTCTTCTTCTGGCAGGTGTCACATACGTGTTACACCGTTATCTGGACAATGACGATATAACTGTAGGTATTCCCGCTTCGTCTGGTGCAACAAATTCAAGTCAACTACGTGCTATTCGCATCAATTTTGGTGAAGAGTGTTCTTTTAAGGAACTCGTTCTTCAGCTCAGGACCCTTGTGGGTGCGGCCAAAAAGTTTAACCATCTTTCGCTGGAGAAAATTCTTGAATTGCTTGGTCATGAAGGGACAGACTTGCCAAGGGTGGCCACTGTGGTTCGTATGGACAATATGCAGGAGAATCTACAGGAAACAGGCCCCCTAGCCGATATGGTGTTTTCACTTCAAATGTCTAAAGTGGGGCTGGCGCTACGCATGAATTACAATGCCGCAATATATTCTCCAGCAACTATTGAACAGATTGTAGACCACGTGATGCGTGTGCTCTCTATTTGTACAGCCCATCCAGATGAGGGATTACATCATATAAAGATGCTCTCGCGCAAGGAAGATCAGGTTATTGAACATCTGAATGATACGGAGATCCGTTTTCCTAAAGCTCGTTCAATCATCCAGATGATTCAGTCTTGGTCTGCACAACAGCCGGATATTCCCGCAGTGATCTGCGGAGAAAATATCCTTACCTATCAAAGCTTGGATTGCAAATCAAATCAACTTGCGAAATACCTGTTAGCTCAGGGAGTAAGATCAGGCGCTATTGTAGGAATTCTGTTAACGCGATCGGAAGACATGCTCTTGGCTATGCTGGGTGTACTTAAGGCGGGGGCTGCTTACATGCCAATGGACCCCGCATATGCAAATAATCGTTTGCAGTTCATGCTGGAGGATAGCCAGGCTGCGATTTTGCTAACGAAGCCCGATCTGATCGGCTCACTCATATACACAGGACAAATAATCGATATTTCTCGCATGGAAGAATGGGATGAACAACATATCTCTCTGCCAGTTGTTTCGTCGGAGCAGTTGGCTTATTTGATATATACTTCCGGATCTACAGGCAGGCCAAAAGGGGTCATGATTGAACATCGGGCACTAGGAAACTTTGTGGAAGGTGTATCCCGCAGCATTTCTTTTGAGGCTGGCAAACGAATTCTCGCCCTCACAACATTCTCCTTTGATATCTTTGTACTGGAAACGCTTGGGGCACTCGCTAACGGGTTAACACTGATCATGGCAGTAGAAGAGGATCAGTTAAGTCCAAGCCGTATTGCGCATCTAATTGTTACTCACAACATTGAATTAATTCAAATAACGCCTTCTCGACTGCGGATGCTTCAGATTGGGCTTACAGTCGATTCACCGGTATGGAGCGTAATCCAAATATTGATGATTGGAGGCGAAGCTCTACCGTATGCCTTGTATGAAGAGGTAGCGGGAATGACCTCTGCCCGCATCTACAATATGTATGGGCCCACAGAAACAACAATATGGTCGAGCATTAAGGAACTTTCGCCTACCACGACAATTTCGATCGGTCATCCGATTGCCAATACCCGTATTTATATTCTGGATAAGCGGCATCGGCATATGCCAATCGGAGCAACGGGAGAGTTATGCATCGCAGGAGATGGAGTAGCCAGAGGTTATTGGAACAGACCTGAGCTTACGGCCGAGAGGTTTGTAAAAGATCCTTTTCATGAAGGCGCTTATATGTATAAAACAGGAGATCTCGCACGTCTCAATGCTAATGGAGATCTGGAGTATCTGGGTCGTTCCGATTTTCAAGTGAAAATACGTGGTTATCGGATCGAACTCGGGGAGATCGAGAACAGGTTGCTCCAGTACCCGGCTATCTCGGCTGCTGCGGTCACAGTTCGGTCAGATCAGGATGGGCAGTCCCTGTTATGTGCCTATTACACAGTAACGGAGAGCCAAAGTCTCAATCAGGAGCAATTGCGATCTTTTTTGCTGACAGAGTTGCCTGAATATATGCTGCCCTCCAGATACACCATGTTGGATCATATGCCATATACGGCCAATGGGAAGTTGGACCGAAAAGCTCTTCCAGATCCCTTGCTCTTACAGGGAGAAGGGACAGATATTACACTTCCACGTAATGCATTAGAGCAGGTACTCGCCGAATTGTGGTCGGATCTGTTGCAATTAAAAGAGATTGACGTTCATGCCCGCTTCTTCGAAATTGGAGGGCATTCACTGAATGTCATCAAACTTGAGGCGAATATGGAGAGGCAGAGTATTCCGCTTACTGCTGATGAAGTGATGCGGCATGAGACTATTGCATCACTGGCTGAAGTGCTTCGAAACAAGGGATATGAAGCGGATAAGTATAACTCTGAAAAAGAGATACTTCTTGAAGAGCAGGATATGCCAGAGACAGATGGTGCAATGAAGCAATTTACCGAGGAAGTCGGGGCAACGGCGGAAGCGAATCATCTTATATTACATCATTCCCATAGGCCAATAGTTATCATCGCAGGAGTAGAGCCGTTTAATGATGTTTTCTACAAAAATTGCTTCTATAATTCACTCTTTCCCGTATTGAACTTCTATTCTATTGGTGTACTGCCTGTGATGATTAACGACCGAATGCACTATAGATTCGATGAACATCAGGGCATACTCCGATTAGAGTATCAAGCTGTATTATCAGATGACCAGCTAATTGAGCGTATGGGGATAACTTATGAAACGAAGACCTACAGCGAGGATGTACGAAAAGAGATTATAGAAGCGGTTAATTTGGACCGCCCAGTAATTATTCGAGTGGACTGTTATTACGAGTCCTTGCGCAAAGACATGTATTTACGTACCCACTGGCCACATTCCTTATTAATCTATGGGTATGATCTCCAACTGCAAGTGTTCCATGTAATAGAACATGATCACCGGGACAATCTCACGTATCAACCGATGGAGATGCCTATGAAAGATATTGTACAAGCTTACGAAGGATTCGTACGGCATTTCATGGAGGAAGAAGAAGTACCCACGTTCTACGCATTTTCAGCTTGTGAAACTGTCTCACACAAAAGAAACAGCATCATGCTGGGAGAACTGCGTGACATGTTTATTGATCATGTGCGCGTTACACCAGGAGATATTAATCAGGAACTGAGCCATCTTCTTTCCTTCATACAGAAGACGTATCAGTTCAATGAAGAAGATTCACCTGATATGGTCTATGCTGAACTTGTTCTACAATCCATTGTAGACATTGTGAATGCCAAAAAGGTCGAAACCTATCGTATGCAACGGTTATATGAACATCATACCGATCTTGTTTCTGCTGCTCAGGCAATACAGGATCATTGGAGTGAGTTACGTAATGTGCTGGCGAAGGCGGTATATCGGGAGAATATGACACATAATCAGTGGAGAAAATTCACAAGCAAGCTGGAAGCCATCCATGACCTGGAGAAGCATAACTTAATAAATTGCTCAGGATTGGAGATCAGTCATGATTAAAAAATTGCAAGTGAACGAGCCTTTAATGACTACCTACCCACATCACGCGAGTCTCTTTTCCATGCTGGACTTGGACAAACGTTCACGTAGCTGGATTTATCATAATTATCTATTGGTCATCCTGCATCACAATGATGAAGGGGGCTATGGATTGGACGTCTGTTCACAGTATTATCCTTGGCACAAATTCAAAATGTCGACATGCCCTATGTTGATTACAAGGGTGTACGATAGAGATATGATTTTAAAACAGTGGGAACTGCAAGATTTTATAGTGGAACTAATTCAAAAGAATAATTATATTTATTTCCTGAGAAATATTCCTGGTGGTGGTAAACATGAGGTATTCATCTCTGGATTCGATTCGGATCGTAAAGAGTTTCTGTGCCATGATTTTTGGGATGGATTCTACGGTGAGAAATGGCTTCCCTATGATGAGATCACTGTTATTCAAGATTCGAATTTCGATGCTGAATGGTCTACGGATTACCTAAACGGAATATGGGCCATTGAAAAGACAGAAGAGTACAAGGAACCAAGTGAATATTATTATGAAACGGTTCTCCAGTTCTCCAAAGAGGATCTAATGAATATTTTGAAAGAATACGTAGGAGAGACTAATCAAGTTCGCAGTGTTCTGAGAAAGGATCACCGTTATCTTGGAAGTGAAATATACGATAAGATGATTGATATGCTGGGGATGCAGAAGGAAGGGATGCAAAATCAGCCGTTTGCTATACATCCTTTTCACCTGCTTTACGAACATAAACAACTGCTTGCTCAAGCCATATTTGACTTTCTCCCCGATCCTTCGATAAAAATAAGGTTGGAAGAACTGGTTAGCGAAGCTTTAAAACTCCGTAATCTGGTCATGTATATGAATCAATTCATCATGGAGCAGGGTGTATACAAAAAGTATGATGTCATGCTGGATAAAATCATTGAATTGAAAAATATGGAATTGGATATTATGAAACATGTATTCGAATACGAGTATCAATCACAGTTAGGACAATAATTAAATACGATGTATCTACAACAAGATAGACCCATTCATTTAATTCTTGAATGGGTCTATTGAACTTTTCTATTATACTTTCCGATGACGTTACCCTAATATGGATGATAACCTACTTTTTATATAGGAATTATATAGTATGGAGAATGCCCAGATGCCACAATGGAAGAGAAATCTGTATATTCTGTGGTTCGGCCTGTTTTTCAATCATATGGCATACTCACTGTCCGTTCCGTTTTTTCCTATATTTCTGCAAAATGATCTTGGTATCCAGAGCGGTCTGGAAGTTTGGTCCGGTATCTCTATCTCCATCAGCTTTCTGATCAGTGGATTATGCGCACGGTAATGACGTTAATATAACGTGTTGCCGCTCTTTTTGATGGTTTCTTTTTCGGAGAGTACTGCTATTATAAAATGATAAACAAGCTGCAATTCCAGACGAGTCACAGGAGGAGATTAGGATGATTAGAGGGTTAACGAATGCGGGACTGGGCAATATTGAGTCTGATGAACAATATATCACGGATGCGGCCAAGCACGGATTCGGATCTGTAGATTTGAATCCGCTCTCATTGATTGAAACGTATGGCAAGGAACAGGCGCAACATCTGCTGGAAAGCAATCAGGTGATCATCGGTTCATCGGGTCTAACGGTGGAGTGGCGGACAACAGATGAGCAATTCCGTGAGGGGTTGCAATCGTTGGTCGCTATGGCAGAAGCCTCTGCTTCGCTGGACTGTTACAGCTGTTGCACGTATATTTTACCCTCAACGGATCAACCGGCAGCGCAATTTATGGCGGGGGCTACGAAACGCTTGAGACTCTGCGCAGATATCTTGGACGCTTACGGGATTAAGTTGGGTCTGGAGTTTGTGGGATGCCATCACTTGCGGACGCAATGGAAGAATCCGTTTATCTGGCGTGTGGAAGATACGCTGGACTGGATCGAGACGATCCATGCGCCTAACGTAGGTTTACTGGTAGATTCCTATCACTGGCATACAAATGGTTTACCGATGGAAGATCTGTTGAAGCTGAAGAAAGAACAGGTTGTTCATGTGCATATCAACGATGCCTATGATTTGCCGATAGAGGAATTACTGGATTATGAGCGTTTGTACCCCGGCGAAGGGGTCATTGATCTGGGCGGATTTCTGAGAAACCTGCAGGCGATTGGCTACAATGGCGTGGTGGCTCAGGAAGTACTGGCCCCAGCGCCGACCCTAAGTTTAAATGAAATGTTGGCTAAGTCGAAAGCAGGTTTTGACAAGGTATTTGCGGCAATCTAAGTTGCTGAAAAAAGGAGGGGGTGTTCCTAGCTGTGTTTATGGCTTATGGAACACCTCTGTTCTTGTTCAATTAATCCAGCACGCCGTGATCTTTCATCAGTTGTTTCGTAATGATCCACAGTCTGTTTTACATGACCTCATCTCCGCCAGGATTTAGGGCATTTACGCGAATTCCGGTTCCACGCCATAGTCTGGCTAGTTCACCAGTAAACATAATATTGAGCAGTTTGGTTTGAGTTAACAATAATGAGTGAAAATTCAGTCAAAACCAAATGCAATGGACCGCAGTTCGGTCAGCCGATTAATCAAACAACTTGAAAAGTCGGGATATGTTAGCAAAGAGCAAGACCCCAAGGATCGGCGCGGGGTGTTACTGTCTCTTACGGAACTTGGTCAACAATCGACGGTCGATGCGCTCAAGGAGAAGGAGTCAGCTTTTTATGACCGTATATCGAGATGGGATGATAAGGAACTGGAGCATTTCACCGCCATGCTCAGGCAGTTTAATGGATTGGAAGAAAAGTGAGAGGAACATTAGTGTGGATTGTATTTGATACCCGAACCATAGGACATGTCACCATTGAGCGAGGTAGACTACAAATTCATAGCAAAAGCGGACATCTGGTGATGTCCGCTCGTGATTGTAAATCAAATTTAAATCATTTTATAGTTTCCACGGAAGCTTAGGGACCTTATAACGGTATCCCTGATTGTTTCCTTTTCTCACATATATCCAAGGTGGGGGGACAGGGGTGCCTAGTGCTTTATACAAGACCGTTCCTTCATCGCTTACGGAATATTCTTCGATACTACTTTGCATTTCCTCCCAATGAACCTTACCTTGGTAAGACAGTGTCTGCCCTTGAACGATAACATGAGGTGCACCTGAAATAACTTTCCGCGTTATGTTGAGAACTCCAACCTTTCCTGAGGACAACATCATCAATTCGCTCATGAAAAGGATGATAATCAAAATGACTATGCTCACAATCCATCGCTTTTTTCTCATTTTGTGACCTCCGCTACCTAGGGGATCATTCCCTCATAGTTAATGTCTTTTAATGACATAATCTCGTCAGAGATGGTATTGATTTTGACTGAAAAGGGTTTAATAGCTTGCAGGAATTCATTAATGGTTTGCTTGCGATCTTTATCAAAGACGGCAGATGTAATGTGATTCTCCTTTAATACGTTATCGTTCATTATGACTTGTTTAGCATAACTGACTGAATTACTATAATCGATTAGATGCGTAACCCCCGTGAATTTGCCATTAGTTAATGTACCTTTGGAGAATTCGGATGGTTTAATCCCAATATATTTTTCTGAAGAACCGTGTTTCTTTTTATAATTGATAATCGTGTCAAAAAAGTACGGGTCCCCGGTTAACTTTTCGTTGAAATAATCATTTTTGAGAACAATCGTAGTCGTATGATCGGTATACCCTAGTGAAACAGTATCTGAAGAGTGGATTGCATAATATCCCTGAGACATCTTGCCCTGATTGAATGTTCCATCGTTAATGGTGTTGTTGTAACGGTCATGTATAGGGTAAACCTTACCATCAGAAGTAAGATACTGTACTTCTAACCATTGTGTAATTTCTTTTCCTTTACCATGATATGTATCATTAATCCATGATCCGGTGTAGGTTTTTGTAGTGAATTCGCCTGTTCCATGGCCCATATTAGATTCATTGTAATCCTCAAAGGGGACACCTCCACCTTTAACTAATGTATATGTATATTTGCCTTTTCCTTGCCGCTTACCACTCACCCAATCTCCAGAGTAAACTTCGGTTTCTCCCCATCTCGCGGTTCCTTTACCATGAGGTTTCCCATTTAAAACTTCACCATAGTACGTCCCTCCATCGGACAATTTTAAGTTTACTTTCTTCGATGCTGCTTCTGCTGGAGTAGGGCTAGATAATAGTACAATGATAACGATGATCGTTAATCCAAAACCTAGATAGAATCTTTTCAAAAGTGTGCAACCCCTTCAATGAATAATGATCTTTGCGTTGTTAGCCATCTTCAACATTATCGGTTTATGTATCGTATTTTTCCAGTTTGAATATAAAGTGGAGATCGGTCGGATTTCACAAACAACTCGTCCCCAGTTCACAAAAGCAAAGATGTAAGGGCCAAAACAAAATCCCGCTTAACCCAAAGTACCTGCGGCTTCTGGGCATATCATACCTGTGATTCGTGGGTGCTTTTTTCTATACTCAGTGTATGCGTAACCCTGATTTTTTTACAAAATCCACTATGTTCTCTATTTCAACATTCCTCCTACGCCAGTTCTCCTCCTAATGATGCACAGCAGTGGTGGAACTTTCCTGAATCGTGAACAATCTATGAATTGTTGTATCATCCTCTAATTGCCGCGTTCTCCCCAGATTCACTCCCCCTATATGGAGCAGCGCAGAGTATGACTCTGTTAGAAAAAGCTTGAGTAACCTTTAACGGAATATGAAAGAATGCAGATATATGTAAAATTTTAAATATATGACTCCAGGCCGTTGACCCTGTCCCAAAAGTCTCTTATATTTACTCCCGACACAACAACTCAGAACGGGTGGTGGGATGATTTTGTTCAATAATAAAGGCAAGAAAGTGCTCGCTATGCTTACACTTATACCCTTGGCTACAGGGATGGTCATGGGGGCTTTCCCTGCTGCGATAACGTATGCAGATGCGGGAGACAACACATCGATCAACAGCTCGGCAACAGGTTCTTGGCAAACGGGAGATTTGCATGTACATACGTTTGAGTCCGATGATGCACAGGTTTCACTGGAGAACGTGCTTGATGCGGGTTTAACGAAATATGGGTTGGACTGGATCGCCCTTACGGATCACCTGCGGTTATCCAAGCGAGATCACAACGGGAACGATATTTCGGGTGGACCAATACCGATGTCTCAGGGAATGAATGAATATCAGGTACCACAGATCAAGGCACTTCAGGATGCAGGCAAATACGCAGGTAAAACGATCTTCTCCGGTTTCGAATGGGACATGCCGACACATGAACACGTTGGGGTGGGGATTCTTACGGATGAGCCAAACTCAACCGAAGCGCTAAACGCTGCCAAGGAATTCGAATACCGTTTCACGAATCGCGCAGCGAACCTGTTTAATGCGGCGGACGTAACAAAATGGGATCAGAACGGAGGGCGTGCTTACACGACTCATCAGGATGCGTTAACCGCCATCAATTGGCTCGCGACCAACTATCCAATGACAAGTTATGCGATGATCAACCATCCTTCACGCGGCAAAAACAAATATACCATCGCGGACTTCCGTGAGTTTAACGATCTGGCTCCACAACTGGTATTTGGTATCGAAGGCATGCTGGGTAACCAGATGGAACCGGATCGTGGAGGGTACAACACAAGTTACAATGTAGCTAATCCGACCGCTGATGATGGATACAAATACCGTACATACGGCGGTGTAGACTATATGGTCGCCAAGGTTGGCGGACTATGGGATGCATTGCTTGGAGAAGGACGTCACTTCTGGAACTATGGCAATTCGGATTACCATTTCAAGACGATTGGCACGAATTCCAGTGGTTATTTTCCGGGCGAATATGCCAAGACGTATTCTTGGGTTGAGGGCACAGGCATGCAGGCAGTACTGGATGGACTGCGTTCGGGGAAATCATTTTCCGTATTTGGTGACCTGATTAATGCACTGGATTTCACGGCTTCCGGAGCGGGTGCTCAGGTTGAGATGGGTGGAGACCTTAATGTGACCCAAGGCGATGAAGTAGAGTTGAAGATTCGTTTTAAGAGTCCAACCACGAGAAATAACTATGAAAAACCAATCAACAGCGGTACGTCCGCTGGACAAGTACCCGTGGTAGATCACGTCGATCTCATCGCTGGGGATGTGACAGACAAGGCCCAGAAGGGTACAGCCGCATATACCAAGGACACCAACGACTCTACCAAAGTACTGGCTACCTTCACATCCAACGATTGGACGACAGATGCCGAGGGCTATAATCTCATCACGTACAACATCAAAGCTACAGACCAGGACAAGTATTTCCGCCTGCGCGGTACGAATCTGGGCATGAACGTGACAGGTGAGACTGTCAATGGTGAACCGCAGCTTGATCCGAAAAATACGACAGCGGATGCAACGACTCGTTTTGATCAAATTAACGATAGCAATTATCGCGACCTGTGGTTCTACTCCAACCCAATCTTCATGAGTGCTACACCTTACAGTGACGCACAGGCGGTAAACGATACAATCCAAGCAATCGATCTCGGCGATCTGAACGCGGTCCATTCCGATCTTACCCTTCCTGTTGAAGGGAAGCACGGTGCAACCATTAGCTGGTCCAGCTCCAACCCGGAACTAATGAATAACGAGGGCAAGCTACTAGCCCAACCTGACAATAATGAGCGATTGGAACTGACGGCAACCGTGCAGCGTGGCACGGAATCTCAACCCAAAACGTTCACTGTCATTGTGGAAGGCACGAATAATCAGGCGCTGGTGTTGAAAAGTAACATGACTACCGCTGACGGCCAGCCGTATCACACGGATACATGGACGAACCAGTCCGTAACGGTCAGTGTAACCAGCGCAGTATACGCGCCTGCTACTTCTGCGATCATCGAGTTGTCTCGTGATGGGGGGCAGACGTATGAACCATATACAGAGAATACGCCATTGGAGGTAACGGAGCCGGGAGAGCACAACCTTTTATTCCGAGCAACAGATGATCTGGAACAAACGTATACTTTACCTCTGGTCATTAAAATGGACCGTGAGATTCCTGTCATCACCCTGCAAGGTAGCAGCCAGATGACGCTGAACGTGGGAGATATGTATAACGAGCCTGGAGCACAGGCTTCTGATAATGTCGGCATCCGTGGTTCCGTGCAGGTGGATGGCATGGTGAACACACAAGCAGAAGGAAACTACACCCTTCGGTATAACGTGAAGGATATCGCTGGTAATGCAGCACAGGAAGTTATCCGTATCGTGACAGTACAAGCCCGCTCAGGCAACAGTGGCGGAGGTTCAGGTGGAGGTAATGGAGGCAACTCCGGTGGGAATTCTGGAGGAAGTACACCAAGTGTGCCAACAACGCCTACCGTTCCAACCCCACCAACCAACCCGGATACGGGGTCAGATTCATCCACGGAAGTGAAGGTAGAGGTGGAAGCGAATCGGCCGGTGCAAACGGGATTGAAAGACATCGTACAATTCAACGCTCCAGCGGGAGCCATTGGTTCCAAGGATACGTTGCACGTGTCTGTGGTTGCCAAGGACAAGTTGCAGAATACAGCTTCCCTGAATGTACTTGGACAAGCTGTACAGATTAGTCGCAGTGGCGGAAGAACGTTGAATGATCAGGCGGCATTGAGCTTGAAAGTGGATTCGGCAGATCTGCCGAATGGCACTCAACCTGCAATCTACTATTATAATGAAGCTCGTCAGAGCTGGGTGTTTATCGGTGGCAGGACGAATGCAGCAGGAAGCATAACGGCCGATGTGAATCATCTGGGTACATTCGTTGTGTCAAGCTATGTACCAATGAATCTGTCTGACCTGAATGGACACTGGGCTTCCGACTACGCAGATCGTTTGCTGGGCATGAACGTGATTCAAGGTTACACAGATGGAACATTCCAACCTTCGAAGAAGATTACCCGGGCAGAGTTTGTTACGTTGCTCAGTAAGGCGCTGGCATTGAAGTCCGTGGAGTCGGATACAACGTTTGCGGATCAAGGTAATCTGCCAGACTGGGCGAAAGGCGACATTGCCGCAGCTGTGCAAGCCGGAATCGTGAAAGGCTACGGCGATAACACATTTAAGCCCGATCGGACGATTACCCGTGCCGAGATGGCAGTCATGATGGCGAATGCGCTGAAAATAAGTTCAGATGCACAAGCCGGCATGTCAGGCGATACATCCGTTAAACCAAATTTCACTGATGCATCGCAGACGCCTTCTTGGGCACAGGAAGCGCTGAATGCAGCGGTACAGGCCAAAATTGTGAGCGGATATACGGACCATACGGTTCGTGCAGGAAGTGAAACGACACGTGCGGAAGCAGCAACGATGATCTATAACTTGTTGCTCGCCATGTACGTGTAAGAAGTGTAGAAGAGATTTAACTGTGTGTAAATTAGATAGGAATAGATGGAAATAGACGAAAAGTAGCTAAAAAGTAGAAGAAAAAACTGATATCCTTTTGGGGTGTCAGTTTTTTTCGGATAAAGACTGTCTCATCTTGGTGGCATGTAAGGCATTCCATTGCTGTAATTCACGAAACGAAAGGGCAAGTTACTGTGATAGAATGAGTTAAGTCTGGATGATGAAACGGTGGGGGCTTGGAACATGAACAAAACGGAGCGGCAGCTTGCGATTACGCTTGAATTGCAGCGAAGAAAGATGTTAAGAGCAGAAGATTTAGCTGCTCAATTCGAGACAAGTGTACGTACGATATATCGAGATATCCAGGCATTAAGTGAAGCTGGCGTTCCGATCATGGGAGCCCCGGGTCATGGGTATTCCTTGATGGAAGGATATTTTCTGCCCCCAGTAAGCTTCAGCGCAGAAGAAGCGGTATCCCTGCTTATGGGAGCTGATTTTATTGAACAGAGATTGGATACGGAATACGCGATGCAGGCTAAGTCGGCTCAACGGAAAATTGAAGCCATTTTACCTGAATCCGTTCGTAACGAGTCCACACGTGTCCGGGAAACGATGCGAACGCTTCATACGCTTGAACCCTTAACCCGAGCGAGGGTGAAGACATACCTTAACCAGATTCGTAATGCCATTTTGGAGCAACGTAAGATCAGCTTTATGTACCTGAAGAAAATGCCGGGAGCGGATGGCAATCGGTATAACATGCGTGAGGTTTCCCCCTATGGACTTTCGCTTGTCCAGGAGAATTGGGTATTGATCGCACGTTGTGATCTAAGGCAAGACATTCGTCATTTTCGTTTGTCACGTATGACTGAACTTTCAGAGCTGGAGGAACACTTCCATTTGCCGCCAGATTTTGATCTAAACAGTTATCGACCTCCTGACGACCGTAACGAACAAGTATTCATTCGGGCTAAACCTGAGATTGCTGACAAAATTATGGAAGCCCTACATTTTTATATGGATGCATTTGAAGAACAAGAGGAAGGTGTGATTTTTCATTTTCGTGTCCGCTATCCGGAGGAAATCTTGCATTATTTACTTGGCTGGGGTGGAGATATCGAGGTCTTGGAGCCGGAATCTTTACGCTTTCGAATGAAGGAAGTAGCCAAAAACATCTTAAAACACTACTGACATACACCTGTCAGTAGTGTTTTTTTATACTTGGATATATCACAGATCAAGAGGAATTGGAGTTGGTTGAAGGATGAGAAGTACAACGGAAGTATTGAAATCATTGGAAACTGCAGTAGAACGCTATTTGGCAGAACTGAACAAATTGGATATGAGTAGTTTACTTAAAAAACAAAGTGAAGAGGAATGGTCCATTGGGCAGATGTATGTACATTTGATTCAATCAGCGCTTTTCATGCATCTGCATAATGTTGAGCAGTGTTTGAGCAGCAAGGATTCGACATTAAACTCGGGGGAGGAAAAAACAGAACTAGGTAGGCAAGTGATTGAATCAGGACAATTCCCTCCTATTCCCGTAAAGGTTCCTGCTTCCCCGCAGTACACCCCGCAACCACCCGAGAGCAAGGAGTCGTTGATCGATGGTCTTCACATGGTTGTGGAGCGGATGAGGAGTACAGAACCTCTTGTAAACCAAGCATCGGTAAACAACAAAATACGTCATCCAAGGCTTGGCGCTCTCAACGCTAAGGAGTGGTTTTTGTTGATAGAAATGCACTACAGACATCATTTTTTACAATTGGATCGATTGAAATCGAATCTGGAGATGTATACGAGAGAAGGGGATGGGATGTATCTATGAAACCAAATCAGGACAGCAGATATTGGATTGGTGTTGTATCTGCTTCTCATGTGAATGTATCCGTAGAGGGAGGGTTTGTGCAGTTGTGCCATGGTAAGTCAGCGGTGTTGCGACAGATGTCTGCGGGTGATTGGATGATATACTATTCTCCACGCACTGACATTTCAACAGGCAAGCCGCTTCAGGCATTTACGGCTATTGGTCAAATTATTGACGATAGGATATATCAATATCAGATGTCGGAATCCTTTGTACCCTTTCGCCGAGATCTTCGTTATCTTCCATGTCGAGAAATCAAGATCGCAACCTTGTTAGACCAACTCTCTTTTACGCGCGGGAATCGCAATTGGGGGTTTCCATTTCGTAAAGGTCATTTTGAGATCGGGGCTGAAGACTTCATGATGATAGCTTCCTCCATGTTGGAAGATGAGACACAGTCACTACTGGATATTAGCTTAAGCCAGAAATGTTAACCAAACGAAAAGGCCCATAGATTGTCTATGGACCTTTTTGCTTTATGGATAATCATATCCTCCACCGTTGATATTACATTTGCGAAGACGATGAATGCCCAAGGAAAGACCTTTAATCGCCCCGTATTTCTCAATAGCTTGAATCATATACATAGAACAGCTTGGTTCAAAACGACATTTGTTCCTCACTTCAATGGGGGCAAAACGTTGATAAATTCTAATACTCCATATCAGGATTGCTCTAACACGTCGTAGAACTATGAAAAACATACTTGCTATGAAAACAACCTGGGCACTTAGCAAAGCATATACTGGGGTGAGTAGATTCAAGAGATAGAAACATATGATAGAGATGATTAGCCCTGTGAATAATGCAAGTGTAACGTTAAGCAAAGACTTCAACCAATCGATTTCTGGAATAACATGAGTTCTTATATAGAAACTGCTTCGAGGGTCGTTTTCTTCATGATGTGTATGTAAGAGTCTAATAAGTTCTTCTTCGGATGGCATGTTATTATATATCAGTTCCTCAGATTCTGAGTTTCTCATGATTGTTGTGCGATTAATGCATCTCTCTGTAGAAAATCAGCATATAATGATGCGTTGTAACGGGTTGCTGGAGACAACCGGGCTTCTCGGTAACGGCTAGCGACTCCATGGATTGATAGATCCATCCGGATTGTGCTTTGTGATTGATGATATCAGCAAATAAATTAACAGCAGCCTGAGTATCACCTCGGTTTACTTGAACATTTTTGGGACCTGGAACAACTGTGTACTCTCTCATTTAGATCATCCTTTCATCTGTTGGAATTATGACAATAGACATTCCATTATTTTACTATGGGTATGGTGAACTGTCGATTGAAACTTATTAGATGAGATTGGATTAAATTATAGGCCATCTAACAGGATGGTCTTTATTGCTATTAAGGTTTAAATTCAAGTAGAAAAGTCAATAAAAGCTCTGTAAGCAAAGCTGTACAATCCACTGAAAACCAGTACAATTGAACCTATAAAACCATGAGATAAAGAGAGGTACTTCTCCATGACGGATACAAGTGGGAATCGCAAAGTTGACGGCTATCTAAAGAACCTTAAATCGTGGCAGGAAGAGTCCACGAAGCTGAGAGAGATTATTCGAGATTTTGACCTAACAGAGGATATGAAATGGATGCACCCATGTTACATGCTCGATGGGAAGAACATCGTTCTCATCCATGGATTCAAAGAGTACGTGGCCATTCTGTTTTTCAAAGGTGCTCTGCTGAAGGATACGCATGGCATTTTGGTCCAGCAAACGGAAAATGTACAGGCAGAGCGCCAGCTTCGATTCACCAGTCTGGAGCAGATTGTGGAGCAGGAGGATTGGATCAAAGCCTATATCCAGCAAGCGATTGAAGTGGAACAAGCCGGACTGCAAGTGGAAATGAAAAAGACTACCGAATATAGCGTTCCTGAGGAACTCCAGCAGCAGTTCGATGAAAATCCTGCTTTCCGGGATGCATTTGAAGCACTCACACCCGGAAGGCAGCGGGCATATCTCTATTATTTTTCACAACCGAAGCAATCCAAAACAAAAGTGTCACGAATTGAGAAGTACATGCAGCCGATCCTGGAGGGCAAAGGGTTGAATGATTAATCTTATAACAATATATTTGAGGGAAATGAAGAGTTAAACGAGTTGAAAGCCTTTCAGCATATAATACGAAAGGCTTTTTGCTGTTTTTGATAAAAATTTAGATAACAGGAGGTGTCCCGTATGATTCGAACTTACCAATACTACGCAATTTTTAATTTTGCTGAAGATGGAATTAATGTTACATTTCCTGATCTGCCTGGATGTATCACCTGTGGCGATTCAGTTGAAGAAGCATTATTAATGGCGAAAGAAGCACTTGAATTATTTTTGGATAGAGAACCTGTTGAAGATATTCCGCCACCTCAAAGCATAATGCCTGAATTATTGAACTCTAAAGATAAAGCGTATTTAATTGAAGCCAATATTACGTAGTACTGATCGACTCTATGTTTACAATTCTGAACTCACCAAACTGAGTTTAGAACATCGTCGACTTCTTTGATTCTTGTGACAGATGGTGTTTGAATTAGATTTCCTTTGACCATGACCATCGAGATGTCTGACAAGGCCTCGATATGTTCCAGCGGATTTCGCTCCATAATAATCAGATCGGCATGTTTGCCGATATCCACCGTCCCTGTTACATCATCAACGCCCAGGATCTTTGCATTGGTTCGGGTCACCATGTCGATGACCTGTTTGTTGTTCAGGGTGGCCTGTCTCATGTAGTGGTCCATCTCTCTCCACATATCATAGTGAGTTACGTAAGGCATGGCGGCATCGGTGCCAATCCCGATGGTGATGTCGTTTTCGATCGCTTGCTTCACACCTTTGAGCATGGAATCGTAGACGAGTCTGGAATTCTCTTTTACCGTTGCACTGACCTTCGTTACGCTGGTATCCAGTGAGGCGGATGGATAAGCGGCTTGCAGGGTGGGGATGAGTGCGGTGTAGCCATTCAGGGCATTGGGATTATTTTTGAACAAATGAATGATTTCGTCGTCCATCTCCGAACCGTGCTCAATGGTATCGACGCCACCCTGTAACGCAACGCGTACACCTTCCGTGTTTTCCACATGGGCTGCCACCCGCAGGCCAATCTTATGCGCTTCGTCACAGATCGCCGCAACTTCTTCCACCGTCATCTGTAAACGTCCAGCTTCGCCCACCATTTTCGCATCCGTCACGCCACCCGTCACACAGATTTTGATCAGATCCACGCCGTGTTTAACATTCAGCCGTACATTTTTTCGTGCTTCCCACGGGGAGTCGCCCACCAGAGCGAGGAATGGAGCACCATGTCCGCCCGTGACACTTAGGAAAAATCCGGAGACAAGCAGATTAGGACCGACAAAGTCGCCGTTATTAATCTCATCCCGCAACTGGACGTCGGTGTAAAAGAATTCTCCCACGCTGCGCATCGTCGTTACACCCGCATGGAGAGCGGTCAGCGCATTGCGTTTCATGCGTTTTTTCAAAACGTTTCTGCCGAATTTCGTGTTCAGGATTCGATCATATGCGAACTTCAACATACCTTCGCTGGCAGATAGGCTGAATGGTTTACCATCTGCAAAGAGGTGCACGTGGGCGTTGATCAGTCCTGGCATTGCGTATTTCCCTGAGAGGTCGATTGTTGTGTAGTGACTAGGGATGCGTAACTCATGATCTTGGCCGATATCCTGAATGAGACCTTGTTCATTGACGAGAATGGTCATGTTTTTTTGCAGATTGCGGCTGGAGTCGCCGTGGATCAGATTGACGTTTTTTAATTCGTAAGCAGTGTTCATGTTGTGTTCCTCCTTAGGATGTGGGTGAGGTGAGTAGTTAGGGTAACGAAGATGCTTGTTTCAATAATGAATTATTTATTCATTATTGAAACAAAAAAATAAAGCGACTTAATGTTAGATATTTTTGCGTGCAAACCAAGTGAATTTGATCTGATCTGCACGCTTTGTCTACAACTCATAAGTGATGAGATGGAGCGTTATTCGTTGAGGCTCTTCATACCGTACAGTCTGTATACATACAACGCTTCGAATATTTGCTTCCGGCTCTCCTCACTCATATCCCGCTTCAACAGATCCAGGTTCATGTCGATCACGTTGTGTGCGAGGATGTTCAGCAAGATCAAATTCTCCTCGGTGCCAATCTCATACCGTTTATATTGATTCTTCAGATAGGCCTTCTTGGTTTCGATCATCAGCTCAACAAGTTCATTCTTGGCGTTGGTGTAGATGGTTCCTTTATTTTTTTCAAAGATGATGACAATCTGATTCCGGTATTTACGTAATACGTCTATCTGTTCCTGCAACAGCGCCGACTTTCGCTCTCTATCCGTTTCCTCGAACAAGGTCTGATTATCAAAGTGAATCGTCTCCACAAGCACATTTTTCAGATAATCCACCAGATCCGGCGGCACGACGGCGTAGAAGAGTTCTTTCTTGTTCTTAAAATAAGTATAGATATTGCCCACGGAGATATTGATCTCATCCGCGATATCGCTCATCTTGGCATCCACATAGCCCTTTTCAAAAAAGACTTTGAGCGCCGCATATTCAATCTCTTTCCTGACTTCGTCTTTCTTGGCTTGCACCATCGGAAACGACTCCTTATTAGTGAATATATGGTTCGTTATTAGGGTAGACCTTTTTGAAGTGGGTGTCAAATGGGAAGTGAGTGACGTATTAAAGTCTATTGTTGAATCTAGGGATAAAAAAGAGTAAGAGTAAGAATGATGGTGATAATGCTTAACTTTATCAACTAAGGTATTTCAACTTAAACACAATTAAGCATATAGATATTATTTCAAACTTAATTTGTATAGTCTTATGCTAAATTGGACAGGAAAAGTTAGCGTATGTAGAATAAAACTATCAAAGCATTGGTTGAATATCACTTAGTTTTCTATAGAATACAGCTAAAAAGAAATCGAGAGTTTCTGCCGTACTGTAGCGGGATATGCGTAGAGTTCATTTTTTCTATTTGGGGGGCTTATTCAATCAAGTGTTCTCCGCCCTGAAGTGTTTCCATGCCAAAACTGCATTTTCAGATTAATTAGAATTATGTTCATTCACCAAGTAAGCCTCCACCATTTGTTATCTTGAGTTGAAGTATTTTACAATGGAACGTTGAGTATCAGTTTTTTTAATATCAGACAAATATCTTGATTAATCTTCCAGATTTACTCTTGATATACAATCGAAATGGAGGTTTGTAATGTCTAAAATAAATCAAATACAAAATAAAATTCATGAGTTAAGTGGTGATGTATTTCAGAAGGTTGCTGACGCTTATCTGCATGCAAAGGGATATAATGATATTAACCCTTTAGGATCAGTAATTGGAGCTGACAAAGTAAGAAAAGGTACGCCTGACTCATTATGTACACTCCCCAATGGTAAATATGTTTTTTTTGAGTACACAACACAGAAATCAAATTTATATAAGAAGATTATTGATGATTTAGAAAAGTGTTTTAATAGAGCTAAAACAGGTATAGCTGTCGATCTAATTGAGGAGGTTGTATACTGTCATACATCTTCACTTACACCAGAAGAGGAAAAAGGTATAAGAAATCAATGTCAAGATAAAGGTGTGAATATTAACATTTTTGGTATCGGACCACTTTCTTTTGATCTGTACCAAAAGTATCCAGGTATCGCAAGGGATCTGCTAGGCATTGAAGTGGATACAGGGCAAGTCATATCAATAGATGATTTTGTTACTGCTTACAACAAGAGTGCGGTGGCAACTCCACTAGACACACAATTTCAATTTAGAGATGAAGAAGTTACTTCTATAGTATCTATGTTGGAAACAACAGATTTAGTGATTATTTCAGGACGTTCAGGTGTCGGAAAATCAAGAATAGCTCTGGAGTGTTGCCATAGATTCAAACTAATTCATTCAGAATACGAAGTCAGATGTGTATTTAATAGAGGTGTAAGTATTTTTGAAGATTTAGCTGTTCACTTTTCTGATTTTAAACCTTTTCTAATTCTTGTAGATGATGCTAATCGGTTAAATCAACTCGATTATGTACTCCAGTGGATACATAAACAAGAAATGGGTCGAAAAATAAAAATTATAGCTACAGTAAGAGATTATGCAAAAGTGAAAATTCAAAATTTGGCAAGAGAGTACGGGGGCTATTATGAACTAGAGGTTAATCCATTGAATAATGAGCAGATTAGCGATTTTATTAAAGAAGAATATGAGATAAAAAACATCCATTACTTAGATAGAATATCAGAAATATCAAAGGGAAATCCACGACTTGCTATTATGGCTGCGAAAGTAGCAAAAAGAGAAAATAACCTGCAGAGTATTGCAGATGTGACTAATATCTATGAAGAATATTATGAATCCATTAAGAGGGATATTAATGCATTAGATGATGAAAACGTAAAGAAGGCAGCAGGGATCGTTTCTTTGTTACGTACTGTAGACTTTTTAAACATTGATCAGATGGTCATCATAGAAGAAGTATTTTCAATTTCAAAGTATGAATTTTGGGAAGCAGTAAAAAAATTACATGATATTGAAGTATTTGATATGTACGAAAACGAAGCAGTAAAAGTTGCAGATCAAGTGTTGGCTACATATTTATTGTATTTAACGGTTTTTAAGGAGAACATTATTGATTTTTCTGACATACTAAAAAACTTTTTCCCGAACAGAAAACAGCTAATAATTGATGCTATCAATCCAGTGTTAAATTCTCTATATTCCCAAAAAATAATGGAGAAATTGAGTTCCCACGTCAAGTATTCACTAGCTATTGCAAAAGAAAACGGAGACTGGGAATTAGTTATGGAATTTTATAATGCGTTTTGGTTTATAGACCAAACATCTACACTATTATTCGTGAAGGATAGTTTGAAAGTACTTGAGGTTGAAATATTGGATTATAGGGATATTCAAATAAAAAAGAACGATAGAATATCAAATCCATCTCTTCTTAGTATCCTGAGTGCTTTTATTTCGTCAGATATAGAAATGTTCAACATGGCAAATGAACTTCTTGTATCGTTGTATAATAAACGACCAAGTCTTGCCTCCAATGTCTATACGATTTTAACAGAGTCATTCGGTTTTGATGTTGATTCCTATTTGCTTGAATATGAGCACCAAAATATTGTAATAGATGTATTGTGGAAAGAAATACAACTAAGTAAAGATGAACTTTTAATGAGATTATTTATAAAAGTCGCAGGATATTATGTCAGAACAAAATTCGAAAGCTCAGAATCCCAAGGGAATTCAGTACTCTTCAGAAGGTTTGAATTATATAAGACAGATTCACTAACTCAATTGAGAGGGAAAATATGGAATTTTATATTTGAGTTATTCCACAAAGAAAACCTCCGCAGTGAGATTCTAGAATTGATTTATAACTATAGTTCGTCGCGGTTAGAGGTATGTACTACAGAAATAATACAAAGCGATTCCCTTGAACTTTTTACTTTTTTATTTAATTCTTTGAATAAAGAAAGCTATTTGGAATGTAGTATTATGCAAACATATCTGGATTTGTTAAACGACCATAAAATTGAATTTGATGAACAGATGCAACAAAATTTTAAAAATGAAACTTATATCCTATCTGAGGTCTTATTCGGGAAGGAGGAGGAGTATTATTCGGAGGTGTTGGATTATAATGAGAAAATAAAGATGAGGAATATAAGAATTAGTGAATATTTTAGAGAATTTGTGCAAGATGACTATTCGAGATTTTTTAGTCAATGTACCGAGATTAAGAACAGTGGTTTTCTTGGAAATAGAGATGAATACAGTTTTAATGAAGGTTTTTTGGAAGTGTTTCAGGTATTGATAGATAGAGACCCGAAACTAGGGTTAGAAGTGTTAAATGATTACTTGAATCTGAACGATCCATTATCATTTAGCCCTACAGTCTTGATGAAAATATTTAAATTAAGATTCGAATCATACACATTACTGTTAGGTGTTATTCAAAAATCGTGTGTTGTCGAGAAAGATAAGTGGCTTTTTGGTTACTTGTATAATATACCAGAAAATTTACCTACTCAAAAAGATGTTGAATTATTGCTTGATCTTTATCGAAGTGCTAAACCTGAGTATGTACCGTACCATACTGATTACTTACTTAAATATACAGCAACTAATGAGGAAATAATCAAACAAGTTGTAGTAATTGCGTTGGAGCGTATAAATAATAACAAATATTTTGCTTATGCTATTGAGATGATATTTAACCCTCATACAGAAATCAACAAAGAACTTGAGATTCTATTTAGAGCTGATATTGAACTTTTAGAACAAGCCTATTTAGCGGTTATGAAAAATAGTAATTTTGTTGATTATGATGGTTCAGCTTTGAGAAAAATATTAAATTTAGACCCTAAGTTTATTCTTGAATTTGTAAGAAATTTTGATGAGATGGAGCGCCTTCGAAATCATGAAAGCATTGACTTTTCCTGCGTGTGGGATAATGACAAATATAACGAAATTATGGAAGGGTTACTTATATTTTTATATGAATACGAGCAAAAGAATCATTCACATAATAAAAGATCACTATTAAAGTTTATTTTCTTAGGTAATAAAAAGAAAAAAACTTTAGCTGAAGAAAGGCAGGATAGTTTTCTGAAAATTATTATTAGGAAATATAATTCAAATATTGAACTAATGAGAATGGTATTTTACGTTGTATCAAACTTCTCTACAAGTAGAAAGTTAATGCAACTTCAAGAATTATTGTCTTATAACAAAGAATATAGTCTCTTTAGAAAGCTGCCACTAGAAAAGAGTTCACGGGGGTGGTCAGGGAGTGAGATTCCTATTTTACTAGAAAGAATTACCTTTTTTGAATCAGTTCTAGGACTATTAAATTCTGTTGATTTACTTGAACATAGTCATGAGATTGAAGGGTGTATACGAGATTTACGCTATAAAATAGAAAAGGAGAAGAAAAGAGAATTTCTAACCGATTAAAAAGAAATTTTATTTTAACTGGCGGAGTTCATTGCATTTGCCGGAATCCCTTGTTTCACTCAGTTTTACAAAATCTATAAACTCCAGCCTACAGATGTTTTTAAACTAAGAAGTTCTTGCCCACAAAGGTTTACTTGTAAACTTCAATAAGCTTGTCCATTTCATAATCTCACCTGTAGATATGATACCTGCTTATTAAGGATTTAAATATCCCCCTTCTTAGAATGCGTCTTATCTAGCGCCTTGGAATAACGACATCTTACATGGAGATCGCGATGGATGTGGTCATTTCGCAACCTAAAGGCCGTTTCTCACAGTCACCGCTGATCTCTAAAAAGGTTTTCGTATGGTCAATCTGGATATGACCCATGGGCTAGATGTTTATTTTGCAGCCCGTTACTTATACTGGCAGCGCGATTCAAAGCTTGGGTTGGAGAACTGTTCATAAATCCTTATAAAACTATCTATTAAGTGATAAAAAGAATATTTTGAGGAGGAATTAGGATGCATTTAAAAGATTTAGCAAAGGGTTGGTGAATGTAAGGGGGACTTTTGTTACAGGAGATATGAAAAGGGTGTTGTACTCGGGTGCATCTGTTGGAAGGATTAATTGAAGACGAAAAGGAAGTTGCAAATTTGTAAAAAAATTGGGGTGTGAGCGAAAAAAATTTACGAAAGCGTCATATTCCTTTGAAGATCGATAGAGAGGCAGTATGTATTTATCTAAACTTCATTACAGAGTATATCATAATTTATTAATTCTGAGGACATTGAGGAGTTAGATAAAGTTTCATGAAAAAGAAAAGAAAAGTTAGACGGATATGCAATTGAACGTCTGCTTGAACTTTCAGTTTGAACAAATAAGTGTGCTGACCCCATTCTTCATGCTTCCCGATTGGAGTATATCGGTGGAATTCTAGGTTTTTAGATAAAGAGCACTTACCTTAGAGGGGTAACACGAGCTGATTTAATCTAAGCCGCTCTATAGACAGTTCATAGTACGACCAAATAAGGATAAGATGTGAAAAAAAGCATGGATAAGATGGCATTAGCTAGGGAAGACGCTCGGAGGGAGAAAAGGAAAATTGGCAGGTATAAAATTCAAAAAATAACAAGAAAAAATGAGTTAATATGCGTTAGTTAGTAGATGCTTAAATTCAGATACCATGTTGACAAAGAGTATACTTTACGGCACATATACAAGCTTGATACTTAATCGGTTGATCAAGCATCAAGCTTCCTTTATCTTTAAAATAACAGGCTAAATACTAGAATAGATTAGGCTTATAATGTTGTGCGATAATAATAAAATGTATAACTTACATATTAAATAGATAGAAGAAAGTCTTATTAGCGATGCATGGTGCATAACGCTAGTAATAGCTACACCAATCAGGTTGATAATCACCAACGACTCTCTCTACAGAGCTGATCCAAAGTGCAATTTCTTGTAATTTTATCTGCAATTCTTCAACTGACATTGCTGTTTCATCAGCTAAATTCCAAAGTACATTAAGTGCATACTTAATTCCCTCTTTAGGGTATTGAATTGAATCATGGTCAAGGTTCATAAGTAGAGGCCCGGATCCATCTTTATCTGATAAGCCATTAATTGATAAATGCTGCACATGCCACCCATCAATTCTTCTTTGAATTGTATAGGTATCTTCATGTCCCCAGCGCCTGCTGTAAACCCTGAATGATAATCGGTTGTTGAGATTAATATCCCCTTTAAAAGAGTTATCAGGTTTTAGAGTTCCATTTAGCACATTATATAAGTCCTCTAGAGTATGATAATGATTGTAGTATTGTTCTATGTTATCTTCTGGAAGGAGGCTGGAATTAATCATCATGTTCTCTTCATACTCAGGAAGACTAATCCAATGCAATTTTTCAAAGGATGATTGATACTTTTTATAGAAGTCATCATATATGTTACTTCCATCAAAAATGTTATTTAGATATTGTTCAGAAAATGATTTGAAGTTTTCTAAGTAATCATTAACTAGCTCGTCAGAGCTCGGTTCATTCTTCAGGGTATTATGAATGTTAGATATAGAAAAGATTTTGTCCCTAATGCCTTTTTTAAAAGTATATCTATCTCCTTTTTTTTCAAAGAAATGCTTTAATGAACTTGTTAGGTCTGACTGTCTGAAATAAAACTTCATTATTATCTGATCTTCTGTAAATTTATCATTTAGTTGAAATTGTTCAGCAACATATTGTCTTACCATTTTCAGTTGCAAATTTCTTTGCCTTGCTTTGATTTTAGTTACTTCGTCTGACATAAAATCCTACCTACCCTTCGTATTTTTCTATAATATATTGAACAAATCCTGCAAAGTCAGGATAAACCGTCATTGCATTAATATTTATACTCTCTAACTGTTGTTTAATTTTCTTTTTTTGGTCTTTCGGAATAAAAAATTCAATAGAGTAATTGTCTAAAGCATTATCATTACTCATCTCACTTAATGTCCAATATCTATTTTCAGTTAACTCAACAAAGTGCCGTTCCGCTTCTTTCTCAATATCGGCTATCTTGCTTGAGTAAGAAGGATATTTATCTAGAATTGTGTTTAACTTTGTTTGTGTTTCGTATGAATTGTTAACTGAAATTTCTCTTAAATCTCGCATATCTATTATATCTTTTTTGAATAGGCTAGTGGACTTAAGTATTTCATCTTTAATTGGTTCGATGTAGTTGCTCTTTATATCGATCTGTATTGAAAACAAGCCTTTTTGAGCTTTTAAACGTTCATTCTCAATAGTGCTCTCAATGAAAATAGCTTCTGACTGTGCCCCTCTACCTATTGCAGCTAGAAACTTTACTGAATCCGAATTCAATTGAGTTTTATTGAAGTCTTCTTTTAAATAATTTGATAAGACTTCATATTCTTTATCATAGAATTGGTATATAAGTTTCGGCCTGTACGCAAAGACTTTACCGTCATTTTTCTCATCGGAACAAGCAAAGAAAAGTGATATTAAAGGATTTCTGCTCCAATCAAGTAACCTTGTTGGAATGCCGTAATGTTGCATATGAATCAGATTATCCAGAAAAGTATTTCGTGTTAAATTCTCAAACTTGTTTTTTCGAATATCCCTGTAAATCTCAAATTCCTTATTTTCAGTATAGTTTTTTCTGAATATACTTGCTTGTAAGTTCCACGTCACATCTCTTTGACCTCTAAAAACGAATTCAGAGGCACCATTTATGATATCAATTATTTTTATGTACTCTATTAAATTTTCTACCTTAAGTGAACAAAATAATTTGAAACGCGAGTCTACTGGTGTATACGAGTTATCTATAAAATCAATATTAGTTAGATCAAAACTTTCATTTTCAGATTTATACAAAATCTCTTTTTCTAGCCTTCCTAATTTATTATTAACGTACATAGCTGTTACCTTGGTACCTTCAGTATTAATGTACCAAATTAATGCCTCATTAGTCTCCGATAAAAGATTTACTATATTACGTTCAGTTCTAGGAATATTCTTAGAAAAATAAACAAATTTCTTCATGGCTATCTCCCCTTTATGTGAAAAAGATATTACATTATATTTTAACATTATTAAGTTGTTTGGAAATAGTTAGTATAAGACAGGAGGGGTTAATAAATTTAGGCTGCTTTATGATGGATTAGAATATAAAATGAGACGCCTAATAACTAAATGCTAGTTTGGAATCACTATAACCCTATAATAAAATTTAAGTTGAAAAAAGGTTTATACTGAATTGATCAAAAATAATAATTGTTAGTTTCCTCTTTTTTTTGGTTAGAATTGATTCTCTCTTATCTCAATAATTTCCCTTATATCATCAATATCCAACGCCTCAGCAATTCGCTCAATGTGAGCAAAGTTGATATTCTCTCGTTTACCGGACTGCAACTCACTTAATGCAGCGTGACGGATATCAGACAATCGAGCCAGTTCGCGCAGTGAGATATTATGTTTTTCCGTGAGTTTGTGAATATTGACGACAACTTTCTTAGCCATGAGTATCACTCCTAAATTTTCCATATGGTCTTGACGTTACGCATGAGCGTACCATATACTTTTTGTATATCTGGTACTCTTATGCGTACCAATTTTAGGAGTGGTGACATGATAAGTACCAACAGCGAAGACCTGTCTTCGCAGTACGCACATCTCGTCCAACAAGAAGACGATTACGTCGATCAACTCGTTACATGCAACAAACTTATCCTGGACGCCATGGACATTATCGCGAAGCGAGCAGGGGTGCTGCCCATGGACACAGTGAAACAGGCTGCATACCATCTGCACGCTATGGAACAGGATCTAAACCGAAATTTATTTGAAGTTCGACTGGAGAAGAGCATCTTGGCAAATCAAATGAGCCAGTCTACATAAAGTCACCTTAACTAAAGGACAGCGCAGGATCATAGACGATGATCTTACACTGTCCTTTTGCCTTCCCATTCAAACGTTTTCGCTCCCAATTAAGCATTGACTTTCCACCCAAATCCCCCTACACTTCAATTATTAAAATACTTTTAAAAACATTCGTTGAATGGTTCAAAATGAACGAAAGGAGGCATATAACTAACCATGTTACCCACATCACACAACACTCAGCAGGTCAAACGCATTAACGTTGAACTGGTGAAGAATACACTCCGATCCATGGGCGTAGGCACAAAAGCTTCCATTGCTAACCTGACGAAACTCAGCGTTGCGACATGCGGCACGATCCTGAACGAATTACTCCAAACAGGTGAGATTATTGATCTGGGCCCGGATGAATCAAGTGGGGGAAGACCGGCTAGTCGATATCAATTCAATGCGGACTACGCAAGCGTACTGTGCCTGATTATTCGAACAGAGGGCGGCATTCACTCGATCACACATACATATGCCAATCTGAATGGAGAGATGGCGGATGAACAGACACTCTTTTTGGATGAGATCAATGTAACGGTGGTAGAGGATCTGATTGCCAATCTGATCGAACAACACCATAATGTGCAGGCGATTGGTATTGGAATACCTGGGGTGGCACACAACGGCGTGATTGGGATTTGCGATGTACCGGAGCTGATGTATCAACCCCTCGGGCCAAGGCTTAAGGAGCAGTATGAAGACGTGGAAGTGGTCATTGGCAACGACATGAACCTGACGGTCTACGGACTCTACAACCAGCAGCAATTTGAGGAAGAGAAGAACTTCGCGGTGGTGACTTTTCCGGAGAACCATTTTCCCGGTGCAGGATTTATCATTGATGGTCGTCCGCTGACCGGGAATACGCAATTTGGAGGCGAGGTGTCCTTTTTACCTTTTGGCGTGTCACGGGAAGAGCAGCTGCGCATGTTGAAAACGACGGAAGGGTTGCAGGAACTCGTCACAAAGACGCTGATCTCCATCATTGCGATTATCAACCCGGCAGCGATTGTCGTTACTGGCGATACAATGGACCCGGCTATGCGGGATGACCTGTTACAAGGCTGTCTGGATCACCTGATCCCACAGGAGCATATGCCGGAGTTGATCATCCAAAGAGACACTCGGCGAGAATATGTGACGGGACTAGTCGCGGTAACGCTAGAGAGCCTGACCTACCGCATTCAGGTGGTTGAAAAGCAGTGGTAAAGCTTAACCATGTTTCCTATTTCAAATGTACAAATCATTGACACGATAACGGAGAGGGCAGAACCAATCTGAAGAACGCCTTTATCCCTGTATTTTCACCTCTAGGAAAGATTCAAAAAATACAGGGATAACAGCGGTCGGAAGATGGTACTGCAATCATAGTTATCAAGTGTAACCATTTTTCCGAACACAATGGAGGAACTTATTTTGAATCAGCAAGCAGGTACACAAGGCAACAAACGAAAGTTCAACAAGCTGTACGCCATGCAACTGGCAACGATCTTTCTGGGATTTATCGTATTTGGCATATCGGAAAATATTAAGGGGCCGGCTATTCCGCGCATTCAATTCGACTTTAATTTGGACGAAAAACAGCTCGGGACGTTATTGTCCCTGAATGCACTGGGGTACCTGATCGCCTGCTCGTTCACGGCTATTCTGGTTCGCAAATGGGGCATCAAGGCCGTCAGCATCATATCTTTTGCATCGATGATCTTATCGGGTGTGTTCATTTACATGTCTCATAACTATCCGCTCTTTGCTTCATCGTACTTCTTCATGTACATCGGTAACGGCATGCTGGAGATTGCTTTGGCGATTCTGGGTGCGCGGATCTTTGTGAAGAACACAGGTACGATGATGAACCTGTCCCATTTCTTCTATGGGCTGAGTTCAACGGTGGCGCCTTTGCTGGCGACAGGGGTGATGTCGTTGAGCGTGTTCGGACACGTACTGGACTGGCGCGGCATGTATCTGGTGATGTTGTCACTCTGTCTGCTACCAATCATTGCGGCGCTGCGCAGCAAATTTCCGGGAGATGATCTTCCTCATGAAGATCGGACCTCGCTTAAGACGTTAACACGTGATCCAGCCATCTGGCTGATGGTACTCATTCTTTCTTTTGGCGTGGTATCGGAACTGGCGGTTGGGGGTTGGCTCGTTAACTTCCTGGAGAAAGCCTATACGTGGGACACGGTGAAAGCTTCGGGGTTACTGTCAGCATTCTTCCTCACGTTCTCGCTTGGACGTTTGCTGCTGGGTCCTCTAACGGACCGGATCGGATTTGTACTGTCGCTGATAATCTTCTCTGCGTTCTCGGCCATTTGTACGTTTATTGCGCTTGTCGGAGGAGAGGGGCTCGCCATCTTCTTTGCCATCTCGGGTGCAGGTATAGCGATGATCTATCCAACAGTAATGGCGTTTATCGCACGCAGATATCCGAACGGCAGTGACACAGCGATTACGTTCACGGTTACCTTGATGGGGGTTGGTAGTGTCATTGGTAACTATGTGATTGGCTGGGTCATTGAAGGTGTGAAGAATATATACGGTTCAACGACTCAGTTGGGACTGCTGCGCGGGCTTCAGGCGGGATATGGATTCATTGGATTATGTGCGGTGATCTGTGCGGTATCTGGCGTAGTGTTGTATGTGTATTTGAAAAGAAGGCAGGAATTGATTTAGAAAACTCATCGCTGGTTGAGGTAATAGATGATCATCATTTGGCTCTATACTACGTAGCTAATAGGTAAGCTTAGATGTTCAGGTTACGTTGCTGATTTATCTCGCTGCGCTTTCTCATAACTACTTTCGTTCATCAATTGGTCAGATTCTGAAAATCTAGGAGGAAATATGTATGTCGATGACCATTAAATCTTTTCAAACTACTATACTTGAAGAATTAAAAGAATTGAGAGGCATACCCGAAAGGTTTATCCAAATTATCCTGTGTGGGCCAACTGGCTATACTCGAATAATCTCGAACTAAAGCATCGTATTCTGTTGGTGAACTAACCGGTTACAGGCATGTCCTGCCACGACCAGCGTTTACAATGATACTATTGAACTGCCACACACTATTATATTGATATGAACGTCTCTCTGAAAATACAGGATCCACGAGAAGCATATGAAGCATTATTTAATGAGCTTCGTAAAAGAGATCAAAAATTGTTAAACCAGTATCCTTTGCGTAATACTGAATGATGTTTAGCATTATAGAGCAGTAGAACGATAACTTGATTTTATGAAAAGTAAGGGGTTCTGCCGCGTCGAGGGATACTGGTTGCTAGAGAAGAGTCTGGAAGATGTGTCCCCAAATCATCGGACTTTTATATAAGTCAGTGGGATATCTATTCGTTGGAGGAGCTGGATTTGTTTCTCAAAATAGAGAAGGAGGAGCCTTAACTGAAGAAGCGTCAACCTTTAATAAATTAAGTGCGTTTAAAGCTTTACCAACATGGAGAAAACCTACGCTGCATAAATTTCAAATAACAATGTCGACTGATTATGGTACATTATGATCCAAGAAAAAAAAGGCTAATTGATGACATCTTTTCTTTACAAGAATATCGGGCAATTATAAACTGTACCCTATGTAAAGGACATTTCTATAAAAAGACTCATATGGCTTGAAGAAGATGATCTCTGTATTGTGCAGGGGTCATCTTTTTTTAGTCCCACTGGTATCTGTAGTGGTTATAGTACATCATATATGCTTTAATTTCTCGTTTAACCCCATCTATAGTTGTGCAGTTTTTCAGTGAAACTTCATCCTTAAAATGGCCAAAGAACGACTCCTGTGGTGCATTATCCCAGCAGTTTCCTCGTCTAGACATAGATTGTCCAAGTCCCATTTGTTTCACTTTCTTTTGAAAATCAGGATGCGTGTAGTGGGTTCCTTGATCGGAATGAATGAAGGCATCTTGACTCCGCTTGAATCTGCGATTTTTCTGTAAGTGGAGCAATGTGTTTGTCGCCAGATCCATGGTCATTCGCTCCGACACATAGTAGGCTACAATTTCATTGGTTGAACTATCCTTGATGGTCGACAGGTAGGCTCGCTTCCCTTGACCATAGCTTAAGTAGGTGATATCCGTAAGAAGCACCTTGCCCGGGATGCCTTGTTTAAAGGTACGTTGCAACAGGTTAGGCATGGTTCGATGCTCCTGGGTTGCCTTCATCATTTGTTTGTAAGGATTCGCTTTTCGATGAGGACATACAATCGCATATTTTTTCATAATTCGTCGGATGCGCTTGAGATTCCAGATGATTTGAAATTGTCCTTCCAGCGTCATTTTGATGGAACGAGCACCTTTGTTTCGTTTCTTAAACTGGAAAGCGCGACGGACGTGCAGGCTGATTTCTTCATCTACCTGTTCCTTCTGCATGCGTCTGTGAATGGCTGAACGGCTCCAGTAACGATAATATCCACTTCTGGACACCCCTGCCGCTTCACACGGAACACTCACCATTCGCTGGAGATGATATTTCTCAATCACCTTTCGGATTAACCTGTATCGCAAGTTCGGCGTTCGTTTTACTCGTGATTCCACCCCCGTTCGGCCAAACGAATCTTTTTTAGCAGTTCGTTCTCTGCTTGAAGCAGGTGAATCTGCGCTTCGAGTTTCGCGTTCTTCTCTGCCAAGGTCAACTCTCGCTTCAGAGGTCTGCCAGAATGCTTACCTCGTGTATCTTGTAAGCCTGGAACCCCTTGCTTGTTGTAACTTGCTTTCCAACGTTTAGCTGCGGCTTTGACCCGAGTCATGCCAAGGGTATGACTTCAAATCCACACGTCTCAAAAATCTCTCTAGCCATTTTTCCTTGCTGATTCGATGTAATAAAGAGTTGTTTAAACTCGTCCGTATGCGTGATCCCTTTGGTCGACACGGACTTCACATAAGGATTTCTAGCCAGTTGCTCTACTTCATATGCTGTAAATGTTTTTTTACTCAATTATTATTCTCCGTCCTTGTCTTGTTCATAGGTGTATAACAAAATACCCCATAGAGAGACTTTTTCAAAGTGTCTACTCTATAGGGTACAGTTTATTATTAAGTAAGAGGCTTTCTGATATAGTTACTAGCGCGGCACAACTTCATGTGGCTGATTCTAACGAAAGAGCAATGCGCTTATATCAGCGAGCCGAATTTAAAGATGTTTAGGAGCAAATTGAGTTTAGAATGAATTTCATTTAAATGAAATTACTGATCTTGAAATGACGGATTATCAAGCTAAGTGCAACCGCTCCTCTGAAAAGGATTCGTGAGCGGTTCTCCAACGGTACTCCGAGGCTGCTACACCAAAAACAATTTCCATGGACAAAGCTGTATGATCAGGCATGGGAATGGCGGTATACAGGCGGGGTCTGCATACGATGAATGTAGTTAAAGAGCCCTTACTTTTCCCACGGTCCGGGACGACCGCGTATAGAGTTCCAATTAGCCAAAGGTTTCCTGAGACCGTACCTCTGTTGGGTGCGGGGGATCGTTCTGCCTACGGCAAACTTGCCACGTGGCTCCGCAGGTTTTTGCCGTTGGTCTTTATGACGTAGAACAGTAAGTATGCCTCTCATCAAACGGCCTGAATACGGCTAACGATAGATCGTTTTGAAGCTAAATACAGACTGCCCCTCTTGACGGAGATGTTCTACAATCTGCTCGGGAGACCACGATGCACGGAGTTTTGCTTCTATGATAGCGCTCGGCACAAATAGGAAGGTTGCGTTTTTTTTAGGCAGAGTTCATGGCTAGTAGTGGTAGGATGCCTACCTAAATACCGGGCAACGGCCCGGACACTTTCCCACTGTTTATGGAGGGGTTTTTAGTTTACTTCGCTAAATTATGCTAAGATGTGCGTAGCTCATGGTGGATTCCCCTTGTGTGAATGTGGTGTAGGAACCTTCATTTTACACGATCAGGCAAGGGTTGTTTTTTTATTATCTCCATTAGGTGTTGCACTTTATATTACAATTCGTCAAAATTTTCTATTTAGTTATAAGTTAAGGATGCTCTCATATCTTTCTTGAATATTTGAGGATTTCATTTTCTCTAAAAATCGAGATAGAATAGTCTTCTCTTTTGTAATGATAGAGTTTAGTAAATCAACTATTTTATCATTAATTATTAAACTATTATTGTAATACTTTTTAATACATAACATTCGAATAAGGCTGGAGTATTTTTCTAACTCCTCATATTCTGTTGCGAATTTATGTAAGTCTAACTCGGGTACAAGACTGGAAATATATTTGATTCGATTTACCATTATTTTTTTGTGTTCCCAGATAATATGTATAGGTACAAAAGAGAAATCATTTTGGATAACATCTTCCTTCAGAGATTCGATACAATGTATACCAAAAATGAGGTTTTTATCATTCTCAATCATATTAAACTTCTTAGAAGTATTTTTACTGTAAAGATAGTCATCGAAAAGCTCAAAAATTAACTCGAAATTAAATTGATAATCAAATTTATTTTCTTTGACGATATAAACGTAGTTTTCCCAACCGTCAACAACCTCTGTTTTCATATATGCCTCATAAAGTACATGGTATGGGATGTCATTCACACCAAACTTTCCATTTTTATCAAATCCAAGAACTTTGAATATATTCTCGTCATCATTAAATCCAAAAATTAATACATCTCTGACAATATGGAATTGTTGATGATGTTGAAGAGGTAAGTAGAATTCATCTATATTTAGATAGAAGTATTTTCCATTTGTTATAGTTTCTTTTATTAAATTGATAAAATTTATATTTAATAAATTGATTGTATCGCGTGTAAGCTGTTCGATATGGAAAAACGGATAACGATGCTCCCACATGAAGTATCTAAAAAAGTTTAATTCGGAACTCCCATATTTCCCACGATTGCAAGAAATCTGAATGTAATTGTTATAGAACCAAGCGGTGTAGCTGTCATTTTTAGACATAATACTTTGAGGTAAAGAATGATGTAACCTTCCAGTTATGAAGGGTGGATAGATCGGAAGAGAATACTGCATAAAACACCGCCTTTACCATAATTAATAATGAGTGAGCTAACTACCCAACTTTTGTATATAAAAAATGACGAAAGTTGAGATTAATTAAAAAGGAACACTAAATAAGCAGGCTGCATATTTAGCTCTATAAAACAATTTTATCTTTAGTCTTTTAGACCTCAGGTAATGATTTTATAAATAAACATGTATTCAGTCTCTCCAGTTAATATAAGATGTATTGCGTCTGTTGTTGTTGATATGTTCAACATAAGTTTTTTTTAGAATAACACTAAATATTCCATTTTTACAAGGGGATTTATGCAAGATAATTTTTAACAATTTAATAAAAGTAAAGCGCTTAATTTTTTTAAGTTTAGTGTATTTACAAATTATGAAAGTTGATATAGAATTCACTTAGTTATTATTTTCCAAGGGTAATTTTGAAACTTATTTACTAAATTATCCATTAAGTAGGAGGAGAAAAGAATGAATGTAGCAGATGTTGGATTAGAAGAGAAGATTAAAAAGTTAATAGTTAGTCAGTTAGGACTAGATATTTCACACGATAGTATCGATGAGGAAGCTCCTCTTTTTGATATTGATGATAATGGATCAGGGTTAGATTTAGATTCAGTAGATGCTTTGGAACTGGCTGTAGGTATAAAAAGAGACTTTCAAATCGTAATTCAAAACACGGATCTTGCCTCTTGTTACAATGTCAAATCTATTGCCCAATTAATTCGATCGTATTCTGGTGAAGAAAAATGAGTAATGCTGTTGTAACCGGCATAGGTATAATTGCTTCAAATGGAGCGAATAAGGAACATTTTTTTGAAACAATTATCAACGGTCAAACCGGTCTCAAAAAAAGTGGAATATTTGATGAGTTACATATTAAAAGTACTTCTATTGCTGGTGAAGTTGATGAGGCCTATCTTACGTACCAGGATCAAATTGGTATAGAAGAAAAATCAATATTGATGGCATATCAAGCTATCGATGAAGCACTTCATGATAGTAAGATTAGTAAAAGTGAAATAAAAAACATGGGAATGAAATGTGGATTATCTGTTTCGACTTCAATTTCTGGAAATCTAAATACAATGAAGCATATAAAGAGCAAACATAATAACATAAATTCAAATCCTGAGTGGCTGGTGAATGTCCCCAACTATACAAGAAAAGTAGCAAGATTTTGTAATGTCAGTGGAGCTACTTATACGACAGTATCTGCTTGTGCGGCAGGCACAGCAGGAGTTGGCATAGCCATAGACCAGATAAGGAACGGTAATTTGGATGTTGTCCTCGTGGTAGGAATGGATATGTTAGCGGATATTTCTGTAGCCGGTTTCCATAGTTTGGAGTCGATGAGTGTTAATGGATGTAGCCCCTTTGATAAAAATAGAGACGGTACATCTTTGGGAGAGGGTGCAGCCGCGTTCATTGTAGAAAGTAAAGAGCATGCACTGATGAGAAATGCACATATATATGGAGAACTATTAGGCTACGGCCTAAGTAATGATGCTTATCACATAACCAGTCCCGATCCAGAAGGGTCCGGTGCAATAAGAGCTATGAATATGGCACTTAAAGAATCACAATTGAACCCTCAAGATATTGATTACATTAATGTTCACGGGACAGCAACTGAATTAAATGATGTTATGGAGGCCAAGGCCATTACTGATTTAATGGAAGTTGCAAGCCCGGATGTGTTGATTTCGTCTACAAAAGCTGTAACGGGCCATTGTTTAGGTGCAGCTGGTAGCGTTGAGATGGCTGTTATTCTGATGGCATTAGATAGAAATATTGTCCCCTTAACTGCAAAATTAGTAGATGTACCCAATGAATTTGGAGAATTAAAATTAGTTTACGGTAAAAGTATAGAAAAAGAAATTAAATATGCAATGTCTAACTCATTTGCATTTTCTGGGAACGCAGCTAGTGTTGTCGTGGGAAAAGTTAATTGAATAGGCGAGGAGAGTTAGATGTAAGTGGTTGAAATAAAATCAATACTACCGCATGAGTATCCTTTTGTTTTGGTTGATAAAATACTAGATATCGATTATATGAAGAGTTCAAGAGGCTATAAGAATATTTCGCACAATGAACCATGGGTTACAGGGCATTTTCCAGATAAAGCGATATACCCAGGTGTTCTAATGATTGAAACGATGGCTCAAGTCGGTGGTTTTATCTTTGTGGAACCGGAAGTTAAAACGATAAATTATAGAATGCTCTTATGTGGTGTGAACAATCTGAAGTTGATACGTCCAGTTGTTCCGGGAGATCAGTTAATTGTGGAGGCCTCTTTGGAGCAAAGTATAGGACATATATTTCAAATAAAGTGTACGGCTTACGTGAATAACGTAATTGTATCAAAAGGTTTAATTTCTTTGGCACAGACTGAAGTGTAGAATAGAGGGGACTATGGAGAGAGTTTTCATATCATCAATGGGAGTAATTACTTGTGTAGGAACTAGTTTGGAAGAGTTCTGGTCGGGCATTAATACTAAGAAAGTGGATTATAATTCTATTGAGTTACCTATTATTCTTCCTCAGAATATAAATCCAAAAGTGTCAAGACGGATGGATAGATTTTCTAGGATGAGTCTTAGTGTCTCTAAACTGGTATTAGAAAAGCTTTCTCTTTTAGATACTGAGCAAATTGGAACCGTTTTCAATACGGGGTTTGGACCCTTGCAATCGAATATTAATTTCCGGAATCAGATCGAAACTTATGGTGTAGATGGCGTAAGTCCAACCCTGTTTACCAATACAGTCTTTAATGCTGGCTTGGGTCATACGTGTTTACATTTAGGATTTAAAGGACCAAGTACGATGTTAATGGGAAGCAACGCAGTCGCATATTCATATGAATTGATTAAAAGTAATAAATGTGATCAAATTTTATGTTGTGGTGTGGAAGAATATATCGAAGAGTTAGATCATAGTTTTCAGTTAATTAACTCTACGACCAAGAATCTTGACTCAATCTGTAAGCCACTTGATGCGAATCGAGATGGGACAAGGGTTACTGAGGGAGCAGGAGGATTGTTTATTGAGAGTGAGAGCTCATTGAGATCTAGATCAGGTAAAGCACTATGTGAAATTCTTGGCTATTCAAATGCCATAACTGATGAATTTCGTGCTATTGACGGTCCAAATTCGGATAGTAATGTGTTTGCACAGGTTATGGAAATGGCATTGAAGAATGCTGGAATCTGTAAAGATCATATCGACGGGATTTTTATGGCATCTGGTGGCGGTGTTTATGCAGATCCTGCTGAGGCAAAAGCAATACATCAAGTTTTCGGGGGACTAGGTAGTGAGATTCCTGTCACGGCTATAAAGGGAGCAATTGGAGAAAGCATAGGTGCATCATTAATTTTAAATGTTGTAAGTGGGATTCTTTGCTTGGAGAATCAAACATTACCATTAACTTCTGGGTGTGAGAATCCAGAGGAGAGTCTAAATTTAAATGTTATCTATGATCATGCGAAGGCCGGAAGGTACAAATATTTATTAATTAATGGATATGATATTAGTGGATGTTTGTTTAGCATTGTTATAGGCGAGGGAGACTGAAAATGGATTTTCAAAACAAGGTAGTTCTTATCACTGGGGGATCGCGCGGAATTGGTAATGAAATTACTAGACAGTTTGCTTTTAAAGGAGCAGTTGTAATTTTTACTTATAGTAAAAGTCAAGATGAAGCGACAAGGTTAGAAGCAGAATTGTGTGAGAAGGGCTGCGTTTGTGAGAGTATTCTATTAGATGTGACCAATCATAACAAATGTATGGAAGCCATTGAATATATAACAAAGAAATATAAAAAAATTGATGTTCTGATTAATAATGCTGGAGTAACGGATGATAGTTTTTTGATGTTCATGGATGAAATGTCGTGGGATAGTGTTATTAATACAAACTTAAAGGGAACTTACAATTGTAGTAAGGCTGTTATTCCATCCATGTTAAGTGAAAAAGAAGGAGTAATAATAAATATTTCATCAGTATCAGGACAATTAGGGGGTTCCGGCCAGACTAATTATAGTGCCTCGAAAGCTGGGGTGATAGGCTTTACTAAGGCATTGTCCAGAGAACTAGCCAGGAAGAAAATTCGTGTTAATTCGGTAGCTCCAGGATACATAGCTACTGATATGCTTAATAAAGTCCCTGAGAAAATAAAGCATGGCTTCAAAGATAAAATCTCTGTTGGAAGATTTGGGGAAGCTGCAGAAGTAGCAAAAGTAGTATTATTTTTGGCATCAGATGAGGCAAGTTATATACATGGACAAGTTATTAATGTCGATGGAGGAATAGTATAACATGATACAGTGGGGATTCCATGGTCTATGTTTTTTTATGTAATTACAATCATTCCAGGGATTACATCAATGAGTACAATTTAATTCGCTTTCTTTCCAAAGAAAAGCAAGAAAAGTTTACAAGGAATAAAAATAAGAAAAGCTTTTTACAGTCTGTAATAGGTGAACTATTAACTCGTATTATATTTTGTAAACTATTAAAACTTGAGAATAAAAGTCTGGTTTTTAAGAAAGATGACTTTAACAAGCCATTTTTAGAATCCGCACAAGGCTGGGATTTTAATATCTCCCATTCAGGGGAATGGATTGTGTGTGTGTTTTCAAGACATTGTGTCGGGGTCGATCTCGAACAGGTCAAACAACGTCAATTAGGTATTGCTCAGCAATACTTTAGCGACGATGAATATACTTCCATAATTAATCAAGATACTTCTAATCAATTAATTCATTTTTATCGAATTCTAACTTTGAAAGAAAGTTATATAAAAGCAACAGGAAAGGGGCTTAAAATTCCTCTAAATTCTTTCTGCATCAAAGGGGATGATTATAGATTTTATATGCAAGCTAACAACAGTCTGCCAAAAGCATATTTCCAGCATTACAATGTTGGTGAACATTATTTAATGTCAATCTGTGCCTTTGAAGAGTTCTCCTCACATGTTACTTTTTTTGAAATAAATGAATTAGTCGATTTGTCAGTGTTATTGAATTTTCCTGAGGAATTAAGCATGGAAATGGAGAGGCTTAATAAGTCAGTTAGTATATTCTCTGGTGAAGGCAGGTTTTCTATGTGTTGCTAGAAGGAAAACAAATACTTGTAACAGGAATAGCGAATGAGAAAAGCATAGCGTGGGGAATTGCTAAGTCGCTAAACAAACAAGGAGCTAAATTGCTTTTTACATATCGAAAAGAAAAATCGCGTCGTAAACTTCAAAAAATGCTAACGGATGCGGAGATTGAACCTTTATGCATAATTGCTTGTGATGTGTTAAATGACGATAGCATTTCAGAAGCATTCAATTTTATAAAACAACATGTCGGCAGAATAGATGGAGTAGTACATTCTTTAGCCTATGCAAGTATTGAAGCGCTCCATGGCGATTGTATCGATATTAGCAGGGAGGATTTTTTAGAGGCATTAAGTGCTAGTACGTATTCGTTGATATCTTTTTGTAAACATGCCAGAGAGGTTATGACAGAAGGAGGAAGCGTTGTAACTCAAACTTATCTTGGCTCGGAAAGAGCTATTGATAATTATAGTGTCATGGGGATCGCAAAAGCAGCGTTAGAGGCAACCGTTCGTTATTTATCTGTCGATTTGGGGAAATTAGGGATTAGAGTTAATGCTGTTTCATCTGGCGTTATTAAAACTTCAGCTTCTTCTGTAATACTAGGTTTGGATGAAAAACTATTAAATGTTGCTGAAAGAGCTCCTCTCAAAAAAAATGTAACTTTAGAAGAGATCGGTGATACGAGCATGTTTTTAATGAGTTCCCTATCAAAGGGAATAACCGGAGAAATTATTTTTGTGGATTCAGGCTTTCATGTCTTGGGTTAAGCGCTTAACTCATGAAAGGAGGTGAAGAGAAATGAAAAAATTAGTTAAACCTAAAAAAGTGAATAACAATGTAGTCCTGTATGGAGAAAGTAACTTCAAATGCTCTTAATTTTGAATTTTAGTCGTTAAAAATTTGAAAGACTGGGTTGTCGGAAGTGAAATTCTCTGACAACCCTTGTTATTAAATAAAAATTATATGGAGCGATTTCAATGGAGATAGAAAATAAACTAAAAACAATATTTCATAATATGGGAATCTATATTGATCAAGAAGATTATACAGAGGAGCTTGAATTAGAATCTTTACAATTTGTTGCCTTAATTATCGCAATTGAGAAAGAATTTATGGTCAGAATTAATGACGATATTCTTGAAGTGAAGGAACTAGCTAATTTCAAAGATTATGTAAAATTAGTTGAGAGTCTGTATGAATAAAATATTATGGGGGATTTAGAATGAACTGGCATAACCTTAAGGGCGATGGAATTAAAATTGCGATTGTTGATAGCGGAACCAATACCAGCAGAAGAGAATTCAATGAGATATATGTTGAAAATATTGATTTAACTTCAGATTATTGTCTGGATAATGAGCATACCGACAACATTGGTCATGGAACGGCTACTTCATATATATTGCATAATCATCTACCTGAGGCCAGGATTTACTCAATAAAAATTTTCGATAAAAACCATGAAACCAATATTGAAGATCTGATACGAGCATTGAAATACATCATTACAACACTCGACGTTGATATTATTCATTTAAGTAATGGAGTGACATTTTGCGATAAAATAGATGATTTAGAAGAAATATGTAGTTTTATTGAAAACAAAGGAATTATTACTGTTGCAGCTTTTGATAACTTAGGTGCGATATCGTACCCAGCAGCCTTTGACTCTGTTTTAGGTGTTGATTATCATACATTTTGTACAGAGGCTCAAAAGTATTATTATGTTGAGAATAGTATCGTTAATATTATGGGCATAGGTGCCCTTCAGCGATTACCGTGGGATGAAGGATATAAACGTGTGGCTGGTTCAAGTTTTGCAGCCCCTCATATTACAGCTATTGTTGCTAAAATTATGCAATCTGGCATCAGAGACAAAAAGAAGATTTTAATTGAACTGAAAAACAATGCCATGAAGGTAGTTAATTATAGTAAAAGAAATATTGAGAAACCTGATTGGATTAATAAAATTGATAAGGCCATTATATTTCCTTTTAATAAAGAAATGCATTCTCTATTGAGGTTTCGTAATGAATTAACTTTTTCGATTAAAGGTGTTTATGAACCAAGAAGGCATAATAAATGGAGAGATACAGAAAAATTGAAGGGTATTATGGATCTGAAGATTGAGAGTATCGATGAAATTGATTGGGAATCTGATTTTGATACTGTAATACTAGGTCATACTAGCATGTTAAACTCGGTTTATAATCGGGATTTTTATGAGTTTTTCATTCAATCATGTTTAGAACATTCTAAAAATCTCTACTCTTTTGATGATCTTTCAGCCTATCAAGGAGACATTGATATGTTAAAGAAAGATAACAAAATTTATTATCCAATTATTTCTGAAGAAAATGTTCCAGAAAGTAACATGGATAAATTACATAGAATTCCGCAACCTGTTTTAGGGGTTTTTGGAACTAGTCCACGGCAAGGTAAATTTACTTTACAGATGACTTTGAGAAAACTATTGTGTGAGAAAGGTTATCAAGTGGGCCAACTTGGTACAGAAGCTTCGTCTTTATTGTTTGGCATGAATGAAGTTTACCCAATGGGTTACAATTCTTCAGTTAATGTCTCAGGAGGCAAAGCTATAAGTACAGTAAATGAATTGATGTATAACATCTCCAGGAATGATCCGGATATCATTCTAGTTGGATCTCAATCTCAAACCGTCCCGTATTCAGCAGGTAACATTGGTTTTTACCCCAATCATCAGCATGATTTCTTACTTGGAAGTGAGCCGGACGCTATTATATTATGTGTCAATCCAAATGATAACTTGACTTATATAAACAGAACCATAAATTATTTAGAGAATTATATTGAAACGAAAGTAATAGCAATAAGTATCTTCCCGGTTGAGAAAGATTACAATTTAATATCTCTTATAGGTGATGGGGCCATTTTGAACCAAAAGCAAATTGAAGAAAAAAAAGAATTCATGAAAGAATATTTCAAAAAACCAACTTTTCTTATAGGTTCAGATAGTGATGATGAGAGGTTGGTAGTAATGATTGAGAATTTTTTTGGTGAATAGAGGATAAGGAAATAGAGGTGTTTGAATGCTTTTAAATAATTCTAATTACACTACTTATCCAGGGAGTTATTGCTTATCAAATTGTATTTTCAACTATCTTCGATTGAGTGTTCAAAATATCAAAGAGTTAGATATCTTAATGCATTGTGACTTAAATATAGTTTTTAAATCTACGAATATCACCAGATCTAGAATATTTATGGCATTTGAACAAGGGATATCGCATTTCCTGGAAGAGAATCAAATAGTACTCTCTGGTATTAATGAAAATGATAATAGAGAACATTGGATAAGGAACAAGATCTATTGCAACAGCTTTATTATAGGTCATATAGGCACCAAATATTTGGAGTACAACAATTTATTTGTTAACAATCAAAATGTAAATACCAAACATTATATTAATTTAATAGGGTGGGATGAAATTAAGGGTTTGTATGTCAGTGACGGGTATATTCCGACATACCCTATAAGATCTTATGATGGCTGGTTGAAATTGGACTATGATGACCCGTTAAATCACTTTATAGAAGTTATATGTGAGGATACAAGTATCATCGGTAATAATATAAAAGATGTAGAGAAATATAAAATTAAACTTGCAGATACGGTACGGTCCTTCTTGAGAGGGGGAAATGAAGGAGAGAATTATTATGGGTATTCAGCTTATGAAGAATTGCACAGGTACTTTGAATATCTTCGATACAGTGGTGAATATATTGAACAGAAAAATTATTATAATCTCGTTTTTGATATAGCATCAGAAGGAATTATTACTTCCAAGCGTTTATTGAAGCAGTTGACAAGTGAAGTTTTCAGTGAAACCTATACGCGTGAGTTTGAAAAATTAGTCAAGAAATTTGAACTCTTCAAGTTGCTTGTACTTAAATGTAGTATAGATCCAACAAAGGAAAATTTAGAGGATATTGAAAGTTCACTAAGTGAAATTATGAATTTTGAAGTGAAGTTGTACCAAAATATATTAATGGCTTTGTAGTATAAAAAATGATTGGAAATAAGGAGAGATCATATGAAAAGCTCAATGTATAATGTTTTCTTGGAAAATGAGGGCCGGTACTACATCTTTAACACTCTTTCATCCAAGCTAATAGAAGTAGATCAAAAATCTTTTCAATCATTAAAAAACAATGAAGAAGAAATCAATACCTCGAATTTAAGTGAAGAGCTCGAGAGATATGGTCTAGTCACTTCTGAAAGTGTCGATGAGATTAGGCTATTCAAGCATATTGTAGACAAAAGCATCTATGATAATAATTTAAGGATGACAATAGTCATGACGAACAATTGTAATTTTCGTTGTCAATATTGTTATCAGGAAAAAAACAACAAATCTATGTCTGACGAAGTCGAGAAAAGTATTATTAAATTCCTCTATAAAAATATAAAAAAGTATAAGTCAGTCTATATTGAATGGTTTGGAGGCGAGCCATTAATTGAAAAGAACAGAATTATAAGAATGGCTAGAAAGATCAAAGAAATTTGTACTGAAAATCGAGTGCCTTTCATTTCTTCCATAACAACAAATGGATATTATTTGGATATGGAAACTTTTACCGAACTTGTGGATAATAACTGTATTTTTTTTCAAATTACAATTGATGGTGCAAAAAGTTTACATGATACATTGAGGCCACATGTTAGTGGCAAAGGTACTTTTGATAAGATAACGGAAAATCTCTTAAATATTAAAAATTCTGATATTAATAAAAGATATACAATTGCCATAAGGAATAACATACTCAAAAGCAAAATTAAAGAGTATGAAGAGTTTTTTGACTATTTTAATGAAAATTTCGCCGATGATAATTGTTTTAAACTTATTCAAAAGCCTATTAAAGATTGGGGAGGCGAGAGTGTAAAAAAACTTACAAATGAATTAGTAGATAGTGATTATGAAATGATGGAAATTATTAAGAAGAACGAAAAGAGACTAAACAATAATTACAGTGATCTGTATGAAAGTATTAATAGTAAAATGTGCTATTCATTTAAAGAGAATGGATTTGCGATTAATTGGGACGGTTCAGTATATAAATGTAATAGAAATATTGAAAATCATAAGATTGTTGATAAAAACTTGATTGGAGAAATACGAGAGAACGGCACTATTGATGAGAACGATATGATTAATTCGATATGGACAGATAAACCATTGGAAGAAAAATGTAATAGTTGCGAACTTTTGCCAGTTTGTTTCACGTCAGGTTGTCCAGCGAGTTGGATCATGAAAAAAAGTATGATTTGCATGAAGGAGAATAAAGAAGAACAAAGATTTCTTTATAATATTGAAAGAGAAATAAAAGATGGCAATGCTATTAAACTGATATAGAGGAAAATGGATTATGGACTGTTTATACCTTGCATCAGAGGAATTATCCCAAACTATATTGTTGCATATAAATAATAATGAATTATTCATTTCTTGTCCAAGCGAGGATATTTTTAACCGCAAGTGTTTAAAGTTTAATATTACTGAAAATGATTTTATCTTTTATTTTTTGAATAAAAAGTATAATCTTACGAAATCGTCAAAGTCCAGAAAATTTGTTTTTGAGAGAACAGATATTATTCATAAAACAGCATGCCTAGTCTCTTTCACAGAAGTAGAGAAAAAGGAATTTGAAGATCTTAATGTACATCTTGTCCCTTTAGAAAATGAGATATATAAACAAGAAGGTGACTATGTAGAATTCAAGTACAGTTTTGAAAAAATTACTAATATAAAAGAATATGTGAAAATGGAAGAATGGCTGGATGATTCTCAAGATGATTTTAATAAAATGTATTTATGCTTAGAATGGGTGAACCAAAGGGCCAAACATAAAAGCTATATGGTATTGCCTCCAAAAAGAGACTTGCGATCCTTACTAAACTTTGCTGCCGAGCATGGGAATAGATTGAATTGTAGAGGCTTGGCTATTGTTTTATCAGAACTCTGTCTCGCTGCAGGTCTATATTCGAGATATATTACTTGCAGTCCAAGAGAAAGAGAAACGGATGATAGCCATGTTGTAGTTATTGTTTATTCTAAGGAATTTAATAAATGGATAATGCTAGATCCTAGTTATTGTTTGTTTTTTTTCAATAATCAAAATGAACCATTATCGATTCATGAATTTAGAAATTTAATAAGGAACGAAAGAAACGAAGTACACATTAATGAAAACGCAAATTATCATGGGAAAAGATTAAATATTAATACCTATTTGCATAGTATAAAACATAAGCTTTATAGATTTAGCAGTTCACTTGAGATGTCGATTGGTGTGGACTCTTGCTATGAAGACAACGTGATACACCTAGTACCCCAAACCAAAGACTATAATTTTTCAAGGGCGATCAGTAACCCAGATATCTTTTGGCAACTTCCATTTAAGAAAGGGACTATTCATGAAAAACATGAAAAAAACAGTTGATCTGGTGGTACCAGAAAAATGTTACAGCATGGTAGATTGTTGGGAAGCAATAATGACTATGATTCTTATTCATTTTGAGAAAGAACCTAGCGTTATATATTCTGCGTTAGATTTTTATTACGATACATCTAAAGAAGAACAAGAATCAAAATCCTTAGAAAATATATTTTATAATACTTTTTCATTAACCGATCTGACCATTGTTAAGGAGACTTTGCAATTTTATGAGATGTATTTTTCTCTTGCAATCCATGTGGGAAAAAGCGAGACAATAGACGAAATGTATAATTCTATTAAACAAGAGTTACAGGACAACAAACCAGTTGTTGTTTTTGTAGATACTATTCTCTGCAAGTTTAATCGGATGTATCAAAAATTCAGTTACTCCCATGCAATTATAATTTCAGGCGTTGATGATGGAGAGTGTTTAGTCTTGGATCCAACTCAAAACTTAGAACCTTTGAAAATAGGGATTGAAGAAGTGTTTGCTTGTTCAACAGCGTTATTAACATTTAATAACAAGGATAAATATACAGTAGATGGTAAAGAACTTTTGAAGCAAAATTTTGAAAGAAATAATACGAGATCTGCAACACGAAAAACTACCCGAATAGAAAATATAAAAAATTTATTTGATGCTATTTCGAATAATGTAGAGATTGTATCGCAAAGTTTTGATAATCAAGAAGAATCATTAAATACGATGTTTGCATGGCTATTCAAAAATACATCTATAAATATAAAAAATTATACATTATTTGTACAAAAAAACTATAGTAATGCTGCGGATATAGTAAGTGTACTCCTTCAGGAATGTCAAGGAAAGTGGATGATACTAGGGAAAACTTTTATGAGAATGTACTATTCTTCAAAAAAGCTTAGGGATGAACAATTTAAGAAAATTAGTCTTCTTTTTGATGATATTTATAATTTGGAACAGAAAATTATGAAAGAACTCATTATCTTGTTTAACCTAAATTCTAATGAAAGTGGAGAGATTATTTAATGAAAAATTTATATGAATTATTAGTTCGTTCCTCTACTGATTTTGGGAATAAAGATGCGATAATCTTTGAAAATGAAAGAATGAACTATAATGAATTTCTATTACGAGTAGATGATCTTGCTGAGTCTCTATCCAATAGTGGATTGAGTAACAGAACTATACTTCTTGCTGTACCAAGAAGTATAGAATTGCTTATTTCGATTTTTGCAATCTTGAAAAATAAAAGCACCTATATTCCTATTGATCTATCATATCCTAAGGATAGAATTAATTATATAATCGCTGACAGTTCTAGTGACTACGTGTTAACAACACTGGAAAACGAAGATATGTTTTCAGATAGCAACACTTTTTTTATTGATGGCGAACCATCGCATGCTAATAATCAACTGAAACAAACACGGACTGAAAGTCCTGTACGTTTAAATCCAGCTTATATCATCTATACATCAGGATCTACTGGGAACCCTAAAGGAGTCATGATCGGAGAAGATTCATTAGTCAATTTTGTTGATGCAATGGGTGAGGCTTGTGCTCTAGATGATGGTAAAAAGATCATATGTTTAACAACAGTTTCATTTGATATATTTTTTCTTGAGAGTGTAATGGCTCTCTGTAAAGGGATGACAGTTATACTTGCCAATACTAGAGAAAGCACGAATCCTAAAGCAATTTATGAATTAATTAGTGAACATGGGATTGATGTAGTTCAGATGACACCTTCAAGAGCCAGAATGTTATTGAATTTTAATGAGAAGGCACTTGAAAATGTTCAAGATATCATTATTGGTGGAGAAAGTTTCCCTACGAATTTACTTGAAGATATCAGGAAAAATACAAAAGCCACTATATATAATGTCTATGGCCCTACAGAGGCAACCGTTTGGGCAACAGTATCAAATGTCACGCACGAGAACGAGATAACGATTGGTAAGCCATTACGTAATTATGAGATTTTTATATTGGATGATAATTTACAAAAGGTAGAACCAGGCGAAGTAGGGGAAATCTGCATAGCGGGAGTAGCATTATCTCTTGGATATTATAATAAAGAACAATTAACTTCTGAGAGATTTGTGGTGGTAAACGATCTTCAGAATAAAAAAATATACCGGACAGGTGATTACGGAAAGTACATATCTAACGGTAACATTAAGTATATTGGGCGAATGGATAATCAGGTGAAAATCAGAGGTTACAGGGTAGAAGTCGAAGAAATAGAAAAAGTAATATATGATTCGCAACTTGTGAGTCAAGTCGTTGTTATAGTGCATACTGTAAACAGTATAAACAGTTTATGGGTATACTACTGCTCTGATAACATGCAGAATGCTGATGAATTGAAACGGTTCCTCAAGGAAAAATTACCGGATTATATGATTCCAAACAAATTCATAGAGATCCAAAGCATGCCTCAAACACCAAATGGAAAAATCGATCGAAATGCGTTGAAGACAATGGAGATTGATATTCTTTCTGAAGATAAAGTAAAAGAAGCTGATTTGGAAAAAGACCTATCGGAAAATAATATTGAAATTATTTCTATTATAAAAAATGTCACAGAATCTGATGATATAACAATGGAGACCTCTATTGATTTCATTGATTCTATATCCTTTGTAAAAATTTTAGTAGAAATTGAGAACCATTTTGATATTCTTTTGGCCGATGAGACTTTAACTAATTCTTTCTTTAATAACATTGAAGAGTTAATACAATATGTTGAATCCAATATCGAAAGTAGTAAAGAGGTGTAGTTTTAATGATGAATCCACGGTTACTACTTCTTGAAAACATTCTAATCAACAATAAAGGTGTTTTTTATGGATTAGGTCTTGAGATGAGTTTTTTTAAAATGTTTTTTTTCTTTTTGTCAGGTTTGATTATTTTAATTTTGTTTTATACTGGCAAGATACTTAAAGAAACAAAACAGAAAAAAAGAGCATTTAAGAAAACAAAAAAAGAAACTATAAAAGAAGTATTACTGATAAGTGCAGTAGTTGGTTATTTCGGAATATGTATATTTTCAAGTACAAATTATTTTTTTGGTATTTCAAAATGGGAATTGATTAATGCTACCTATGGAAACTGGATTTTTTTATCTTTTATTGCGTTAATAATTACTTTATTTGTATATCTATTATTTATACATGCATTGTTCTCATCCGAAAAGGAAGGAGAAAAAAATTATGCAGCTATTATTTCTTTAAGTATTATTAATGGATTAATGAATACAATGATCATATTAACGATCAACGAAACTTTTAATACTGAACTGAAGTATTCAAGTTACTTACTTATGTTCTTTATTTTCTTTGTAATATTTTTTGTATTCACTCAAAAAGTTTTACAAGAAAAGTTGATAAAGAATGCTAGTTTACTTATAAATGAAAAAAGAAAGTTAATTGTTGACGGAATAACCGATTCATCATATGAGAAAGTTGAAAAGATAGGTAGTTCTAAAATATACACAGTATTAAATAGTGACACAGAGGCCATATCTAAATCACCAGAATTAGTAGTAACAGGCTTTTCAAGTCTACTGACTATTATCTTTTGTATGGGTTATTTAGGTTACCAGAACTTCTATGGGTTTGTTGGTTCCCTGTCTATTATAGTACTTAATCTAAGTTTTAGTATATTTGTTAATAAAAAGGCTTCAAAATATTGGACGAAAAATAGAGAAATGAAAGATAGATATTTCTCTTATACTACTCACATGTTACACGGTTTCAGAGAACTAATCCTAAACAAACATAAAAAATCAGAGTATGTAGCAGAAATGAAAAATTGTGCTAATGAAACTACAAATTATAATGTCAAAGCGTCTATTAAAATATTAAATTACAATTTGTATAACATTACGATGTACAACATCATCTTTGCAGTTGTAGTATTTATTTTTCCAATACTATTAACCGGTATAAATGTAGCAAACTTACGTGAAACATTATTTATTGTATTTTATATGCTGGGTCCATTTCAAATTTTAATCAATTCGATATCTCAGTTGGAATCATTGAAAGTAAATATGAAACAAATCAATGATTTGATATTTTTGCTGCAAAAAAGTGAAGATTTAAAAAGTGATATAAACATACAGGAAAATAAATCTCGAAGATCGCCAGACAAAATCGAGTTGGACCTGGAAAATATTGAGTACAGTTATTTTGTAAGTGATAAAAATAACAATAAAACCGAGTTTAAATTAGGTCCTATCAATATGTCGATTAGATCAGGTGAAATTTTGATGATTATTGGTGGAAATGGAAGTGGAAAATCAACTTTATCAAAGATTATGACAGGTCTATACAATCCCCAGGGTGGAGTAGTTAAACTAAATGGCGAACGAGCATCGATGGAAGAGCTGAATGAATGTTTCTCGGCTATTTTTAGTGACTTTCATCTATTTAATAAATTGTATGGTATAGATACTAATACAAATAAACAAAGTATCAATGACCTGCTTAAATTAATGAAAATGGAATCTAAAGTGTATATTGATAGTGAAGGAAATATAAATTCTAACGAATTATCTACGGGACAGAAGAAACGATTAGCCTATATCATCTCATGTTTAGAAAATAAACCTTTAATTTTATTGGATGAATGGGCGGCTGAGCAAGATCCTGAGTTTAAAGCGTTCTTTTATGAAGAGTTACTTTCAATTCTTAAATCCCAAGGGAAGGGAATTATCGTAGTCACACACGATGACCAATATTTCAGTGTAGCTGATCGAGTGATAAAACTAGAGAGTGGTCAAATCAAGCATAATCACTACGATGGTCTAAAGACATACTAAATTTGTTGAAAGAAAGGAAGATAGCAGAGTGGGAGTACTATTCTCAGTTCTATTGATAGCAATTTTTTCTTTCTCATACGTAGTTGTCAAAAAAATGTTAATTAAGTTATATAAAATTCCTAAAATTGACAAATTTTCTGAATCTAAAGTGGTTTACATTTGGGGTACTTTAGTGATATTAATTTATTTGTTTTACAACAATAAAATCTCTTGGTATTTACCCATTAATCTGAAATCGACACTGTTACTTATTGTTGTAATTTTTGTTGTTAATCTTTTTATCTCAAGGTATTCAGGTTATAAGCCAACGGGGAGAACGAATATAATAAATTTTGTAATTGTGTTTCCGATTGTTGAAGAGGTTTTATTTCGAGGTTTGCTGATTTCGATTATTAGTGAAAATTTTAATTACGAAACAGCATTTGAAATAGCGGGTCTCCCTGTAACAGCTTCCATTATATTATCTGCTTTATTATTTTCCTTATCGCATTTACAATATTATCAATTCAACAAAACTACAATGAAATACATGCTTTTTGCTTTAGCCGGAGGTTTAGTGTTTGGACTTATTGCATACTACACTAATTCTATTTTAGTAACTTTATTATTACACGTTGAGTTTAACTTCTTAGCTTTTTTATATGCTCAAAAAAGTTCTAAACTTAGTACAGATGGCTAAGACTTATCTTCTGATTATAAGATTATAAAAACTATTTTTGGTCATATCCCTGTAAAGTATACTTATAAAAAAACTAAGCAGCCAGCGTGTGCCGATACTCAATCGGTACGCGCTGTTTACGTTTTGCTTGAAAACATTGGTAGTTATAAAATTAAAGGTATTCTTCAGTGGCTGGATAGATTTCTGTTTCTAACTTACACTTACTTGAGGTCGAAAAAAAGATTCGATGTATGCGCTATGCAGACTGGTTGATTTGCGAGAGTGGCTGCCATTGACGTCGAATGCTTCTGGTCGTGTGTTGTACACCTGCGACGTTTGTTTGAATCCCTGATCTGAATGGAGCACGGCTCCAGACATACGTTTCTTTTACTTGTCCATTGTCCGACGGTATCCAATACTAACTCTAAATCGTTACACTTAGGCAACTGCAAAGCGACGACCTCGTTATTAAAGAAATGCTGAATCACAGACAGACTACGGAAGATGTATAGTTTGGAACGATTTGGTCGCGAGTCGGTATCAATTCAGTTGGGACTATTGCGCGGACTTCAGGCGGGGATGGATTAATCGGCTTATGTGCGGTGATCTCTGCTGCATCCGACGTGGTGTTGTATGTGTATTTGAAGCGAAAGCAGGAGTTGATCTAGAAAACTCGTTTGTAATCCGGAAATGTGTTTTTATATCTATTTATTATAATTTATTATTATAAATGTAAAAAAGTTGGACATCTCGCTTTTGCATTTGTAAAAGAGATTGTTATTATTTTAACCATTCAAAAAAGAGCACGGTGCTTTTGGTTAAAGAAAATTGACAAACCTTCATTTATAACTAAATGATAAGGAATGTTAAGTATAAAGGAGAGTGAGCACGTGGAAAAAAAATTGGAGATTCATACTCCTTCCATTCAAACTTTTTTAAATCATGCATACCCACTTGCGATATTAGAGAAAGATAAGGCTTTCTTAGGCTGGTTTTTCACGAACTATACTCAACTCTACACTTATAATAATAGAAAAGATCCAATAGATGACTTTAAAATAGATTTCTTCTCCCACAATGGAAAATACCCTAATATCCCTTTCTTAGAGTATTCAAACGTAAATAAAATTACAATTAATACGCTCAATAAAAATATTTTGGATATAGTTTTAGAAAATATTGACTTGAATTATTATGTAGAAGTTGGTATTGATGAATATTACTGGTCTAACAAACCAAGTTATAAGCGGAGACATTTCCATCATGATAATTTAATATACGGTTACAATAAAAACGAAAAGAAGCTGTATTATCTTGGTTACAATAAACAAATGATATTTGGTCAATACGCCATCCCATTTGCAGAATTTGTTTTATCATTCACAGAAAATTCGGAATCCACTATAAAATTTATAAGTAATTTTAATTCTGAATTAACAAGTAACACTACTAGGGATGTTTATCATTTTAATTTAGAGTTTGATTTGGATATTTTTAAATTGTATTTAGAAGATTTCTTTAAAATCCAAAAACTCTTTCCTTACACATAAAGGTACTAGAAACGCTGTTTTTGGACTAGCTATATATGATGAACTACTGCTTAAATTTTCTGATGACATAGAATTAAGTAAAGATATGAGATTATACAGGATAATCTGGGAACACAAGAACATCATGAATACAAGGATAGATTATTTAAAATCAAAAGGATATTTGAATGCTGAAAATTATGAAGACTTATCAAAAAACTCTCTATTTCTGTGCAATGAATGTTTGTTGTTGAAAAATTTATCATTGAAATATGCCATTACAAATAATATGAAAACTTTTTCAGCTATATTAGCAAAACTAAAGGAAATACAGTTACTTGAAAAAGAATTGTTAACCGATTTATTATTAGCTGTTACATAGTTGACTGAGATGTATTATTTCACTTGAAGAAAAAAACCTTTGGCTCGATTGAGGCCACTGAAGAACTTGGCTTTTTCAAGTAGTGGATAACGTTTAGCCCAAAAAGAAGACATTCACACCCAAGTATTGGGGGTTATGTCTTCTTTTTTTTGGCATTATTCGCTTGTATTCTCTGTTCTCCTTACTCTGCTAACTTCAATATTCGTTTTAAATTTACAGCAAATATGGCCAATGCACCTTGTAATGGCATGCCAAGTAAACCCGAGGATGTGGCTATGTCATACCCGTGTCCATGTTTGAGTTCACTGTTTTTTGCTTCAATTTTGTAACGCTCTTTGGATTTCTCTTTGAAATATTCGGTTTCTTGAAATGCCATTTGTTAGGCGTGTTCTTCGGATTTAATTGAAACGGAATACGTCTTGCTTTTGGCACCTTCTTTGTAGCAACCTTCCTTTAGTGGACAACGCTTGCATCGCTCTACATCAAAATAATATGTGTCTGTTTGGTTTGCACCGACACCTTTCTTGCCTTGCCGTGCCTTGCGGAGGGTCATATGCCCAGCTGGACACACGTACAATCCTGCGTCCTTATTAAACAGGAACTTCTCTTCCTTCTTACGGTTGCCTTGCGTAATGAGTGGATTGAGTTTCGCTACAAGTTCAATCTCATTTTTATTAGTATATACAATATTATCCTTTTCGGAAAATGCTGCGTCTCCAATGACGGTCTTCACCTGCATGCCAGCCGCTTTGCTTTTTTCAATTAAATCCTGCAATTGTTTGCCATCATTCTTCTCTCCTGTTGTAATAACGGCGGCTGTAATAATCCGTTCCTCGGTCATCGCCAGATGTGTTTTGTATCCAAAGAAAGCAGAGTCTGCGCTCTTGTGTCCCACTCGTGCATCGGGGTCCGCCGCCAGGCGAAGTTGCTCGACGTCATCTGCAATCGTTTCTTTCAACAGGTTGAGAGGCTCTAGAATTTTCGGCACTTGTGCGATCCCAGATTCAGTTTCGATGAAAGTGATAAGCTTCTGGCAATACTCGATTTCACTTTCGAGTTCGTTGGTTGTATTCTTTGTTGGCATGTTGGCTTTGGCCGATTCATCCAAGGTATACACAGCTTTGCGCAATTTCCGCGCACGGTCTTGCAGAATTTCTTGTGGTGACTTCTGGTTGTAGCTTGCTTTTGTATGCGTAGCATCAACAATAATGGAATGGCTCTTCACGATATTCTGCTCGATCGCAAGCGTCACCGTTTGACCAATGGCATGTCCAGCAAATCCATATCTTTCAATCGCAGTTTGCGAAATTTTGTCAGGGAGCTAGGGTCGATAACGGAATCTTCTGGCGCCATACCGAGAAAGTATTTGAACGACATGTCGTACTTCGAGCGTTCGACGAGATCTACGTCAGACAGTTCAAAGATCGCTTTAAGCAGTAAGTATTTAAACATGCGAATAGGATCGATGGCGTTACGTCCATTGTCCAAACGATATTTAGCTTCGAGTTCTTCATAAATGAAAGTGAAATCCACAAGCTCGTTGATTTGACGGAGCATATTGTCCTTCGGAACGACGATGTCATACAGTGCCGCATAAGGACTCAGGACTAAGGTTTGTTGTTGTCGGATCATCCGCTCTCACCTACTTTTCAGGATAACCCAATTATACGACAAAAAAAGATACAGCCCCTTCAATTTTCTTGAAGAACTGTACCTTTTTCTAAATGAGGACTTTTTCAGTGGCCTCGGCTCGATTCAAGGTGTTTTGCTTTCGAATGAAAGAAGAATACGTGAGACCTACTTTCGTGACCTCGATATAGCAGGTTGCTAAAATTAATACTTTAAGTCTTCAATGGCAAAAAAAGAAGTCCGTATTTAGCCGATTTTTCTTTTTTTAAAACAAAAGCCCTACTGATCTTCACAATCAGCGGGGCTTATATCTATTCTCACAAGTGAATGAGTACTAAACTCAACCTCAAATTTGTCCGTCTCATTACCTTACTTCAGCAAACCTATGACTTGTTCAAAGCCGTTCTTCTTTTCCAACGTTTCAAAAGCACGTACAATCCAAAAGCTCCTAAGAATATCACCGCTGCCGGAACGATATAAGGTTTAACAATCTCATCCACATGTTCCCATTGAGAGCCTAATTTGAAGCCTAAGTAGATGTACAATGAGGTAATTGGAAGCATGGCCAAGAATGTAAAGAGACTGAATTTGAACACATTCATCTTCGCCATTCCACAAGGGATGGAGATGACAGTCCGAATGCCGGGGACAAAACGTCCATAGAAAGCGACCCCGCTGCCATATTTCTCGAAGAATGTATCGGAAGCGTCCAGATGGTGGGGGCGAATCAAGAAATACTTGCCGTATTTTTCAACCATCGGTCTGCCGCCGTAACGTCCCAGGGCATATAATGTCAGAGGTCCAAACGTTCCGCCTACGGTACCCGCCAGTATAGCCAGCCACAGCTTCATATCTCCAAGGTACACCCAATATCCCGCCATGGGCAGCACGAGTTCAGCGGGTACGAATTCAAACGACAAGGCAATAACGAGACCTGCATATGACAAATCTTTGAAAAAAAGTATAAATTGCGTGATCCACTCCGTCATGCTTTCCCTCCATGAATCTATCTATTTTTTATAGTAAAGTAACACTCCTCTACAAAGAGTAACAATAGCGAATAGAGCTTGTCAAAACTCACATGCATATCCGATTTAGCCCGTCACAGCGGGATATGTTAGACCATACATAAGATAACTGATCGCCCCTAACAATCTGACACCAATATAACACTCTGAAAATGTTTCCAATTATAGTATGATAAGACTATCACTAGCTTCTTCAACATCCTATACATACAGAGAAGGAGATCCGAACATGACCGTAACTTCGATTATCGATCAAATTCACATTATTGAATACGATCCCTCTTACGCTGCCGCACTCGCGGATATGTGGAACCGTAGTAATGAGAGCTGGGGAGGTGGCACTAACCTTAGAACAGAGGAAACGGTTCGCCGCGAGATGGAGAGTTCGTCCAATCTTCATGCATTTCTAGCCGTTCATGGGAAAGAGGTAGTTGGCTTCTGCAGTTTTGCTCACTACCGCTATGACGAGAGAGCGTTATATGTACCGCTGCTTAACGTACGCCCCGACTATCACGGGTATAAGGTCGGACGCAACCTGATCCTGAATGCTGTGCGCAAGACCGTAGAGGCCGGATGGCCCCGTCTGGATCTGTTCACATGGGCAGGCAATACGAAGGCTGTACCGATGTACAAGAAGTGCGGATTCTTCTGGGAGAAAAAAGATGAGAATGTGCATCTGATGAATTTCATTCCCACCATCTTGCAGACCGAAGCACTCGCTCCATATTTGGAGGAGCTGGATTGGTATGCAGACAGCACGCGTGAACTCGTCGTCGAGCCGGATGGCCGACGGGAGCGTGGGTTTGATTTCTTTGACTATACGTGGGAAAAGGGAGAGGTCTCCCTGAGGGCTGAGTTTGAAAAGTCGGGTCGCGGGCTGACTGCCCTCGAAACACCGGATTACGAAATCGCTACAGAGGTCGATGATCATGATCTGGTTTTCGGTTCTAGCTATAAGGTTCGCTATCGCATTAAGAACACTTCTGCGTCTGAACTGGCGATCGAAATCAAGGGTCAGGATAACAAAAACATTCGATTTGCGCTAGACGTTGCACGAGCAGTTGCTCCGGGAGAAACCATTACCGTGGAAGGTGAGTTTCACCTTGATCCGATTACAGAGGAACAGAATAACAATAAGACCCATCCCGTTGTTGCCAGCACATGGTTGATCGGTGGTAAGAAAACGGAGTTCAGGTTAGGTATTGCCCCGAAATTCCCGGCCAAGATCAAGACCGTTTTGCCCGTGAAGGAGCTCTATCCAGGTATTCCGGCTGAGTTGGTTCTGAACGTGGAGAATAATGTGGATGCAGAGACTGAATTCAGCTTGGTTCTTCCGGAGGATGAATTCCTGGAATGGGCAGAGCGTTCGGTGCGCTTTACGGTACCTGCCAAAGGTAAAATGTCTGTGCCTGTGCCTTTCACCTTGCGTTCATATGGTCTCTATTCCCAAGAAGTAGAAGTGACAGCTGTCCCCGTGGGGAACCATGCGATCTCTTTTACAAGCAAAATTTCTGTCCTGATGAAGGGGATCGAAGGTAAATATGGCGGGCAGATTGAGGATCAATGGGTGGCTGTGAATGGTGCATTCTCTATTCATATGAGCAAGCAAGATAATAACATGTGGATTGAATATCCCGGTTCCCGTCATTCATTCTGGTGGACTTATCCGAAGCTGGGTAAGCCGTTTGCCGAAGAGTTATCCAAGAAACAAGCCAAAGAAGTGAATATTTATCCCGAAGGGGAACGTCAGGTTCTTGAAGCACTGTATGACTCGGAGGACTTCCCGGGCTTACAGATTAAGTCCGTGGTCAAGCTGTCTGCGAATGGAATCGCCGAATTCCACCACGAGGTGGAAAATACACGAGACACTGCTTGGGAAGAGGACCTGTATCTAATGAATAACTTCGGGTTCTATGGTAACAGGTTGATCCTTCCTTATCAGGGGCGCTTCGTTGACATGGGCGATGATTATGCGGGTGATCCGAACCATTGGAATAGCTCACAGATTACGGAGAACTGGCTGTTCTGCAAAGAAGAGTATGGGGCGTGCGGGATCTATTGGGACCCTTCCCTGAAGCTACTTCGTCCAGAATACACGCTGGGGTTGCAGCATGATCTGGGCCGTTTGGAGCCAGGGGCTGTAGCACGAACCAAGGAAACGGTGTTTGCTCTGAACACTTTTGCCAAGTGGCATGATTTCCGTGCGTTTGCACGGAAACAGCGTAACCCGGTCATTCCATTGCTGGATAGTCATCTGGATCTGACACTCAGTGAGGGAAATCCATTTGCCCCGGATGTGCTGCAAGCAACGTTGACTGAACATAAACTGGTTCCGCTTGCGGGCAAGCTGGAGTTGTATGTACAGCAGGGTAGCGAACCGGAGGTTATGGCAAAAGCGAAGGAATACAATCCGGAGCAGAATCTAAACTCCGCCAAGCTGACATTTTCACCAGACGAAGTGGACCGCCACCAGCATGTGAGTGGTTGGAAAGTTCGTGGGCTATACCGGGGCGAAGATCGGATTCAGGAGCGAACGGCTCTTTGGTTCCCGCAGAGCGGAACAGAGGTGAAGCAGAAGATTGAAGAAGGTTCTTCGGGAACTGTATACACTGTAGACAATGGCGTATTGTCGATCACCGTTGCTCCTGAATTCGGCAGTGTAGTACACTCACTGAAAGTTGCAGGCGAAGAATGGCTGGACAGCTCGTACCCTGAACCGGCTCCACGCTCGTGGTGGAATCCGTGGTACGGCGGGTTGGGAGTGGGAGTTCCAGGCATGAATGGTTTCAGCCGCCAGTTGGAACAGAGAGTCGCTTCCTGGACAGAGCAGAAGGATCAATACGGCAACGTCTGGAAGGGTATTAAGCTGACTACCCGGATTGAGAAGCATGAAGCAAATCGGGGAATCACGATCCACCAGCATTATCTGATGCTGCCGGGTGTTCCTGTGCTCTGCACGCTGCTTGCGGTGACAAACGAAAGTGGCCTGACGCTGACGGATTACTCGCTTGCGGAGGAACGTTTCCTCCAGCCTTCATCTGTATTTGCTGAAGGTTGGATAGAGCAACCGGGCAAAGATCGATTCCCGCTAGGCAAGGTGGATGTAGGCCTGCCACTTGAAGACCTTTTGCGAGTCGGATCGGTTTCGCGTGAAAATATGCTGCATGCGGTCCATCGTTACCCGAATCAGAGTGCATGGGCTTTTGCCAATAATCAGGTGACGGGTCTGCACGTGAATCATCATCTGACACTTCACCACGGGGAGACGGTCTGGACGGAGCCGACCTATCTTGTCCTGGGATCAATCCCGCTGAGTTCAGCGGATGTGCATGACCTTCTGAAACTGAATTTTGTAACTTCTACCGATAAAAAGGAGGCTTCACATGTCGATCATTGATATTCACATTCATCTGTCGGACATCGACAGCTTTCACCGAACAGCAATCGATCTGTCCAAAGTGGATTACTCAGCCGCAGGTCTTAAGGCGGAATTCGATAAAAACGACGTCATTCTGGGCATTGGAATGGGGGTTACGGAGCAGACGAAGGGAGCGTTCCCGGATTCCAGTTCCCCTAACCCGATGGGGCTTGATTTGGAAGTGAAGGTTCCGTCATTCCTCATGGAATGCGTGGGCATTAATCCCAATGCGCTGGATGGAAAAAATGCTCAGGACGAGCTCGACCGGATTGAAGCTAGACTGCAATCCCCTGAGGTAGCCGGAATCAAACTCTATGCCGGATACTATCATCACTATGTGTATGACAAAATCTATACCCCTGTCTATGAACTTGCAGCCAAGTACAACCTGCCTGTCGTGATTCATACAGGAGACACGTACTCCATGAACGGACTGCTCAAGTATTCGCATCCACTGACCGTGGATGAATTGGCCTTTCAGCAGCGCGGTGTGAACTTCATGATCTGTCATCTGGGTGATCCCTGGGTGATGGATGCAGCTGAAGTGGTGGCGAAGAATCCGAACGTGTATGCGGATCTGTCTGGTCTGGTGGTGGGGGATCGGCCTCATTTTGAACGCTTCATGAACGAGCCTTTGTTCATGGATCATTTCCGCCGGGCCTTGGTCTACTCGGATCATTACGAGAAAATGCTGTTTGGCACGGATTGGCCGCTTGCCCCTATCGACCTGTATGCCGAGTTTGTCCGTCGACTTGTACCGGAACAGCATCATGATAAGGTGTTCTACGAGAATGCCTTTGGGCTGTTTCCGCGAATTGGACAGCGGATTACCGAGTTGGGTTAAAAGGGAAGTAATGAAACTTTAATATTTGAGGGAATATCATCCGTGTATGTCATTCAAGAAAGCATGCGATGTTCACGCTGAATTCCTGCCGTATAAGCTCCTGCCATTTCGCTGGCAGGAGCTGTTTGGTTTCAGGAAAACTGAATTTATCTTACGTCCGATCTGAAATGAAGGGATCAGGAGAACAAAGGTTCAGTCACCATTTTCATATACTTTTTTAAGTCGTCTTTGGCTTGGGGGGAGTGTTGCCAAACTCCAAGGTTCCAACTCATATAACGAATTCCGAGATATCGGGATGCCGAGGAGAAGTACTTTTCAAATTGATTTTGTGGAATATCGTATCCTTGAGAACTAAGAGCCTCACGATAGATCTCAACTTGTCTCATATGTGCACAGCGCAGAGGGATATCGAAGAACAGGGAGCCATACCTTGCTTCCTCCCAATCGATAAAATAAACGTCCTCATTGTTGTGTACCAATACATTGCCGGGATTCAGATCATTATGAATCAGCGTATGCGTATGTTCGTCCTCAATAAGAGTTTCAAGATCATTTATGATGCTACTTGCTACAGCTTCAATCTCCCTAATGAGCGTCGATCCAAATTCCTCAATGAATGGTGGACTTTCTATGGCGTTTTTCCAAGAAGGTCTCCAACGAGTTTCTATCATATCAACGATATGAGATCGATCCACATTAGGTATCCAGGGCAATTCTTTTTTTGCCCCCATATTCGTTCCGTGTATGTAAGCCAATGCTCGTAATTCTTTATTCTGAAGCAGATTTATATCCAAATGACTATAATCGGTTTGGTAGTCCACATCCTGGCTACAGATCAGGCTGCGATCCTTGTTGTGAGGTTCATTGGTTAGACTATAAGGTACATTTGCTCCTTGTAAAAATAATCTGGACAAGGCAGAGCGTTCAATAAACGTGGCCTTCTTGGTCACGAGAGAAATATCCCTGTTCACTCCATTTACAAGGAATTCAATATAATGTCGAAGCAATTCAACGGCTTGAGATCCCGTCCCGACAGGGTTACTTTTAATACTTTGAATGTGAACATCCGAGGATACATATTGATGAATGGTTTGTTTTATTAATTGTTGTAATGTGAGAGACTCCATGCTCATCTGTTATCTCCTTTTTGCCTGTATTTGTTTTTACGAATAAAGAGAACTATAATGGTGGATGCACAAAATTTCAGACTTTTTTGGAGGAACATACGTAATGAGATCTTTTCAGTTTTATAATCCGACCCGGCTGATTTTTGGCAAAGGGCAACTTCAAGCACTACAAACCGAAGTTCCAAAATACGGAAAGCGTATTTTGCTTGTATATGGTGGTGGAAGCATCAAGCGCAGCGGCCTGTACGATCAGGTGATCAGCCAGTTGAATGAGATTGGAGCAGAGGTGACGGAACTGGCTGGTGTAGAACCGAACCCTCGTCTGTCTACGGTTCATAAAGGTGTAGAGTTATGCAGAACACATCATATTGATCTTGTTCTTGCGGTTGGCGGCGGCAGTGTACTTGACTGTGGTAAAGCCATCGCAGTAGGGGCCAAATACGATGGTGACATGTGGGATGTTGTTGTGCGCGAAGCAACTCCGCAAGGCGGACTTCCACTAGGTACAATTCTGACAATGGCAGCGACCGGTTCCGAAATGAACAACGGTTCAGTAATTACGAATCAGGATACGCAGGAGAAATGGGCATGGTTCAGCGAATATTCTTTCCCAGCGTTCTCGATTCTTGATCCGGTGAACACATTTACGGTACCTCTGGATCAGACTGTATACGGCATGGTGGACATGATGTCGCATGTGTTTGAACATTATTTCCATCTGGATACCAATACACCGGTTCAGCTTGGATTCTGTGAGACGATTCTTCGTACCGTCATTGATACTGCCCCTCGTCTGATCAAAGATCCGGAAAACTATGAACTGCGCGAAACCATTCTCTACTGTGGAACAATGGCGCTTAATGATGTTCTGAATATGGGCCTTGCAGGAGACTGGGCATCTCACAATATTGAACATGCCGTGTCGGCCGTGTATGACATTCCTCATGGGGGTGGCCTTGCCATTCTGTTCCCGCACTGGATGAAGCATAATCTGGATGTGGATGTAGATCGATTCAAACGTTTGGCTGTTAATGTATTTGATATCAATCCTAATGGAAAGTCAGACAAACAAGTGGCGGAAGAAGGCATCGAAGCACTGCGTAATTTCTGGACTTCGATCGGTGCCCCTAGCCGTCTGGCTGACTATGACATCGACGACAGTCAGATTGACGCGATGGCTGATAAAGCGATGCGATTCGGCCCGTTCGGATTCTTCCAAAAATTGCAGCGTGAAGATGTCGTGCAAATCTATCAAGCCGCACTGTAATTGGAAATTCACTTATATAGTGAATGTAGTAAACAAGGACCTTCCTGTACTTCTGAGGAAAGTCCTTGTTTTTATTTTAACATCATCTATTGTACCTTCAACGGTATATTCCAGATCATGTCTTGCGAGCACTTTAAGATTGTTCAACGGCTGCCTCATTGCCACCAGTATACATCCGTTTCAGATACAACTTGCTTGGACGGTGCACGAGCACGATGAGCAGGGCGAAGAGATGAATCAGGATAAACAGGTTACTTTCATTGGGAATAGCAACAAGTAGCGCCAAACTTAGAAATGTCACGGTGAGCTTGAACTTTCTCTTGGTAATGAATATAACGGCGAGCAGGCTTGGTCCAATCATAAACAACATTCTGCCTACGATTACGCCAGAGGCGTAAGCCAGATCATCTCCTTTGCGTGAGAAAGCAAGATAGGCCTCCATATTCTGGTTAAAATCGATGAGGAACACGATAAAGGACACAATCACGTAGATCAATTTTACACTCAATAAAATGCGCACGACATTTAATAGCGTGGGTAATGCTGTTTTTACCATACCACTTCTCCTATTCTACTTCGAATCTATAACCGCAGATTCTCCTGGTTGTATTCTCGCGGAGGGCCTTCCTGCTTAAGATACACCTTGCTGGGCTTGTGGAGCAACAGACAGAGCAACATGAAGATGTGAAACAAGACAAGGGAATTCTGAAAGAACACAATGCCAAACAATAGAGCTAGGCTCATGAACGTTATGGTTAGCTTATAGCTTCGTCTTGAGATCCATACGATGGTCAGAATCGGGGGACGATATGTATTACAGCCATTGACCGATGTTGATGTCATATTTTGTATTAACCCAAAGTTTACATTTTCCAATCGTCAACACCGGCCTTGGACCTACAGTTATCTACTTCCAAAGCAGCTTCAATACCATGGCAGCAGGCAATAAACAACTGATCTCCCAGCATGAACCATTCCATCGGCATCCTGAAAACAAGTACATCCGAGCTGGAAAATTCCACTCAGCAAACCTCGACCACTATTGCCGAAACAACGACAACAGCATTTGAGATTTCACGAGCTATGGAGTCCCAGGCGAACGATACGGAAGCCATAGTGGACAAATTCATGAATGTTGGTAACAAGATTGAGAACGTAAATGAGATGTCGCAGTCCGTTATGCTCAAGGCAGATGAAATTACGGATGCATTCAAAAATAATCATGAAGTTATCGATGCGCTCATTGCGGTGAACGGACAGAACGAGATTGAAGTTGGCAACATCTCCAAAATTACAGTGCAACTCGCTGAAAGCTCCTCGGGCATTCACCAGATTACAGGTACCATTGCCGAAATTGCGAATCAGACGAAATTACTTGCGTTGAATGCTTCCATTGAGGCTGCAAGAGCGGGTGAGCAAGGGCGCGGCTTCGCCGTGGTTGCTTCCGAGATTCGCAAGCTGGCAGAGCAGACGACAGCGCAATCGGAGGATATCAACCGAATTGTAATGCAGACAATTAATCACGTGGAGCAGAATAACCGAAGTGTTCAGGCTATTGAGGAGATTGCGGAACAGCATAAGAGCAGTGTGAGCCAGACCAAGGAGACATTCAATTTTGTCACCGAGAATATGAATGAGATGATGAGCCAGGTTCAGGCCATTGCCACTGAGATCCAATCCATTGAACGTGATAAGGATGACGTCATTGGAGCTGCACAGAATCTGTCCGCTTCCGGTGAAGAAGTATCCGCGTCTGTGGAAGAAGTCACAGCGACGATGCAGGAGCAGTCCGGTATGACAGAACATTTGGCGGATATGGTGCAGAGAATTGATGGACTGACCAAACAACTTGCCGAGGAATCATCCCGATTCAAAATAAAGTAGCATAGCGGCCTCCTGCGTAGTGAGAAGCAGTATAGCTAGTCTGTGAGACACAGCGTAGAATTTCTTCAGTTTGCACAGTTAAATGAATACGAAAGAAACCCGTTTCTCAAAAGAGAACCGGGCTTTTCAAAAAGGTGAGCACCTGTAGCCATTTATGGCTTCAGGTGCTCTTTGTTGATGTGCTACTCTCCTCGAATAGAAGGCGCATACGCCAGCACTTCCATCTCAATTAAATAAGGACCTAACCCGCTGAATACGGTAATACGGGCGGGATAGGGTTGCTTAATCATTTGAGCATATACTTCGTTGTATTCGGGCTGATCTTCCACTCGTGCCAGATGAGTCGTTGCCTTCACGATATGATCCAGTGTAAGTCCGGCTTCTTGCAGGATAACCTCGATATTGCGAATGCACTGCTCAGTCTGCTCCTTAATGCCGCCGATAGGCTCAAGGGTCTGTGGATCAACGCCTACTTGACCTGCGACGTAGACCATATCTCCTGCACGGACAGCGTGGGAGAAAGGAAGTGGGAACTTGGGTGCTGTACTTGCATGTATGATGGTAGACATAGAAGTTATCATTCCTTTCCTAGTGAGGGTGTATATTGGTTGTTAACTGATGCCAGTTCGTAGCCTGCTGATAATGATGGGCGATGCACAACAAGCGGTCTTCTCTCAGGAGTGGACCAGCAAGCTGCATGCCGATAGGTAATGGCTTTGCTGAGGAAGGATCAAACCCAATGGGAACGGTAATGGAAGGTAGTCCTGTATTGGTAAAAGGTCCGTTGAAAATGGGACTACCGGTCTTGTAGCCATAGGGGGCCACATACGGCGTGGATGGAGTCAATAACACATCCACTTCATCGAAAAGCATCATCATCTCGCTGCGGAATATCGTTCGAATGCGCTGTGCCTGCAAATAATCAACAGCACTCGTTTGAAAGCCGAGTTCAAGCTGCTCCCGCATCGTGTGACCGTAGCGATCAGAGGCTTCCGCAAAGCGTTCCTGATGGAAGGCGGCAGCTTCTGCCCGCATAACCGTACGATGAGCAGCAATGGTCTCTTCCATATAAGAAGGCAGATCAACTTTCTTCCATTGCATGCCCAGCTTCTCAAGTACAGCGAGTGCCGACTCTACAGCTAACAAGATCGCCGGTTCATCGGTCTGGAAGAAGTTGCTCGGCAGGCCGATCACCATTCCCGAAATAGGATGCTCAAGAGCGCTTGTTAAGTCTGGCTTGCCGTGAGGAAGTGTGAAGGGGTCCAACTCATCCTGCCCGGCCATCGCTTCCAGAACGATCGCGTTATCTTGTGCGGATCGAGTGAAGGCGCCAATATGATCCAGACTCCAACTGGCTGTGATGACACCGTTACGGCTAACCCTGCCGTAAGTTGGCTTCATACAGGTTAATCCATTGTAAGCTGCGGGTCTGAGCAGAGATCCAAAGGTCTGAGTTCCGAGAGTGAAGGAGGCCATACCAGCAGCTACAGCAGCGGCGGAGCCTGAACTGGAACCACCTGGGGTGTGCTCCAGATTCCACGGGTTGCGGGTTGGTGCTTCTCCTCCCTGGAAGGCATATTCCGTCGTTGTTGTCTTGCCGAGCAGGATAGCGCCCGCAGCGTGTAGCTTATCTATCACAGTAGCATTCGTCTCTGGTACGAAGTCAGGATAGGTACTAGATCCAGCCGAGGTGCGTATGCCAGCGGTATGGATAATGTCTTTGGCTCCATAGGGAATGCCATGCAGAGGGCCGAGATAGTTGCCATTCATTAGCTTACGCTCAGACTCTTTTGCGGCCTGCAATGCTTGTTCCGCGGTGACCGTGACGAAGGCTTGCACAGCAGGCTCTACATTCTCAATTCGTTTCAAATAGGACTCTGTAAGCTCAACAGGAGATATCGTCTTGTTTTTAATCAATGTTGCGGCTTCCGTAATCGTCAGTTCGTTCAGTGGTTTCGTAATCATCGCAGAGGCACCCTCCTATGCGGAGCATTGGGGCCGACTTCTTCTGGCAACTTGAAACCTCGAATGAGCTCTAAGTCGGCTGTAAATAGATCAAGCTCCTCGCTCGTAATAACTCCGTTCGTGTATTTCGCATTTTCCGTACGGCGGTGTGTGAGATAGTCGTCCTGTTTCAGAGTAATCACCCTTTCTCTCTCTATTTGGTGAAGCTTGAATCGATAATATCCTCATAAGTGAGTTTTTCCTTCAGATTGCCGATGAAGCGCTGCATATCGATTGCGGTGTTAAAAGCTGATTCGTTGATGAGCCCCTCAGCAGGGTATACCTTGCTGTCAATCATACGTTGTACGGCTTGTTCCACGACTTCTTTGTCCAGATTGGGGAACTCCTTCACAGCGACTGCTTTGGCACCATCAGGATTGGATTGAATATAGTCCAGGGCTTGCTCGATGGAGGTGACGAAGCGCTGGGTGAGATCAGGATTCTCCTCAATGAAGCTTGCGGTTGTATTCATCGTTGCAAAGGCGAAGTCAGGATAATCCTTCGTGAAATCATGGACGATATGCAGCCCCTCTGCGACGCCTTGATCCAGTTGGGGTTCGTAAACGATAGCAATATCGGCTTTGCCGGCTAATACAGCACCAAGCTCGGAGCCATTCTGAACCTCGGTGATCGTCACGTCTTTGTCAATATCAATGTTGTTGTCAGCGAAAAGCTTCCGCAGTAAGCTGTTGGAGCTTGTAGGTGCCAAACCTACAACAATGGTTTTACCTTTGAAATCCTCTGTTGAGTCCACCGTTACTCCTTCTCGTGCAACCGCCCAAACAGGAGCACTGCCGGACAGAAGGACCAGTGAGCGAGCATCGCCGCCCTTTGCATTCGCGAATGCGACATGCTCAGGACCGTGGAAGGAGAATGCAGACTCGCGTGAGATGACCGAAGACAATGCTGTTGGTCCACTTCCGGCAGCGCGGATGGAGGTTAGCTCAATGCGATTCTCCTTTAGAAATCCTTGGTTATTCGCTACATAGAGCGGAAGGTAGAGCAGATTGTGATACACCTCGGACACCATGATTTTATCCACCTTCGTAGCATCTTGCCCCTCACTACTGGATGTACCTCCGCCACTTGCAGGTGTTGCGGCATTGCTTCCGCATGCACTGAGTAGTGTGGTCAATATCACCGTCATCGTTGCTAGGATAGCTATCTTTTTGAATGTACGCATTAGTCATCAGGCCCCTTTAATGGTCATAGTTAAGTTAGTCGTTGTGGGTCAGCTTAGACAGATGTAGATTTGCTGCTGCTCTTGTTGTCATTCCATGGGAGGAGACGAGATTCGATATAACCGACACAGGTGTAAAGGAACATGGCAACCAGCATCAGCATGAACACGCCAACCCATACGGCTGGAAGGTTGAACAGGTTACCTTCGACGAATACCATATGTCCGAGTCCTTTGTCAGAAGAGATGAATTCTCCACCTACGACAGACACTAATGCCAAACCAATATTGATCCGGAAGGCCGAGATGATCCATGGCAGAGAGGAAGGAACGATAATTTTGCGGAAAATTTGTGATTTTTTTGCACCGAAGGATTTCATCAGATTAATCTGGGATTCGTCGATCTGATGAGTCGCTTGGTAGGCGGATAATAGCGCTACGATAAACGTTGCGACAGAGGCGAGAGCAATCTTGGAGAAGATGCCTGAACCGAACCAGATAATAATCATGGGGGCAAGTGCAATTTTCGGGATACCGTTCATAGCTACGATGAAGGGATCGAGTACACGGGCAACAGATTTGGAATACCACATGAGCAATCCTGCCAACGAGCCGATTAAGCTTCCTGCTACGAAGCCGATAACAGTGGCATTCACCGTTGCAAAAGCATCTGTAAGCAGTTGCCCTGAGCTGGCCATCGTGATGGCGGCATCCAGAATTGCGCTTGGTGATCCCATGAGGAATCCGTTAACCAGCTCCAAACGAACAGCGGATTCCCAGATCACCAGGATGACCGCTACAATAATGAATCTCCATAGCATCGTGGTTAGCCATTCTTTGGAGAAGGTGGACTGTCTGCGTTTGCTCTTCACAACTCCAGCAGGTTTTCCGGTAAGGGTAATTTCAGGTGATGTGCTCTTCATTAGCTGATCCTCCCCATTTGGATATCAAGCTCTGACCAGATCGATTCAAAATACTGTTTGAACTTGTGGTCGGAGCGGGCTTTCAATGCTGAGCCATATTGCGAGGCGAGACCAATGTCATACACTTGCTTCACGGTTGTTGGTCGTTTGCTCATGACGGCAATGCGGTCGGAGATGGCGATGGCTTCCTCAATGTCATGAGTGATAAGCACGCCTGTCTTGCCCTCGGATTTCAGGATGGACAAGATTTCATCTTCCAGAATGAGTCTGGTCTGATAATCCAGTGCGGAGAAGGGTTCGTCCAGTAGTATAATATCGGGCTGGGTAACGAGGGTACGTATGAGGGCTACACGTTGGCGCATACCGCCTGATAGTGTGGACGGATAGGCTTCTGCGAATGAAGCCAGGCCATAACGATCCAGATAATCCATGGCAATATCGCCGCGATCCTTTTTGGACATGCCCTTCACTTCCAAGCCTAGCGTGACATTGTCCAAGATGCTTCTCCAAGGCAGCAACAGATCCTTCTGCATCATATAGCCGACATGCCCGGTGGTCTGATTGATCTCTTCGCCACAGACGATAACCTTGCCATTCGTTGGCTTAAGCAGACCCGCGATAATATTGAAGATCGTACTCTTGCCACAGCCGCTCGGTCCTACGATACTGAAGAACTCCTGTTTCTTGATTTGCATCGAAACCTCAGCGAGTACTTGAATATCTTCTCCGGTTGCACTGACAAATGATTTGGATACGCCTTGTATCTGTATAGCCATGATAGGTAGCCCCTTTCCTACAGCCTGATAATGGTTTGTTTCTTGATGTGATTTGATGTTAATTAAAGTGACATTAATTAATATATTCCTAATCATATAGACTGTGGGTCCTGTTGTCATTAGTTACTTTGAACATAAAAATACAATTAAATCAGTTAAAATGAACAATTGAAGATTGGATATGAAAAGAAAAACAAAAGAGCGTGTCATTATACATGACACGCTCTCCGTTCAAGACGTATGATCAGCTTCGCTAAGGGCTGAATTAACATTCAGCAGCGACTCCAGTGCAAAGGCCAGACGGAAGCGCAGGCTCTCCATCGGGTCCTTGATGTTCCTGCCGGTTAGTTTCTCACATTTCTCCAACCTATAGATCACTGTATTGCGATGTACAAACAGCTCTTTCGCTGTATCGACGATCTGGCAATGATTCTCATAGAAAGAGGACAAAGTTTTCATAAGCTCGCTGCGCTCGTTTGGATCTCGGCCTTCGAAGGGTTTAAAGGTTTCTTGATGGAACTGCAACATTTCATCGTGGGGAATCATACGCAGCAGGCGACTTATATCCATCGTCTGATAGGAATGGGCGAAGCGGGTCTTTCGCATCTGATAGCCGGATTGAAGTGCCTTGACTGCTTCCTTGTAGGAAAGCCCGATATCCAGTACATTCGTGTAGGGATTGCCTATTCCGAAAGAAAGACTAAGCTGCGACGCCATATACAGATTGCCCGCAATCCACTCAAGCTGCTGAATAACAGTGTGTTCATCCCAAGATGATTCGGCCAAAAAGACGAGTATGCCGAACTGGTCATTCTTCGTGAACATGACAAAAGAAAGATCCAGTTTGGTGAACTCCTGCTTAATCAGCTCGTAATTAGCGTCTCGTTCCGAGATGAACCGCTCTTCTCCTGAGGGAGTGAGAATGTGATTAGGTTTGTTCGTTAAAGGTTCATCCATCTTGGCGATGATGAGAACGGAACTTCCTTTTGCCTGCAGCCCGTATTTCTTGCCGCGATGCAGCGCTTCTTGTTCCGAACGAATGAAGCCTTGAATGAGATCGGAGAAATATTCATTTTTGTAACGGCGGGAGCGTTCCTTGACCGCTTGCTTCTTGGTTAACTCCAGACCGATTACATTGACGGCTTGTTCCAGTGCCAGAGTGGAGAGCTTAGAGCTTGCGGAACTGTCGTATAGTGCGATCAAATAGCCCTCGTGCCGATCCGTGAAGATGGGATGAAACTCGGCATGTCGATATTTCTCAGCGGTAAGCAGACAGATTGAGATTGTGGTATGGAAGGAAGGGTGCTCATCTATAAATGTCAGTAAGGGTGCGGCGAGAGACTGGTCATCCATCTGTTCTGCATAATGGGAGCTGGCCGTAATCTGTTTCTTGGAGCCAAGCAGCAGTACAGGTGAGGATAACAACTGAGACAACGTATCTACGATAGAGGGGATGCCTTTTCCTTGCATCACCATCGTGGAAAATTGCTTGTGAATAGACAAGGCATAGTGGAGCTCATGGGTTTTGTTCTGTAGGATGGCACTGATCGAATGTTGAAATATTTCACCGAGTGTATTGTCTATCTCAGACAGCTCAATGATCGGGAAGCCCAGCCTGTCCGCTGTCTCGAGCAGTTGCGGAGATAATTCAAGAGAGAAGCGCTGTGTCTTGACAGCAAGCGCCGCACAACCAATCGCATGCATGTCAGTAATGAATCCAAGATGAGCTTCGGGCCGGTCTTTCAGGATATAACCGTTGGTCAGCAGCATATCTCCGGGTTTCAGGAATTGTACAATATCTGGCGCGTCCATAATATTAATCGATTGCACCAAGCGATCTAGTCCGCGATGTCCGGCAATAACCTTTGCTTTGGAGAGAATGGGGATAGTCAATAACTGTTGCAGATCCATCTTCAACCCACCGCTTTCGTCATAATATGTTATAAAATCTAACATTAAGTGAGGTGGGCGTAAAGAAGAGTTTGGATAAAGAGGCTAAGCCTTCGGAAATCCAATGCAAACAAATTTCTCATAAATACAAAAACTTTCCAATAATTCAATGCGTTATACTAAGTAGATCTAAAGAAATTTGATCACTATTACCAACTCTATCACTAAAAAGGAGTTCTCGATCCATGACAGGGAAAAGAATAGTATCGCTTTTACTTGCTGGTGTTATTACTGGTTCTATCTTAGTTGTATCGACTACAACTGCGGAAAGAGTCGTAGCCCAAACTCCGATGGAAGCCGCAACTGAGTACTTTGATGCTTACATTGCTAAGGATGTAGAGGGGATGATGTTCTATGCTAAAGATACAAACTATTTGGATGAGAAGAGTCGTGAAGAAGGATATGTAAAGGACTTGAAGACCAATCCAACTACAGGGTATGAGATTGTGGAAAGCAAACAAATCAACATGGATGAAGTTCAACTTTATGTCGTTCAAAAGTATGCAGGACAAGACTACGAACAGTCACCACCACTCCCGTATAAAATTTTCAAAAGCAAAAATGGATGGAAGGTTTTAGTAGAGCCACTAGAAATCAATACATGGACAGGTGAAGTCACGAAAGGTACACCGATTCACGCTATGCAGTATACAGATTATTAGTTGTTGTATCTGTCTTCTACTAAAACATAGGCCCACTTGAACTAGAAGGCAATGGATATATGAATGCATACTATAGAAACGATTGAGGAGTGAGTGACATTCAGTGAAAAAATTATTGGTTAGTACGGCATTGATAATGACTGTTTCGGCAGTGGCTGCTTTAAGTATTTATGCTGGTCATCATAATGATGATGCTACAGCGGATAACCCAAACTATCCATATTTTGGTCCAGGAGTAAAATTATCAGAAGAGGAAATAAATAGAGCTTTAGAAAATGTCAGTGGTATAACGACTTCTTTTGGAACATTTAAAAGGGTAACCGAGAAAGACCCCTACATTACCGAGAAGGAAACGGTTGATAACTTAGATCATTTAACGGCCGATACCAAACAAATTTTTTCTCATGGTAATTATTTTGTGAAAAGCGATTCCGAGAAATAAATTTGTCATAAAAGGAAGCTAGGAAAGGCGGTGTAAAATGCCAGCGACTTGGACATTTAGTGCAAATAGGACAAGAGACATTCTCCCTTATAAGAAAATAATCTTATACTAGGAGCTGTTCATACTATGAAAGTTTCAGACCGACTATTAAGACAGTATTTAGATCATGTTTATTGGACATGTGGAGGCCCTTGCGGCGGAAAAAGCACGATGACTAATTTGCTTTCTTCAAAATGGAATATGAATTATTATTCTTCAGACGACCACACTTTCGATTATCAAAAAAAGGCTAATCCACAGGATCATCCAGCAATTTTGCGACATTTCATTGATTGGGAATGGTTCTTTTTAGGACGAGGGAATGATAGAAATCACTGGTTAAATTCCGTGTTTGACGAAAGTGTGGAGTTTATCATCTTGGATTTGTTACAGATGGGGAAAGAGAAGCCAATCGTAGTAGATACTTTTATGGAACCTGCTTATCTAAGGGAGATTGCTGACCCCAACCGAGTTATTTATATGTTTGCAGAAGATGACCTCATTCGAGCAGATTATCTGGATCGAGATCATCTGAGAGGCATGGAAGATTTGTTTCCTAGTTTATCAGATCCACAACGTGCACGGGACGAAACATTAAACACAGTGGTTAGAGCATCGAATCATTATCTGCAACAAGCAGAGCAGTATCAATTAAAATGGTTTATGAGAACATCTCAGTCCAATAAAGAGCAGATGTTATTAGAAGTTGAGAGGCATTTCGGTTTTAAATGATACTGAAGTGTTAATGATATCAGTCCCAGTCGTCATTTGTTACACTAAGGGAATACGATAGGTCAATAAACCACATAAAGTAGCCGATTAACCTAATCGGCTGCTTTTGTTCAGGTGACGGGCAGGTTAACTCAATGTCATCTTGCGAATTACAAGTGTAACTTTTGACTAATTAATAGCGTTGTTCGTCACAAGTGATTTTTTACAGGTTAAAGAAAAACTAATAAAAGAATATGAGGGATGAAGTATTGAAGAAAAAGAGACTATTTTATATTGTTGTAACATTAGCCTTAACAACAGTGACCCTAACTGCCTGTGATTCAACAAGTCCAACTCAAGAGAATTTGTCTCCTCCAAAATCTGTTGTATTTTCAAGCAAGTCCGAAAGTGAAATCCTTTCTAATTATTTAAGTGAACAAGCGAGTAAACCCTCCCACTTTATTGCTTCTGGAGGAGCTACGGTGCAGCAACCCTTTTCCTTAAATCCGGAATTTGTACATATAAAACTGCTTATGAAGAACAATAGTAGCCATGAAGTCAATGTTAGTTTAACGCACTTGGATACTAATAGAGTGTATCTCTCTAGAACAATTGCTCCCGGGGAATCGTTAGATTGGATAAATGTTAAAGAAGGTTACTCAGAAGGTATGAGTACTGGAGACTACTTGCTTCAATGGAGTGGTGGCGGTTATCGTGTTGATGGGGAAGTATGGGGATCAGCTTGTTCAGAGTTGGACGATGTTGTTGATCTATCTTATTGAACTAACGGGCAGGTTAGTTTAAATACATATTCAACTTAGCAATCAATATTAAATGTACATTACTGGATTGTAGATCGCAGATTGCGAAGTTATGGAGTCAATTAATACAGCCCTATGCAAACCCGCTCTAAGCGCGTTTTTTTCATTTTAAAGGGTCAAGTTCATGTCCTTGGTCAGACACATGAATTTGACCCTATTCCGATAGTGGACATGAACAAATCCTTATAGCCGTTGATTACACAGAATGTCTACTCTGCTACTCTGGTGAGTGGGACGGGGTAAACTGCATATAGCTTGCGGAATACTCAGAAACTGCACGGGTAAAATGGTTTACCAAGGCACAACTCCATTTTCATCAAAAAAGCTACCCGTTGGACCATCATTATTGATTGTGGCGAGCTTAACTACACTGGAAGCTGCTTGTTCGACTGTGCGATAGCCAGTATTACCATTTAAATCGGTAGCTGTAAATCCAGGGCAAACCGAGTTGATTTTAATAGGAGTATCTCTTAATTCTTTAGCAAAGAAAACAGTTAAAGCATTTACAGCCGTTTTGGAACTATTATAGGCGAGCGAATTCACATTATAAAATTCCGACGTTGGGTCTGAATTCAAAGTTAAGGAACCTAATGCGCTGGAAAGATTTACGATTCTTCCGGCAGAAGATTTTTGGAGCAATGGAAGTAATGCAGTGATGACAGAAAATACGCCAAAAACGTTTGTCTCATAAGTATTCTTGAGAACGGACAGTTCCAGTTCCCTTGGAGATGTGTTGCCTTCAAAAAACACGCCTGCATTATTAATCAAGATATCAAGGTATCCATATTCTTGTTCAATCCATTCTACTGCGGAGAGAACGGAGCTGGGTTTTGTGACATCAAGAACCACCGTTTTAGCTTTAATGTTCTCCGTTTCCAAGCGCGTTACGGCCTCATGTCCTTTTTCTTCGCTTCTTGCTCCTATTAAAATCTCATACCCCATGTTTCCCAATTGTCTTGCTGTCTCAAAACCAATACCTTTGTTGCCGCCTGTAATTAATACGATCTTGGATTTATTCATAAAATTTCCTCCCTAATCTGTTTTTACAATCTGTACCTACAAAAGTGTATTTATTTCTTATAGTTGTGACTGCTAGTTAGATTCTCTCATTGTAACCGTGATATATCTCCTTTCATTTCTGATATAGTTAATATAGTGGAAATGATTGATACTTATAAGTACGCACATTTTTGTAACTTAATGAATGGAGTGGCAATATGGGATATGGATTAAAAAATTATGGCGACTGCAGTGAAGAGGTTATAAAGGCCTGTCCTGTTGAAATGGTTTTACATATGATAGGAGGAAAATGGAAGGGAATCATTATCGACATTATATCCGAAAAATCGGTCAGATTTAATGAACTTAAACGATTAATACCAGGGATTACACAACGGATGTTGACTTTACAACTCAGGGAACTCGAGGCGGATGGGATTGTGAAGAGGGTCGTAGAAGACACTGTGCCACCCAAAGTAGAATACTCCCTGACTGAACAAGGAAATAAATTGTCGAGTATCATCGAGTCTATAAGAGTATGGGGAAAAGAGTTTCAATCCTAAGTCTGCGATCGGGAAGTCTTAATGAATAGCCGTGTCGGAAATCGTAGGCGTCTCCATTTTTCACCGCGCCGCATAGCGGGATTCAACCATGATATTTTACACCTTACTAACTTGTTTATTATTTGTTTTAATCGTATTTTTGGCACTATGGATGTATTATGCAAGAGAAATTTAAGGGCAGGTTATGATAAAATAGAGGATCTTACTAAATTTGGGGGTGGTGGCGAGATGGCTGAAATTCTTGACAAAGGTCCTTTTTATCATGGGACACGAGCAGATTTGCAGATTGGGGACTTGCTTACAGCTGGCTTTCGTTCAAATTACAATTCGGATGTTGTGATGAATCACATTTATTTTACAGCTTTGCGTGATGGGGCTGGGTTAGCTGCGGAGTTGGCAAAAGGCGGTGGTGAACCGCGCGTGTATCTTGTTGAACCAACAGGGGAATGGGAAAATGACCCAAATGTGACGGATAAGAAATTCCCAGGTAATCCGACGCGATCATATCGCAGCAAAGCCCCACTAAAAATTGTTGGCGAAGTGAAAGATTGGGTGCGACAAACGCCTGAACAACTCGCAGTTTGGCATAAACGCTTGGCGAAAATAGATAAAGGCGAGATTCTAAATTAGTCTAACTATTAACACAAAAAAAGTAGCTGATCCATGTGATCGGCTGCTTTTTTTGAAATAACGGACAGGTTAGCGCAACATAGTATAAAAGTAATTAAACAAGGGTTCTAATGGTTGGCGAAGTAAAGGCTGAATGGATATCTATCAATACACTAGTGAACAAGATGAATTGACTTAGGCTAGACAGGGGTTAAATTCATTTACATAAAAAGACGAAACCATTTACGGCTTCGTCTTTTATAGGTTTGCAACCTTTTTAATACTAGATATTAAGGTTCTTTTTACAGCTGCACTATTGCACAGAAAGTACAGTCTCTAGCTCAGGGATGTATTTCTTGACCATACGTTTGTCTTCCCACCGTCCTATAACCTCAGCTGGGGCTTGACCTTCGGATACGACTAAGTACGGTTTGATGGTTACGGTACGCGGTAGCGTCTTGAAGGGTTCAAAGCGAATATTATAAGATTCGCTAATGGGGTGAGAACCGATGGGCTTCAGTTGAACGCCATGTTCATCCACAATATCATATTGAAGAGCAATGATTCCCCCGTTAGCACCCTTGTATTCCGAAGGGATAGAAGCGAGCATCTTTTCTATGCTCTGGTCCGGATTGGTTTTGTACTCAACGGATAACTGCGTTGTGATAGGGGTGATTTCCAGCTTGCTGATCTGCAAGTTAATGTTATCATGATGCTTGGTCTCCTCTGAAGTGAGAACGGTAACGGGCGTAGTTTTTGTAACAGGCAGAACGAATTGGAACGGGACATCGTAACCCTTTAACGTTACATTTACACTCAAGTCAAACTGATCAGGGAACTGGACATTCTGCTCTGTGACAGTAGTGTTGGTAACCTGAACGATTAAGCTGGAAGCATTCTTACCGTCCATAAAATCGGAATTCCAGCTCAGAGGCTGGCCTTTATAAAGGACCTCTAACGTATCCACTGCCCCTCTATTGGCATCAGAAGACAGCGAATTGGGCTCCGAATCCAGGCGATTTCCAGGAGTGGTTACGTTCATAAGAATGCGGGTTCCGTCAAATAACAACGTTGGAATATTCATAGTCACGTTGCCATGGGTCACGCTTTGATTTACGTTTGTGATGAAATCATCAGCTTGTTGAAGACCGGGATCTAAGTTGTTTTTTCCCCATAATGAATAGATTTGTCCTAGGACCGGAATTTGCTTGAGAGCATCAGCCATTGCGGGCGATACAAAGCCGGAAGCAATGAGTGTCACTCCAAGGATTGTAGCGGCTGCAGTGGAAACCCACCATTTATTAAAAGTTCTTGAACCATTTGTTTTTCGCTCAATCGAGGAAACGGAATTATCGGTTTCTCTGATGATTTGGTAAGTCTCATTCATCTTGGAGCGGGCAACATCCGATAACTGATTAGGAAGTAGGCTTTGGCAGCTCTTTAATTGTTCTTCTAACTTAGTGTTCACGATGTCGCAACTCCTTTTTTTTGATTGATTTGAGATGAATGTTTTAGCTTTTTACGGGCGCGATGCAGCCGGGTCTTCACGGCTACCTTAGAAATTTCGAGAATGTCGGAAATTTGGCTGATCGGCATGTCCTGTAGGTAATGAAGCAGAATCACAGTCCGTAGATTCTCCTCCAGATGTTGAACGGCATCCCACAATTCGATTTTCTCATAATCCTTGGAAGTGGAAGTGACTTCGGCTCTCCGTAAGGAAGCGTTCTGGAGCTGCTTTTGACCATTTTGTTGCATTCATTAATCAGAATCCGGAAGATCCATGTTTTGAAAAAAGCGGACTCTCTGAGTGTGTGGATGGACTTAAAGGCTTTAAGCATTGTCTCCTGCAGGGCATCTGCACAATCTTCGTCATTGTTGACGATGGACCTTGCAGTTCTATATCAAGGTAACTCCATCTCTAGCATCAACTGCACGAATGCTTCAGGATCCCCAGCTTTGGCTTTGATGACAATAGAATCTGTATGCAAGGGTTCACCTGCTTTCTTACTAAAAGTATTAGAATGTTCGTAACGTTACTTATATATTAGATCGGGTAGGTAGTTAAAAGGTTACATGAAAAAAACGTATTCTAGTAATTCATCCCGTTTGTGAGACAGGTACTCGTAACCTTGACCCGGGATGTTGTTGAGCCTAGGTTTATCGAAAGTCGCTTTTTATGGATTTAGGATAAACGATGGCGATTATCCAAGAGACGATATAGGTAAATGAGCAAAATTATATACTTGACTCTAACGTACAATAATGGGTATTATTTCCACATATCGATGATTAGGAGAATGGCCTAACGCTATTCGCGCTTCCCATCCTGTGTTATATGAACTAGGTCTAGCGCGTTTTTTTATTTTTGTTACAAAGAAATGGAGGAAAGTAAATGGCAATCATGACAGATTCAAGAGGTAACATTTTTCTAGAATTTATTCGTCTCGAGTACGATAAGGTCATTACAAGTAAACTGGATGCTCCATTAACACATGCTCTAATTGTGGTAAAGTGCCAAGGGAAGTATCTATTCATGCATAATAAGTGGAGAAAAAACTGGGAACTTCCAGGGGGGATTATTGAAGCTGGAGAGAATGCGGAGCAATGTGTAATTAGAGAATTGTATGAGGAAACCAATCAAATTCTGGATACAGCTGAATTCAAAGGGCTAATGAAGTTTAGACTCCAGCCAAGTTTTCATGGACCGGAACGGACAGAGTATGGAGCTCTGTTCATGGGTGAACTGTGCAAACTTGATGATTTTGTTGAAAACGATGAAGCTTCTTCAATAATTCTTTGGGATGGCACATCCGAGATTGGTGATATCGCAGAAATAGATAGGAAGTTAATTGAATTCGTGTGATAAATGATTGAACCATTGGTAAACGATATTTCAGGGGAATCAATGAACGAATTGAGCAACCCTCTCCATATATCATTCGTTAGAGTATGAGAGAGGTGATGTGAAATGAATAAAATGAGTAATAGCATCTTAATGTTGGTATCAGTGGTATCCGCGATGTTATCTGGGTGTTCATCAACAGAGAAACTTGAAGATACAGTTACTGAACGTGTAGTCGCATCTGATTTTGTTCTCGAAGTAACAACACCAACTGTTATAGGCACGGGTGAGACAATGAAAGTAAAAGGGACTTTAAAATATACAGGTATTAAACCCGTTGAAGTTACCCATGGAAAACCTATAATTCGTTTCTCCTTCTCCGGTAGTAACGAGGAGCGTAATTATACGGATGTAGGATATGTAACTGAATTTATATCAGGTCAAGTGGTTGAGGTTGAAGATGAATTTATGGTAACCAAAAAAGGGAAACAAAATCTCATTGTGGATATGACCGCGGATATCTCTTTAACCATGAATCCAATTGAAATTCTTGTGAAGTAATTTTAGTTACATTGAGTTGTCGGGTAGATAAGTACGCTTAATGGATTTGTTTGTGAATAAACCAAAGCAAAAGAGAGCCAGACGTTTAAGTCAGGCTCTTCTTGGCGATGTATTGTGTCTCTGTGTCATTTGAATCCTGGCGCTTTAAGAATATCTTACTTGGTCGATGTAAGAGCACAACTAACAAGGCGAATAGTTGAATAAGTCCAGTTAATAATCCTTCATTCAGTAGTCCGATAAATAAAGCGATACTCAGGAACGTAACAGTCGATCTGAATTGTCGTTTGGTGATGCAAATGATAGCAAGCAAACTAGGAATGATCAAAAATATGATTCTCCCAGTAATTTCATTAGAGAAATTAATCAGATCATTGCCGTTCACTTGATAACCGGCGAAGGCTTCAGGATTTTGACTGAAAATATAGAGAAATACACTGAAAGAAACAATAAGGTATATAACTTTAATACTCAACAAGATGCGGACTACGTTCAGGATTGTGGGTAACTTCATAAGTTTCAATTTTCCTCTCCTCGACACTTCTAAACGGATACATTGTCTAACCGTGTTTTTGGTATAACTAGACTCATATCTTTAATCAGGTATTCCATTTTGTGTATCTCCCAAATTCATATGTGGTTATCTAAGTATACGGTTTGCTTGTAATTATTTGTATTAAACTAAAGTCCATATTAATTAATCAAATTTTCACCTCTTTTGTCCTGAAAAATGGTCGGAAATAGAGCGGCAGAGGTACAGAGGCACTGCACGAATATGAAATGTTTTCGAAAAGAATGCCTAATGAACTCATCGAAATTTATAAAAAAACCTCCTGTCCCACGGAGCATATGGGATTGGGAGGTTTTGATTATAGTGCATATTCAACGTTTATCGTACAAACCATCCAGTGGGCTGAGGGGCTACGTCTGCGGTATCTCGTAAATCATGGACTTTAACATTACTGCCATAGATCATGGAATCACTACTTAATCGGAATGAAGGGAAACTGTGCTCGGATTGCAGACTCAGAGAGGGTTCAAAGTAAATCTGCTGCTGTTTGTTGATTACAAAGGGAAGCGACCCCGCTTCTACGGTAACATCATCGCTATCCGGTTCGTTTAAGATCAGAAGTACCGCAATTCCGTCACAACCGCATCCATCGGTATCATAAAACAATTTGAAATAGCCTGGTCGATCTCCCAGCTTTTCAGTAAGTCTTGCTTCTGCCAGCGGACTGACTTGAATGATCATGACGTTGTTCACACTCCTCTAATCTCCAATGAATTCGCTTACAATTTAATATATGGACCATAAACGCAGATTAGAAGGTGAAATAAAGAAAAGCAAACATGTCCGGTTGAAAATATTGACGCTAATGCGTAATACAACGAACAATTCACGTATGAATGTCATACCCGGAACTTCTATGGGTTCAGTGTGAAATCATTCGCCCAACAATGAAACCCATTTCATCGGCATTCCTTATCTGGTATGATAAGCAGGGAAAATAGGGAAAATTAGAGAAAAAGGAAGGTTCCGCTATGACACCGATCACCATATACGACATCGCCAAGGAAGCAAATGTATCTGTCGCGACGGTCTCCCGGGTACTGAATGATACGGCACCTGTGCGTGCAAGCACCCGAGAGAAGATTATGTCCATCATCGAAAAACACCAGTTTCAGCCCAATGCGCAGGCGCGCAGTCTGATCAAGAAAGAGACGGGCACCATTGCCATCATCCTGCCGGACATTACAAACCCGTTTTTCCCGGAAGTGTTCTGGGGTGCGGAGAATGAGGCTCGCGGATTGGGGTATACCTTCTTTCTGTGCAATACCGCAGGCGACTACAACAGGGAGTCTGAATATTTGTCCATCTTGCGAGAAAAGCGGGTAGACGGAATTATTTTTCTCGGCGGGCGAATCAACATGCAGGTCTGTCCGGATGACATGGCGCAGGAATTGATTGATATGGGCAAACGCATGCCGATCGTGCTGGTCAATGGCAATATTGCCAAAGGCGGGTTCCACCGGGTGTACACCGATGAAGGAGCAGGGGCGGCCCTTGCAGCTGAGCATTTGCTTGAACTGGGGCATCGCGATATCGCCTTTGTCGGCGGGCTGAAAGAGTTATCAACCACCATGGTCAAGGTCAGAGCTGTGCAGAAGAAACTTCGGGAGCATGGGCTCGAAATACCAAAAGAACGGCAACTGCTCGGCAGCTTCTCCATCGACGATGGCAAACGGGAAATGTCCAAACTGCTGGATCGGGACAATCCGCCAACCGCGGTCATATGTGTGAATGACAATACGGCCATTGGTGCAATCAAGTCGACGATTGAGCATGGGCTCTCGATTCCACAGGATATATCCATTGTGGGTTATGATGATACACCTCTTGCCAGTGCGGTTATACCGGAACTGACGACCGTTTCCCAGAACACATATCAGCTTGGCAAACAGGCTGTGGATGTGCTGCATGAGCTGATTAACCAAGGCAAACCGAAGAAGCAGATCATTCTGCAACCGGAGCTGATTGTGCGTCAAAGTACAGGACCTGCTGCAAGATAAAGGGCCTGTAATTGGAAAAGAAAGCGTTGACATTTCCTCGAAGGGTGAAATATAATGAGTGCGTGAATGAAACCCCTTTCATAAAGTGGAACGGGTTTTATGTTTCAGCTTAATGAAACCCATTTCATGAAACGGGTTTCAGTGTGGTCATCCATTCATTAGTTCAAGGGGGCGTAACGTATGAGAAGAAGTCTAAAGGTCATTTCGTTATTGATGCTGGTCATGGTAATGGGTCTGACAGCCTGCAGTAGCGGGAGTAAAAACGGTTCTTCCGGCGAGTCCGGTGGCAAGGTTGATCTAAGCATGACGATCTGGGGCTCGGAGGATGAGAAGAAGATTTATCAGGAACGACTCGACATTGTGAAACAGACGTATCCCGATATCAACGTGAAGCTGAACGTGGTTGCAGGAGATTATGACCAGAAGGTACAGACGATGATCGCCGGGGGAACAGCACCGGACATCATGATGATTGCCGAGAACTATCAGGCCTACGCCTCCAAGAATCAGATTATACCGCTGGATGACATGATTAAGGCGAACAATGTGAACATGTCTGAGCGTTATTCCGATGATATAGCAAACCTCATGAAATATGATGGCAAGCAATTTGGTTTGCCGGATCGGGCAGGCGCAATGGTCCTCTTTTATAACAAAGATCTGTTTGATAAAGCCGGGGTGGAATACCCAACCAAAGATTGGACGCAGGACGATCTGATGGCGGCTGCTCAGAAGCTGACGGTGAAGGAGAACGGCAAAACGACTCAATGGGGCTACTACCCAGGCAGCTGGTGGCCGCAATGGATGCAACTGATCTACCAGAACGGTGGCTCATTGTTCGATGAGAGTGGCAAACCAACTTTCGATACGGAGCCTGTGCGTAAAGCATTGCAATTCATGAATGATCTGACCTTCACCCACGGTGCAGGACCAACGCCAACTGAGATTGCCGACATGGGGAATATCGGAGCCGATCCGCTGTTTGCACAAGGCAAGATCGCCATGGAAACAACCGGTTTCTGGAACATTGGTTCGCTTGCTAAGGTCGAAGGCATCAACTGGGATATTTCTCCGGTATGGGGCGAAACAAACGCATTCTTCAACGGTTTAACGATTACCAACGCTTCCAAACACAAGGAAGAGGCATTCAAAGTGATTGAAGCAATGACGACACCAGAAGCGCAGATGCCAATGGTCAAAGCCGGTCAGGATGCTCCTGCAACCAAAGCGGGTCTGTCCAGTGATGAATTCCTCAATGCTGAATATGGTGGCAAAAAAATTAACATGGCTGCGTTCAGTGAATCGACGATCTATGCAGAACCATTCAACCCGCAATGGAACGAAATGATGAAGCTCATTAACGACAAGCTGGGTGTGTACTTCAATAACAAAGCTTCGCTTGATGATACCGTAACCGAAATCCAGAGTGGACTGGAAAGACTCTACAAATAGAGGTTGTTCAAATAGCATCGACAGGAGGACAGGTGGAATTCGGCGTGAATGCGGATTTCATCTGCTCTCTGCGTCATGGGAGGGCTTAACGTGAAAAAAAAGGACGGGAAATGGTTTTATATCTTCATCTCGCCTTGGCTGCTCGGATTTCTGGGGCTGACCCTGGGACCAATCCTATTTTCCATCTATATGAGCTTCACGAACTGGGATCTGTTCCAGTCCCCTGAATTTATCGGTATAGACAACTACAAAACACTGTTGACGGATGACCCGATCTTCTGGAAAGCGGTGGGAAATACGTTCTTCTACGCCCTGATATCGATCCCGCTGGGCATGTCGATCTCGCTCTGGATCGCGTATTACCTGAACAAGAAGATCAAAGGTATTACTTTCTTCCGGATTCTGTTCTACCTGCCTTCCGTCGTTCCGGTGGTTGCGAGTTCATTGCTCTTCATCCACTTGCTTGCGCCGACGGAAGGATTGATCAATCAGGCACTTGCGATCTTCGGTATTCAGGGTCCTGCCTGGCTTCTTGATCCGAACTGGGTTAAACCTGCATTGATTCTCATGTCCTTATGGGGTGTGGGTGGTGGTGTGGTATTACTGCTTGCAGGTATGAAAGGAATACCGCAGGAATTCTACGAGGCCGCTGCCATCGACGGTGCGAAAAGTACACAATCGTTCTTCCATATTACATTCCCGATGCTGACTCCCGTCATTTTCTTCAATCTCGTGACTGGCATGATCGGAGCGCTCCAGACCTTCGCGCAGGTATTCATCGTCACTGCCGGCGGACCTGATAATTCAAGTCAGATGGTCGTTCCCTACTTGTTCCAGAATGCGTTCCAATTCTACAAAATGGGATATGCATCGGCGATTGCGTGGGTATTATTCATTATCATCATGGCGTTGACACTGGTTGTATTCCGTTCATCGGCGCTATGGGTGCATTACGAGGAGGGAAAAGCCAATGAGTAATCCATCGACTGTGGAGAAGACGATATCCTACATTTTTCTGATTCTGGTCGGGGTGCTGCTTGCTTCACCTTTCCTGTACATGATCTCCATTGCACTGGCAAGTGACGCAACAACCGTCAAGTCAGCCTTTACCTTCGTACCGATGGAGTTCCAATGGTCGAACTTCTATACGATCTTCACGAATAACAATCTTGGTACGTATCTCAAAAACTCGATTATCATCACCGTCTTTACGATTGTCGGATCGGTATTATCAGCTTCGGTCGTATCCTACGGCTTCGCCCGGATCAAAGCGAAAGGAAGCCGTTTCCTGTTTATTGTGTTGCTCAGTACGATGATGATTCCGGGTGAGGTGACGATGGTGCCGCAGTTCATCATCTTCCGTCACCTGGACTGGATTAATACATTTTACCCGCTGATCGTACCGAGCTTCTTCGCTGGGGCATTCAACGTATTCCTGATTCGACAGTTCGTCATGAGTATTCCCAAATCACTGGATGAAGCCGCCATGATCGACGGAATGGGCCACCCGGGAATCTATTGGAGGATCATACTGCCACTGACGTATCCAATTCTGGCGGCCATTGCGATCTTCTCGTTTTCCTATAACTGGGGCAACTTCATGGGGCCGCTCATCTATATCAATGACCCGGAGAAAATGCCGCTTGCACTCGGGGTGCAGCTGTTGACTACGGTAGGTGGCGGACAGATGCCGCCTTGGAACCTTGTCATGATCGCTTCCCTTTTCCTCACCATTCCGATGGTGCTGGTCTATCTGTTCGGACAACGTTATGTCTATGAAGCGAACATTAGCGGCGGAAGCAGCGGAATCAAGTAACAGTAGGTGTGTAGCGTGTATGTATTGAACCTGTTGTTCAAGGCCAATGAAGTCATTAACGTACATGGAGAAAGGATTGTATAGCCCATGGCGCATAAAAAACAACGCAGCAGGAGCAAACGGAGTTACATCCTCATGGGTGTGGCCCTGGTTGCCCTGCTGGCAGGAGGAGGAATTGTTATCAATCATTTTGCCAATGAATCATCCAAAACACTTGAGTTCCAAGGGCAGCCTGTGCGTCTGAAGCTGGATCAGTCCTATGATCATTTTGAAGGCTGGGGCACGTCACTTGCCTGGTGGGCCAACGATCTTGGCGGATGGAAGGATCAGGCGAAAGTGAGTGAAGTGATGGATCTGGTCTTTGACCCGGAGAAAGGATTAGGTCTGAACATCGTTCGTTACAATATTGGCGGTGAGGAAAATCCGGAGATGAAAGCCCTCCGTCCCGGTGGGGATGTACCTGGCTTTCAGCCTGAACCTGGGGAGTGGGATTGGAATGCCGATGCAGGTCAGCGTGCTGTACTACAAGGCTCGATGGAGCGCGGCGTGAACATTGCTGAAGCATTCTCCAATTCACCACCCTACTGGATGACGATTAGTGGATCGGTTACCGGAGCCGTGGATGGCAGCAATAACCTGCGTGACGACCAGTATGATGCATTTGCCGATTATCTGACCGAAGTTGTGAAGCATTATCGGGACGAGTGGGGGATCACTTTCCGTACACTGAATCCGCTTAATGAACCTTCCTCCGACTGGTGGAAGAAAGGCAATATGCAGGAAGGCAGTCATTTTACGAATGAGAAGCAGGCCGAGATTATCAAGAAAGCCGCTGCATCGTTGAAGAGCAAAGGACTGGATGGAACCGTCATTAGTGCCGCGGACGATAACAGTATTGATGAGACGGTGTTTAATTTCAACCTCTACGATCAGGACACGCTGGACGTAATCCAGCAGATCAATACCCACTCCTATAATGGTAGCAAAATGGAAGAGCTGCGCACGCTGGCAGAGCGCCATGGCAAGAAGCTGTGGATGTCCGAGTACGGAACCGGCGGCAGCGAGCCGCACAGTCATGAGGATATGACCTCGGTGCAGGAGTTGGCGGAGCGGATCATGTTTGATCTGAAAATCATGCAGCCATCCGCCTGGGTATATTGGCAGGCCGTTGAAGATGAAGGGGCCAATAATAATTGGGGCTTCATTCACGCCAATTTTAACGGAGAAGAGCAGTATGAGATGACCAAACAGTATTATGGCATGGCCCAGTTTACGAAGTTCATTCGTCCTGGTGCTACAATTATTCCAACGGATGATGGTCGCACGTTGGCTGCCTATGATGCGGAACGTCAACGACTGGTGCTGGTCATTCGTAATGAATTGTCGGCTGGAACAACGGCGTTTGAACTGGAAGGGTATGCGTACGGAAAATCAGCCAACGCGCAGGTGTATCAGACTTCACCGGATCGGAACATGGAACAGCTTGAAGACATACCGGTGTACGCAAACGGACTGGAAGTGCCTACGGCCGACAATTCCATCACAACCGTTGTACTGGACGGTGTAACGTTGCAGTCAAAGTGATAACAGTGATCTGAAAGTTGTTCTGTCATTGTAGTCTCGGTGTAAATTGTCATCTAGTTCAACGGATTTGTTTTGCCTTATATTTTTAAAAAAGTCATAGGACATATGAAACTATATAAATTGAATTAAACATTTACACCAAACGGAGAGGACAGAAAAAACCTGAAGAAGCGAAGCGCTCGCCTACAAGCTTTCTGCAAGAAAGCTACATCGGAAGCATACGCTATCCCCGGATTTTCCCCTTTGAGAAAAGAAAATCAAAAAATCTGGGGATAACAGCGATCGGAAGGTTATTCTGTCATCGAAGTGCGCAGTGTAAATAAGCTTTAGTTCAATTTATATCAATAAAGAGAAGGAGGGGATATCTTTGACAGAGAAAGCATCCCTTTTGCTGCAGGAACAGGAGAAGAACACCGCCAGGGCTGAGAACAGTGTTCAATCTGAATTAACATACGATGCACGCAGTTTTTTCCTGAACGGAGAGCGTGTATTTCTGAACAGTGCAACGATCCATTATTTCCGTATGCCAAAGGAGGAATGGCGTGAGGTTCTGCTGAAGGCGAAGCTGGCAGGTATGAACTGCATCGACACCTACTTTGCGTGGAACGTGCATGAACCGGAAGAAGGACAGTGGTCCTTTGAAGGGGACAACGATTGCGGAGCATTTCTGGATTTGTGCGCAGAACTGGGCATGTGGGTCATCGCACGTCCGGGTCCGTTTATCTGTGCAGAATGGGATTTTGGCGGTTTTCCATACTGGCTTGGTACGAAGGACGGCGTGAAATTCCGGGAAAACAATGAGATGTATCTGCACTATGTGAATTTGTATTTTGACCGGCTTGTGCCAATTATTCGGGAGCGACAGTTATCAGCTGGGGGTACGGTCATTCTTGTGCAGGTGGAGAATGAATACGGGTATCTGATGGATGACGCTGCTGCAAGTGACCATATGAATACGCTGAGAGATGGATTGTTGCAACGTGGCATTGACGCTACGCTGATCACTTGCGTTGGCGGGGCGGAAGGCACCATTGAAGGGGCTAATTTCTGGTCAGGTGCTGACGGGCATTATGAGAAACTTCGAGTCAAACAGCCGGACACCCCGAAGATGGTCACTGAATTCTGGACCGGATGGTTTGAGAATTGGGGAGGGCCTTCAGCCATTCAGAAGACAGCGCCTTTGCTGGAGAGACGTATCATGGAGATTTTGCGTGCCGGGTATACCGGAATCAGTCACTACATGTTCTATGGTGGCACGAACTTCGGAGGATATGGCGGCAGAACGATGGGTAGCAGTGACATCTTCATGATTACGTCCTATGACTATGATGCACCGCTGAACGAATATGGACGGGTGACACCGAAATATGCTGTAACCAAGAATTTGTCCTATTTCGTCCATGCTTTCGGGGCCCTTCTGATGGAAACAGAGGAAATTCCAGAAGAACAGATCGTTGTACGTCATCCTGAAGGCATATCTGTACGAGGCAGACAGGCTAACAACCAGAAGATTTGGTTCCTGGAGAGTCACAAGGATGAACGGGAGACCATGCACATTACGCTAGAGGAAGGCCGGACTCTTCTCGTATCGCTGAATCCAGGACAGATTGTTCCGTTGCTGGATCGAGTACAGATTGCTGAACACGTATACCTGACTGCAGGAACGATGATTACGGGCAATGAAATGATCAATGGAGTATTGACCCTGTTCATCGTGGCCCCAGCAGGGCAGCGTTCCATAGTTGAATTGGAAGCCGTGGACTTGAACGTCATGGACAGTTCGCTGCAAGTGCTGGTCGAGCATGATTCATCAAGGAATGTACACCGCTTCGACCTGTTCCATTTCCAAGAGCCGGGAATGATCCAACTGGAAGCAAACGGCACACCGATCCGTTTCGTCATTCTGGATCAAGAGATGATGAATCGAACATGGCGATTGGAAGCAACAGATCAGAAGGGACTACGTTATGTGATCGGGTTCGATGACGTGGACGTGTTGTCATCTGGTCAGGTCAAGGGCATGATCACGGATCCGGATCGCATGATAATGCTGCTTGGTGACTGGACAGATGGAGAACGGACGTTAACAGGTCACGAGTTCTTTGACGGTGAGGAGTCTATTACAGGTATACAGCAGCAGCTTCCGTGGACATTACCGAGTGCGCCGACGTTGTCTGATTCTCCTGAGATGTCACGTATTACGTTAACTGCGAAGCAACGCTCGGCGAGTGGACAACCCGAAGACTTTTCCCGATACGGACAAGATTTTGGTTATCTATTGTACGAATGTGATTTCGAGAGTCCAACCGAAGGGGTCACAAACCTCATTTTGCCGGATATCCAAGATACTGCCAGAATCATCGTTAATGGTGTTCAGCAGGCATTAGTGCGTCAGATAGGTGCCGCTGGAGTGCAGTTGCAGGTGGCCAAAGGGAAGAATACACTTCAGATTCTGGTACAGCATATGGGCAGATTGAACTTCTCTCCGTATTTAGGTGAGAGCAAAGGTCTGGCTGGTGCTGTGTATCTGAGTGGCAAGGTTCAGGATATTCGTCGGGATTGGCGTATGGAGAGTGGACTTGTGCATCTCGATGAGGTGAACTCTCTCCAAGAATCTCCACTTCTGAGCAGAAGCTTTACGCTGGATGGCATGGATCGTGCGATTCTCGTGGGTGCACTGAGCAAAGGCCTTCGTATCAATGGCATCGAAGTTCCGATGGAAGGATATCAGGATTGGTTTGCCTTCCAGACGTTAGACATATCCTTGTATATCAAGCCCGGAGAGACAAATACACTGGAAATGCCGTATAGCCGCTCTTCGCTGGATCGACTGGAACTAATCACATATCCGAGTCAGGGAGAACTGAAGGATTGGCGTATGGCAGGGACGGATGCATTGCTTCCGCAACAATGGGTGAGCTACGAGGTAGGACAGGAATCGATCCATCCTGGAGCACAGGGGTCAATCCAGCGTGCAGGACAGCCTGGTATCGCCGCAGGTGGCAATTGTACTGCCAATCTGGTGCCCTACACCACGAATGAATCGGTTAATCGTGCTACATTGAGTGAGAAGTCTCACCCTGTATCCAATCATACTCCAATCCGAGGATCGTATGGTCAGCCGGTCTGGTACCGCTGGCGTTTCGCGAAGCCTGCGGTTTCGGAGCATCATAAAGTGAATCTGATGCTTCGCCTGACCGGGATGAGCAAAGGAACGATTCACCTGAACGGACATCATCTGGGCCGTTACTGGCAGATTGGTCCGCAAGAGGATTACAAAATTCCAGTAGCATGGCTACAGGAAGAGAATGAATTACTTTTGTTCGATGAAGAAGGAAAAACGCCAGAACGGGTACGATTCCTGTTGGACGCATTATCCCGTTATCCGTGGGTTGCGGTGGAATAGTTCATGTATGGATCGTTAGCTGTCTTACCGATTCAACTATGGTTGAGAACAAGAACTGGATCGAGATAGTTCGAGTCGCACGCTACGTTTCACCTTTTAACACAGTCACACTACCTCATTTTCTTAGTCAAATAACCCGAGCTTGTGAATCTTTGGATTCAGTCTTGTGAGTGAATTAGCTAAGGGAATGGGGGAACTGTGGTGATCAGGTTGGTACAACGAACTAAGGTAACACTTGTAGATTAATGAATTGTAACCGTTTACATATATAAAGAGTGTTCATCCATGATCTGTGAAGGGAGTGATGCTTCATGTAATTGGAATTTGAACAGGTAGTCGTAAGGTGTGCTTATAGAGGGATGACTCCAAGATAACGTTTAAATCGGCTGTAAGGTATGTTAAGTCTAATTCATTATTCCTTTCAATCCTGGATAAGGAGATGACCTGATGTTAACGAAGAGGAAAGACAGAGCAAGAGGACACAGCGGTTTCAAGGCCGAAATGATCCTGCTGTTCGGAACATTACTTCTATTAACAATGTTTTTCCCCAATACAGCCAGAGCTGCGACAAGTGTCTATACGATATCCGCCTTCACGAACACAAGTGAGTCCAATATGTATATCTATGAATCCTATAATGCGACACACTATGGTTTGCTAAAAGGGCCAGCCTATACACCTCCGGCCAATCTGATCCGCGATCCAAGCATCATGAAGCACACAGATGGTCTATATTACGTCGTCTACACCACGAACTGGTCGGGTAACACCATCGGCATCGCCTCCAGCACGGATAAGGTAAACTGGACATTTGTTCGTAACATTACATTATCCACACCTGCCACAATCGCACACACCTGGGCACCGGAATGGTTCAAAGACAGCAACGGCAGTCTGAACGTTATCGTGTCCCTCTCACCAGGCAACTATGAGAATTTCAAACCTTATGTCCTCACAGCTTCAGGCAGCAATCTAGCGTCTACCTCATGGTCTGCACCTACTGAACTGGCAGGCATTGCTCCCAATTATATCGACACTTTTATCGTGAAGACAGGCTCAACCTATCATGCTTTTACCAAAAACGAGACCACTAAATACATCGAATATGCGACAGCCACCTCGCTAGCGGGTCCTTATACCTTTAAAGGTACAGGGGATTGGGCAGGTTGGGGTTCTTGGGTGGAAGGTCCGGCGCTTGTTCAGCTGGATAATGGTTCCTGGCGAATCTACTTTGACGGCTATGCAACACAAAAATATTATTACAGCGACTCTGCTGACAACTTCCAGACTTGGGGTGCCAAACAAGAGATTGCAGGTCTTACCGGACTCGTCCGGCATATGACCGTATTGAAAGAATCCGGACAACCGGGTGATATCCGCAAGCTGGAGTCATTCAATGTGCCTGGCAGTTTCATTCGTCACTACAACTATCAGGCACGGATTGATGCCAATGTCAGTCCAGCGGAAGATGCACAATTCCGTATCGTTCCCGGGCTGTCGAATGCAACAGGCATTTCGTTTGAGTCCATGAATTATCCGGGTTATTTCCTGCGCAATAATAATGGCAACATCACACTCGTGAAAAATGACGGCAGCACTACATTCCGAAATGACGCCACGTTCAAACGGGTAAATGGACTTGCTAACACCAGTTGGACATCGTATACCTCGTTTAGTAATCCGAACCTGTACCTGAGACATTATAATAATGTGCTGAGATTGGAAGCTGTCGTTACTGCACTGGATAAGTCAGACGCGACCTTCCGAGAGGTTGCACAATAATGGGTGTTCGTTTTCTAAAAAATCACAAGGAGTGAAGCGGATGAAGTGGTTAAAACGAATGAGCTCGCTGCTGCTGGCAGGAAGTCTGCTAACAAGTAGTTTGGGTCTGGGCACAGAGGTATCTGCTGCGGGAGCCTACACGGCTGTTGCCGATCCATCGAAGCAATATCAGACGATGGAAGGATGGGGAACATCCCTCGCGTGGTGGGGCAAGGTGGTTGGAGAATACTCCAATCGGGATGAGTATGTGGAGAAAATGTTCAACGCGAATACCGGACTGGGGCTGAATATCCTGCGGTACAACATTGGAGGCGGGGATAATCCATCGTCCAATATCCTTGAATATCGCAAAGCCGTTCCTGGTTACCAGCCTTCTCCGGGCGTGTATGACTGGAATGCAGATGCAAACCAACGATATATGCTGCAAGCTGCCAAAGCGCAAGGCGTGAATGTCATCGAAGCTTTTGCGAATTCCGCACCTTACTGGATGACCATCAGTGGTAATGTGTCCGGTTCGGCCAATGGAGGTAACAACCTCAAGCCCGATTACTACGATGATTTTGCCGATTACTTAACCGAGGTTGTGAAGCATTTTCGGGATAACTGGGGGATCACATTTGATAGTGTAACTCCGCTGAATGAACCGATCTCGACATGGTGGAAGCAGAGCAATGACCAGGAGGGCATGCACTTTGACCGGGCGGATCAGAACACAATTCTGAGTCAGCTACAAGCTTCGTTGAATGCGAAGGGTCTGTCCACGAAGCTGAGCGCACCGGAAGAATACAGTATCGATGATACCAATGTGTCGTTCAACAGCTACAGCAATGCGGTTAAATCAGCGATTACTCAGATCAATACCCATACGTATGGTGGAAGCAATCGTACGGCTTTGCGCAACACAGCGACGTCTGTGGGCAAACATCTGTGGACCTCGGAATATGGCGATGGGGATGCAAGCGGACTTACGATGTCACGGACCATCCTCAAGGATATTCGCAATATGGGCGCAAGTGGATGGGTGTATTGGCAAGCCGTGGATAGTGCCGACGGATGGGGATTCTTCAAAAACGTGTTGAACAATACCCAAACGACCAGTTATACCGTGAACCAAAAATACTATGTCATGGGTAATTACAGCAAATTTATTCGTCCTGGGTACAAGATTATCGGCATGAGTGATGCCAATACCCTTGCAGCCTATGATGCGGCTTCCGGCAAAGTTGTGTTGGTCACGACCAATTCGGAATCGACGGATACAACGGTAACCTATGATCTCAGTCGTTTTACGAACACAGGCACGTCTGCTCAGGTATATCGGACCTCTTCGACTGAGAAGTTGCAGCAACTGACCAATATTTCGGTGCAAAACAAAACCTTTACCGCTACGGCCAAGGCCAATTCGGTCACAACCTACGTCATTTCCGGTGCAACTTACAATGGCGGTACAGGATATGAATCCGGGGCCATCTACAAATTAATCAATCGCAACAGTGGACTTGCACTCGATGTTAACGGTGCTTCTTCTACGGGTGGGGCAACAATCATTCAGTGGAATGATAATGGAGCAGCCAACCAGCAGTGGAAACTGGAGTCCGCAGGGAACGGATATTACAACATCCGCAATGTGGGCAGTGGGCTTTTGCTGGATGTGAATTCGGGTTCTACACAAGGCGGAGCCGCTCTGATTCAGTGGCAAGATAACGGGGGCAACAATCAGCAATGGCTGCCAATTGATGTGGGAGGATATGTGGTACTTGCGAATCGAAACAGTGGCCTGACGATTGACATCAATCAAGGTTCTCTGACCGCGGGTGCCTCCACGATTCAGTGGGCCGACAATGGCGGGGCCAATCAGCAATGGAGCCTAGTCAAAGTTAATTAGTGTGAGTACGCATGAATTAAACGTTATTACGTGTCCTTCTTTCTTGGAGGTGCAGTGCTCTAAGCAACACTGCACCCTCAAGGAAAGTAGCTATTTTAGACAATACATATATTCATCCACCCGGCAGGTACTTAACGAAAACGGGATAGGGCGAACCTGCTAATATCCTGATCCGTGTGCCCCGTTTGCACCAGGTCGGATAGAATCTGCCCAATAGCACTTGCGAACTTGAAGCCATGACCGGAGAAACCGCCTGCGAGCCACACACGTTCATGGGCAGGGTGTCGGTCGATAATAAAATCTTCATCCGAAGTGAATTCATACTTGCACACACTGCCACGCTTCAACTCTCCAGCTGCTTGCGGCATATGAAGCTCAAGCAATCTTCGAAGATCACCCTCATCGGACTCTTCCGTACCAAAAGCAGCCATTGTACTTCCAGGTGTCCACACCTGACCTGTATCATGACGCCCCATCTTCAGTCCTGATCCGCCAATGCTCGGGAATCCATAATATGTACCTTCTTTTCCTGCCAATGTGAATCCGGGGAAATGTGTCTCACCATACAAAGCCTCTGGTACATCAAACCATCCAACTGTTTTACGTACGGCCTGAATCGGGAGATCCACGAAGGGCTTCAACGTCTGGAACCAGGCACCAGCGCTCAGGATGATGTGATTCGCGTGGTATGTCTCGCCACCTGAAGTCTGAACTGCCACGGAATGTGGTCCGTATTCGATATGCTCCACAAGAGTGTGCGTTAACAAGGTAGCACCATGAGCTTCGGCTGCCCTGCGAAAGGCACGAATACAGGGTTCACTATACAGATAACCCGCATCAGGCTCATACATGCCCTCGTAATGTTCAGGTATTGTAATACCTGGCCAGCGTTTCATCACCTCGGCTGCGTGCAATGTTTCATAACGAATCCCTGCATCATCTGCATGGCTCAATCGGTCGTGGAAGGAGTGAATCTCCGGATCAACCACATTTATTACACCGGAAGGAACAAAGAGTTGGTCTCCGGTCGTTGCCTCCAGTTCATGCCATAACTTCTGCGCAAGCAGTGCCATGGCCATATAGTCAGGCCCACCACTGTACACATGGCGCATCAGTCTGGTATCCCCATGATGGCTACCTTCCGTATGCGGAGGGTCGAAGGCATCCATTAGTAAAACTTTGCATCCACTGCGCGATAGATAATAACCTGCACTCATGCCCATGGAGCCGGCTCCTACGATAATAACGTCATATGATTGTGTAATAATAGCACGTCCTCTCCTATGTATCCTTTTCTACAGTAATGCCTTAATAGAACATATTAATAGTAAAAGCTTGATGAAGGCAAGTGTAGTAAAATGGACTTCTACAATGAATGTTGCAAAGGAGACCTCGCATGAGTGAACAATTTAGGTTTGATCTATTTCCGTTAATTCAGACAAAACGATTCATCCTCCGGTCAGCAGAGGCTGGAGACAGCCATGATCTGCTCGCGTTATATTCCGATGAAGCTGTGGTTCAATATATGCCATTCACTCCCTTTGAATCCGTGGAGGATGCACAGGGTGAGATGAACTGGTATACGAAGATTTTCAAGGAACATACGGGTTTACGCTGGATGATTGAAGACCGTGAAACTCGTAAAGTGATCGGAACCTGTGGGTTCCTGAACTATGAAGATGTACATCATCGTGCAGAGATTGGATACGACTTGCGTTCCTCTTTCTGGGGCCGCGGTGTTATGACTGAAGTGGCCTGTGCTGTGTTACATTTTGGATTCACAAGCATGCAGCTTAACAAGATCGAAGCAAAGGTTGAACCGGAGAACGAGGCGTCAATTCGCCTGTTACACAAGCTTGGTTTTCAACAGGAAGGTGTACTGCGGCAGCATGAGTTTGAGAAAGGCAGATATATTGACCTTGCGGTGTTCTCTAAGTTACGAAGCGAAATATAGGCAAGCTAGCCCCATAAGGATTCCAATGACTCCATCTCATTCCAGAGCCGTAAGGCTTGTCCCTCTGAATGAGCCCGTGCTATATTGGAGAGATGTGAGGAGATGAGGATATGAAGCTGGTGTCCTGGAATGTGAATGGCTTAAGGGCATGTGTGACCAAAGGATTCATGGATTATTATCAGGAGAGTCAGGCGGACATTTTCTGCCTTCAGGAGACCAAATTACAAGCCGGACAGATTGAGATGGACCTGGGGGAAGATGTTTATCAATATTGGAATTATGCAATCAAAAAAGGATATTCCGGTACGGCTGTATTTAGCCGAATTAAACCTTTATCCGTTCGTTACGGGATGGAGGAGGACAGTGAGCCGGAAGGACGGATGATTACATTGGAGTATGATGAGTTTTATCTGGTGAACGTCTATACCCCTAACGCGAAGCGGGATCTGACCCGGCTGCCTTACCGTCTGGAATGGGAGGATCGATTCCGGGGGTACATTCTGCAATTGGAGCAGACTAAGCCGGTTATCGTCTGTGGTGACCTGAATGTGGCTCATCAGGAGATTGACCTGAAGAATCCGAAGCCCAATCTGGGCAATTCCGGATTTACCCTTGAAGAGCGTGGCAAGATGACTGATTTGCTTGCGTCTGGTTATGTGGACAGCTTCCGCCATCTGTATCCGGATCGTACGGATGTATACAGCTGGTGGTCTTATATGCCGAAGGTTAGAGAACGGAACGTGGGCTGGCGCATTGATTATTTTCTAGTATCCAATCAATTGGCACCTAAGGTGGCAGATGCGCATATCGACTGCTACGTGATGGGCAGTGATCATTGCCCGGTGGGTCTTACTTTGCAACTATAGGTAAGGATCATCGTGAGATAGATTGAGGTAGGAGTTTTAGAATACAAGTATAGATGAACTGCAAGTTTCCTGAATGGGAGATTTGCAGTTTTTTTTGCGTCACAGGTAGGGGAGGGACACTGGACTTTGGTTGGGGAAAGAACTGGACTCGGGATTGTTTCAATCCCGCTATTTCTTGGGTACGATTGAAGCATACATATATATAGATGAACCTTTGGGATAAGGGGTAGAGAAGATGAAGAAGGGGTTACGGAGAGGCTTAAAAGTGCTGGGAGGCATCATGCTTGCCACAGGACTTTTGCTGCTGGCAGGTACAGCGTATGAAGCGTATCAATCCACGCAGGATATGAAGTCCTATCCCCCGCCAGGCAAGTATTATGAAGTGAGTGGTCGCAACATGCACCTATACACCGCTGGCAAAGGAGAGGTAACCGTGGTGTTTGCCTCAGGCTGGGGTACACCTAATCCGTATGTGGATTTCAGTCCGCTATATGACAAGTTGAAATCACAGGTGAAAATTGCGGTATATGACCGGTTCGGGTACGGATACAGCGACTATACGGATGACCCTCGTGATGTTGATACCATCTCGGAAGAGATCCACCAATTGCTGCGAACATCCGGTCAACGTCCACCTTACATCATGGTTGGTCACTCCCTGGGTGCGCTGGAGACACTGCGGTTTGCGCAAAGGTATCCTGATGAGGTGGCTGGCATGGTCATGATCGATGGCGGAAGCCCGGAGTATTACAGTCGTACGGACCTGAATACACCGGAATGGATGATGGATTGGTCCCGTTTTCTGGTGAAAACAGGCATCGCACGAACATTGCTGCAATCGGATCGCATGCTGGCATCTCTGGTCATTGACCCAAATCTGGTAACGGAACCGATGAAAAAAGCTGTCACGATATCCACGCTGAGACATGCGTACAATGACAATGTCATGGAAGAGGTTCGGAATTCCAGAACAAATGCAGCGTGTGTGCTTGAGAACAAAACGAAGTTTGGCTTTCCCCTGACGATCCTCACAGCCGATTCGGAGGAGTTGGATGAGGACAGTCATGCATGGCAGGCCGACCAAGCGAATTTTGCTTCATGGTCAAGACATGGAACACAGCTGACGGTTCCACAAGTGACACACAGTATCCACAACAGTCAACCGGATATTGTCGCCGCCGAGATCATGAAATTAGTGACACCGTCCAGTGACCTATGAGTAATATGATTCCACAAACACATGATGAACAGGATGAGGAGGAGGGATGGATGAAAAAGTTTAGAGTGATCACCCGCTTCCTGTCCATTCTCGTAGCCAGTTGTCTATTGTCTTTAAGTGTATTATCTGTATCTGTGATATGGGTTAAGAATAACGTTCATGCGGTGCCTGTGATCCAGTCGTTTGAACGTGATTAGCACATTAAATGAAGTGGAAGGAGTGGAACAGATGGTGAAGAGAAGGAAATATGTAATGGCCTGTGCGGCACTGGCGATGATGGTGGCCTTGAGTGCTTGCAGCAGCGCGGCAGACGAACCGAGTGATACGGAGAAGGTGGACACTGAAGTTTCCTCCGGAACGGGTGAACAAGCGACTAATGAAGGTGCAAGCGAAGCAACAACTAGTGCAGTGACCGAGACGGAAGGTACGACTGCGCCAACCGACTCGGATTCAGAAAGTGGTGAGGAAGCGGCTGCTGGAACCAATGAGTTGCCAGAGAATTTGCCAAGTGACTTCCCCCTGCCGGAAGATGCAACCATTCGTTTGGCCAATTCCGGTGAGGATGAAGGCAAGCAATCGGCCATGGTGATTTTCACCACGGAACAAGATATGAAGACCATATCCAAGCTGTATAAAGATTACTTCGATGCCAAAAAGTTGACGGATGCAGGTCAGACGATTGATGACAAAAATATTATTATTCAGGGAACTGACCCGGAAACGCAGGATGTCTGGTCTTTAATTGGAGGGGCATTGGCGTCACAGGAAGGCGTTATTGAACTGACATTGACCTGGACAGAATCATAAGCAAATATAACGAATGAACGCCAAAATATCTTGCATACGGAGCCGCATTATTGCTGCACCGCTGCAAGGTATTTTTATTTCGAACTGGAAACCTGACAGGTTACATGGTATGTTATATCATTATAAACAGAGTAATAGACAACTATAGAAGAAGACAGGAGAGGATTGAACATGATTAGAGTGGGTATTGTTGGTTACGGTAACTTGGGTAAAGGTGTAGAGAAAGCCATTTCCCAGAACGAGGATCTGGAACTGATTGCTGTGTTTACACGTCGTAATCCGGAGCAGATGGTCGCTGAAAGCACAGAAGTACGTTTTGAGCATATCTCTGCAGCGGAGCAATACATAGGCAAGATTGATGTTATGATCCTCTGTGGTGGTTCTGCAACCGATCTTCCAGAGCAGACACCAGCCATCGCCAAGTTGTTCAATACGGTAGATAGCTTCGATACACATGCGAAGATTCCTGAATTCTACAAAGAAGTTAATGCTGCGGCAGAGCAAGGCGGTCACGTAAGTGTCATTTCCACAGGTTGGGACCCAGGCTTGTTCTCCATGAACCGTCTGCTTGCACAGTCCATCCTGCCAGAAGGAAAAGAGTACACGTTCTGGGGCAAAGGTGTGAGCCAAGGCCACTCGGATGCTATTCGTCGTGTTCCAGGCGTTAAGGCGGGTGTACAGTATACTGTACCTGTTGAAGAGGTGATCAACCGCATTCGTGCAGGGGAGACACCAGAGCTGTCTACACGCGAGAAACATCTGCGTCAATGTTATGTGGTAGCAGAAGATGGTGCTAATCAGGATGAGATCCGTGAGACGATTGTGTCGATGCCTAACTATTTTGCAGATTACGATACAACTGTAACATTTATTAGCGAAGAAGAATTGAAATCCGAGCATGAAGGTATGCCTCATGGTGGATTTGTTATTCGCAGTGGGGTTACAGGTGCTGGTCAAAAGCAAATTATTGAATTTGGTCTGAAACTCGACAGCAATCCTGAATTTACAGCAAGCGTACTTGTGGCGTATGCAAGAGCCGCACAACGCTTGAGCGTGGAAGGACATAAGGGAGCGAAAACGGTATTTGATATTCCGCTCGGTCACTTGTCTCCGAAATCGGCTGAAGATCTTCGCCGTGACTTGTTATAATTCTGATTCGTTCCAGTGATTTTATAGAAACAGCTCGTCCTTGGATGTATAGGACGAGCTGTTTTTTTTGCTGTTGCTACACCCAGTGTGAGGGAATGTTAAGATGATCCGGCAACTTGGTATTCACATTACCTTTGGCTGCATTAATCTGGGATTGCGTCAGGAAGATGCCACCTCTCAGGTCTGCATCGCCCAGATCCGTATCCCGCAAGTCCGCGCCAATCCAATCCGCATTTCGTGTATCTGCATTTCGGAGATCGGCTGCGATCATTAAAGCCCCACGGAAGCTTGCGCCCCGCAGGTCAGCCCCTTTTAAATTGGCACCAAAAAAGTCACTTCCGGTACGTTTTTTACTCTTCTTCGACTTCCCTTGTCCATGAGCGGTGGGTGGCAAATTCGCGCGTACCATCTCACTTGCCTGGACCAAGAGTTGATTCACACTGGACCGATAATTGGCGATATCCAGACGGAGAAGAGCCGCAGGCTCCAGATTGCTCAAGCGCTCAACCTCCTCATATAACTCACCAAATGCCGAGTGAAGGGATGACGTCTCCGGTCTCATCATCATTTCCTTCATATAACTGAGCAACTCGTGAAGTTGTCGCAAGGCAGGCAGACAATCAAACATCTCCTTTGCAGACTCTGGATGATCACGCCAATCTTTGCCCGCGTAGGTCACTTGGGACAGCTTCTGTCCAGCTCCGAAACAGTCGTATACCGTGCAACCTTTGAACCCTTTCTGCCGAAGCTGGGTATGGATACCGCAGCGATTGTCCGTGCGCAGATTGGAACAGGGTGTGCCGCTGGCTTTATCAAAAGCAAAGTCAGATGACTTGCCATAGGGCAAGGCAACACAGCACAGGCCAAAACATTGCTCACAGTCTGCGCTAAGATGAGGATTCGCAGTGCTGGAAAATGGTTGGTTAGACAATGTGAACACTTCCTTATAAAAGTACAAATAGATGGAATTACGTCAGTACCACTTTACCATTGCCTTGCGATTAGAGCAATTGAAGACAAGGAAAAAAGGGCAGTTACCCAAATTGATGGGAACGCCCTTTGATCGTGGAGAATCACGTATTTAAATTAAACTACACCTTGAGCAATCATGGAATCGGCTACCTTGAGGAAACCGGCGATATTCGCTCCGGCTACGAGGTTACCTTCACAGCCATACTCTTCAGCAGCTTCTACACAGCTGGTGTAGATGTTCTTCATGATGTCATGCAGCTTCGCGTCTACTTCTTCAAATGACCAGGACAACCGCATGCTGTTCTGTGACATTTCAAGAGCAGACACGGCTACACCGCCAGCATTAGCCGCTTTGGCTGGACCAAACAGCACGCCTGCACCGTGGAAGACGTCAATGGCATCCAGGGTGGAAGGCATATTCGCGCCTTCGCCAATGGCCTTCACGCCACCTTTAACCAGCAGGGCCGCAGCTTCTTCATCAATCTCGTTTTGCGTTGCACATGGAAGAGCAATATCACAAGGGATAGACCAGATGCCTTCACAGCCTTCGGTATATGTAGCATGCGGGTGTTCTTTGATGTATTCGCTGATGCGAAGACGATCAACCTCTTTCAGACGTTTCACGGTATCCAGGTTGATGCCTTGTGGATCATGTATGTAGCCACCTGAGTCACTACACGCCACGACTGTAGCTCCAAGCTCCTGTGCCTTCTGAATGGCATAGATGGACACATTACCAGAGCCGGAGACAACGACTGTGCTGTCTTGGAAGCTGAGCCCCTTGGATTGCAGCATCTCCTTCACGAAGTACACACAGCCGAAGCCAGTCGCTTCCTTACGTGCCAAGCTTCCTCCGTACAGCAGACCTTTACCTGTCAATACGCCTGCCTCATGGCCGCCATGAATACGTTTGTATTGCCCGAACATGTAACCAATTTCCCTTGCGCCTACACCAATGTCACCTGCCGGTACATCCGTATCGGAACCGATATATTTGTACAGCTCTGTCATGAAGCTTTGCGTGAAACGCATGACTTCCAGATCCGATTTTCCTTTGGGATCGAAGTCAGAACCGCCTTTACCACCGCCAATGGGCAGACCAGTCAAAGCATTTTTGAAGATCTGTTCGAAGCCAAGGAACTTGATGATGCCCGAGTATACAGAAGGATGGAAGCGAAGTCCGCCTTTGTAAGGGCCAATGGCACTGTTGAATTGCACCCGGAATCCACGGTTAACCTGAACTTTGCCCTGATCATCTACCCATGGGACACGGAATGTGATTACGCGTTCGGGTTCAACAAGCTGTTCCAGCAGACTATGGTTCCTATACTTGGGGTGTGCTTCAATAACAGGAATAAGGGAATCCAGAATTTCTTTGACAGCCTGATGGAACTCATCTTCGTGCGGATTTCTGGCGACAACCGACTCATAAACGGAATGAACATAATCTGCGGCAGTAACTTGAACGGACTCTGTAGTTTCTTTTGTTATCGTGGACACTTTTTCGATGCACTCCTTTATCGTGTTAAAGTCTGTAAATACCTATTTGCATAAATTGAATAAAAGTTTGTAGTTAAATATACAGGAAAGCAAATAAAAATACGAGATATAAATTCATAAAATGTTTTTTATGCAGTAATTAAAATGTTCTATGGATCTACCATATGATGTGAAGAATTAAGTTATTAAATGGAAGATATGACCACAAATGATAATAAAAAAGCAAGTTAGACGAATATACTGGATTAAAATATTAGTTTTGGTAAGATGGTAAGAAGGTCTCGTATCCCGGGGGCTTTTTAAAATAAAAAGGAGGAAAACAAGATGATGAAGAGAAACATGCCAATCAACATGGAGAACAAGGCTTGTATAGGGGGTGAAATCTATTATGAACCATAGAACTTCCCGCCATAATTGCAGAGAGAAGCTGGTGAGCCAGCTATTTACATTCGGTGAAGAGAAAAGAACATTTCTCGACGCCTATTTCGACGTGCGCGATCCGGAGCGGATACAATTGGAAAAACAATTATCGGCATATAAGGAGTATGTGGAAAAACTGCTCCTGGGCCCGGATGAAGATCTGGACTCGGCGGTATTGATCGGTAGTCATATTGATTTTGAATATATCGATTTTCATACATCGGATTCGTTCATGATTGTCATGCCAGAGGATACCAATCCTGATGAGGGGCGTATTTCCTTCCTCTCTCCAGTAGGGAGTCAATTACTGCTTGGCAGTGTAGGGGAAATTAGGTCTGTTCATACACCATCAGGTTCCATGAGGATACGCATTACGGGGATTGAGCTGAGGAGCGAAACCTTGAACGAGCCGGCGCTAGGGGGTGCAGATCATGCACTTTAAAGAGACGGACTTACCAGGGATTGGACGTAAATACTGGTTGCATACCCGTAGTGGTGAGCATTTGGTCATTGTGATTCATAACGACGAGCGACGTGACCTGTTCCATATGGAGTCAGGGGATACACCTGAAGAGGTGGGTGATATGGTATCTCTTGTCACCCTGGACGATGATGAAGCCCGGGTGGTAGCCGCTATTGTTGGTGGTATGACCTATAAACCGAAGTTTCAGGATGAACGTGAAGTAATGCTTGAAGGGCTGTTAATCGAATGGCTACGGATTGAGCCTCACGCCGCAAGCGTAGGCATGACGATTGGTGAACTGGATATCCGTCAGGCCACGGGCGCCGTAATTCTCGCTGTTGTGACCAAGGATAAGGAGAAGCATTTTAATCCAGGCCCGGATTATGCTTTTACCGCTGGAGCTACAATTGTAGTTGCCGGTGAACGGAATCAGATCAAACATCTCAAACAATTGTTGACTGATGGACGGACTTAGCCTATGGATATGCTCATATTCGAAGTGGGAATTGCCGTTGCGCTGATTACACTTACTGGGCTGATATCTTCACGATTACGATTTTCGGTCATTCCTTTCTATATCCTGATTGGTATGGCTGTTGGACCACATGCACCACAGATCGGCATAGTGGATTTACGTTTTATCGAAAGTTCGACCTTTATTGAATTTATGGGCAGGCTTGGCATTTTGTTTTTGTTATTTTATCTGGGTTTGGAGTTCTCGGTCTCCCGGTTATTAAAGTCTGGTAAAGCCATTCTGACCGGGGGCATGTTCTATGTTGGTCTGAATTTTGTCTCTGGATTGCTGTTGGGGTGGTTCATGGATCTGCCCCTTCAGGAGACACTTGTTGTCTGCGGGATCATGACCAGCTCTTCTACAGCCATTGTAGCTAAAGTGCTCGTTGATTTGAAACGCACGGCAAACCCTGAAACAGAGATTATTATGGGCATGATCATGTTTGATGACTTGTTCATCGCGATTCATATCTCCATCCTGACTGGGCTTGTGCTCAGCGGGGCAACTTCATTCTTAAGTGTTCTGCTGGTATCGCTGTCTGCCCTGCTGTTTATTGTGCTGTTCCTGATTATTGGCAGGAAAAGCATCAAATATATTGATAAGGCACTGAATATCAAGTCATCAGAGTTGTTTCTGCTTACCGTCATGACACTGCTCTTCCTGGTGGCTGGTTTCTCGGAGACACTGCATGTAGCAGAAGCCATTGGAGCATTGATGATGGGGCTTGTGTTGGGCGAATCAAGACATGTGAGTCGGATTGAGCATCAGATCATGCCTTTCAAAGATTTTTTTGGTGCCATTTTCTTCTTCAGTTTTGGTCTGACCATCGAGCCGGCTTCACTTGGCGGAGCGGTTGGGATGACGATTATTGCCGTTATTCTGACGATTGCCAGTAACTATGGTGCAGGTATGATCGCTGGCAGACTGGCTGGAATGAGCCCTAAGGCCTCGTTGAATGTGGGCTTTACCCTGGTCTCGCGGGGCGAATTCTCCATTATCATGGCGAACATCGGCAAGGCCGGAGGGCTGATGGCATCCATCCAATCGTTTGCCGTGTTGTATGTGTTAATTCTGGCTGTGCTGGGGCCTATCCTGACAAAAGAATCTCCGCGGATTTACGCATCGTATGAGCGACTAAGGAAGCGGATGAAACGAAGGGAAACAGGTTGAGTCAAACGCTGGCTGTCCTTGGACAGACCGGGTATTCTGACCGGAGTGTTTAATAGGCGTCACACCATTTGGAGAGAGAAATTACTCCGGGGTGTGGCGTTTTTTTATTACTGGGAATCGTCCTAATGTCGGCTTGTAGTTATGCTCATTCAACCAAATTATGGTATGTATCCATATCTTGTGCGTGGTCATGAATGTTCAAGTCCAGAGGCAGGACTTTGGATGTGATTTGGTAGATAGGGATTGAAAATAAACAGTCATTATGTAAAATAATGTTATATTCAAATCTAGCAGTTGAAAGGGTCATTTACACGAGAACAGACGAGGAGGAATAGCTCATGAACAAGAAAAGTAGATTTCAACGGTTAAAATGGTCCGGTACAGGGATGTTGCTCAGTCTCGTATTATTTGCTCTGCCTGCATCTGCTGCATGGAATGATACATATCAGGGTTACGCGACGTATACAGGCTCAGGTTACTCGGGAGGTGCAGTGTTGCTTGATCCCATCCCGGCGGACATGAAGATTACTGCACTTAATCCGTTCCAACTCAATTATAACGGTGTCAAAGCCGCTTTAGCGGGAGCCTATCTCGAGGTGCAGGGTCCTAAAGGCAAAACAACCGTCTATGTAACAGACCTCTATCCAGAGGGTGCCAGCGGAGCGCTGGATCTCTCACCGAATGCCTTTAACCTGATCGGTGACCCAAAGGCAGGCAAAATCAATATCAGTTGGAAAGTGGTCAAAGCTCCAATTCAAGGCAATGTCTCCTATCGGATCAAGGAAGGCAGCAGTCAGTGGTGGGCAGCCATTCAGGTTCGTAATCACAAATATCCGGTGCTGAAGTTCGAAGTGAAACAGAAGGATGGTACGTGGCTCAATCTTGAAAAGCAAGACTATAATCATTTCCTCGGAACTGGACTGGGCAAAGAAAAACTAAACGTTCGTATTACCGATATTCGCGGTCAGGTATTAAATGACACGATCCCGGCTCTACCTAATGATGGGTCAGGTGGTGCATATATCGTACCGGGCAATGTACAGTTTCCCGATTGACAGATATACGAAGGTGTTATAAAAAGAAGTATGGTCATAGACGTATTCTTAACGAAAAGTCGTACACTGTACGGCTTTTTTTGTATACGAAAAGAGGAGAATGTACCGTATGAAAAAAAGTTTGCCTTCATATCAGACAACACATCCCTATTGGAAACAGTATCAGGGCTTTTTCCCGGAAGAAGTGAGGTTAGGGGAGCATACAGTTCCTGAGGAAGAATGGTGGGAGTCAAATGGGGTTAATATGCATATCGATCGCTTGCCTGCGCCGGAGTCTTCACTCAAAATTCTGTTCATTCATGGTGCGGGGGGCAACGGCAGGTTGCTCGCTCCATATGCCCGCATGTTGCAGCGACATGGATACGAGGTGGTATCGCCAGATCTTCCGCCATATGGTTTAAGTTACGTAATGTCTGGTACACGTATTAACTACGAACTTTGGATAGAGCTGCTTGTGTCACTCATCGAACGGGAACACAAAAAAGATGGCAAGCCAATCGTTGTATTGGGAAGTAGCATCGGAGGTATGCTTGCCTATCACACCAGTGCACGCAGCAAGCATGTTAAGGGTTTGATCGCAACTACATTTGTAGACACGAGTAATCAGGAAATGCGAGATCAGCTTGCACCGAATCGTCTGGTAAGCCGGGCGGGAAAACGGATGATGGATATGTTTCCTGCTCTGCTGGATCATGTACGTATTTCGGTCAAACAGGTATCCCGTATGCAACTGATTACTAATAACAAGGACTTAACCCGGCTTATTATGAATGATCCACAAGCGGCAGCTACACGTATTCCGTTGGAATTATTAAGAACATTCCTTAATAAAAAACCTGAGGTAAGCCCGGAACAGTTCAATCAGTGTCCGGTCCTGTTGGTTCACCCTGATCTGGACCCCATGACACCGATCAGGTTCAGCCAATCTTTTTTTGATCGTCTGGTGGTAGACAAGGAATGTGTGATCTTGGAAGGGGCAGGCCATTTTCCTATAGAGCAGCCAGGACTGAACCAGTTGGAGGTAGCGGTACTACGATTTTTACAACAAATTCAATGATGACCACAGGCCAGGCTATTACACTGCTTCGCATAAGATAGTTTACATATCCTAAGTACGTAAAACACCTCCCACTAAGGGAGGTGTATTTGAATGTTTTTGATATGAATTGCACGACCGCCAACCTGAATCTGTGTGATTTCATTAGAGCTGTCCAGCGTTAATCTGGCTCGGATCTCAGAGGGGCGGTTCATGGTGTACCCTTGTCTGATCGTGTACGTGTGATGATGAGGATCTGTAAGCTGGTTGTACTGGGATAAATAACAGAGCATGGCACCATTGGATGTGCCCGTTGCGCTCTCTTCCGGTATATCATAAAGTGGTGCAAAATTACGGCATTCTGCCAGAACGTCCTCAGCATCTGATTTGAGTGTAAACACGTGATAACCTATGGCGTGATGAGCCTTGCATATTTCACTGATACGCTGGAAGTCAGGATCGATTTTGGTCAGAACATCAACATCTTTAACGGCTATCATGATATCGGGTAGCCCGGTAGACACAATCTGTACAGGTAGTTCGGAATGCAAATCCTCCATAGAAATACGTAACGAATCGGCAATCTGCTGTCGATCCACGATCTCCCCAAACTCTGGCAACGTCTGAGACAGATAGACTTCTCCATTGACTGCGATATCAACTTTAAGAATTCCGGCTAGTGTCTCCAGTGTATATGTACCAACATTAACGAGCTGTTGTGTCTTCATTAGATAAAATAAAGCAATTGTGGCATGTCCACATAGATCGACTTCATCACTTGGGGTGAAATAACGCACTTTGAAATCAGCCTGATCCGAGGGCATAACAAATGCAGTCTCTGAAAAACCGACTTGTCTGGCAATCTCCTGCATCTGGGTTTCAGACAAATGCGCTGCTTGTAAAACAACACCTGCGGGGTTTCCACCATAAACCTTGTCCGAAAATGCATGTAATGTACTTACTTCTACTTCCATCGTGTTACCTCGCTTGTTCAGTTATTGGGTTAAGATTTAACGTAATGATAATGGACATTATATCACGATTGTTGAACGGGCTTGTGAATCCCAGATTGCTGTGAATTTTGAATGAATAGGTCAAGTGATCGCCGGGAAAGGGTAATGAAGGGAGAGAGAGAGTATAACGATAATCAATGGAAAGGCTGGGATTTCTAATGAAAGCAATTGTGATTGAAGAATTTGGTGGAGCGGAACAATTGAAGGAAAAGGAAGTAGCCAAGCCAGCATGTGGAGTGAATCAGGTGTTAATTCGAACACATGCCACGTCGGTGAACCCGGTGGACTTCAAAATCAGACAAGGTGATATGAAAGAAGCAGCGGAGAGTTTTCCGTTGATTCTGGGCGGCGATGTTGCGGGTATTGTGGCTGAAGCAGGTTCAAATGTCACGCGGTTCAGAGAAGGTGATCGGGTATTTGCGCGTCCGCGTCAATTCGGAACTTATGCAGAATATGTTGCTGTTGATGCAGACATTATTGCCCGTATACCGGAGAATTTGAGCTTCGAGGAAGCGGCAGCGATCCCGCTGGCTGCGATGACGGCTTGGCAAGCCCTTGTGGATCATGGACGTTTAGGCAAAGGGCAGAAGGTACTCATTCATGCTGGTGCAGGTGGTGTGGGAACGTATGCAATACAGATTGCCAAGTCCCTCGGCGCTGAAGTGGCTTCCACGGCAAGTGAATCAAACGAAGCGTTGCTTCGCTCGTTGGGTGTAGATCATTTTATCAATTATAAAAAAGAAGATTTCTCGGAGATTCTCTCCGGTTATGATGTTGTACTCGACACCATGGGCGGTGATATTCAGCGCGATAGCTTCAAGGTGTTAAAGTCTGGCGGGCATCTGGTATCCTTGGTGGAACAACCGGATGAGAAGCTTGCCAAGGAAGCCGGAGTAACGGCCAACGTTTTCATGATGGAGCCCAAAGGGGATCAACTGGATCAGCTGGCTGAACTGGCTGCGGAAGGCAAGCTCAAATCGATTATTGATGAAACCTACCCGTTAACTGAGCAGGGAGTAAGGGAAGCACACGAGAAAAGTGAATCCCATCATACACGCGGGAAACTGGTTATTCAGGTGCAATAGAATTCATTAACTGGTAGAAGTATTTGGACTCATGAGTCTGATACAGATTGAACCAGGCCTGTAATGTTTCTGGTGCATAGACATTCAACAGCTTCAACACATGCATTGTAAATTCTAACGGAGCTATTCCAGATGCAGTAACTAGATTTCCATCGGTTACTGCAGGCTCCGTTACATAATAGGTTTCTCCAGTATAATCTGGGCATATCATCTTCAGGTATTCTAAATCATTGCTTGTATGCTGTCTGGAATCCAGTATCCCTATTTTTGCAAGTGCAACTGTCGCACCGCAAATCGCCGCAATAACCGTACCCTCTTCTATGGAGGCAGCAACTTTTTTCAATAGGGGATCATGGATGGTATCCATCCAGGTGTTTCCTCCTGGAAGAATGATGACATCGTCACCTTTCAATGTACATTCATCAATAGAAATATGAGGAAGGATGTTCAATCCGCCCATGGTAGTTACCGGATGTTTATCCACGCCTACGGTTACGACCTGTAAAGGCTGGATCTCTTTCCTGAAATACCTTCCCGAGTTCAATTCAGCAGTTAGATATCCTACCTCCCAATCTGCCATCGTATCAAATACATATAGATATACGTTCTTCGTTTGCATCATACATGCTCCTTTTGTTTTCATGATTGAATGGATTACTCTTGTATTATAAATTAACTTCACTGACATCTACGGTCAGTGAAGTTTTTAAATTTGAAAATTAACAGCCCTAAGAACCAATATAGGGACTGCTCCCCAATTGTAGTGGAATAAGATATAATAGGAGAAATTTATTCCATTTTGTGCATGAGGTGATTAGGATGTCCAACGAACTCATTCAAGCCATTCAATTGTTAAAAGAAAAGAAATGGGTGGATCTGACCCATACGTTTGGTCCAGGCTCTCCACATTTTTCAGCTTTTGAGGCAGCACAATTCGATACACTGTTTGATCACGATCAAGGTTTCTTTGCCCAGAGCTTCAAGTTCCCGGGTCAATACGGGACACATCTGGATGCGCCGATCCACTTCGTTCGGGATACCCGGTATCTGGATGAACTAGGTTTGAAGGAGCTTGTGCTCCCGCTTGTGGTCATTGACCAGTCTGCCGAAGTAGAGAACAATCCGGATTTCACACTGGATGTGGAGCATATTCTTGAATTTGAAAGAGAGCATGGCGTGATTGAAGCTGGAAGTTTTGTAGCCTTACGTACCGATTGGAGCAAACGCTGGCCTAACCATGAAACATTTGATAACAAGGATGATGAAGGCAACAGTCATGCACCCGGATGGTCGGTTAGTGCGCTCATGTTTTTATTTGAGGAGAGAAAAGTACAAGCCATTGGGCATGAAACCTTTGACACGGATTCAGCAGTGGATTATCAGAAGAATGGAGCACTTCTGGCAGAATATTATGTACTCGCCCAGGATACATATCAAGTTGAGCTGTTAACAAACCTGGATCAGGTGCCGGCTAAAGGTGCGGTGATCTTCAACATCGTACCGAAGGCGGAAAAAGCATCTGGTTTTCCAGTTCGATCCTTTGCCATTCTGCCGTGAAACGGGGTAGATCAAAAGCTGAAATAGTTAAATAAGGCACAGAACTCAGAATACTCAAGTAGACAGCCGGCTAAATAGTCGGCTGTTTTTCAGCTAACGGGCAGGATAGTTGAAAAAGGTATTTTAATTTAAACCTCGAATATTTAATGTAATCGGATAGCTAAAAATTTGATGATAAACAGGACTTAGGTACGATGATAAAGGTTTCGGAGGAGTATTTTGGAGAACTAAGAATCTTGAAGTTAAAAAAAAGGTACAGTGAGGTGTTGAAGATTGACATAGAAAATTGGAATGGGACTGTGATAAAACCCAATTAGGAAATGAGACGATCTTTTCTTTCTTTATCGAGAATGACAGTTGTTTTCCAACAGAACAACAAGTGATGTTAAATTTCCAAGTACATAATCTAAACGAGACTATGAAGCATCTTGGACAGATTAGTGTACTTCTTGCAAAGAAAAAAGAGATTAGTGAATTTGGAAAGTTTATTTTGAATGAAGATCCTGAAGGTCGATTGGTCGAGCTTTGGGAGAAATAATGGCATTAATTTTAAGATTAGAACAGGTATTCCATAATTTAAATATAAGGGGTAAGTGTATGCAGATTAGAGCTTTTCAAGAGTCCGATAAAGATTTCATTGTAAGTCTGGCTTTACGATTTATGGACTTTGAGCTGATGAGCTGGCGTGATCCAGTCAAAATGGAAGAATCACAGCTCAGCCTAGCCCAAGAATCAGTAGACAGTCTTTCTCCTGGTACGGAGATTTTTGTGGCGGAAGATGAAACAGGAGAGCTACTGGGTTTCCTTGAAGTACAGCCGCATAAAGATAAATTGAACGATATAGAACAAGGCTATATTGTGGCGATTGCGGTTTCTCCACAAGGAGAAGGAAAAGGGGTCGGCAAGGGACTCATGACCAAAGCAGAAGAGTGGTCAAGGCAAAAAGGCTATCGACAGCTTATACTGAATGTCTTTAACAATAACCTTCGTGCCGTAAATTTCTATAAGCATCTAAATTATGAAATTGAAGTTGTGAAGATGGTAAAAGAGCTATAGAGACCCTTACTTATAAGCTAACGGGAAACGTTAGTTCATAAAGCACGGGGCAGACTGCAGGATGGCAGGCTGCTCTTTTTTTCATTTAGCTAACTGGCAAGAGGCAAGTAAGTTTATGAGGAACCAAGTTCAGCTAGGATTTGATTTATTTAGAAGCATAAATGTGTGCTTTGGCAAACTTATGGGTTAAGTCACAACTAACTAATCTAAATGATTCAAATATGTAAATAGCAAGGGAGGCGTATTATGCCTCCTTTTTATGTTGTTACTTTTGATCCGAGTGAGGATCTTGATTAAATCTTTGAGAGATTTTTTTCTCTGTTTTCTTACGCCGTATCCAGCGCTTGAGTAAGCCTTCTTCTTTGCGTTCTTGCAGTGTTTCCTTCAATCCTTGAATCATAAATTCCGATCTTCGTCTGTCATCCCGACTAATCTCGCGTAATTCCTTAATAAATTTGTCGTCCATATCTGCCTCTCGCTTATTCAGGATATCCCCATTATACCGAACGTACGTTCTTTTATCAAGTTTTTCCATTACGAATGATTTTCGAGATTCAATATAGTGAAAAGAAACACAGGAACAATACGTGGCATGTGTGAGAATGGTACTAGAGGGTTTGAGCATAATCCTCCATATATGAAGTTGAGAAACGAGAGGACGGAAGGAGCAATTCATGATGAAGCAGCGTATAGGCAGATCGTGGTTACTCATTTTGATGCATGGAATGCTGGGGATTGGGGCGATCGTTGGAGGAATCATTTTAATCATAGACCCATCCGGAAGTATGGTGAATTTGCCCGCATCTTTGTTGGAGAATTCTCCGTTTGCCAGTTTTTTGTTCCCGGGGATCATCCTATTGCTGGTTCTTGGCGTGATGCCTACGACGATTGCTATTTCGCTCATCCGCTACGTTCATTGGGGGCCGGCTGAGAGACTGAATCTCTATCCTGACCGCTATTGGGCTTGGACTTTTTCCTTGTATACGGGGTTTGCTCTCATCATCTGGATTATGGTGCAGGTGTACTGGATTCAGGATGTCTCTATTATTCACTTGGTCTATTTTGCATGGGGAGTGGGTATTCAAGTTGTGACCTTATTGCCTGCTGTACAGCGAACATATTCGAAATAAACTGCTCGCATGTTGAACAAATGGCTGCCGACAGAATCGTTGAATGATTCTGTTGGCAGCCATTTATTATGAGTATCAGATGATACGTGTTGTTGTAGTTGACAAAGAACTGTTATCCTCGCATACTTACTTAATATACTTTATAAAGTCTATTTATTAAATAGAGGAATAGTCACATGTGGTAAGTATCGCAAAATCATAATCCGCATGAAACAGGGAGGTAAGTATGGATGGTATACGTTATTATGGCAGTTATAATCTGGGTAGGTACCTATGCCAGTATGGTCTTGTCCAAGCAACCAATTGAAGTGAAGCCTGTGAAGTCAATGGATGATTTGTTTGAGTGAACCAAGTAGCTCTGCCGATTTCGATCCATCGCCAGTACGATGGAACTCATGTGTTCGAGTAAGGCATTATGTTATGATATGGTGTGAATGACATCCATACCATTGCTTTGGCTCCATTGAACCAGAGTAGAAACGAGAGGGTTATGAAAAAAGCCAACGCTACAATGATGAAATACATCAATTTGAATAATGTGCGTGAAGTCATGCAGCAGATCGAGACGGCGACCAAACCGCAATTAGCTTTACTCACCAATCTTAGTGTTGTTACCATTAATGCGTTGATTCAGGAATTATGTGATGGCGGAGAGTTGTTCCAGGATAAAGTGGTTCCCTCTAACGGCGGTCGTCCTGCTCAGGCATATCGATATAATTATAACTTTAAGCTTGCTTTGGTTCTTTACATCAAAGAGATGAAAGGCCAGGAGTTGATTTCGGCAACGGTCATGAATCTGGAGAATAAGGTTGTGTTGAAGGAAGAGAGCATCCTGCCTGCTTTTGATAAACAACATGTGCTGCAACTTATCGCGCGTTTCGTTGCGGAGTACCCCTCCATTGATATGATTGGCATCGGAATTCCAGGACAAGCCGTGGACGGGGACATCACCGTGAGCAGTCATGAAGAGCTTATCCATTCCCATCTGATTCGGGAGATCGAGAGCGAGTTCCAGCTGAACGTTCTCGTGGAGAATGATGTGAATGCAGCGATTAGCGGGTACTGTGCACAACATGCTGATCTGAAGGAACAGAGTGTAGCAGGAATTTATTTTCCGAACCGATACCCGCCGGGTATGGGCATGATGTTGAATGGACAGATGATCCGTGGGAAAAACGGGATGTTTGGTGAGATTAAGTATCTTCCTTATTCACCTGATTGGAAACGTGACATGAGCAACGATGATTTTGTAGTGCAGGTATGCCATATCTTGCAAACGATTAATGCCGTTGTTGCCCCGCACCAGATTGTCATTTATCAGGAACGGGTGGAGAGAGAAGAACTGGATTTGGCGTGGAAACAGTACGGGAAGGATCACCCCATGCCGTCGTTGCCCGAGATCGTACATCAGGACTCGTTCCAACATGATTTTGATGCCGGGTTACGAGGAATGGTTCTTCAGGCGTTGAAGTCAGGCATTCTATCAGAAGCCTTATAACCTCACAGGTCATGTCTGTGGCTTTTATTTTATAAGCTAACTCTTGTAGAGGAGGATTCATGATGCGTGAAGAAGAGAGAATCATGAAGGGCATATTGTTTAGTCCAAGTGATTCGGAATTAAAGACCATCAAAAGGCGAGCCCATAATCTCAGTCAGCGTTACAGTCAGACCTTTGAGGAACAGACTGAGGAAAGGGATCAGATATTGCAACAGTTACTGGGGCAGATCGGTAAAGGTGGATTCCTGCAAGGTCCCATCTTTTTTCATTATGGTGTGCATACCCGGATAGGCGATCATTTCTTCGGTAATTACAATTTGACGATACAAGACGATGCGCAAGTGACGATTGGGGACTATACCAGTTTTGGACCCAACGTTACAATTGTTACCCCCATTCACCCCATGATTGCCAGCGAGCGGAGACAGATGGTGGACCAGAACGGTGATGTGAAGTCACTATGTTATGCCAAACCGGTCACGATTGGTAACGATGTATGGATCTCGGCAAACGTCACAGTGTGCGGGGGCGTAACGATTGGAGACGGCTGTGTGATCGGAGCAGGTAGCGTGGTGACTCGTGATATTCCACCGCATTCATTTGCAGCAGGCGTACCGTGCAGAGTTATTCGCAAAATCACAGAAGCAGACAGCATGCGAAATTACCCTGATGTTATGGCAGATTGTCGTGTGCTGGAAGAATAAAAAGGCTGTCACCAGGATCGGTAGATGATCCAGTGACAGCCTTTTTGGTATACGTTTATTTGGAGGCGTTATAGTTGCTCAAGAATTCTTTTACTTTTGCAGGATCAGCTTTTAATTCATTCCCGGTCTGAACGAGCGGGCTTACTGTGGAGTATGCTTTGAGTTTGTTGTTCTTGTAGAAACTCAAAATCTCATCCTGATTAATGGAGTACAGCACGGCTTTTCTCAGGTCACTGCTCTTGGCAACTTCACGATTGGCCGTGTTGAACAACAGATAGGAGACAGCGTTACTTGGCAGACTTTGCAGTTTCAGTTTGCTGTCATTTTCGATGATGTCATACTTTGTTTCGGGTACACCGTAGTATAAGTGAACTTCACTGCTGCGAAGAGCAGAGAGGGCGCTGTCTGCATCCGCGATGAATCGGACGTTAACCTGAGCAATTTTTGGCTCATCTTCCGTGCCTTTCCGGTAAGCCGGATTTTTTAAGAATACACCTTCATAGTCATTTTTATAAGACAAAATATAAGGTCCGCTAGTATAAAGGGTGTTATTGTATGCTGCGCCTTCAGTCACCGTGTTCTGATCACCGTAAGGAATATCTTTGTTGACGTCAAAGGAAGCTACATCATATGTGTTGATGCTCTCCACCTGTTTTTTGGACACGATACCCGCAGATTGGTGAGCCAGGTAGTTCAGTACTTGCGGGAAAGGTTCAGTTGTTGTCAGTTTAACGACCTGATATTTACCTGCACTATTATCTGCTTTGGTTTTGTCCGTCACGAGTTCTGTAATTTTGCTGCCCAATCCTTGTTCCAATGCTTCGAGTATTGTGCCGTTGCCGCTGGATTGTTTGATGGATTTTAATGCACTCAGATCCGTTACAACCTCAGCTTCTTTGATGTGTTCATGCAGACTGTACGTCCGGTGATCCGGAACGGAATCTTTATTCTTAGCACGATCCAGGGAGAAGATCACATCATCTGCACCAACACGTTCTCCTGTATCTACCGCTTTTTTGTTATCAATCTTCGCAAAGTTGATATCGTCTCTGAGAATGAAGTAATAGTCGGAATTACCTTCAGCAATGCTGAAATTATGGGACAGTGATCCTTCTGCTGTCAGTTGATCGTCATCTGTCAAGTTAACGAGGCGTACATACATATTGGTATTCAACTGGTTGATGGAGCCGTCGTTTCCTTTGATTGGATCAAGGGAAGTCAGTACGGATGCGCTTTGCGTCAGAATCAACGGATCTTTGGCATTTTTGGAGCGGTCCTTGAACTCAATCGGTTCCCAAGCCATGGCGCGGGATTTGGAGAGACGAACGGTGTCAACATTCAGAATGTCTTGGTTCACAGCCTGACTCTTTAGGGAAATGTACAGAGGAGCGATATACGCCTGATCCGTTACCAAGCGATCTTCCAATTGTTTGTACGTGTCTTTGTACTCATCTGGAGTTTGAGTAGCTGCCTGATCGATGAGTTTATCAAGTTCCGCATCTGCGAGGATACTGTAATCTCCACCTGTTTTGAAAAGGGAACGCACCGCATAATCAGGATTTCCCGTTACCGTGGTCCAGCTGGACAAGGCAATGTCATAATTTCCTGCATCCTGCTGGGATTTGAAGCTACCGTAATCCGGCTGAAGATTCAACTTCACATTGAAGCCGTTTTTAGTCAGCTGGTCGCGTACAATGTTTACATCATTTTCGGAAGAACTCATGGCGAGCAGTTCAATGTCAGCCGGTTTTTGTGCAGTTTCCGTTGTGTCCGCTGGTGCGGTCTCCGCCTGGGATTCGGTTTTCGTTTTTACACTGCAGCCGGAAATCACAATGACGAGAATTAATAGCAATGAGATCAGTGTACGTTTTTTCATGGGATTACCCTCCATATCTTGAATGTGTGATGTGTGATTTCTTTTTTTCTATATCATTCATTTCAACAAATCATTTAGGCCTTCTCCAGCTTGGGATCAAGCGCATCACGCAGACCGTCACCGAGAAAGTTAAACGAAAGAACCAGCAGAATAATAGCCAAACCTGGATAAATCGCCAGATAAGAGTGGGTCTCCAGATATGTACTGCCGAGCTTCAGAATGTTACCCCATTCCGGAATATGCGGCTCCACGCCGAGTCCCAGATAACTCAAACTGCTGGTAGCGATAACAGCTCCACCAATCGTGAGTGTGGACTTGATAATCATGGGCGCAAGGGAGTTGGGAATAATGTGTTTGAAAATAATTGTACGATTGTTGTACCCCAGTGCACGTGCAGCTTCCACAAATTCAAAAGTAGAAACATAGAGCACACTGGCTCTCATGGTACGGGCGTAAGTTGGAATCGAACCCAGACTCAGCGCCAGAATGAGATTGACCGTATTGGCTCCAAACGCCGCAATAATCGCAATGGCAAGCAGAATTCCCGGAATGGCATAGAGAATATCGAGCAGCCGCATGATGATGTTATCCGTATGCCTTCCGTAGAAGCCGGAGAATGCTCCGAGGACTCCACCGATCAACACTGGAATGATGGTCGACATGCAACCTACGATTAAGGAGATTCGGGCACCAAATACAATCCGGGAAAATAAACATCGTCCGAAATCGTCCGTTCCCAACGGATACGCCAGGGAAGGGGGTTGAAGCAGCGCCGAGTAGTTATTTTCCACAGCCATGCTGTAGTCAAAGGTAAAAAAGCTGCAGATCGATATCGAGAACAGAAAAATGATAAAAAACAAACCGGACATGGCAGTCATATTTGGAGCAAGTCGCTCCCACAGATCATTCCAGAAGTTTGATTTTTGTTTCCCCTGTCTGCGAATGCGTCCAATGATGGAAATGCCGAGCAATAGTGCAAATACATTACCTGTGATTGAGGTCAGAATCAGCACTACACTGACACCGATCATCCAGCGAGGGAGGATCGAGGTCGCGTTATATCGGGATACGATAATCAGTACGACCAGGTCAATGACGAGAATAAATATGAGCACCGCCATGGCTGGCAGAAAGTTATCAGCCACATAGGGTTTGAAAACATTTAACGCAGATACACCGATAACGAACAGCTGGGTTAACAGCATATACACCGCAAAGGTATACTCCACATTTCTGGCTTTTCGAATCAGATGAAAGGCTGCCGTTACGATAAATATATTGCCAGAAATGATAGCAAGTAGCTGAACCCAGGCGATCCTGCGAGTCAGAGCAGTGACCGTACCCGTACGGATCAAGTCTTTTCGAATCCGAAGGGTGATGATACTTTGAACCAGTGTGAAGAATACATAGATCCCAAGTATCGTTAGCAGAAATGGTTTGAACGTCTGCTCACTCCAGTCATAACTGTTGAACAGCAACAAGGCAGTCAAGAGAAGGGACGTGATCCAGGCGAAGCTGGCCTGACTGTATTCTCGAGAAGACTTAAGCCGAAAACGCATTTCTTGTGTTAAAGACGAGTTTGTCATAGTACACCTTCTTTAAGAGGTAGTTCAAAAAGTTCACACATTAATATTGTTTCATCTTGGAGCGCACTCTTGGATCAATAAAAGCATACAGCAGATCAACCGCTACATTGATAATGGAGATCGTAATTGCTGTGTAGATTACTCCGCCCATGATACTCGGAATATCGGGGATAAATTGTTTATCCACAATATAGCTGCCGAGACCGCTGATATTAAACACTTTCTCCGTCACTGCTGCTCCACCCAACATGGCTCCGAATTGAAGTCCAACCACCGTTACGATGGGGATCAATGCATTACGTACTGCGTGTTTCAGCATGACTTGACGTTCGCTTAACCCCTTGGCGCGGGCAGTCATCACATAATCCTCATGAATGACTTCCAGTGTAGAAGACCGGGTCATCCGGGCCACCGCAGCTGTGAGTCCCGTACCCAGTACAATGGTTGGCATAATGATCGACAGCCAGTTCTGCGGGTTGAAGGTAGCGGGAAGCCACTGCATTTTGATTGAAAAATTCAGAATGAAAATAAGTCCTTGCCAGAAATTCGGGATCGATAATCCAATCAGAGCAATGAACATGAACGTATAATCGAACCACGAATTAGGCTTAATCGCTGAGATAATACCGATGGGTAATGCAATGACAAGTGCTAACAGCAGGGAGATGACCGCGAGGGTCAATGTAATTGGAAACTTCCTTGCAATCGTTGCTGTTACGTCTTCATTTCCTGCAAAAGACTTGCCAAGATCGAAGAGGGCAACTCCCTTGATATTGTTCCAGAGCTGTGTAAGATAAGGCTGATCCAAGCCATACACCTGATTGAATGCGGCAATCTGTTCCTGCGTTGCTGTCTCTCCGAGAATGTTAGCTGCCGGGTTAAACGGAGACAGATACAAAATCGTAAATACGAGTGTGGCTACGCCCAGAATGACAAATACCGTCATCAGTATTCTTTCAAATATGTACTTTAGATAGGGGTTTCCATACAAAAAGAGGATGCCATACATCAGAAAGCCGGGAATAAGGGATATCGTGAAAAACCATGGTTTGTCGATCAGTGAGTGGAATGTATCAGCCATCGTAAGACGGTGACTTCCCTGTTCCTGAAGTATGCGAGAAGTCCGCTCCTTCAACTCTGTCTGAACACTTTCCTCCAACCATTCCTCAGTCTGACGTTTGAATTCTTCCTCACTGACCTGTTGCTGGAAAAAACGATGTTTGCGACGCAGTTGTTCTTCCACTTCCAACTTCAGCCTGTTCCGGTAGGAAGAAGCGAGCAGTTCTTGCTCAGCCGCCTGTCTGGCAGCTACCCAGCCGTCATTTTTTCGATTTGAACGCCATATTAGAAACACGACCAGATTGATCGGTAATCCAAGAATGAACAAAACATATCGGTAGGAAGGATGAAGCAGCATTTTGCCATAAATAAAGCTTAAATTATGTACCAACCGCGAGAGTCTGCTGCTTTCTGCAAGATTCAAACCAAGCGCACCTCCTTTCATTCAGGTTTAAATTGCATTATTCCGATTGATATAGTATATATTATTTAGGGTCTAAACAATTGTCAAGGTAATAATTGTATACATATGGGTATGTGAAAAAACGGATGAGAGCTGGTGATGGCATGGAACCTTTACTGAAAGTGAATGATCTATCGGTCTCTTTTCATTCTGGAGAGAGTGAGTTTCAGGCAGTGCGAGAAGTAAGTTTTGAAGTACGAAAAGGTGAGACGCTAGGTATTGTAGGAGAATCGGGAAGTGGAAAAAGTGTAACCGCACGTTCCATTATGAGGCTGCTTGCATCGCCGCCTTCACAGATGAAAAAGGGAGAGATTCTATTTAAAGGTGTCGACCTAGCCAATAAAACGCAGAAAGAGATGGAGAGTATCCGTGGACGTGATATTGGCATGATCTTTCAGGACCCGATGAGTTCCCTTAATCCGACCATTAAAGTGGGGAAACAGATCTCCGAGAGTCTGATCAAACACCAGAAGGTGTCCAAAAGGGAAGCCAAGAAGCAGGCGACCGCGATGATGGAGCGGGTGGGGATAACTCGCAGTGAAATCCGCTACAACCAGTATCCGCACGAATTCTCTGGAGGCATGCGCCAGCGAGTCATGATCGGTATTGCACTTGCTTGTCGTCCTGAATTGCTCATTGCCGATGAGCCGACAACCGCACTGGACGTTACAATTCAGGCACAGATTCTGAATTTGATGAAAGATATGCAAGAGCAACTTGGGACATCTATTATTCTGATCACCCATGATTTGGGCGTAGTAGCAGGCATGTGTGATCGGGTTGTTGTGATGAAAGAAGGACAGATTGTGGAAACCGGGACGACAACAGAGATTTTTGCTAATCCCAAACACCCGTATACGATCAGGCTTCTGAATGCATTACCACGTCTGGATCAGAAGAAAAAGCCAAAACCGGTATCGTTGGTCCCAAGAGATCTCGAGGATGATCAGCCATTGCTTGAGGTGAAGTCGCTCAAACAACATTTTAATCTGGGGAAAGGCAATACCTTAAAGGCCGTAAATGATATCAGTTTCCATATTCGTCAAGGAGAGACGCTCGGCGTTGTAGGGGAATCCGGCAGCGGAAAATCAACCACGGGGCGTGCGATTCTGCGGTTGCATGAGCCAACAGGTGGAGATGTACTGTTTAAAGGAGTCCCGCTCAATCGCTTATCAGCTTCGGAGATGAAAACGATGCGCAGACATATGCAGATTATTTTCCAGGACCCTTATGCATCGCTGAATCCCAAAATGAGGATTATGGATATCATTGGAGAAGCCCTTGATATTCATCAACTTGCAGGTACAGCATCTCAGCGGGAGAAGCGTGTGGAGGAATTGCTGGAGATGGTGGGACTTGATCCTACCCATGCGCAGCGTTATCCACATGAATTCTCGGGAGGACAAAGACAGCGGATCGGTATAGCGCGAGCTCTGGCTGTGGAGCCGGAATTCATCGTATGTGACGAACCACTGTCTGCACTGGATGTGTCGATACAGGCTCAGATCGTACAATTGCTTGAAGAGTTGCAGCAGCGACTCGGATTGACGTATCTCTTCATCGCACATGACTTGTCCATGGTTAAACATATCAGTGACCGAGTGGCTGTGATGTATAACGGGAAAATTGTAGAGCTGGCCGAGAGTGAGGAACTATATTCCAACCCACAACATGCCTACACCAAGGCATTGCTGTCTGCGATTCCTGTGCCTGATCCAGCGGTAGAAGCGAAGAAAAAGAGACATGTTGGCAGAGAAACACCTAGAGAAAATGTTGAAGTAGAGGACCGTTATAATCTCGAGCATTCCAAGTGGGTAGAAGTCACGGAAGGGCACTGGGTAGCCATATCTAGCTAGACAGTGCAATATATAGTCTTTTTCAACGACAAAAGAACCCCGACGATGATCTCCACAGATCGTTATCGGGGTTAAGTTATATGTTCTTCATATAATGGCAGTAATCAAAAGCAATTATTTGAATTGAACCGATTTCTTGATGGTATCAATCTCGGCTTTGGTCTTATCATCCATGTAAGTGAAGATGAAGTTGAAAGCATATCCTTCAATAATTGTACTATAGTAATCTTGAGTAATGGTTGAACCGTCACCTGGATCCATCGTGATTTGCATCAGATCCATCTCTTTACCACCGATGGTTTCCGTTGTCATTTCCTTATAATCGTAAGGGAACTGGCTATCCACCATGAATTTTTTGGTTGCTTCCAGGTAGTCTTTACCTGTACGAATGCCTTGCAACAAACTCACTTTCTCAGCAATGGCCATAGCGGAAGGGCCAACTTGACCTCCGTCCAATGGGTATTTTGAAGCCATAAGCAGATTCAATGTTTTGGTCTGAGACAGTTCAATTTGTTTTTTCTTTGTTTCATCATCACCAGCAATCGCTTCGGATGAAGCACTTGTCAGCTCATTCATGCCTGCAGCATCCTGGAATTCCCATGCTTCCGGGAATTTCAGAGATACGCCGAAATAGTCATTGGTGTAAGAACCTTTTTCCGTAGTCCCCAGCTCAACGTCTTGGGAATTATCAGTTTCCTTGGACTCTTCGCTTGCTGGTTCTGTGTTCTCTGTTTCTTCTGTATTCGCTGTATTAGAATCAGTACCCGTCGTTGTTTCTGTCGGGGTAGGCTCTTCTGTTGCGGCTGTGTTATCTGCTTTGTCACCGCAAGCGGCTGCAACCAGCATAATCATAATGAGCATGGCGAATAAAGAAGCTTTTTTTGGAATTGTCATATTACCCTCCTGAAATGTGTGTGTTTGTTTCTCTCTCTACATGTTGCCTGCTTCCTAAATTGTAGCACAAACGTTCTCATATACTACCTATAGGAATCTATAGGGGTCTTCTATACATAAGACATTCGGCTGGCAATTGAAACAGCTTCTGTGCTGGATTGCACACCTAATTTGTTAAAAATCACTTTTTTGTGATGATTCACGGTGCATTCCTTGATCTTTAATTTCAAAGCAATGGCTTTTACCGTGAGGCCTCCGGCTATCATTTCCAGAATGGTTAACTGACGCTCGGTGAACTCCACTGCAGGTTTGTCACACAGTTCAGCAGTCTGTTGACTCTGATAACAGTTCTGCATGTACGCTGGAATTAGCTTGGCAATGGCAATCAGTTCACCTTGCATATCTGCATTAATGGTGGACACATCCAGATAACCGACATGTTGCGATCCCATGAACAAAGGTGCGGCGTAACAATGCCAGCTTTGAAAATAAGGACTTTCATGCTGCTCGGGTAGCAGCAGTACAGGCTTATTGTTATCCATCGTTTCTGATATGGCGTTAACTCCACAGCTCTTTGCAGTGAAGAACATGCCCGGACGAATGGGGGAATCTTCTACGACAGTTTCCAGATCTGGACTATAATCCATGGAGAGAAGCACACCGTCCATATCTGTGAGTAGAAAAAGATAAGTGCCCGTTAAATTCTCTTTAATATCCGAGAGGCTGTTCTGGAAGGCATGAATCAGGAAATGATTGATTTTGCGAAGCCTATCCAGTTGAGATTTTGGTAAATAATCGAACGGAGCCGTTTCTGTTACATGCTGGCACATGGCGGACTCCTTGTGCCGTGAGGCAAGTGTAATGGCAGGCATGTTTGATTCCTCCTTCCTGCACAGTCGCTAGTAAGCGTAGGATCTGATTGAATCTGAGGTGCGTCATCCAATCGTTTTGATGACTTGCCCTTCCTGGTTTTTAATTTCTGTTTTAACAATCTGAACGAGCATATGATCCAATGAAGTTATCTCGAATGTTCCTTCAACCGGGCGAAGGTTTTCTGTCAGATCCTCAACAATTTTTTCGTTCACCCTCAGGGTAACTTGCCTGTCCGATTCTAGTACTGAAGGATGTTCTCCGGCTTCGAACAGAATAGTAGTATCAGGTCCGATCAAGGATAGAGAGGTACCTTTCGAAATTCGGCTACGAAGGATGGTTCCGACTAATACAGCCTGTTTGGCTCCAAGCTGGAGTTTGCCCGGAACGGTCTTTATCAGCATTTTTTTACGCGGGGACTCCCAGCCCAGTTGTTGTATGAATAAAAACGCTGTGCTCGATCCGTCCTGTTCCATTCCATGCTCAACCGCTTGTACAACAGAAGGAATATCTGCGTACGAATTTCTCATCAGATCAGTCACGTATTTGGGCATGAAATTGGAGCAGGCCGAGAGGAAGCCGCGCGCATTCCACGTTTGAATCATTTCCAGCTCCCGACCTGTAATCCCAACCATCTGAATAAACTGCACGGAACCATTAGGTGTAGAGATCGCCGGTAGATCCGGGTCTTCAATAAACGAGAGAGCAGTCAACAAAGTATCGGACTCCAGACAGATGGGTCCATTGGCGTCCATGTAATCTCCTGGCTGAAAGATATTTCCGCTAGTGAACACGTAACGTCCTACATTTTGAAGCAGATTCAGCGCCCAGGCTGGCGGATCAGTCTCTCCTTCACTGCGTGTAAGACGAAATGTGAGTTCAAAACCATACCCGCTTTTGGATGCATCCTGCATCTCTTTTTCATATAATTCAGAGAAACCATATGTGACAAAATGCCAGTGGGGCATGGGTGTATTCACTGCATAAACACTGATGCCATCGAGAGGGTCCGGACCTCCGAGCATGTAAGGAATGGATGTTCCATAATGGTGCGGCTCCTCTTCACCGTATAGCTCACCGATGGCTTTATCAATTGCATCCCAACCGGAAGTGTTTTCTTCATAAGTCATTTGTTGAATCCTCCTGTACTAGTCTTTCCCCCGAAAAACATTTAAAATTAAGTCTACCTGTTACAGAAACGGATTCAAGCGGCTTAAGGATGAATTGTGTCAGATAGGACTTCGGTGTTATTAATTGCAATCCAGGGAGTGAATTTACATGAGTATGAAAGATATGTATTTCAGAGAGTTTAATCAGGCAAGCTGGGACTCATTTTCCGAACTGTTTGAAGAACTTGAACAGAAGCTGGACCCCGCGTGGGCAGAACGTGCACAACGACAAGGGATTCCGGCGGATATAAGTCGGGTACTATTGTGTGAAATGGGGGAGTACACTTTTGAATGGATCATGAAAGATATCCCGGCTTTAGGGGACCAAAGTCCCGCTACGTACCTGGAAACCGAGGAGGGGGCGCAGGCTTTAAGGGCAGCCATTTTGCGTATGCCACGTTAATTTTTCTTATGGAGTATATGTGCGAACGATCCTATGATCCAGTGAAGTTGATTTTGCAAAATAGATATGTTACGCTTACATTACAAGAGCAAACACAACAGAATACGCAATAACATCTTTTGATGGATTGTAACTGTGAAGACAGGCAAAACCTAAACTGATGGTGAAATGAAGGCCCCTTTTTTTGGTGCTATTTTACCTTGAGTTTAGGTTTTTCTTGTTTTCTGCTCTAAATCACACCATTTTCACCTGGAAAAACCAAAATAAATTTCGAAAAGAGGTTGTTGTTTATGACCACGGCAAAAAAAGGATTCCCCGAAAACTTCCTGTGGGGTGGCGCTACAGCTGCCAATCAATTGGAGGGTGCATTCGATAAGGACGGCAAAGGTCTCTCCACAGCGGACATGATTGCTCATGTTCCGAAAGAGAAGCGTACAGGCGGACATGCCATGGAAATTTCCTCTTCCCGAATTGAAGAGATTCTCTCTGGCAAAATTGAAGAACGTTTCCCAAAACGTTTTGGTATTGATTTCTACCATCACTTTAAAGAAGATATTGCATTGTTCGCTGAGATGGGCTTCAAAGTATTCCGCTTGTCCATTCACTGGGCACGTATTTTCCCGAACGGTTATGATCAAGAGCCAAATGAAGCAGGTCTGAAATTCTACGATGAAGTATTCGACGAATTGTTGAAATACGGTATTGAGCCACTCGTTACATTGTCTCACTACGAGACTCCGCTTGGCTTGACGCAAAAATACAATGGCTGGGCTGGCCGTGAAGTAATTCATCACTATGTTAGATATGCAGAAACGGTGTTCAACCGTTATAAAAATAAAGTGAAATACTGGCTGACGTTCAATGAGATTAACGTAATGCTGTTCAGCCCATACACTGGCGGCGGCATTCTGATCGATAAAGTGGACAACAAGCTGCAGACGACGTATCAAGCGCTTCATCATCAATTTGTAGCAAGTGCCATGGTTACGAAGCTTGCACACGAAATTATCCCTGGTTCCCAAGTCGGCTGTATGCTTGCTCGTATGGAAACTTATGCAGCAACATGTAATCCGGTAGATGTTCGTCTGGCTCAGCACGAGAATCAGATCAACCTCTTCTTCACGGACATGCATGCTCGCGGTAAGTACCCGAACTACATGGCTCGTTATTTTGAAGAGAATAACATTGTCATCCAAAAAGAAGCAGGCGATGACGAGATCTTGCTGAACAATACCGTTGATTTCATCTCCTTCAGTTACTACATGTCCGTGACCAAATCCGCTTCTGCCAACGAAGCAGAGACATCCGGCAACCTGACTGGCGGTGTGAAAAACCCTTATCTGGAAGCGTCCGACTGGGGCTGGGAGATCGATCCGATCGGTCTGCGCGTAACCCTGAACAACTTCTGGGATCGTTACCAGAAACCATTGTTCATCGTGGAAAATGGTTTGGGTGCCTATGATAAAGTTGAAGAAGATGGTTCGATCCATGACTCCTATCGTGTGGATTACCTGAAAAAACACATCGAACAAATGAAAGAAGCCATCAAAGATGGCGTCGATCTGATTGGATTTACAGCATGGGGCCCGATTGACCTTGTGAGCATGTCCACTTCCGAAATGTCCAAACGTTATGGATTCATCTACGTGGATCTGGATGACGAAGGAAACGGAACACTCAAACGCTCCAAAAAAGATTCGTTCGACTGGTACAAAAATGTAATCTCCAGCAATGGTGAGCAGCTGTAATTCTCTCGTTACAAGGATTGTTACCGCATAAACAGCGGGCAAAACCTAACACAAAAGTTGGCATGGAAGGAATCTAATTTCCTGATGGCCCTTTTAGTTGGAGATTGTCCGCTTTTTCATGTCGGCAAAGGATAGAGTAATGCATTTAAACAAAGAATGAAAATACCGTTAATTAGAGAGGAATGATTGATATGACTACACCATTTCCGAAAGACTTCCTATGGGGCGGCGCTGTAGCAGCCAACCAACTTGAAGGAGCTTATAATACAGATGGCAAAGGTCTGTCTGTTCAAGATGTAATGCCACACGGGATTACAACGCCTAGAACGGAAGCACCTACAGAAGATAACCTGAAACTGATCGGTATCGATTTCTACAACCGTTACAAAGAGGATGTTAAACTGTTTGCTGAAATGGGCTTCAAAGTGTTCCGTACATCTATCGCTTGGTCCCGTATCTTCCCTAAAGGTGATGAATTGGAACCAAACGAGAAAGGTCTGCAATTCTATGATGACCTGTTCGATGAGTGCCACAAATACGGAATTGAACCACTCGTAACGATCTCTCACTATGAGACACCGCTGCATTTGTCCAAAACATATGATGGCTGGGTTAACCGTAAAATGATCGATTTCTACGAGCGTTATGTAACAGTTCTTTTCAACCGTTTCAAAGGCAAAGTTAAATACTGGCTGACGTTCAACGAAATCAACTCCATTCTGGAAGAGCCATTCATGAGCGGCGGAATCTACACGCCAAAAGCAGAACTGTCCAAACAAGATCTGTATCAAGCAATCCATCATGAATTGGTAGCCAGTGCGTTAGCAGTGAAACTGGGACATGAAATTATGCCTGAAGCCAAAATCGGCTGTATGGTACTGAGCATGCCTACGTATCCGTTGACTCCGAACCCGGATGATGTGGTTGCAGCGATGCATGCTGAACAGCGCAATGATATCTTTGCTGATATCCATGCACGTGGTTATTATCCAAAATACATTAATCGTTATTTCAAAGCGAATAATATCAATATTAAGTTTGAAGATGGCGATGCTGAAATTCTGAAGCATACCGTAGACTTTATCTCGTTCAGTTATTATGTAAGTATCTGTGAGACTGGTGATCCCGAGAAACGTATCGAAGGAAAAGGAAACCTGTTCGCAGGTGTGCAAAACCCTTACCTGAAAGCGAGTGAGTGGGGCTGGCAGATCGATCCGCAAGGACTGCGCGTAACCTTGAACAAATACTGGGACCGTTATCAAAAACCATTGTTTATTGTCGAAAATGGCCTGGGTGCAGTCGATGAGCTGATCACGGACGAAGATGGCAATAAAACCGTGAACGATGATTACCGTATTCAATACTTGAATGACCATCTGGTACAGGTTGGCGAAGCTCTTGAGGATGGCGTAGAAGTGATGGGTTATACGTCATGGGGCTGTATTGACCTGGTAAGTGCTTCAACAGCAGAGATGAAGAAACGTTATGGTTTCATCTATGTAGACCGCAACAATGATGGTTCAGGAACATTGGATCGTTACAAGAAAAAATCATTCCATTGGTACAAGGAAGTTATTAGTACAAATGGCGCAAGTCTTAAGAACAGTAACGAGTAAATGCTAGTTCTATAAGCATAGTTGTACTAGCACCTTTTTATGTCACATTAACGCACATTAACCGCTTTCACAAAAACATTGTCATATGGATAATTATATGGTAAGATGGGCCTAAGGCTAATGAATACTGGATTGTTACTGTTCAATCAGGCAAAACCAGAGGCGGGGCATATTTCGTGACCTGCTTTGGTTTTGCCTTTTACTACTTTGACGGTGCAAGGTGATGTGAAGAAATGAAAATTGAGAAGGTGCTGAACAACAACGTAGTTACCGTAATTGATCCGGGAGGAAACGAACTGGTCGTTATGGGACGTGGAATTGCCTTCAAAAAGCATACTGGTGAATCGATTGACGAGAGTCTCGTCGAAAAAATATTCTCGCTTGAAAGTAAGGAAGTATCACAGAAACTTAAAACACTTCTGTCTGATATCCCGGTTGAATATGTCGAGTGCTCGGATGAGATTATCCGTTATGCCGAGACGGTGTTAGGTGAGAAGCTGCATGAAAGCATCTACATTTCACTGACGGATCATATTCATTTTGCCATTGATCGACATCGTCAAGGATTGCAGATCCGTAACGCATTGTTCTGGGAGATCAAGCGGATGTACCGGAAGGAATATGCCATTGGACTCAAGGCGCTACAGATTATTGAGGAAACGTTAGGTGTCCTGTTACCCGAAGACGAATGCGCATTCATTGCAATGCATCTGGTTAATGCCCAGATGAACGGTGAGATGAGGGAAACGATCAGTATTACGAACATTGTTAAGGACATACTTAACATCGTAAGACGTAGCTTTGTGATTGAACTTGATGAAGATTCATTGAGTTATTATCGGTTTTTAACTCATCTGAAGTTCTTTGCCCAACGTGTGTTGCAAGGAACAGCGATTGAAGATAAAGAAGAAGATAACCCGCTTCATGACTTGGTGAGCAAGCAGTATCCGGAAGCACATGCATGTGCAGTAAGGATCAGTGACTATACGCGTAAGATCTATAATCGGGTGTTGTCCAAGGAAGAAATACTGTATCTGACCATTCATATTGAACGAGTTGTCAGAAATGAACAAACAATTGAATAAAATTGGGATTGTTACTGCTAAAAAGGCAAAACCTAAACGTTGAATAATGATAAGCTTTTCTGCTTTGTCATTATTCAGTGTTTAGGTTTTTTTTTAACCTTCATTACACATAAAAGGAGCAAAACACAATGGATAAACAACAATTGTCCAAGGATATTTTGAAGCTTGTTGGTGGCGAAGAGAATATCGATCAAGTCACACACTGTATGACAAGACTCAGATTTAACCTGAATGACAACCAAAAAGCGGACAAAGCGACGCTAAAAAATACACCAGGCGTGATGGGCGTGATGGAAAACGGTGGACAGTTCCAGGTTATCATCGGTAACGATGTACCTATCGTGTATAACGCACTCGTTGGCAACATGTCCAAATCACCAAACGCAGATAATGCAACCTCAAGCGCTTCAACTGGGGAGAAGAAAAAGAGAAATCCGGTAAGTGCGTTATTCGATTTCATTTCAGGTATATTTACACCGATTCTGCCAGCGATTACAGGTGCTGGTATGATCAAAGGGATCGTGGCTATCCTGGTAGCCCTGGGTTGGTTGTCTGATACCAGCTCGACCTACATCATTTTGTCAGCAATCGGTGACGGTGCATTCTACTTCCTGCCAATCATTCTGGCGATCAGTGCTGCACGTAAACTGGGTAGTAATATGTACATTGGCGCAGCACTTGCCGCAGGTATTATGCATCCAACGATTACCGCGTTACTTGCTGAAGGAGATTCGACATTTGCAGGCATTAAAGTCATTGCCGCAACGTATTCCTCCACTGTAATTCCGATCATTCTCGCCATCTGGATTGCTTCTTATGTAGAGAAAGCCGTTGATCGTGTAACACATGCTTCACTTAAACTCTTGGTTGTTCCAACAGTTACCTTGTTGATTATGGTTCCACTGACATTGATGACAGTAGGTCCATTGGGTACGGTTCTTGGTAATGGTTTGTCCGGTGGTATTTCATGGTTGTTCGATAACATGTCCATCTTCGCAAGTATTCTGATTGGTGGTACAATGTCACTGCTAATCATTACAGGTATGCACTATGCGTTGCTGCCAATCGTAGTTGGTTCGATGACAACACTGGGTTACGACTTTATTATTCCACTGATGTTTGCAGCTAACTTGGCACAAGGTGGTGCAGCATTTGGTGTAGGTCTCAGATCGAGAAATGGCAAAACCAAATCCCTTGCATATTCCACAGGTCTTACGGCTATCATGGGGATTACGGAACCAGCGATGTATGGTATCAACATGAAGTTCAAAAAACCTTTTATTGCAGCCCTTATCGGGGGAGCGATTGCCGGTGGATTCATGGGTATCTTCAATGTTAAATCGTACGTTATTACAGGACTTGCAGGTCTGCCGAGTGTGGCAGCATTTATCAGTCCAGCAATTAGCACACTGCTCTATGCTCTGGCTGGTGGTTTGATTGCCATCGTAGCTGCAGCAGTACTGACGTACATTCTTGGATTCCAAGAAGAAAATGCAACAGAGCCAGCACCAGCAGCTGAGCCGGCAACACCAGCAGCAACAACTTCTGCTGTTGTAACTGAAGAAGCAAAAGCACAAGATGAGCAAATCTTCAGCCCAATCACAGGTGAAGTTAAACCGCTGAGCGAAGTGCCAGACCCTGCGTTCTCTGAAGAGATTATGGGTAAAGGATTTGCGATTCAACCATCTGAAGGACGTGTGGTTTCTCCAATTAACGGTACTGTGTTCTCGTTATCGAAGAGCGGACATGCCATTGGTCTGGTAAGTGATACAGGCGCAGAGATGTTGATTCATATCGGGATTGATACCGTGAAGTTGAAAGGTCAATTCTTCTCGCCTAAAGTTCAAGCAGGTGTGAAGGTTGCCGTAGGTGATGTACTGATGGAGTTCGACCGGGAACAGATCGAAAAAGCCGGTTATACAACGATTACACCAGTTATTATTACAAACATGCACCAGTATGAGTCGATTGAGTCTGCTGGTCGCACTACGATCAAAGAAAAAGACTTGTTGTTCACAGCTAAAGCTTAACCATAGAAATGAAACAGCAGCTTCACCGGAATGTAATCCGGTAAAGCTGCTGTTTTTTTGCTTATAGCCTTTTACACGGGAAGCATACCCTGCACCAGTTGTACAAAGTGCTGTGCAGGCTTGGACAAATAACGGTTCTGCAACCAGACCAGCGCCGAGCCAACCGTGGAATGCTGATCATGGATGCGATATACGTGGAATGGGTGCTCATGATATAGCTGTAGTACCGTGTGAGGCACGATGGAACTGGCGAAGCCGAGTCGGACCAGTTCCAGCAACATATTAATGTCTGAGCACTCACCCATGATAGAGGGGATAACCTGATGCTCCCGGAACTTGTCCAAAATTAGCTCGAACATACCGAGTCCTTCTGTGCTTGGAAGCAGTAGAGGGATACCTGTAAGCTGCTCAAAATAAGTCCCCACCTCCGCTCTTGGTCCCATCTCTGTCGGACTATCCAGCGGTGTTGAAGAAATATAGAAGAGTCGCTCCTGTGGCAGGTGCAGCACCTCATAGCGTTCTGTCTGGACGGGCATGCGTACACAGGCGAGTTCAACTTTGCCATCTTCCAGCAGGCGACATAATTGTGCAGACTCATTTTGCTGAATTTTATAGGTAACCTGTGGATGGGTGGTGCGAAACTGTTGCAGTGCTTGCGGGATCAGGCGATCCGATATGGTATTGATGCCGATGGTGAGTTTGCCCCGTATGCCGTGACGGAAACTTTGCATCTCCATTACAGCTTCCTCCATATATTTGGTCAAGGTAACCGCATAATCATAGAAGCTGCGACCCGCCTGCGTTAGCTCCATCATACGTCCTTTGCGTTCAAATAGAATCACACCAAGCTCTTCTTCCATTAACTTAAGCTGCTGGCTTAAGGGTGGCTGAGCCATGTGAAGTCTTCGGGCAGCTGCTGTAATCTGTTTCTCCTCAGCAATGGCAATGAAATAGCGACATTGTTTGATATCCAAGTGGTTGTTCTCCTTCGCCTGCAATGTATATGTAATTCGTATGGAAAGCCAACAAAACATGTATTTTTAATATACTACGATCTTATGTTACCATACATTAGATTTGCATACCTGACTAACAGAGTTTGGTTTCTATATGAATATTATTGCATGAGAAAGACCTTGAATTGGAGGATAAAACAACGTGGTTAGAACAATACATGATGCTGCGCAAGCGGGACATACCGATGAGGTCATTCGATTTATCACACAACAGGGAAGCCGGTTGAATGAACGGGATGCATTGGGGAGGACACCTCTGCTGGCAGCGGTGCACGGTAACAAGATAGACACGGCAAGGATGTTAGTGGATGCCGGAGCCGACATTAATCTTCGGGATGCACGATTGGACAACCTGCTGTTATATGCGAGTGCTGAAGGTATGTATGACATGGTCGAATTGGCGATTACAGCAGGTGCAGATACGAGGTTAACGAATCGTTTTGGCGGTACAGCTCTTATCCCAGCAGCAGATCGGGGCCATGTGGACATTGTGGAGCTTCTGCTGACACGCAGTGATGTGGATGTGAACCATATCAACAACCTGGGGTGGACAGCCTTGCTGGAAGCGGTCATTTTGGGAGATGGCGGGCCGCGTCACCAGCAGATCGTTGCCTTGCTTTTGCAATATGGTGCAGATCCAAAGATTGCGGATCGGGACGGGATTACACCGCTTGCACATGCGAGCCGGCATCGGTATGCCGAGATGGAACGACTATTAACCCAAGTCTGAAGAGACTTATACATTTATAATACAGAACAGTGAAAGGATATTCCGAACGAATGAACAGACATCAAGAGCATTTTTTACAAAAGAATATGAAGGACGTATCTTCACTGATTTTGGCAGGTATACAGTGGTTTTTCTTCCTGTTTACCAATACCGTTGTTGTTCCGCTATCCATTGGACATAATTTTCATCTGTCTCCGGATGCCATCGCTGCCTCCATGCAGCACGCATTTATCCTTACCGGAGCAGTGTGTATTCTTCAAGCCGTATTTGGTCATCGATATGCGATTATGGATGGTCCGTCAGGGTTATGGTGGGGATTGACGCTAAGTTTGACGGTATCTGCTTCATCGGCAGGTATGAGTCTGGAGCGTATTGGCGGTGGACTGGCTGCAGGTTTTCTGTTAGCGGGACTAACGATGGTGATTCTGGGTTGGCTGGGAGCAGCGCAAGTGCTGCAAAAGCTGTTCACACCTATGGTGAAGAGTGCCATGTTGTTTCTAATGACGATTCAATTAACCATGAATTTTTTCAAAGGTATGATTGGATATACGGAGTTTGGTCGTTTCGATCTGCCTGTTGCCGCATTGTCCGTTGTCATTGCGTTTTTGGTGGCATGGATTCAATTAAAGGGTAGGGGGAAACTGGGGAACTACGCGATCCTGATTGGGATTGTGGCAGGTTGGATCGCTTATAGTCTATTGTTTCCTGGACAGCATAGCGGACAGCCGAATCAGGCCCCGGCAGGTCTCGAACTGTTTCCGTGGGGAGCACCCAGATGGGAACCGGGTATTGTCATTACTGCATTTTTCGTGGGGTTGGTGAACATGACGAATTCGATCACCACATTAAGCACAGTTGAGAAACTATACCGGACAGAAACAACAAGCCGTCAGTATAGGCATTCCTATGCGCTAACGGGTCTGTTCACGATGTTGTCAGCCTGTGTAGGTGTGCTGCCCTTTGGTTTATTTGCATCATCGATCGGATTCTTGGAGAGTACTCGCATTCTGCGTCGTGCTGCCTTGATAATTGGAGCGGGGATGTTATGTATGATAGGTCTTACACCTTCAGTGACAGCATTTTTTGCACAAATACCACCAAGCGTCGGCAGTGCGGTTTTGTTCGTGGCTTATCTTCAGATGTTCGGCACGGCACTAAGAACGCTTGAAGGTACAACGTTTAATTCTAAAACGATCTATCGTGTAGCGTTGCCGGTCCTCACGGGAGTTGCAGTCATGAATATTCCTGCTGAGGCCTTTCAAACCTTGCCCATGTACCTCATCCCGATCATAAGTAATGGTCTCGTCATTGGGGTATTGGTCTCACTGGTTCTTGAAAAAACCGTGAACTGGTCCAAAATGGAACAACCAGCGACAGTAAGTAAAGCGGCATAAAGAGTTTCATCTTGCGACAGTCCAATTTGATTGGGCTGTTTTTTTTTGTTTTGTTTTTTTGTTATCAGTCTATATGGCATCTAACTATTTCACAATAATTTTGCCTTGTCCTGCAAGCATTCGCATCTCTCTAGAGAGACGGTCCTGGTTCCCATCCTGCATTTCGAGTTGAACACCATAATGCCATGAGGTGTTTTTTTCTTGACCCCAGCGGAGAGTGCCTTCCATATATAGAGGGTCTTCAAAGAGCAGCATATTCATTCCAATCCGAATATCGTTATTCTCTACAGGAAGGGACAGCGGAAATGACAGCTGACAGCCGGATCGACTGATATCGCAGAGTTCGGCCTGAATGGGTTTGGCGGGTGCGTTAACCCCGTTGATGCTGAGAATATAGATCTCAAAGTGGATTGGTTCCTTCAATGTGTAGCGAAAGGGTTCTTTTCTATTGTTCATTGACATGGCTTGGCTTCCTCCATCAGGTTCAAAAAAAGTCAGTTATGCTTATATCGACCATTTGGAGCAAGAAATGAAGAGTTGCGCAAGCAGAGATGGTCCATGGGTTCCTTTTACACGTGTATCAGGCTTGATATAATGATGGAATATATTTCTGAGGTCAGACCTGGATCAGACAGAAGGGACGGGTGAATATGAGAGGAACATTTCAAATGGTTACAGATACGGCAACATTGTGCCTGTATGATCTAGCAGCGTTAAAACATCGTGCTGAGGATACTTCGGACTGGTGGTCCATTCCAGTGGATGAGCTGGCTGAGGTGAATGCAGGTCATTGTCTGTTCCTGAATCTGGGTGCAGATGGAGTGTATGAGGTGGAATGGAGCCTGGAGGATGTAGAGGAGGATTCAGATCCAGATCACGGAGCGGAACGGGAAAAGGTGTATCATCTGCAAGTTCCGTCTGGGCACGTCTATCTGGGGGCGGCGGATGATGTCACTGGCGGTGAATTAGAGCCGGATGAGACGTGTGAAGGGGTTCTGTTTCAGTTAAAACCTGGAAATTATGCATGTATCGTCTCCAGAGAAGCCAGTCGGATCACCCTTGTCATGACACCAAGTATTCAGGGAAATAACACGCTGGATGAATTAATCCGGATATAGTGTACAGATACAAACAGGAGGGATTCATATGCAGGAATGGAACGAGATAACGATGATGAATGCAGATGCCCTGCGTAAACAAATGAGAATACTCGCTGCTTTGGATATTATCTTTTCGGAGGAAGAATGGCTACGCGTTCATCATTATGAAGCTGAACTTCAGCCAGGTGTGCCATGGGGAAGCATCGATAACGGCGCAGGTGATCATCTGCATGTATTATTTACGAATTCAGGCACGTTGATCAAGGGATTCGATCATGAGTCACCTTTAAGTCCGCATGCTCGTGAGGATGGAGAGATCTACCCAGGCATGTACGATGAAGTGCCGAAGACATTGATGGCTGTTCTGCGGGATCATGAGGAGGCATTGGATCTGGAGAATGTGACCTTTTGCCTATGGCAGGAAGGGAACGACTTGTCATGGAAGGTTGGTAACTGGATTCAGATGGCGATGGCCGAGGAAGGTGAAGCGGACGCCAGAGGTGGTGCAGAATTTTTGCTGGGATATTTGGAGAAGAACCCGGTAGATTACGTTGATTGGGCCAAAGGGTACTATGACTTGCCGGATCTGCCGTTGGAAGCCGTAGCTGAAGTATATGAAGAAAAACCGGTGACCGCCAGCCTGATTAAGCAGTTGTGTCCTGAGCGAGATGTGGCAGTAGTACTGGATGAGTTACAGCAACGCGGGTACGCCGTGGAACAAACGTAATAGAGTAGCTAAGGGAGATGGGGAAGCCATGTACAAGATGCAATTGGAGCGTATGCGTGAAAAGTTGATCACTCTACGAAGCCTGGACCCGGATCTGGACCTGTTTGGCGCAGAGAACCATGAATATGAAATGGCGTCTGTGTGGACGCAGAAGGATATTGCGCAATTTGAACAGAAATGGCGAATTGAGTTGCCGGAGGATTATAAGATATGGCTTCTTCATATGGGAACAGGTGGTGCAGGACCTTATTATGGTCTGGAAAATCCGGATGATGGCGTATACGCTGTGCTTGGTTATGAAGATGAGCTGAACGCGGTCTCGGACCCTTTCCAATTCACGGAAGCATGGAACTGGAACTATGACTGGTTCGATGACAGCAAGGAAGAAGAGGAATGGGAAGCGCTGGAACATGAATATTTTGATCCAAAGTGGTCAGCAGGCATGTTGCGCATCAGTGATTTTGGCTGTGGCATATCCTTGAATCTGATTGTTAAGGGAGCCTCCTACGGAGAGGTCTGGGTTGATGACCGGGCTAACCGTAATGGAATTTATCCTGATCAGTATTGGGGCAATTCGAATCGACTACATTTCCTGGACTGGTATGAGTTGTGGTTGGATCGTTCGATCCATCAAATGCATGAACAAAAGCAACAATCTGGAGCGAACGAAGTCTAAAGGAGGTTGTACATTGGGTTGGGAATATGGGATTAGAGCAACGGAGCCTGCGATTTTACCTGAAGTTGTGAAGCGTCTGGCAAGTGCATTAACGTTTACCAACATGTACAGCTTAGAACACCAAGCCAACGGTTTTGTACTGAAACGTGAAGATTCTTCCTGGCCTAGAGCCCTTGAAGTGTGGATAGAAGAGGCTTCCGGGTTAGAAGAGATTATGGATGGGGAGTCGTATATCTACTGTTTATTTCATATCTGGGGTGAAGAGGGTCGGAGCTGGATGCAGCAGATGGAGCAAGAAAGCAGGCAGGTAGATGGTGGATTAATCTGGTTTGAACTCTGATCGGTAGAAGATTTGCCTGAAACAGGAGGAGCATATATGGCTAAAAAATTAAAGAGAACGATTCCTGCACTCGTGTATCAGTATCAAGGTCCACAGCGGAATGTGGGTTTTGTTTTATCCCCTTTATACATACAAGAATCGGTTGAAGTAGTGATAGAAGACATGCTGTTTATATATAATGAAGACTTTGATTACATTCGTCCTGCATTGGATCGCACATTTCCCTTAATTGACCCGCGAACTGGAGAAGAGATGAAGGCACTTGATCCCTGCTGGGACAATCCCATTACGAAGGATGTATGGGTAGAGATTTTATCAGAGTTGGATCAACAGGTGGTTGCAGAGCCTGAATTACGGAATTTTTTGAATCAGTTCACAGCTTGGGTGAGAAACCATCTGCAATTGGCCGACGGGATCGAAGTCACCGGTAACCTGTAAGTTAGTTGATCTTGAATTGTTCATGCTTGTGCGTAATTCAGTATACCGGCGGCCGAAGTGCTATGTAATCAAGCTCCCTCATGATGATGGCGGAGCTTTTTTTGATGAATAAAAACCGTTTGCTTCACTCACCCGTCTTATACCACAGAAAGAGAGAGAAGGAGGGATGCGGGGTGGAAACAAAAGCAGAGATGAACCAGAGGATCTATGTGCAGACCGAAGACGAGACGGCATTTGTGCAATCTATTAAGGAACATCAAGATACGCTCATTTCTATTGCCTATAGCTACCTGCGTAACCGGCAAGATGCGCTGGAAGCTGTGCAGGAGATGACATGCCAGGCTTGGATTAAACGTCGTACGCTGATTAATGAGAAGGCGTTCAAGTCGTGGATCATTCGGATTCTAATCTATGTCTGCATCGATGAACAGAGACGTCGCAAGCGGGCGACACCTCTGGCAGCGGAGAATCTGGAGGACAGCATTCCGGCGTCTTGGATGATTAGCGTTGATGATAATCGAATTGCGATGGAATCTCTTTTGCAAAAGGTGAAACCAAAATATCGCCATGTATTATTGCTGAAATATTATAACGACATGACATTGACGGATATTGCCTCGATCCTTGGCAAACCGGAAGGTACGATCAAGACCTGGCAGCACAAGGGACTCCAACAGTTGCGCAAGTTGATGAAGAACAGGAGGGATTGGCATGACCACTAACCCGGAGGAGAAAGCACTTCTTGCAGATGCATATCAGGTGAAAAGAGAGAAGCAGCACTGGAATCCGGCGGACACGACTGCTGCAATTCAACGTGGTCTCGCAAAGGGCAGAACAAAACGATCAGGTAGGACCGTTCGTTTCAAATGTATCACGGCAGTGCTGGTTACGATCCTGGCTGCAGGTTGGTTTCTTATAGGCCCCTTTGGAAACTACGGGCAACAACTGGCAACATATACTGAGCCTGTAACCGATTGGGGAGTACTAGAGCCCTTTCGTGACCTGTTAACTTCGGATATGGACCGTGCCACGATTACTTCAACGCTCAATAATGGTTATGTGCAACTCGTGGATCGGACGGTTACATCAGGAATATATCAGTTTACCGTGAATGCGGTTATGGCTGATGAGAACAGGATAACGGTATTGTATACCGCTAGAACGGATGCTTCGCAAAAGATGTATTCGATAGTCAATACCAAGATGACGGATGCAAGAACAGGTTATGTCCTTGATAACGGAAATATAGGAGGGGGGCATTTCTCCAATGATAAACATACCATTTATGGCAGGAATACAATTGAGCGTAATCGAAATAAACCGCTGCCTGAGCAAGTGAATCTTCAGTTCCAGCTTTCTTCCGTTGTTCCAGATGTGGTGGAAAATTCAGAAAATGGGGAAAAGGAACGGAAATATCAATTTTCCAAAAAAATGAATCTTTCTTTTGCGCTGGATCCCAAATTCTCTATCCCCAAAACGGAAATTATCAACGTTAATCGGACCTTTACCGTTGGAGGTTATGAGGTCATGTTGTCCGAAGTTGAGTTATCTCCTCTTGTAACTCGGGTCAGGCTTGTTTATGAGCCGGATCAAGAGATCGATTACAAAACGAAGTTGTTGATCAGTGAGGTCGTTCAGCCTATCGAGATTGTAACTACCTCTAAAGGCGGGAAGCAGACCAAGTTATCCATGGTAGGTGGGAGCGGAACGGAAGATGGAATGATGTATTCTTTCAGCAGCAATCTGTTGGACCATCCGGAGTCCATGATATTAAAACTTAGTGGTAAACCAGGTAAGGTCTATGATGATTTGCAGGAAGCCAAGAAGGATGAACTGGACATCAAAATTAAATAAGATGAACTAACTGGCAATACTCTTATTCAGATTAGGTGGATGTTAGTGAAATAAGAGAAGGGATGTCCCTCAAGGTCGTAAGCCTTGTGATACATCCCTTTTTAAATACGAAAAGCTGCTGATCTTATACAGTTAGAATATCTACTCCCAGAGCTGGAAGGGTCAACTTTTGATCCAACCTCTCGCTGGTCAACAAGCTGCGATAAGGAACGTCCAGCGTAATCTCTCGTTGCTCATTCGTCAAATTGATCAGAAACAGGAAGTTTTGCTCCCCCTTCGTTCGAATCGACAGCTCGACACCTTCCGGCAACTGGATTTTGGGCGCCAAATCCTTTTCCTTCAATATGCCTTCAAACAACTGATAGAAATACGATGGCTCCGGCCAAGTGCCAACATAATACACTTCACCTTCACCAAACTTATTGACAGTAACCGCCGGTACACCCTCATAAAAGTCGTTGTCATACCAGGCGATCGGCTCTGTCCCTCGCAGTTCCAGTAGATCACACCATTGCTTCGCAGCGAATGTCTTGCCCTCCGCGTTCCGTATCCGATGCTCACTGTTTCCGATGGCATCATATTCACTTACGACAACACCCGCCGCTTCAGCCAGTAGCCCCGGCAGAGGCAGCATCTCACATACATTCCTCATGTTCTTCACACCAGTCCGATTGGTGAGGACAACCGTCCCCCCTTTAGCTGCGAATCGCTCCAGTCGCTGTGCTATTTCTTCACTTAACAGGAAGAGAGAAGGGACAATGACCAGCTTGTACCCGTCGAGCTCCTCGGTCCAGTTGATAACGTCTGTACCAACACCCATTTTCAGAAATGCATTATGCATAGAGGACAAGTTGTCTATATAGTGCATTCCTCCTTCCGCCTGCGGCTGAAGGGAAAGTGCCGTATGCTGATCATGCGAATGCAGAATTGCAACCTGGGTAACAATGGTTGAGTCGGCCAGCAGTTCTCCTAACTGGTTCACCTCGCGTGTAAGCTCGGCAAACTCTCTGAACCTGCGTCCAGGAACATTGCTGTGGTCAATCAGCCCATGCCAGAATTGTTCGGCTCCGACGGTTGCACTCCGCCAGCGGAAATGGACGACCATATCCGCACCGCGGGCGATTGTCTGCCAGGAGCGAGCTCGGATCAGTCCAGGATACGGGGTGCGCTGGATCGGCATCCAGGCTCCCTGTGCTCCGCTGAGCTGTTCCATTACCCAGAAATTCCGGCGTTTGATGCCGCGAACCAAGTCCAGCGTAAGCGCTCCGTTCCTCGGAAACCGATCGCCATAATCGCGATACAGCTCATTCGGATAATAATCAACAGAGACGAAGTCCAATTCGTTGTGCATATCATAATAGTCCAGGCTATTCGGATACTGCCACATGTTATGCGTCACGAATTGGTCTGGACAGTTACGGCGTAAAATCTCAAGCTGCCATCCCAGCAGATAGCCTACGCTGTCAGAACAAAATCGCTTGTACTCCAGAAGATAGGAAGGATTCATCGGTTTGCTGGCACCGAGTGGTGTTGTTACCTCAGCCCAGCTGCTGTACTCACCACTCCAGACGACCGTACCCCACTCCCGGTTCAACTCCTCCAGATTGGAATAACGCTTTTGCAGCCAAGCAACAAATGCGCGATTACATGTATCACAATGGCATTCCTGGTAGTGCATCTCGTTATCGATTTGCCAGCCAATAACGGCGGAATGCTTACCATAGCGCTGTGATATCGCTTCCACAAATTTGGAGCCCAGCATTCTCAAGGAAGGGCTGTTGTTGCAGCGATGTCCACGGACACCTGGCCGAATGATGTGGCGTTGTTCATCCATGGGCAGCACATCCGGATAACAGGTAGTCATCCAGTTTGGCGGGGTATTGGTGGGGGTGCATAACACAATTTCCATACCACGCGAAGCGAATACTTCTATAGCTGCATCCAGCCATTCAAACTGATAATTACCCTCAGTCGGTTCCATTCGGCTCCAGGCGAACTCTGCCATTCGCACAACAGCAACCCCCGTCTGTTGCATAAGTATGGCATCTTTCTCCCATAACTCCGGGGTCCATTGCTCTGGATAATAATCAATTCCGATCTTAATTGTCATCCTGTGATCTCCTTTATTTATCAATATATTGCGATTATATGTTATATTAATTTGAGTGAATATCTTAAATAATTAATATGATATAACAATATTAAGATCAGGAGAGTTAGTCGTATGCCTCATCCCAATCGTAATTTTCCGGTGTTATCTGCCCGAGACAAGCTGCTCCCTTTTTATTTACTTGGCATTGGCCTGCATCATGAACAGGAGCATATCCGCCGAGACCAAGGCATTGAGGATTATCAGTGGATACAATGCCGCAGCGGTGTGGGTAAGCTCAAGCTCAGTGAAACGGAACATATCGTCAAGCCAGGTATGGGCATGCTGTTATTCCCTGGACAGAAGCACGAATACTATGCGCTATCCGACAGTTGGGAAGTCGACTGGATCATTTTCGATGGCAATGGGTCAGCAAATTTATTTGAAACCGTGGGCATTGTCCACACATGCGTATACACGCTTGCACAACCTGAATACCTTCTATCCCGAATGCGAGAGCTGCTGCAAGCTGCTTTAACACCACAAGAGCAGACATTAAGCAATTACGCCTGTTCCGCCATTCTCTATACCTTATTGACAGAGATTATTCAACGCGTATCTGTTGAGGGCAGCGATACGGTCGGGCAGCAGTATGAGCGATTAAAACCGGTTCTGGACTATATTGAACAACATTATGCTGAAGAGATTACTTTGCCAACGCTGGCTGGATTGATCTGTGTCACACCAGAATATTTCTGTCATTTGTTTAAGAAAACGACAGGTATTCGTCCCATCAGCTATGTTAATCAGGTAAGAGTCAACAAGAGCAAGGAATTGCTGCTTGATAATGTGCAGCGCGGGATGGAGGATATTGCTCGTCAAGTCGGTTTCGAATCGACCAGCTATTATGGAGCCATCTTCAAGAAGCTGGAACGAATTACACCTGGCTCCTTCCGCCGCAGCTATCAGAAGTCGTAACATATTATTATCCGCAAGCGATGTTTTTTTGTCAGAGGCTTTAGGAACTGATCCGAGTGCAGATCAGTTCCAAGTTGGATCACATAGTACTCGTTAATAGAGGCGCTAATTAGCGGCTCTATTTTGTGTGAACGAATGGCCTGGTTTTACGTTTTTTCACTATATCTGATCTGCTGTTGCATAAAAATGATAATTATTGTCTTTTTGCAATTTTCGTATTGTCACAGCCAAAGTTACACGATATAATCGAGTTGTATTTGAGGATAATATTATAAAGGATGGTGAAATTTTGAAGAAATTTTCGATGCTTTTACTTGCTGTAACTCTATTGTTGTTAACTGTCTCCAGAGCCCCGTCTACATATGGTGCGGCTAGTTATCCAAACACAGGTACGAACGGGTTGACTGGTTTTGCAGGCAGTGCCAAGAATGAGAATGGTGTATCCAAGTCAGCTACGACAGGTGGCAAGAACGGTCAGGTGGTTTACGTTAGTAATCTCAATGATTTGAGAACACACATGGCGGGATCTACGGCCAAAATTGTCGTCGTTGAACAGAATATTTCCTCCTCTACGTTGCAAAAAGTTGAATTCGGAGCGAACAAGACCCTGGTAGGTTCCTTTGGCAAACATACATTAACGAATATTCATTTCAGATCCACAAGCAGTTCAAGCAATGTGATATTTCAGAATCTGACTTTTGAACACGCTTCCAATATTAATGCCAATGATGATATCCAGATGTATATCACTTCAGGCTCCAATTACTGGATTGATCATGTGACGTTTGCTGGTCACAGCTACAGCTCTGGCGGTAGTGATCTGGACAAGCTTCTGTATATTGGCGATCGCGCCGACTATATTACGATTAGCAATTCCAAATTTGCGAACCATAAGTATGGCGTCATCCTCGGTCATCCGAATGATGGTAACAGCAGTTACAATGGAGTACCTCATGTGACGATGTCCAATAATTACTTCGAAAATTTATATGTACGTGGTCCTGGGCTTTTAAGATATGGTTACTTCCATCTCAAAAACAACTATGCAAACAACTTTAATCAGGCCATCACAATTGGTGAAAAAGCACGGATTTATTCCGAAAACAACTACTTTGGTGCAGGTGCTGAAAAGGGCGGCATCTTGGATGACAAAGGAAAAGGTGAGTTTACGGATTCGGGCAGTACGCCGGCCCTGAATAGCCCGACTTCTCCTAAAACGAACTGGAGACCAAGCTCCAATTACAGTTATCAGGTAGAGAGTGCCAGCTACGCACGTGAGTTCGTCACCAAGTATGCAGGTTCCTCCAATACGACACTTGTATTTGGCAAGTAAGAGTTGCTGCACATCCTTTCACGACCCAAAAGGCCTGTCTTGTGCGCCATAACGCATAAGACAGACCTTTTTTTTGTAAAATGATATGCTTACATATCATTTTACAATTCATATTAATTTTTAATTAACAATACCGATATACATAAAGTAGCGCTGATTTCATACTTGTGAAGTTAATATGTACTATGTTAAGGCGATGCGTATTTGCGATTTGCACATAAGCAGGACCAAAGACTACTAGATGTAGTACAGAAAGGCCCTACAACTCACATTTAACCTACTTAAAAGGACGGGGTATGCATGGATCGTATGGACGAAATTATTTGGAAAAGGAACAAATTAATCGGTATCATTTTGTGGATTATTATTGCCATTGGTATGGGTCTGGCCTTTACGATGCCGAAGTTACTTGTGTCCAATGGAGTAGCTCTGATCTTTGTAGTTTGGATTACATACGCTAATGCGAAAAAGAAACATATTCATCTCATTCCATGGCTGATTACCGTATTACTGACAATATGTGGAGTCTATGTCGGTTGGGGAACGGTCAATTTTGCGTTAAGTTTGGTCATAACCGCAGTTCTTTTGTTATTTCCTAACAAGAAATTTTTTGTGGTTGGATTTTCGGTATTACTAGTTAACAGTGTTCTTCAGTTATTTGTTATGAATACCGTTGACTCTGTTGAGCTAATAGGTAATATCGTTAATGTGGGACTATTCGCTCTCACGGGAGCCATTCTGATGCTGGTCTCCCAGCTGAATCAAAGGCTCTTCCATGAAAGTGAAGTACGCCAGAATGAGGTGGAGCATTCTAAGCAAAGAGTGGAAACCATGCTGGAGCGTGTGAAGGAATCGGTCGAAGGTTTATCACGTTATACGGATCAATTGAAGGAAAAAGTGAATGCGACCGGTTCTATCACCAATGAGGTGACACTTGGGTTCAGTGAGGTTGCAAAAGGTGTTGAGTTTCAGGCGACCAGTGTAGCCGAGATCTCGGAATCCTTATCTGTGTCGGATCAGCATATCAAGGACGTTGCTTCGTATTCCCAACAGATGAAAGAGTTGTCCGCAAGTATGGCAACGAGCACGCAAACAGGAAGCACACAGATGGACCAGCTGAACATCCAAATGCAAGATCTATATGAAACGATCAATACAACTGCAAATGACATGCGAAAGTTCAACGAGGAAAGTGAATCCATGACACTTATGCTGAACAGCATAGCGGATATTGCGAGTCAGACCAACCTGCTCGCACTCAATGCAGCCATTGAAGCCGCTCGTGCGGGTGAGCATGGACGCGGGTTTGCTGTTGTATCAGAGGAAGTTCGCAAGTTGGCAGAGAACTCGGGTCAGTCCGCAAGTGATATCGCAACCATCCTGTCTCGATTAAAAGGGCAGACGCAGGCACTGACGGATCGATTCGAACGCATTCGTCTTTCGTTACAACAAGGGAGAGATAGCGTGCATACGGCAGAGGAAGTATTTCGTACCATTAACAGCAACTCTCAGCACGTGTTAACTCAAGCGACAGATATCGAGACTAGTTCAGCGACCATGAAGGAATCTTCCACCAGAGTTGTGAATGAGGTTTCCGAGATTTCGAGTGTGACTGAGCAATCCAGTGCAGCGACAGAAGAGATTCTGGCAAGCATGGAAGAACAACACAACCTGACACAGAAGATGGTAGAGAGCTTTGGAGAACTGGAGCAACTGATTGTAGACCTGAATGAATTGGTCTCGGATCATCAAGCTTCTTCCGTTGGGAACAAACTTTAATAATAAATAGTTGAGAGCCTGTCGGTGCGTATTTAGCGTGCTGGACGGGCTTTTTTTATCTGCAAAACAGCTTGATGCCGACATTTTTTTCCTATACAGTGTGTTGTGTAGAGTATGAAGAGAGTAGAACTAACCATGTAAATGGTAGTTAAAAGAAGATGTTACCTCATGGGGGAGTAAAAGGTTGAAGAATAAAGGAATGAAAGACAGCTCGGCCTATGATGACCGTACATATGAAGTTAGGAATGATAATCACGCTGAACGCGTGCGTCTTTATGATCAGCATTCGTTCGAAGGCATGGACTGGCCCGATACAGAGGACGGCAGATATGCCAGAGCTTATCTGGAGCCTATGATGCTGGACGGGACCCAAAGCTTTATGTCCAACGTGGAAACGACATTGTTGCTCGCCCGGATTGATGATCTCGTTATTCCGCTGACGGTGAATGATACAGAGTATGATAATGCTTACGTTTGTTCGCCATATACGCATTATGTGAGTTACGCCAAGGAGGAACTGAGCATGTTGCAGAAGCCTGTGTTGGAAAAAGGTCTTTCTGTGCTGCTCAGTCTAATAGGTTGGGGAATGAAGCAATCGCAGATCAACAAAGTTGTGCATGTGAACAACTGGTTGTTGTCCACCAATCTGTATCCAGCCATGTCCGGTGAACAGGCAGAATGTTTGCTTACAGCGGTACAAGAGCGATACCCTGAGCATGTCATTGTGTTTCGCTCCTTGTCTCCGGGACTTCATCCCGATCTGACGGCGAGGCTAACGGAAGTGGGGTGTCGACTAATTCCGAGCCGACAAATCTACCTGTACCATGCGCATGATCCGAATTTTGGCAACTCGAAATCGCGCTGGCTGTTGAAGCGGGATTACGAATTATTGGCCAAGCACGACTACGAATTCGTTTCCGAGTCAGATATGACGGATGCAGATATTCCGCGAATTGTGGAATTGTACAAGCTGTTGTACCTTGAAAAATACTCCTATCACAATCCGCAATTTACCGAGCGTTTCATTGCTGCTGCGATGGCATCAGGAACACTCAGACTCTATGGACTGCGAAAGGAGGGGCGCCTGGACGCGGTGATGGGTTATTTCTGCCGAAATGGAATCATGACAACGCCACTGTTTGGTTACGATACGGCGGTGCCCCAGTCTGTAGGACTATACCGCATGTTATCGGCATGCCTGATCGGACAGGCTCGCGAGAACGGCCATCTGTTACATGAGAGCGCCGGGGCTGCACAGTTCAAGCGCAATCGCGGTGCTGTGGCGGATTTTGAATATTCCGCTGTGTATGAGCGCCAGCTTCCATGGGGCAGACGCTGGTGCTGGCTGCTGCTTGATCGGTTGCTGAATCGCATAGGTGTTCCGCTGATGCGCCGTATGAAGCTGTAAACAGACATAATAACGTTTTACGCTGCCCTAGGAGGGGGTGTGTGCATACAGGTTTGACTGCGCACATGCACAAACAACTGGTTATCGTGATACGCACACTCATTTCACAATCGCCTAATTAAACATGCTCTGCGAGTTGTACCTCGAAGCCGTCTGGATCTGTAATGTATATAAAACGCAGGTGCGGATTGGGCTGGATGGGGCCGCGCACAATCGGAATATTCAATTCTGCCAGTCGTTCCATGGCTTCATCCAGCGAGTTCACCTCATAACCGATCGACACGCCGGCCTCTGGTTTAAGAATGGATTCACTGCCCTCAATTAGTTCCAGCTTGGCTTCGTTCTCCATGCCCAGCATGGCAATCTGCCGTCCGCGGCTTTCGAATCTGCGCTGAATCGGAAGTCCAAGTATGTCGTGGTAGAACCCGAGTGAAGCTTCCAAATTACTGACCCTCAGCGTGATCCAGTTTAATTTGATCAACATGGGTGAATCTCTCCTTTTTCTTGCATGATATGTATTTTTGTTATGTTCATTATACGATAGGCGCTAGCAGGAGCCTACTCCTTATCAGTAAACAATAAAATAGCTGCCGAAATATTCGGCAGCCAAATGGTGTAATCTCCTATAGTTCCAGCAGTTCTAGCGAATTATTGAATCAGATCAACGGCCGTCTGTGGTACAAATGCATCTACACCGTTATAAACAATGACACCCTCCAAAGTTGTCTTTTTGCCGTTTACCAGTGCAATGTTTTTGTAGATTTGCAGTTCCAGCTTGGTGTTGCCTTTGGTAACGAGGATCTTCGGATTTTTGGCATCCGTCAGGTCCAGTTTGTACGTCGCGCCTTTGGTCGTAAATGCCTGTTTGGCAGGTACAAACAATTGTTTGCTCACGCTGTCGAGATCCAGATCCAGTACTCGTGCCATATATTTGGCGACATCCGTGTTATCAATCACACCGAATGGACGGTCATTGTTCGGAGCATACGTGTACAACACGACATCTCCACCTGTATGACCACCGGTTGTCCAGCCAATCCCTGCACGTTTGCTGATCATTGGACCGATTGCATAGTTAAGACTGCCTGGCTCGGCCGCTTTAATTGTGGCAATCTCTTCGGAAGTCAGATCGGTAATACCATAGTACTGTTTCATCACTGCTTTGATGTTTGTCCGCTTCGCATTCAACTTCGCTTCAACGCCCTCGCCTGTTAGCTTAGCCTTTTTCAAAGGTCCGATAAATGTGGACAACGGCTCTTTGTCATAAGTGCCGGAAGTTGCGTTGTTACCAATGGTGAGTCCACCATTGCCGTGGTCCGTAACAGCCACAACGGCAGTCTCTCCATCGGCTTTGGCAAAATCCATGGCTACCTTTACGGCATCGTCAAAAGCCAGCACGTCACTGATAATACCAATCGGATCATTGGCGTGAGCTGCCCAGTCCACTTTACTGCCTTCGACCATCAGGAAAAAGCCGTCTTTGTCTTTGGACAGAACTTCAATGGCTTTGGATGTCATCTCGGCAAGGCTTGGCTGCTTCGCAGGATCACGGTCCATATGATAAGCCATGCCTGCGGGTGCAAACATACCCCAAAGCTTGTTCGAATCGGATGCTTTCATTGCAGCTGGTGTAGTGACGTAATCGTAACCCAGTGCCTTGATGGACGAAATCAGATTATCGCCGTCTTTACGTCCGGCTGGCTCAAGATATTTGCTACCTCCGCCCAACACAACATCCATGCCATTGAAGACTTGTTGTTTGCTGAGTGCATCGTAGTTTTTACGGTCTGGATAGTGAGAGGAGAAGTCCGCTGGTGTGGCGTGCATAATCTCGGATGTGGCGATAATGCCGGTTGCTTTACCCGCCAGTTTGGATGCTTCCAACACGGAAGCAACCGGTTTTCTTTCGTCTCCAGTCGCAATAGCCTTTTGTCCAGGCATCGTAGCTTTGTCCGGCAGTACACCAACAAATCCGGTATGAGATTTATAACCTGTTGCAAAAGCAGTTCCGGCAGGAGCTGAGTCTGCAATCGGCGCATCGGCGGAGTGAGTCCGAACCATGCCGCTTGCCATGGAATCCAGTGTCAGGGACGAGCCCTTATACCAACGAGCCAGAGCGGTAGCATCGTTAGCCATACCGTCAGGAATCAGAATAATTACATTTTTAATCGGTGATGCAGATGTTGTTGAGGTGGTGTCTTCCACAGCCCACGCTGCACTGCTTCCTCCGAGTGTAGCCGTAACAATTGTTGTCACCGCGAGCATCATTTTGGCTGCACGGACATTAAACCGGTTTAACATGAATGCATCCTCCTAGAATATATGTATAGTTTGGTATCTCAAACCAAGTGTATACAACAATTGCTAAACTAACGTATGAAATGGGTTAACTATATGTAAAATTTACGATTAGTGAAGGGTGCTGGAATTCAGGTGAACTGTTTTTACTGTTACCCCTTTTAGAGATCGTATGATGACGATTTTGAAAAAGGGTGTTGCGAACGCTTACATTATGTGCTAACATCACCATAACAACAGGATTGTAACCTTGTTTAGGGCAATACCTGTGTCAGTTCATTCGTTGGTTGTTTGTTCATCAAACGATTGATTGCGTTTACATTTTCATATGGAATGAACCTCATTCCTCAGGGTTGTTACTGATTGCAGGCAAAACCTGAATTGAGGGCAGTAGACCACGCTAAAGCGATGTCTGTTTGCCTTCGGTTCAGGTTTTTTTATATAAAAAAATGCCTGATGGCATGACCGCAAGCGCCGTAGCAGATATTTCGAACAGAGAGGAGCGCAGCAGATTTAATTTTTCATAAATAGAGATATAGACTCATCCAGACATTGGAATACTGATTTTTAGATACGCATTTCAACTGAACATTTCCAATGAACTTATCCCATCACACACTATTCGACAGCGAGGAGATTTATGACATGAAAACCATTAAACGTTCGATTGCCGTAGCAACCATTTTGGGGTTATGTGTATCCGCTCTACCAGCTTATGCAGCAGGCAATACAGCATCCTCTTCTTCAGCAGCGATGGACAAGCTGATCCAATCCGAACTTATTCGTGGCAGCGGTCAAGGTGTTAATGTAGCTTATCTGAACAAAAAGGCAACACGTATTCAGGCCGCAGTACTTTACTTGCGTTTGTCCGGATTGGAGAAAGAAGCACTCGCCTATCAGGGATCGGAAACGTATGACGATGCGGCTCAGGCGGGCAAAGTATTGCAACCGGTCGTTGGTTACTTAAAGCAGCATCCGTATGTGGCTGAGATCGTAACAGGAACGGAGAAGTTTGAACCTAATGCACCCCTTACAGCGGAAGGTTATGCCGAAATGCTGCTGAAGGTGCTTGGATATGAAGCAGGTACGGATTATGAGCAGGGAACGGCTTCCACCTACGCGGCTGGTAAGGGAATCAAGGCACTTCAAGGAAAGGGAGCGAGTCAACTTACCAACCGTCTGATGGCAGAGGCAACCGCACAGGCATTGCAGATACAGCTCAAGAATGGCAGTGGAACTTTGGAGCAGAACTGGTTAAAACATAAAGGAGCTGGGGCGTTCCAACCTCAAACGGTGCAACAGACCAAGTATGGCGCGATTGATGGCAAAACCTATAAGCAATATGGCACGCTCGGCTGGCTTGGTGTTCCTTACGCGAAACCGCCAGTAGGTGAACTGCGCTGGAAAGCCCCGCAAGAACCGGCATCATGGACAGGAACCAGATCGGCTAAGGAATTTGCAGCGAACAGCTTGCAGATCTCCGGCAAGACGACAGCGGGAAGCGAAGATTCGTTGTATCTTAATATCTGGCGTCCCGACACAACCAGTTCGAAACTTCCGGTTATGGTGTTCCTGCACGGCGGCGGGAATATGACCGGATCAGGTAAAGATTTTCAAGGTGAACAGCTTGCACGGAGTACCAACAGCATTATCATTTCCGTGAATTACCGTTTGGGAGCCCTTGGATTCTTCGAGAATGCAGCGCTGAAAACAGGCAATGCCCTGGATGACTCAGGTAACTATGGTCTGCTTGACGCATTCCGTGCATTGGAGTGGGTGCAGGATAATATCGAAGGGTTTGGCGGAGACACAGGCAATGTTACATTAGCCGGACAATCTGCTGGTGCACGTGATGTGCTGGCAACTCTGATCTCTCCACTTAGCAAAGGACTGTATCAAAAAGCAGTTGCTTTCAGCGGAGGATTGACGACAGCATCACCGGAAGAAGGCGAACAAAAATCCGAGGATGTACTTGTGAAGCTACTCGTGCAAGAGGGAAAAGCGGCTAACGCAGAAGAAGCAAAAGCATGGATTGGTAAACAATCTCAGGCACAGCTGGAGAGTTACCTGCGTGCACTGCCTGCGGACAAGTTGGTCACAGCGTTTGGTGCAACGGCAATCCGTATGGACCCATTCCCGCATCTGTTCCGTGATGGCACAGTGATTCCAAAAGAAGGATTTGACGCCATCAATAATGGAAATTATAAGAAAGTTCCTGTATTGCTCGGCAGCCTGGAAACGGAGTTCTCCGGATTTGCCTTCGGTGATCCAAACTTCTCTCCATCCATCACGGATGAAACTCTGTTTACTGATAAAACCAAGGCGGAACAATATGCTGCTGCGTTGAAATACGGAAGCGAAGCTTATGCAGGCTTTAATGCAGAGCGTGTAGCGGAGCAATTGACAAATGAAGCAGGTCAGCCACCGGTATATGCGTATCGTTTTGCATGGGGTACACAACCTGGGGTCATCTCTGAGCGTTTGCTCACGTTACTGGGCGCACCACATGGTGCGGATATGGACTTTTATACAGGACACGCAGACGGAATTGCTGCCTATTTCCCTGAGGGGTACTTTAGCGATACAAACAAACCAGGACGTGATCAGTTGTCCGCCGCGATGGCAGCATATCTGAAGCAGTTCCTGTACACAGGCAATCCAGGTACGGGTGGATCACCTGATCTAACGGCATGGACACCTTGGACGAAAGATGCCCAAGCCCCAATCATGCGTCTGGATGCAAGTAATACAACCGCAGAGATTGGCATGTCCACACAATATAATCAAGGCAAAGACGCCGTTATGGCAAAGATGAAAAAAGAATTGCCTGAAGAAACGTATAAATTGTTGACGGAAAAAGTGTTCGCAGGTCGTTTTTTCTGGGAATAAGAATCACCGGATAGGAAGGTATATATAGATAAATTGAAAGCCAAGAGAGCATGCTCTCTTGGCTTTTTTATACTGTTCGTTATGCTTAAATATGGTATTGTTGTAAATATAAATTAATAAGATATGGGAAAGGGGAAAACGTACATTATGGATGGAGCTAGTAATTTTGTTATTGCTGGGATTATAACTCTATTGATTTTCTTTATTATGATGGGCCTCGTATTATATCTGATCTTCTATCTTGTGATGAAGAGGTCTGGCGTCAAAGAGGAAGTATCCGCATTAAGGATGGAAGTACGAGTATTACAAGAGGAAGTCGAGCGGAACAGGCGGGAATTGGAAAATATAAAGCGTCGATAACCTTTGCAGCATTATATGTGGGTACATGGAATAGTGCGTTCAATAGTATGAGAGGATAGGGGCTTCATCGCCCCTTCCTACTCAATACAAAGTGAAAATGTTCATTTCAGTCTTTACATACCGAGTGCACTCGAACTATTTCTTGGCAAAAAAACTAAGCGTTCCGGTGCTTTCATCTGCACTTACAAACAGGCTGCGTCCGTTAACACGATGGATTCCTTCCGGTGATTCTCCGGCTGTAGGGATTAGACCCAGGTAGTCCGGATTGACCGGATCAGCAAGATCGAAGAACAAAATGGCATCTGCCCGTTCGGAAGCTACCGTGGCATATGTTGTGCCGTCTACAGTAGCAACGGTCAGATTCTCCACTTCACTGCCTTTATTGGGACTGCGATCGTCCGGGTACAAACCAACCATGGCGGTTGCCTCGTCAATGAGGTTCTGACTATCGTACATCCGCTGGCCTTGCAGATCCCAGACAGCAATATTGCGTCCGCCCGCTTTTACACCATCCTCAAATTCATTCTTGCCCAAGTCCCCTTCATTAGCTGTCAGCAGGTATTTACCATCTGCCGAGAAAGCAATTCCATCCGGTTCATAACGAGCTGTCAACGTCTCTTTAAACCGAACGATACCATCATCTTTAAGATCTGCTTGATGTGAAGTGGTACCCAGAGCGAAGATTGAGCTAATTTTTTTTGTCTCCAGATCTACGATGGCAACGACATTGTTTTCCTGTAACGTAATGGCTGCTGTTTTACTATCTGGACTAATGGCAACATACTCTGGTTGTGGATCATGCGGATAGATGGCGCCTTCTACCTTGTCCAAAGAGACCGGCAAGTTGGTGATTTCACCCTCCAATACGTTCCCGCCAGCAAAAGATACAACCATAATGCTACCCGGACGTTTGGTGTTGGCATAGTCAATTTCATCCGCAGCTTTATTCAGCTCTTCATCCTCTATCGCGATAACCGCATGCAGACCGTCAGGTGACAGTGCAATGGAGTCAGGACCAATGCCGAGTTCATACGTTTTGACGGTTTTGTAGGTTGTCAGATCCACAATGGCAAGCAACCCTTTGTTTGCTTCGCTATCTGTATCCCCTGTACGAATAATAGCAAGACCGTATTTACCATCTTTGGACACGGTTACGCTTGTGACTTCAGCTTTGGCGGAGAGGTCATGGAAGCTGACTGTCTTCAGGACATTGATGTTTTTCAAGTCAGCAATATCCAGTATGGCAATGCTACCATTGTCTGCTTCGGTTACGAGCAGGCGCTGTCCATCTGGCGTAGAGGCTGATATTTCTGCTTTGCCACCAGGCATCTGAAAGGATGCGGTCTGTTCAAAACCGCTTTTATTTTGTTTCAGGATCAGTTGATCCTTAATTAATTTTAGCGTTTGGGAAGATACATACGTTGTACCTTTGGTGATGTAACTTTTACTATCCAAAGGAGTTTTCACACCGTTGATGGTGGCTGAAGACGTTCCTATTGGAAGTTGTACTTTAGTATCTGCGATCTGGATATCAACACTGCGACTGCTTCCGTTCCATGTGACCGTACCCTGCATATTTTGGATGGCTGTACGCAGTACGACATGATTATTGGTAGTTTTAGTTGCGTCAGCGGCATGAATCATGGATGTGTAGCTGGTTGCTCCTGCGGTAAGAATAGCAGTCATCGACAGAACGGCAAGCCATTGATTTCTCTTTTTCAATGTTCCAGATCCCCTTTATCGTTTCTTGTGTAATGAGTTGTACAATTGTTCTAGTATAGGGAGCTAATGTTAAGGAGAGGTAAGAGAAGTCTGCGATTTGTGTAAAAGGTTATACGTGACCTTCATATATATAGGACTGGTCGAACGGGAGAAAATACGCTAGAATTAATTGAGAATCATTATCAATTAATTCGGACTTTCTTTACTGATGAGTCTGATCAAGGTATAGGCGAGGTGAATACCCATGCGTACGGATGATGCATTAGGCGTAGTATATCAGCATTACCTGACCCAGGAACCTTACAGTCAGCAAGATGAACACACGTATCTGCTCTCTCCCAAGGCGGGTAGCGGTAAGGTCAAAAGAGTGACAACATACAGTGGCATTGAGATTTTATATTCCCAGGTTGAATATCTTCAGCCTTATCCTACGTATTTTGCGTCCGAGACACCCATTGTGGAATTGCAATTTGCCTTGTCAGGAGAGCGACATGTGGATATATCCGGTCAGGATTATTCATTATCGCTTGGGCAAGGGGCCCTTATTTTTATGCATGATTTCGAAGCGTGGTTTCATCCTCCGGCAAGGGAGCTGTATACGTCCTTTTCGCTGGGGATTCCGGTTTCTCTGTTCAATTATGCTGCGGCACAACTGGGTGGTTTCAAGTCGATTGCGTTTAATCAGGTGTTGGGACGAAAAGTGTTCAGGCCGATTGTATTTCAATTGGATAACCGGATACGAACGATGATCGACAGTTTGATTGTGGAATTAAACAACAGTTATCGATCATCCTTAATGATGGAAGCGACAGCCTTGGAGATCTTGAATCGATTTATGATCCAACTGTTTGATCTGGCGCCAATCCCCGCGGGATTCTCCAGAGAGGACATCCGGAAGTTACATACGGCACGGGAGATTATGGAGGCCTGTATGGTAGATCCTCCATCTTTGCTAGCATTGTCCAGACAAGTAGGTCTTAACGATTTTAAATTAAAAAAAGGATTCAAGGCACTTTTCGGAAGCACGGTCTTCGAATATTTGCGTCAGGTTCGTCTCGACAACGCCATGAAGCTGCTGCGCAATCAGAATAACAACGTCACCGAGGCCGCGATTGCGGTCGGTTACAGCAATGTCAGTGCCTTTTCGCAGCAATTTTATCGCAAATTCGGCGTGAAGCCCTCAGAGATGAAAAAGATTTATTAATAAATCCGTCTTGGCGTGAATTGTTCCGTATGGAGGCAGTGGGGATTCTTTCCGCCTTGTATACTCCAGGTACAGTGGATACTGTACTGAAATATAGAGGAGTGTATGAGCATGAACCGAATCAGAGGAAGTATTTTTTTTAGCGTATTTGCAGCCATGTTGGGTCTGATGCTGATTGCACCCATTATGCCGCCGCTTATTCGCGAGTTGGGCATGAAAGAAAGCCATTCCGGTCTTATTATCTCACTTGGTTCCATTATGATGGCTGTTATGGCTCCGGTGTGGGGCAGATGGAGTGATATAAGAGGAAGAAAACCAGTCATATTGATTGGATTTATAGGTATGTCTGTGAGCTGTGCATTATTTGCACTGGCATTGTACGGGGGATTAAATGCATGGATCGGAGGGGGCGTATTGTTAACCCTTCTGATTGTGACGCGCAGTCTGATCGGCATGTTCATTCCGGCGGTGCTGTCTTCTGCCCAAGCCTATATGGGTGATGTGACAGAAGGTGAAGAGCGGGGAAGCGGGATGGCGATTATCAGTGCTGCGAATGGACTTGGCCTTGTATTTGGACCAGCGATTGCAGGAGCTTTTACACTTATCGGTCTGCTCTGGCCGCTTTATTTTGGCATTTTTATAGCGATCGCTGCGTTTATTATTGCCTTGCTGTTAATCCCGTCAGCCAAACCGGTCATTCAGGCAAAACCGCCTAAAGTAAACCCGTTCCAACGTGGATTACGAATGTACCTTGCTGCCGGCTTAGTCACGATGATGGGGATCATGACACTACAGGTTGTCGGGGGATTTTATTTTCAGGATCAACTGGCTCTATCCTCAGCGGCGACTGCCCGAATGGTTTCGTTTGGACTCATGTTATCTGGAGCAGCGATGTTGATCATGCAGGTCATTCAGATGAAATGGTTGAAATGGCAGCCACGCCCAATGATTTTGCTTGGATCCCTTTTTCTGATCGCAAGCATGATCCTTTTTTTGGTCTTCAATGTGTTATCCATGTATTATTTCTCGTTTTTCCTGTTTGGCATGGGTTCAGGTCTGATGATGCCCGGGTTTATGGCAGGTGCTTCGCTGGCAGTTAGCAAAGAACAGCAGGGAGGTGCAGCGGGATTGGTAGCAGCGATACAGGGGATATCCGCCGTCATTACGCCTTTACTTACAACGACACTTTATCAGGTGGACAAACATGTTCCATTTATGCTCGTAGCTGTTCTGGTTGTCTTGCTGGCAATCATGATGCTGGGAATGCGGAAGCATCAATCCAATACTGTAACGGATCCTATTCATTCGTTATAGTCAGACAAAGTCAGAAGATCAAATAAGGTCAAAATAAAAGAAAAAAGGATCTATTTTAAAATAGTGAATCATGATGAAAGAAAATCGGTTTTTTTCGTCTTTTACGGACTTTGAGCCTTAATTGCACGGGTATTATAATAATCAATGTAAGCAACACCAATAAACCAACCACATAAAAGGAGCTGATTTTCATGTTTGATCTGATTCCGTTTCGTAAACGAAATGAAGACCCGTTCGGACACATGTTGAAATCCTTCAATGACATGGTTGAGAACTCATTCCTCTCCCCTTTTGGAACTGGCTCCCAGCCATTCCGGACCGACATTCGTGAGGAAGAAGACAAATATTCGGTAGAAGCCGAGCTTCCGGGCATTGCCAAAGAGGATATAGACATTCAGGTTCAAGGTAATGAATTGATTATTCGTGCCAAACGCAATGATATAGTGGAGCAGAAGGATGACTCCAATCGGATCATTCGGCAGGAACGCCGATCCGGCGAATTTATCCGGCGTTTCTATGTAGATCATATTGATGAGGAGCACATTAAGGCCAGATTGGAAGATGGTGTGCTGAAGCTCGAGATTCCGAAACGTCCTGGTGATGATCAATCTCGCAGACGCATTCAGATTGACTAAACCAGATGCAACATATGTAGCTGAAGAAGTTGAGCTATCCCTTCATGTTGTCCCATGAAGGGATTTTTTACATAACCGGGTTAATGGAATTGAATATGAATTGTGCTGCATAGGAATGTAGCGGAGAAGCCGGATACGGCATCCAAGTTAACACGAATCTGATCGGCTGCATAAGTGAAACTTAGCTGTAAACAAACGTTAGATGCCTCCATAGGGGAGAACATCTCTTGCTGAATATGTTCAAAATGGAAGTGCACCTGCTGTTCCCATTCCTGATCAGCATTATGCGTTAGCACAAGAGAGAGGGATTGTATATTTTGGACTGTTTCCAGCTGCACATCCGTAATTTCGTCATAATGGAAGGGAGGGAAATAGCCCAGAGTTTCGATTACATGCTGCGCTCCGAGAATGGAAGCCAAAGGAGAAAATTCGCGTTCCAACCTCCGAATATCCATTAACTGTGCCTCGTACTGAGGACTTGTATAGAGCAGGAGAGAGTCTGGTTCGCATTCCACGATTGTTCCGATAAAAGCAGCCCAGTTCGCGGTACCTTCCTCACCAACGGTAACAAGCAGTCGATCTTGAGCAAGCAAGTCGATTGCCCTATTGGTATGGAATTTCACTCGAAAACCTTGTCCCTGTATCTGCCAGGGAGTCTGGGGTGCATACCAGAAAGGTTCCCGCTCTACGGATCGGACGCTGACATTTAATGTCCATGCTCTGTTCATTAGACTACCTCCAATTGCCACAAGCTGCGTGGCATCATCTCCACCTGTCTGTATTATTTCTCTGCTGCTGCTTGCATCAGGGCATATATCTTACGTGTGGTATTCACATTTCTAACCGTCATATAAGCATAGACTTTGGAACCCACAAGCTTGTTCATGCCACTTTTGGATGCATCTTCTCTGCTGACTGAGTATAAAATCGCTCCGGGAACATAGATCAGTGTGCCGATTTCCGGTTTGATGGGCAGTTGGTCCAGCACAGAGGGCTCATTGATCTCATCCCAAAGGAACATCACATCACTTTTGGCGGTGTCATCATTAACCCATTCTTCTGGCAGCGCCTGAATAACGCTATGGATTTCATCCATATTCCGCACCATTACCCTGATCTGTAAGCCAAAATCGGCGGCGATGGCCTGTTCTAACACATGGGATATCTCCACATTCGCATTGGCACGTTCCTGATGATCGGCAAAAATAATATTGCCAGAGTTGATGTAGGTAACAACATCCAGCATGCCTGCTTGTTCAAACGTTTCTTTCAGCTGCTTCATATTGATTTTATTGTTCCCGCCTACATTAATGCCTCGTAGCAAAGCCACATAGATCATATGGGCACCCCTCCAATTCCTTCAATTCACCGTTTTAACAAAAGGACAGATATTCGAAAAGATGAGCAGTATACTCTTCTCCCAACAGATCTTGCAATAAAGGTTCCACTTGCTCCAGATACTCGGGCTTGGTTTCATAGGTTTCTTCATCTTTTACTTCTCCGGCATAGGTGCGCGCCGCTTCAATCAGGATGGCTAGTGCACTGAAAAAGTCTGACAGCGAATCAGCAACACGGTTTGGTTCTCCACCTGTAAAAGCGGCATATACGGGAGAGTTTGGTGCTTCCACATCTACAATTAACGGATCATCGTTAAAGTTTGCGATGACGACGTAATTTTTTGGCCAAGTGGAGGACTCCTCATAAGGTTCATTCATGCCAATCCAGCGGAACCCCAGTTGCTGACGAAGCAGATGTTCAGGTGCGACAAAGGAGATCAGCGCTGCATCACCGATTTCGACGGCGGCATTTTTCATTTTGAGTGTACCTTCCGCATCCGCATCCATCATTTCATAATGACTGTACAGATACTGAAGTTCTGGAGAAAGAGGTATTCGTGTATCCACTTCCGGCTGGTGATGTTGTTCGCGGGGGTGCAGATCATGATTTTTGAAAAGTCCATAAGCTTTATTATATAAATCCTGCTGTTCCACAAAACGGCTTAGGGCCGCATCCAGTTGTTGCATTCTGTCTGATTCCTCCTACTTGTGTAGTCTGATCGTAATTGATCCGTTAACGCTGGATGCCTGACCAGAAGACATTCCAGGTGATTGCCAAAGCTTGTTCATAGGATTGCCGTGTCTCATACACGAGCTGTACATCCAATCCATCCATCACGGTGACAAAAGCTACGGTGGCTTCTTCCGGACTCAGGCGTATATCAGGATGTCTGGTAAATACGGCTGCCAGCTCTTTCTTCAGTGTCCCGAGGTACGTTCGATACTGGGCCAGTACAAAATCATGCACCTCCAGTGGTGTGATAAAGGACAGGATATACATAAAAGCGACGTTTGGATGAGTCAGAAAACGATTTTTGTGTTCATGCAAAAAGGCATATAGCTGCTGATCCAGAGCATGGGTTTGGGTAACAGAGTCGCTGAAAAATTGGCGTACAAACTGTTGTTCCTCTTGCACAACTTCCTCATATAACTCCAGCAATAATGCTTTTTTGGATGAATAGTGATAAGCCAGGGATTGCTTGCGAATGCCTGCCTCTTCGGCAATCTGCGCCATCTTGGTCCCCTCGTAACCCAGACGATTAAAATGTTGAATGGCAATTTCCTTGATTCGTTTTTTACTCAATGTCTACCTCCAGTTGGCGAGAGGTATACCTCTGCTGTTTTTGGGAGTATACCAAATATAACAAGATATATACCACAAAAATACCTATAGAGATAGCATACACCACCGTATAGGAAAATGCAGAAGCCACCACGCCCAGGATCAACGAACCACCGCCAATTCCGAGGTCAAAGAAGTTAAAGAAGGAAGCCATCGCACTTTCGTGCTCATGTTCATCTACAAGATTCACACACCAGGTCTGAATCGCCGGGAATATGGCACCAAAACCAAAGCCGTATAACGCGCCGGCGATCAGGAATTGCACATTACTCTGGGCGATAATCAGAACCAGTAGTCCCGCGATTGCAAACACGGCAGAAGGTAACAACACGGAACCTGGTCCCCATCGATCAAACATTTTCCCCGAGAACAGTCGAACGGCGAAGCTGGCGATGGCAACGATGAAGAAAAACCAGGCTATATTCTCGAATCCTCTTTCGGCAGCAAATAAAGCCACAAAGGACATGATTGAACCCGCTGCAATACCAACAAGCATAATGAGGAGGGAAGGGAAGAGTACCTTCTTTTCAATCAGTTTCACCGAAGGTACATGAGTTTGCATGGACTCGCTACTACCTCCTGTTTTCGGCTTTCTGGAGACAAACACTGTCATCAGGAGAGCTAACAGCAAAATGCACATACCTCCCATAAACAGGCTCTGGTAGTCGTACCTAAACAACAGGCTTGTTCCAATCAAAGGACCGATGGATATGGCGACCGTCTCCCCTACGCCGAAATACCCCATACCTTCTCCCCGGCGATCTCTTGGTATGTTTTCAGTGGCAATCGTTGCAAAATATGTCGTTGCCAAACCAAATCCGAATCCGTGGATCACTCGAAATATAAGAATCATCCAAATACCTGACGATAGGTAGTATGCACCTGTCATTAATGCACAGATAGTGATGCCGATAATTAACAGATATTTTTTATCTATTCGAGATGCCAAAACAGAAGTGAAGGGTCGAATCAAGATGGCAGAGAACATAAATACGCCGGTAACAAGCCCAATTTGGGAGGCTTCGCCACCAAGACTTGAGACAAACAAAGGCAAGGTGGGAAGCAACATTTCAAATGCCATAAACAATAATGCGTTGGCTAACATGATGAAAATAAATGATCTTCCCCAGAGTTGCTGAGGTGTAGGACTGAATGTTGAAGTACTCATGGTTTTCCTCCGTAATGTTGATCTCTGTCGCGCGACATGTTAAACTGATTTTACCTGACGGTAGTCAGATTGTAAAGCGCACATTCAGAGCAGGGGTTCATTATTTTTTGGTGGGTGAGAGAAGTATTAATAATTTTTAATTCATATCCCAACATTTTCCGGTATAATAACCAGATAAAATGATTCAAGTGAATACTACCTCGGAGAGGTGATATGCAATGACGGTTAATATACTTGTAAGAAATAATGTTAAGGTACTTGGCTCGGGTAGCCAAACGATTGTATTTGCTCATGGTTTTGGATGTGATCAGGATATGTGGCGTTACATTATTCCAGGTTTTATGGAGAACTACCGTGTGGTGTTGTTTGATTATGTTGGATCTGGCGAATCTCAAATTAACTATTATGATGCTGTCAAATATAGCAACCTTCAAGGATACGCTCAGGATGTGCTGGAAATTATGGAAGCGCTTGAGCTAAAGGACACCATATTTGTCGGGCATTCCGTCAGCAGTATGATTGGTATGCTGGCATCCATTCAGAACCCCAAATATTTCAAAAAAATTATAATGTTAGGGCCCTCCCCACGTTACGTGAATGATCTGCCGAATTATTATGGAGGTTTTGATCGGAATGATATCGATGAATTACTTGAGATGATGCAGATGAATTTTATTGGGTGGGCGAGTTATTTGGCACCCATTGTGATGAACAATCCAGAACGGAAAGAGCTGACGGAAGAATTGGAGAAAAGCTTCTGCTCCAGAGATCCGCATATTGCAAGACAATTTGCCGAAGTGACGTTTTTATCTGACTGTCGTATTGATCTGGAGCAGGCAACTGTGCCAACATTGATTCTTCAGTGCTCGGATGACAGCATTGCCCCGGTAGAAGTAGGGGATTATTTACACGCTCATCTGAAGAATAGCAGGTTGCAACAGATGACGGCCAAGGGACATTATCCGCATCTAAGTCAACCGGAAGAAACCATCCGAATGATTAAGGATTATTTAACGAGCGCATAAAACGCGGAAGAAAGGCAGTTATTCCATGGATATACAATTAGATCTGGCTCCCTGTGGATACTTCTCTATCTCTGATTCGGGCGTCGTACAGTCGGTTAATCAAACTTTGCTTACGATGCTTGGATATGAACGCGATGAGCTCATAGGGCAACATATTGAATCCACCATGTCGGTGAGCAATAAGGTATTTTTCCATACGTATTTCTATCCTTACATCCAGTTATATGGACATGTGGACGAGATGTATTTCACGTTTCGTACCCGTGATCAGCAGGCTGTTCCCGTTCTGCTTAACGGTGTTCGTCAGACTCGTAACGGGGAGAGCGTGGTAGATTGTGTCGTTGTAGTCATGCGTAAGCGAATCGAACATGAGAAGGATATTTTGCATACCAAAACCAAACTACAGGAGCTGTATCAAGCGACGCAAGAAGCGAACAAAGAACTTGAACGACTGCATGAGGAATATAAAATTAAAGAGCAGGCGTTAATTAAAGTGAATGATCAGTTGGAGACACTGGCCTCCACCGACTTGTTGACAGGATTGAAGAACCGCAGGTTTTTCCAGGAAAAAATGTTTGAAAGTTTAATGATGTTTCAGGAGAAACAACGTTATTTCTCCCTTCTCGTTGTGGACATTGATCATTTCAAAAGCATTAATGATACGTACGGACATCCGATCGGGGATCTGGTGCTAGGCAATCTGGCAGGGCTGCTGCAATCGTTGTCGCGAAGTACGGATGTGGTTGCACGTTACGGCGGGGAGGAATTTGTTATCATTCTTCCAGGTTGTGAAGAGGAGCAGGCGATCGGTATCGCAGAACGATATCGTTCACAGGTTGCTTCAGCGGACTGGGGTGAATATAACATTACGGTGAGTATCGGTGCGGCCACTATAGTAGAGGAAGATACAGAAAAGTCCTTGTTCCAAAGAGCGGACAACGCCCTGTATGCCTCCAAAACCGGAGGACGAAACCGGGTGACACATGCAGCTCAGATGGTAAGAAGTTAAGGATTGGATTGCATCAAAAGAAACGAAAAGGAGCCTGTGCACATGGGGGAAGTGATCCCACATGCACAGGCTCCTTTTATTTGCGTGAAACAGATTGACTAAGTTGAGATGGCAGACTCAGGGTTGATTTATCGCGGAGCAAGGTAACCATACGCCTTAGCCGGAGAATTCGCCTGAGGACGAAAATCTTCGCTCGGTTCATCCATAAATGCCGGGTTCACATATATGGAGTGTGCATCATTGCCAGATCCCTTGATGTAGGCGGCGATGCCGGAGTAGCCTTTATTTTTCCAAACCCACAGGGCGTCTTCCTGCTCTCCTGGTGAATAATAGACATTATGGTCAAACACATTGCCGGTATTGCTAGTATATTCGTTGTATATTAGTACTTCCGAGCTGCCCGATACGAGAATGTTACGCATGAACGTATTGTTCTTTGTCCGTGACTGCATGAATAACTGTCCATTGCCTGCATTCAGGGTATCATTCCCCATAAGTGTATTGTACATAATCTTGCTATCCTCGGTAGCTCCTCGTTCCTCGTCATAACCTCCCATGGCAATACCCGTCAATCTGTTGGAATAAATCAGGTTATCACGCACGGTAATGTTGCTGGTCGAACGTCCGGCATGTTCCGAGGCAATCTCAATTCCGATATCGCTCCGATATACCCGGTTCTGGTCGATGATATGATCTTTCCCGCCATCTACATAGATGCCGCCCGCCGAGTTGGTATCATTGGGCAGGTCTGTACCGTAGGAGGGATTGTTATTGGACGTAATATCGTATACTTCGTTGCCTCGTACAATGCCGTTCCGAGCCTGATCGTACGTGTCGTCCTCGGACGTACCCTCGTACCCGATCAGATCAATACCAATATTGTCGGAATCATGGATAATATTGTCCTGTATGGCAAAGGTATCGACATTACCGTTGACTGCAAGTGATTCGCTGGAACCAAGTGTAAGATCATACAATTCATTATCCTTGATGATGATATCGCGTAATGCTTGCGGGTGCTCTGTGCCATATATGGCAATACCGTGGGCATCCCTGCCCCGCAAATCGGGACCTTCAGGAGGTGCGTAACTAGAGATCGCGTGTATGGTGTTGCCTAACAGCTGAATATGCTCACCTGCTCCGTGGACATAGATCCCGGTTGGAACCTGGCCCCCAAGTGTGGTTGTAAAATTACGAATTTCGAGATTCTGAATCGTGATATAACTGGCATTTTCAATTTCAATTAACCCTTCAATGCCCCGAACAGATAAACCTTTACCATCAATGATAACCTGCTCCTGAGGATAACTTGAAAATAGCGTTGGATTAGCGGAAGAATTACCGCTCCGGGTGATTTTGACTTTCTGATGATAGACACCTTCACGCAAATATATGATGCTTCCTGGCGAAGCATGGTCTGCTGCGTGCTGCAACGTTTTCCAAGGAGATTGAATGGTGCCTTTATTCGAGTCGTTTCCTTGGGGTGATATGTAATGGATGACCTGGGGATCAGACTTATGAACAGAAACGGGTTCCTTCATGGCAGATGTATGATTCTGACAACCGGATACAAGCACCATCAGAATCGGAATCATAAGTATAACTACGCGAATCAAATCGTTTCCCCCTTGAATTTAGCTTTGAAGCTAGGTCGTGTCTCAAAACTCGCTGAAGTGCATCTTTTTCCGCCTTTTCGCCCCCTGCTGCGTCACTTTCCCTTGACGTGCCCCGGCACGCCTGCGGAAAACTTCCTTGCTTGGAACGAAAATTCGGCAAAATCTGCTTCCTTCGGAGTTTTTAGACACGCCCTAGATTATAGCAGATTTGAACGGGTTAATAACCCATGATATGCTCTTATAAAATCAGCGAGGAGACTACTCATGAATACATTAACTGTAGCTGAATTAGTAGATCGGGAGAATCACGCGTGGGAAGAACTCAAGGAACTCCTGGATAGTGGGCAAAATACATATGTGTATGTTCCAGCAAAACAAGAGGCTGGTGAGGATACCCTCTATCGTCTGCAAATAAGCACCAAATCCTATTTGGGGGCTGTTGCTTATGAGACAGAAGGTATTGTACTGGACCATGGCTGGATCACGCTACTTGGTGCGGGTGGTGACAGTACATCTGGGAGTCTCACCAGTTGGAATGGGGTGAGTGAGCAACCTTGGGTAGATGTGCTGGAGGGTATGATGGTCGTTGCATATGATGCGGCAGGCGGTTTCTTCGGACTTGATACAGGCAAGTATGGACGCACGGGACACATATATTATTTTGCACCGGATACACTCGAATGGGAATCGACAGAACTGGCATATTCAGGTTTCATCAACTGGCTGGCGAATGGGGATCTGGGGCAGTTCTATCAGACCTTTCGCTGGAAAGGCTGGCAAGAGAATATGTCTCAGCTACAGACAGGTCAAGTATTCGCGTATTACCCACCACTTTGGACGCAGGAAGGTGGCGGCGAGAGCAGCAGTAAAGCCCCAATTAGCATAATGGAGGCCTGGAAGTTCGCACTGGACGGTAAATAGTTGGCATGCTGCTGTAGGATGAAATCAGGAAAGTAACCGGAAAGTTCATTGAGTGATCCACTTTTAAAAAAAACGGCATTTCTGTTCCAAACTAAAAAAGGCTCGCGCTTGGCGCAAGCCTTTTTGTTCTGAACTTTAAACATCAATTATCAATTGTCCAATGTAACCGATTTAATGCCTGAGCGTGAAGCTCTGCTATGCCAGACGGTCAGACCGAGTGAAACAACACAGACGAACAACAGACAAGCATACACCACATGATAAGCTTCCTCGACCGAGACTCCCGGAATGCTGTGTAGCAGCAGCCCACACACAGCTACAGACACCGAACCACCGAAGAACTGAATCAATTGTAACATGCCCATACCGGAACCTATCTGGGCTTTGGGCAGCACTCGTGACGCTTCATTATTCAGTGAAGCCATGGAGGCTGAGAGTGCCGGTGAGAAAAAGAGATAACCACTGGTAATGATCAGGGCGGATTGATCCAGTTCGAGCATGAATAAAGCAAGTACCGCTGCGAGCAGGGTGTGTCCGATGATCATAAATCGCATATTGCCATAACGGTCGATCCAGCGTCCAACGAAACGGGTGCAGAATGCTGCAACAATAGCTCCAGGAGCAATCAGCAAGCCAATGGCGAGTGAAGAGCGCCCATATAGATCAGCAAGCACAAGTGGCATCAAAAACAGATTGCCCAGATTCACCACCAGCACGCAGAATCCGATAAGGATCAACCGGGTGTATCCTGGCGTTCGGAATACTTGTGGATTCACAAACGGAAGACTCGCTTTCCGAATATACAGGAGATGTGCAACAAGTGAAATAATGCCAATGGCAAACCACAACCAGGACTGCTGGGTGATCGCTACCAGAAGTGTAGTGGCGTTAATGACGGTTAGTATGGCCCCAATAACATCGAACGGCTGATCTGTTTTGACCGATTCACGGGGGAGAAAATAGAGCAATACAGGCAGGGCGAGCAGGACAAGCACGGTTATGGCAAAAAGTCCGTTCCAGCCCCAGTACTCGCTAATGAGTCCGCCGACAATGGGGCCAAGTCCAAAAGCCATGGCGCTACCTGATGAGATCAGTGCGATGGCAGCTCCGCGTCGTTCCACCGGGATGTAACGACTTGCAATGACGAGACCCAGCCCGGCCATAACTCCTGCACCCGCAGATTGTAGTATGCGTGTTAGCAACAAGATCGCGAAGTTATGCGCGAATAATCCGAGCAACGAAGATAACCCCAGGATCAGAAGCCCGACCGTTAACAGTTTGCGTACCGGGATACGGTCTGACAATCGACTGTAGATCACCGTCGACAGGGCGTAACCAATCGAATAACTTGAGATGACCCAAGACCCCAGGTCCGAGGTAATCTGTAGATCTTGAATAATGACTGGCAAAGAAACATTGAACATGGTGGTATTCATCACAACGATGAACAGACAGCATGTCCAGAGTGGCATGACAATTTTATCTTTCACGGTACCATTCCTGTCTTGGGTATGAATATGAATTCGGATAAAACCTCAAAGGAAATTTTGTATAAAAGCAATATACCATTTTACACTCCATTTCATCATATGGCAATAATGTCATACTGATTCGTTCGGATGTGATGAGCATAGAGAGATATTAATAATAAACAATAGACGGATTTCCTGAATTTAACTAAAATGATCATTGAACATACATAAGCGGATGGATCACGGTGAGGTAATTAGATATGTAAGTTATTAGCATGTTGAAAATGAAGGAGATTATACCCATGACTCATGCATTATTAATGTCCCACAGCGTATTTCCGACGCTGGATATGAAGCGTACCGCGCAGTTTTATGAAGAAAAGATGGGCTTTCGAGTCGTCGAATATCTTGATGCCGAGGAACCTCATGTATGTCTTTATCGTGATCTTACCGAGATTATTTTGACCCAAAGCAATGGACAGAAGGTCATTCCCAACAGAGAATTATATGGTTATGGATATGACGCATATTTTATTACCCAGAACCAGGAAGAGCTTCAACAGGAATTGATCAACGCAGATGTGAAAATCGTACGTGTCTTGAATCATACAGACTATAATAACAAGGAGTTTGTGATCGAGGATATCGATGGAAGATGGATCGCTTTTGGCATAAAACAGGGTAATTAGATACAGTACAGAAAACGGACTTATTAAACGCTAATGATGCTCAAATTGATAGCGGAGTATGTGAGGGAGTTATCTACATGGTAGAAGGAATTTTGTTGTTGTTTGCCCAGATCGGTTTAATTATTGGAGTGGCGTTAATAGCATCCGGATTAACAAATGGTTCAAAAGGGAAAGAAAAGTTCAATTGGTCGGCGACCTTCCCCACGGTATCCTGGGGAATATGTATCCTGATCCTGTCCATCTGTTGGTTGGTATATAGATATCAACTTAATGCTTAGCAATTTCGAGGATGGCTTAGAAAACATAAACATCGTTATGGATGAGAAGTGTATTCTTTGACTTTGTAAAAAAATACGATAAACAAACAGGCGCTCCGATAACGGGCGCCTGTTTGTGCATACGTACGATATCTGCAGATCTTATGCCGCAGTAACTTGTTTGCCGCGATTGCGAATCCACTTGATGACATCCATCAGTATGACTGCAGCAAGAGCAAGTCCGCCTGCAATCAGGAACTCATTCCAGCCGAATGTATCCGGGATGGCGAAGACGCCGCGAACACCTGGAATCAGTGTAATTGCATAGAGACAGAGACATACCAGGATGGAGCCAAGCACGAATTTATTGGTCATAAAACCCACCTGGAAGATCGTCTGTGTGTTGGAACGTGCTGCAAATGTTTGCAGACTGCGTGCCAGAATCAGGGTTGTGAAGGCCATAGCCACACTGATTTCCTCCGAAATACCAAGTCCAATATATTGAGACACAATAACAGCTGCACCAATCAGGACACCACGTGTAATCACAGCCTGCAGGGTTCCACCTGCGAAGATACCCTCGTTAATATCACGTGGTTTACGCCGCATGACATCTGGCTCTGGTTTCTCTGTACCCAAAGCAATGGCAGGCAGGGAGTCGTTCACCAGATTGATGAACAGCAGCTGAAGGGCCGTAAACGGATTAACCCAGCCGACAATCAAGGCAAACAAAATGGCGATAATGGCGCCGAGGTTACCGGCGAACAGGTAAGCGATGGCTTTTTTGATGTTATCAAATACCATCCGCCCAACACTGACCGCATTTACAATGGAGACAAAGTTATCATCCGTCAGAATCATGGCAGCCGCATCCTTGGCGACATCCGTTCCGCTACCCATCGCTACGCCGATGTCAGCCTGTTTTAGCGCTGGTGCGTCATTAACTCCGTCTCCGGTCATCGCTGCAACCTTGCCTTTGCGTTGCCATGCACGCACGATCCGGATTTTATTCTCAGGTGATACTCTGGCGTATACCGAGATGTGTTCGAGTTGTTGATCCAGCTCTTCATCAGACATTTTGTCCAGTTCGGCACCGGTAATGGCGAGATCATCCGGTTCTGCAAGGCCGATATCCACACCGATCGCCTGAGCCGTCGTTTTGTGATCTCCGGTGATCATGATGGTGCGAATGCCCGCTTTTTTGGACTCTTCAATCGACCCGTATACCGCTTCACGCGGTGGGTCAATCATCGCTGTCAGGCCAACCAGTGTCAGATCATGCTCGTCATCAATGGTGACCTGGTTTTTGTCATCAAATTTTTTGTACGCATAGGCCAGTACGCGGAAGGCACGTTTGGAGAAGGCCTCATTTTTCTCTTCAAACTGTGTGCGAATCTCGGGTGTGAGGGGCTGAACTTCACCATTGATAAATACATGACTACAGCGGCTGAACAGCACATCCGGTCCACCTTTGGTCAGCAAAGCCGTCTGTCCCTCGAAGGTATGCACCGTACTCATGAGTTTTCGATCCGAGTCAAAAGGAAGCTCAGCTTCACGCGGGAACTGGTCACGGATTTCATTGTAATCCTTGTTCACCCGGTTGCTGAAGGCAATGAGAGCCACTTCGGTTGGATCACCCAGTTCCTTGCCTTCCTGGTTAATATTCGAATCATTGCAGAGCACTGCAATATGTAACAGACGTCGTTCCTCTTCCGACCACTGATCGGGATCATCGGGGAATTCGTCCTTGGTACCATGGGGAATGTAATAATCAACGACAGTCATCTTATTCTGAGTTAGTGTTCCTGTTTTATCCGTACAGATGATACTGGCAGAACCGAGCGCCTCCACGGCAGGCAGTCTGCGAATGATCGCATGTTGTTTGGCCATCTTATTCGTTCCGAGTGACAATACGATCGTCACAATGGAGGATAACGCCTCAGGAATGGCAGCAACCGCAACAGCTACGGCAAACATCAGTGCATTTACGATGGAAGGCCCGATATTCTCCGTACCTTCGGTCAACCATACACGACCGGCTTCTATGCCAAAGATGAGAATCGACAACCCCAGGATGAAAAAGCCCAATTTTTTGCTGAATGATTCCAACTTACGCTGTAACGGCGTATTCTTGGCTTCGGCATTTTCGATCAGTTCGGCAATTTTACCAATTTCCGTCTTGAGAGCCGTACCTGTAATGACAAGCATGCCTCGTCCATATACGACCAGTGAGCCACTGAAGGCCATATTGCGACGATCTCCGATTGGAGCTTCATCCGGGATGGCATCAGCGTGTTTTTCCGCAGCTTCGGATTCTCCGGTCAACATGCCTTCGTTGATTTTCAGACTTCCTGATTCCAGGATACGCCCGTCTGCGGGGACATAATCACCTGCATCCAGCATAACAATATCACCGGGAACGAGTTCCCTCGCCGGAATGGTTTTTTTCTGCCCGTCACGAATGACCTTTGCTTCGGGTGCAGACATCTGTTTCAGCGCGTCAAGTGAACTCTCGGCTTTTTTGGTCTGTACAACACTGATTACCGCGTTGAGCAAAATAACCAGGAATATGATCAACGATTCAATCAGGTGTCCAAGTACAACCTGTACCGCGGCTGCAATCAGCAGCACGATGACCATCGGATCTTTGAAATTTTCGAGGAACAATTTCCAGACTGGTGTTGCATCTTTCCCTTTTAACTCGTTATATCCTTCCGTTTCAAGTCTCTTGGCAGCTTCGGAGGTCGTGAGTCCCTTGGAGGAACTCTGTACATCCTGAAGGGTTTCCTCCGCACTGTGTCTATAATGTTGCAATTGACCAGCTCCTTGAATATTAGATTTCTCTGTGTATTACCCTTACGGGCAAAATCTAGAATCGTTTCATTTTCGTATTTTTTTAAGATTATGGATTTATACATTTTTAGCTGTACACAGTATTTTTCATAATGATCCGAGATATGCCTTTTTTCGAATATTATTATTTCCAGTTTGCATGATGGTTTAGAAAACCAATATAGATTTAGATTAAATACTGTGTGCACCATCACACTAGCTCATATCAGGGTCTGTTACGCTATTACATAACGAACTGCGTTTAATCTAAGTTTGGAGGGGAATCATATGTTTTGTTATCAGTGCGAACAGACGCCGAGTGGCGGGTGTACCGTGGTAGGGGTATGCGGCAAAAACGAAACAATTGCAAGTTTGCAGGATACGATGATTTTTGCGTTAAAAGGTATCGCTGCTTATGCGACACATGCACGCCAGTTGGGATATCATGATCCTGAGGTGGATCGGATTACACATGAGGCATTATATATGACATTAACGAACTCGAATTTTAATGTACAGGAACATCTGGAGATGGCGATGAAGGTAGGTAATGCAGCCATCCGCATTATGGATGTGCTGGATCGTGCGCACACGGACCGCTTTGGTGTACCGCAACCGATTACGGTTAGCCAGAACCAGATTGAAGGACAGTGCATCGTGGTGACAGGGCATAATCTGTATGCATTGGAGGAGTTGTTACGTCAAACCGAAGGGAAAGGAATCAACATCTATACCCACTCGGAAATGTTGCCTGCCCACGGTTATCCGGCGCTGAAGAAATATGCCCATCTCAAGGGTAATATCGGTAAAGCATGGTACGATCAGCGCAGACTGTTCGAACAATTCCCGGGTGCTATTCTTGCAACAACCAACTGTGTTATGCCGATTAAAGGCACCTATGCAGACCGCTTTTTCTCATACGAAGTGGCGGGTCTGGAGGGGGTTGCCAAGATTATGGATGATGACTTCTCACCGCTGATTGAACGTGCATTGTCACTGCCTGCGGCTAATGTACAATCGGAGCAAGTCTTAACAACAGGATACCATCATGAGACCGTGATTGGGCTTGCGCCCGAGATTATTCAAGCGGTGAAAGACGGTCATATCCGTCGATTCTTCGTTATTGCCGGTTGTGATGCGCCAGGCAAAGGTGGCAACTACTATCGTGAACTCGCGACATCCTTGCCGAATGATACTGTAATCCTTACGACATCCTGTGGTAAGTTCCGCTTCAACGATGTGGATTATGGTACGGTTGGAGAAACGGGTATACCGCGTTATATTGATCTGGGTCAATGCAACAATTCCGGTTCTACGGTGAAAATCGCAATGGCTTTAGCGGATGCTTTTGGCTGTACTGTAAATGAGTTACCTGTCAGCATTGTGCTGTCCTGGTTTGAGCAAAAAGCAGTTGCGATCCTGCTTGGCCTATTCAGCCTCGGCATTCAGGACATTCGCATTGGACCAAAACCGCCTGAGTTCATATCGGAAGGTGTCTTGGATGTACTCGTGGATATGTTCGGGCTGAAGTTAATTACAACAGCAGAAGAAGATATGAACGCGATGTTGGCACTGTCATAGGATGAGGATGTATATTTACATGTAGAGTATGACTCATAAGTAAAGATGGATAAGAGCCTACATAAGAGTAGGCTTTTTTTCTTTTTCGACCTTCATAGGTCCATATACCTTGTATAAATGAACATGCAATGTCAGGGAAATTAGTTTTTTTATCCTATTGAAGTTTTTTCATGGAAATGTGTATATAGATAGAGGCAGATTAGATCATAACACATCACAAAACACGGGTTTACCGTAACATGAGGAGATTGTACATAATGCATAACACACTGATTGAAGATTGGTTGAAACTCGCAGGTGGCAAGGAGAACATCAAGCTCGTAGAACATGATAAGGGGACAACGACACTGGTACTGAAGGACAATACACAATTGAACATGTCGGTTCTTGCCTCCACATATGTTGTAGCAGATATTCAGGTAACAGGTGAGCAGTGTCATCTGAGAATAAGAGATGAATCTTCCCTGATCTACAATGCGTTACTGGGTATGGACGCCTGGGATTCGACAGGGACAGCGTTGCAGGAAGCGGGACATGCGAAGAAGAACAGATTCTCGATCTTACATTTTGTATCCGATGTATTCATGCCCTTGATGCCTGCAATTCTCGGAGCCGCAGTTATTAAAATTATAGTCGCTATTATTGCGTTAATGGATACGTACAGTTCTGCGGATTCTTCTGCTTTGATGGATAGCCAGACCTTTACGATATTCAGGATCATTGGAGACAGTGTACTTTATGTACTGCCTGTATTGGTAGCAATCAGCACAGCGTATCGGCTGAAGAGCAACATCTATGTTGCTGCATCGATTGGCGGACTCATGTTTTATCCGGAGATGACCATGCTGATGTCAGGGGAAAAAGAGGTTCATTTCCTGGGTATGCCACTGGTGTCTCAGCCTGCTTTGTACTCTACGGCCATCTGGATCATTCTCACGATCTGTGCAGCGGCCTACCTGGAAAGATTCGTTGAACGATGGAGTCCAAAATTCGCCAAAGGCATGCTTGCTCCATTCCTGACGTTACTGATTGTTGTTCCGTTAGTATTGATGATACTTGGTCCAGTTGGAACCTGGATTGATGAATATCTGCCGGAAGCATTGGATTCACTAGTAGCTAATGCTCCAGTGATATCGGTGATGTTACTGGGGGCAGTCTTCTCCCTGATGATTATTATGGGGTTACACTACTGGATGCTTGCCATCATCATGAATGATATGCTCATGAATGGTTCTTCCATGGTGATTCCTGCTATATTAGTGGCGATTGTAGGACAAGCGGGGGCCGCGCTCGCAACCGCTTTGCGTTCGAAAGAGTCAGCTTCCGGAAGAGTTGCTTTCTGGGCAACGGGAACAGCCCTCCTTGGAGTGGTAGAGCCTGCATTGTATGCAGTCAACATGAGAAAGAGATCCTCCTTCTATGCGGCATTACTGGGTGGAGCTGCGGGTGGACTGTATTTTGGGTTGTTATCTGTCAAGGCATTCGCTATCGTTGGGAATCCGAGCTTGGTCAGCCTCCCGCTCTTCAGCGAAGAGGGCAGCCTGAATCTGTTACACACTTGCATCGGTGTAGTCATTGCTTTCGGTGTCTCATGTGGACTGACGTATTGGATGGCAGGAAAAGGACAGAAACGGGGACAGGGGTCACCAAAATCCAGCATTGAGTAATACGTAAAACGTAGCATTGAGAAGTAGCATTTAAGTTGTAATAAAGAGCCTGTGCCTGATGGCACGGGCCTTTTGTTGTTTTTGTATCTGAATAATACTAGTATGAAATGCTCAGTAGCTGTCCACCATTTTATTCAAGTCATAGCTTGTTGGTTATGGATTTGTCATGTATTTTGATATAGTGAAAACTATAAATCTGGATTACTAATCCCTTTGAAAGGATAACCTATGTCTGACAACATGGAATGGATTGCTCAATGGAAGTCAACGAATGCACTAAGCAACGCATGGATAACGAAAGGCGAGCTGCATCACTTTTCCAGTCACACCTTGATATTTATTATTGATGGAAAAGCGATCTGGAATATAAATGGACACCGAGTTCACGTCTCCTATGGAGAATTAATTGCGCTTGAAGAGAACTCCGTAATGGAGGTCATTGAAGGTGGCAACCTGGATCTGGCAGGCTGGCATGTTCAGTTCGATACATATTCGGTGCTGCATGATAGACGGGAAGCTGAGAAGTTCGAATGGCAGTTACCGTCAGGAGAGGCGTATCAGAAAGTTCAACTGTCCGGTGGAGGTTTGGCAAGTATCATTCAGCATTGGAGTGAAGTGCATTCACAGGACCAGAGTGCAGGAAGGGTTGGCCATCAGCATTTGTTATATGAGTTGTTAAGTAATCTTTATCGGAAACAGCCAGATGACGAGTTAAAGCCAGAACACGCTATACTTCGCTCCATTGACTACATGCAGCAACATTATGATCAGGTCATTACACGTACACAGTTAGCTCAGATTGCCGGAATCAGTCCATGGCATTACTCCCGCAAATTTAGCGAGCGATATGGTAAGCCACCTCTGGATTATCTGGCACACTACCGGATCTACCGTGCGCAGGAAGAATTGATATTAACAGCTGCAACCTCACTGGATATTGCCAAAAAATCTGGTTTTGAAGATGCTCATTATTTTAGCCGACGCTTCAAACAGCTGACTGGCGTATCACCAAAGATATATAGGCAGACGATGACGCAGCGCAAGATCGTATCACTTTCTCCAATCTGTGCAGAAATTATGATTCATCTGGGTGTCATCCCCCATGCCGTAGTGGTCACCCCGATCCTGTTGTCGCCACATCACCATGAACAATTTACATCGTATGGAGTAGAGATGCTGGAGGTAACACAGTATGAGGTGGAGATAGAACTTGTTCGACAAGTTCAACCGGAGATATTGATAGGAAACGTATTGACGGAAGAGGTCAAAAGGGGGCTGCGCACAATTGCACCGATTCTAACCGGACTTCATCAAGATGTAGAACCAATGCTCGATCAATTGGCAGGCTGGTTTCTCAAAGAAGAAGAGGCCCATAGACTGCATCTGCAGATGAAACACGAGGTCAGTGCAGCGAAGCGACAGTTGCACCCCATCATTCAATCCGCATCGACAGTCATGCTGCTGAGGGTAGAAGCATTTGGTTATCGATATCTGGGTGGGCATTCACACGGGGTATCACACTTGTTATATGAACAGCTTGGATTAACACTGCCGCAAGCACTTGATTCAGGTGCAGCTTGGTTTAATCCTTGTTCGCTGGACCTGCTCACACAAGCCAATCCCGATTATTTGTTTGTGGAGAAGCGGATCATGCAGCACTTCAGTGCTGAAGAAAATATGAGGAAACTATGGGAGAGTCCGCAATGGAATGACCTGAAGGCTGTAAAAAATAATCGGGTATTTTACGTAGATACTCACCTGTGGGTAGACGGATACGGAATTACGGGACACACTCTGATTCTCAATCAGATCATTCGCCATCTTACGGAACCTCTTCATGAGAGAGCACAATAATCCAACGGAATACGCACGATATGCTATGGAAGCAACACTTCTTATTTGATACTATTTGATAATAATTATCATTATCAATATACATAAGGGGCGAAGTATATCATGTCACGAAGATTTAAAGGGTTGGGCATCATGCTGTTGGTGATCAGTATGATGCTGGCGGCATGTTCCGGTGGAACTACTGAAGAGAACGCTACAGCTGGAACAGCAGGTACTCCAACTGAAGGAGCAGCGAGTACTGCGGAAGAAACAGCGACTGAAAGTGGGACTAAGGTGGTGAAGGATCAGTTTGGGGAAGTAACGATTCCTGCCCATCCTCAAAATTTAATTGTGTTTGATTCGATCTATGCCGAGTATCTGATTGAGATGGGGGTTACACCCCAAATGGTTTTGTTAACTCCCGAAGTTGAAGCGGAATACCGTCCTGCTTATTTTAAAGAACATGGCGTTCAGGTCATCGAAGTGGAGCAATACCAATATAACTATGAGCAGTTGCTGGCGCTGTCACCGGATATGATCCTTACAGCGGGGGAAGGTATGGAACAGGGCGTATATGACGAGTTATCCAAAATCGCTCCTACAGTTGCACTGGATGCCAACAGTGAAATGAAACGTGCCATGCCGAAGTTGGCTGCCATATTCGATAAAACCGAAGAATCTGCCAAAATACTGGCTGAATTCGACGAGAAAGCCTCACAAGCGAAAGAGAAAATTGCAGCAGCCCTTGGAGACAAGACCGTATTGGTTCTCCGGGTTGAGCACAATCGTTACCGTTTCATGGGTCCCAAAGGTGGAAGCAGCAGTGTTTTCTTCTATGATATCCTGGGTCTGAATAGTCCTGAAGCTATTAAAGATTCTACAGATTGGTTTAGCCAGTTCTCACTGGAATTCTTGCCTGAGATGAATCCGGATTATATTTTCCTAGAAGACAGAACCCTCGTAGGTTATGACACGAAGAAATCTATGGAAGATCTGAAAGCAAGCCAGGTGTGGTCGAATCTGGAGGCTGTGAAGAATGATCATGTCTTTCCATTGAAAACAAGTCAATTCGTATCAGGTGTGGGTCCGATTGGCTCTGTAAAATTGATGGACTATGTTGTTGAAAAGTTGGTGCCATAGATGAAGATGGAGACACAATTGGATATCTACGATATTACGATCATTGGTGGTGGGCCAGCTGGCATGTATGCCTCATTTTATAGTGGTATGAGAGCCATGCGCACCAAGATCATCGAAGCCAAGCAGGAACTGGGTGGATTCATGCGTACGTACCCCGAGAAGTTGATCTGGGATGTGGGCGGGATTGATCCGATTCGCTGCGAGAAGCTGATTGAATCGCTGGAGAGACAAGCGAGAACGTTCGATCCAACGATTGTGTTTGGTCAGGAAATTGCCGAGCTGGAACGACGTGAGGATGGTGTATTTGTACTCATTTCCAAAACAGGCGAGCGTCATTACACACGTACCATCCTGTTATGTGCGGGCAGAGGTATGACTCAGGTGCAGAAGCTGGATGTCGAGGGTGCCAATCGGTATGAGCTGACGAATCTGCACTATACCGTAACTGATCTATCTCGATTTGCAGGGAAGCGTGTTCTGATCTCGGGTGGCGGCGATTCCGCAGTCGACTGGGCGAATGAAATGGGCAAGATCGCAAGTGAAGTTACGGTAGCACACAGACGTCATGAGTTTACCGGACACGAGTCGCCAGTTGCTCAGATGAAAGCTCAAGCGAGCGTCATGACGCCATTTAGCATCTCACGCTTACACGGTACAGGTGACAAAATCGATCGTGTCGAGCTAGCCCATGTAGAAACTGGTGAGATCACACATGTTGAAGTGGATGAAGTTGTCGTAAGCCATGGGTATGATCGTGATTTCGGTAACCTTGTGCAATGGGGACTGGAGCGGGAAGATTACGGCGTGTCCGTTGATCAGCGCATGCGTACCAACATTCCAGGCATATTCGGAGCAGGTGACTTCATCACTTATGGAAGCAAAGTTCGACTGATCGCAGGTGCTTTTAACGATGCGGTGCTCGCAGTCAACAGTGCCAAGATGTATCTTGAACCTGACGCGTCTGATATGGCGGGTGTCTCTTCCCACAACGCCCGGTTCTATGAGAAGAACAAAGCACTATTGTAAAATAAGAAGAACCTGTGTGAAAGGGATAAGCATAGCAAAAGCCAGTCAAACATCGAGATTATCTCGTGTTCGACTGGCTTTTTTATCTGCATATTATATTGAAAATTGGTCTATGCATTTATGTTATAGACTGGATTCATAGACCAATTTACTCATTATAGGCACTATAATTTTCTAATTTATAGTTAATAGTCTATGCCCCTCGTGATGGATACACATAGTATGTGGAGAAATATCACGGAGGTGAGTTGATTGTTAAATCGTCATGGAAAACGCATTTGTAGACGTAAATTTAAACAAAGCATGCATTGTCGAGTTAAGGTTAAGGTGGTAAAGGTTAGACCTAAGGTTGTGGTTAATGCACCGCAAGGCGCTCAAGGAATTTCTGGACCAATAGGACCGATAGGTCCAAAAGGGGCAACTGGCGCTCAAGGGATACCGGGACCACAAGGACTGCAAGGGATTCCGGGTATACAAGGGCCAGTCGGGCCAGCAGGCGCGCTCGGAGCAGTGGGTCCAGTAGGGCCAGTCGGGCCAGCAGGGGCGCTCGGAGCAGTGGGTCCAGTAGGTCCAGTAGGTCCAGCAGGAGCAACAGGAGCAACAGGTCCGGCCGGTCCAGTTGGGGCTGGAATATCCGATTTCCTAAGTGTTTTCCGAGCAGATCCTGGCACAGGCACAGACACAGTACCTGGCAACTCACCCATAACTTTAACCGGGGTTTTGGCTAATGTTGGAGGTGCATTCACATTCGTGCCGCCGTCCTCCACGATAACAATCAATGAAACAGGAAGTTACTTGATCTCTTTTAGCATTCATAATCAGGGCGATGCAGCTTTCAACCTCACGGTAAATGGAACGCCCATAACACCTGTGCCTTTCACAGGTAATGGAGGAGGACCTATATCTGCTGAAGTTATTGTTACGGTAACAACGGTTCCGACGACGATCCAGCTGGTAAATGCGAATGCAACTCCTGCACAGTTGCATAACAATCTAAATACCACTGTGACCATTCTAAAACTGACTCCTTAATTCCGATTCTCAATATAGTCTATGTCAGCATAAAAATAAAAGTTTATGTCTTTTATCCAGTCAATAAGTCTATTTATCCAGCAAGATAGTCTGAACTAGTAGGCACTGGAGAGTGGCGGGACGATGAAGCGCATAGACTTCACCGCTGCTCTCTGCGTTTCCAGAGCCCAGCCTACCATTCGAACCAATCAACTATGATGCGAAAAGATTCGTACCAATAATGTGATAATCTGGTGAATTGTTTGTTGTATAAGTCCATATTGCTTCGTTCTCCATTATACTTAATGAAAACGGACGAGGAGATGGATTCCAGATGAAAAAACAAATATGGATCATTGCAAGTGTTGCAGTTGTGATTGTAATCGGAACCTATCTGTTTGCAAGCAATACAGGCAAGGAAGAGGCGGGTACAGCCAATGCGCCCAACATCCGAAAATTGGTGGAAGATATCAGCACAGGAAAAGAGAAACCGGAATCTGCCTCCATTAATGCCAAACAGTTAATCGTCACCGATCAAGATGAAAAAACCATTACATATGATTTGCCTGAGAACGAATTTTTCCTTTCCATTGCACCCTATGTGGACCAGACCCATCCCTGTGCAATTCATAGCTTGACCGGTTGTCAGGGGGAAATGAGCAATAAGGAATTCAGTGTTACCATTCACGATTCTCAAGGCAACACGTTTATGAAAGATGAAGTGATGAAGTCTGGTGCAAACGGATTTATGGATTTTTGGGTGCCAAGAGACAGAACCTATCTGATTCGTATTGTTCGAGATGGAAAGGTTGCAGAAACGCAATTGTCTACATACGAAAATGATAATACATGCATCACTACGATGCAGTTGAGTTAATGTAAACAGACAGCAATCGAAGGGAAGGATGGCCGTTGAGCTATCCTTTTCCTTTTTTTATTTCATAAAAGAGTTGGAATAAGGTACTTTTCATTGACAAAAATCCATTCCTACGGCATAATCCAATAGTGATAATGATAATTGTTATCATATAAATACATATAAACAGGGGAGATCAAGATATGAAAAAAGGGTTAAACGGACTGTTGATCATGCTGGCATTTGTGCTGGTTTTGGCGGGTTGTGGTAAAACCACGACTACAACAGACACAAGTCAAGGTACTAATTCGGGCAGTGCTCCGGCTGAAGAGACAGCAGGTCCTGTTACCGTGAAGCATAAACGTGGAGAGCTTAAGCTGGACAAGCCAGCAGAACGTGTTGTTACACTTGAATGGACATATACGGAAGATGTTGTTGCCCTGGGGGTTCAGCCAGTAGGTAATGCAGATAACGCTAACTATAAAGTGTGGGTAACATCCGAAGCAGCACTGGATGATAGTGTAACGGATATCGGAACACGCGGTGAGCCGAATCTGGAAGCTATTGCTGCATTGAAGCCGGATCTGATCATTGCTAACGCAGATAATAATAATGCGGTCTACGATCAGCTTAATGCTATCGCACCAACCATTGAATTCGATCCGTATGATGGCGATGGCTATAATTATGACAAAATGACAGAGATCTTTAATACCATTGCAACAGCTCTTGGGAAAGAAGACAAGGCTAAGCAAGTTCTTAGTGATCTCGATCAGCACTATGTAGAAGCCAAAGGAAAATTGGCTGCTGCAGGTAAAGAGAACTTCAACTTTGCATTGACTCAAGCATTCACGTATCAAAATGCAGTCAGCCTGCGTATGTTTACGGATAATTCGGTTGTTATCGGTACATTGGACAAAATTGGTCTGGTGAACGATTGGAAGCCGGACAAACTGGAAAACTACGGCTTCTCGACAGTAGGAATTGAGTCGTTGACCGCTGTTAAGGACAGTAACTTCATTTATATTACTCAACCAGACGATGACGTTTTTGGCACAGCCATGAAAGATAACTCGGTTTGGAACGGACTGAACTTCGTGAAGGACAAACGTACCTATCAACTGGCCAGCACAACATGGACTTTTGGTGGACCGATCTCCTCCAAAGTATTGGTTGATGGGGTAGTCGAGGCGATTACCAAATGAGTTCGGTTCAAGGATCTAAGCCTGCTATGAATTGGCGCACAATAAGCATATATGGGGGCGGTCTAACCGCTCTCATCGTGCTTTTTTTTGTAAGTCTGTGTTATGGAGAAGCATCCATTCCTTTGCATGTCGTTTGGGACGCTCTTACAGGCAGACAGGATTCATTAGAGCACAATATGGTCTGGGACTTGCGCATGCCGCGTACAGTGATCGGTATTCTTGCGGGTGGCGCACTGGCTGTTGCGGGCGCTTTGCTGCAAACGATTACTCGTAATCCACTGGCTGCTTCAGATACGCTGGGGATTAATGCAGGAGCGTATTTTGTGGTGGTGCTGGGAGCTATCGCTTTTCCAGGCGTGTTAAGTCAGTCGCCTTTTCTTTTCGCAGCACTAGGTGGTTTGCTGGCAGCATTTGCGGCTTATTTCATGGGCGGCGGACGAACATCAAGCCCGGTCCGACTTGCGTTGTCCGGTATGATTGTATCAATGGTGCTTGGTTCATTTACAAGTGCATTACATATTTTTTTCTCCATGGAGACACAAGGATTGTTCCTTTGGGGCTCCGGAACACTTGTCCAGAATGACTGGAGTGGTGTGTTTTATGCTTTGCCTTGGGTGGTTGGGATTACCCTTCTCACGTTAATCCTGTCCAGACAGTGGGATATGCTGGAGCTGGATGAATCAACGGCTTCTTCCTTGGGACAAAAGGTTACATTGGCTCGTGCAGTAGGGTTAATTCTTGCTGTATTGCTGGCTGCCGTGATTGTCAGTGTAATCGGACCGATTGGGTTCGTGGGACTGGTTGCACCTCATCTGGTTCGATTGAGTGGTGTACGTTCTAACCGATTACTTTTACCTGGTGTGTTCATATGGGGCGCAGCGCTCCTGGTTGGAGCAGATGTCCTCGCCAAGATGGTGCATAACTCCAGCATGGAACTGCCAACGGGTGCCGTTATGGCGATTATTGGTGCACCGTGGCTCATCTGGCTTGTTCTTACACGCATGAAGGCTGCGAACGGATCAGGCATGTCTACTTCAATGAGCACAGGAGGAGCTGCGCGTCGCTTTGCATTTGGCCCGATGGCTGTATTATTCTCAGTCATAACGGTCGTGCTTATCTTGCTCAGTACGATGTTTGGCGGTATGCGAATTCCGCTGGCCGATTGGTTACCAAGTCTGTTCCAATCGGATGGACTGTTCTCCGCGCTAATTCAGCTTCGGATTCCGCGTACACTTGTTGCCGCAGGTGCAGGAGCTGCACTGGCAATTAGTGGTGTGCTTATTCAGATGGCGGTACGTAACCCGCTGGCAGATGCTTCAATTGTTGGTGTGTCCTCAGGTGCAGGGCTTGGAGCGATGATGGTCATCATCTTATGGCCGGGTCTTCCGATATACTTGCTGCCAATTGCGGCAATCATCGGTGCAGCCATTGCTGCAGTGGTGGTGTTCTCCCTCGCCTGGAAGAAAGGACTGAACCCTTCGGCGGTTGTGTTACTGGGGATCGCGATGTCTGCCATTGCTGGAGCAGGTATTCAGATTCTGATTGTCCGTGGTGCGGTATACGGTAGCAGCGGATATATCTGGCTGACAGGAAGCACCTATGCTCGTACCTGGGAACAGGTGAGGGTTATCGGATTATTTTTAGTTATTCTGGTACCGGTGGCTTGGTGGCTGGCACGCAGATTCGAACTGCTGGTATTTGACGACAATAGTGCATCCGGGCTTGGTCTCGGAGTACGTCGTACACGATTATTAGCCATGACAGTTGGTGTATTACTTGCAGCAGGTGCTGTTGCTTGCGTAGGAACCGTTGGTTTTATCGGCCTGATTGCACCACATATGGTACGGCTACTGACGGGGAATAAGTTAAGACGATCCATGTTCCTATCCGCATTAGCGGGTGCAGTCATGCTGGTGCTCGCTGATACCATCGGCAGAACCGTCATGGCACCGACAGAGATTCCATCAGGCATACTCATTGCGATCATTGGAACACCGTACTTCCTGTATCTCATGTATCGTTCTAACTGGCGAAAGTCTGTATAAATGGTTGAAACCGGAAGCCTGCTCCCCGAGCAGGCTTTTTGCTATGCCTTTTCAACATTTAGCTACCAGCTTAAAAATCCGTTTAACCGGTCCTCATCGATGGTTTGTCGGACCCTAGAAGGCACAACACAAGTAGCATTATCCATTGAATGTCTGGTCCTGCACCAAATGACAAAATCCCCTCTGGTCTACAAGAAGCAGAGATCACGTTATCAAACGTGAAGCTCATACTCCCTGTAGACCTTGAGGGGATTGATGGTTGAGCGCATACTAACGATGTTCCTGTTAGCTGGTTTTCAGTATCCCGCTGTGATTGACAGATTCCACAGCTTGCTGCAGTACTTCAACATCCTGAACAAGCGCGAATCGAACGTAACCTTCGCCTGAAGGACCAAAGGCACTACCTGGGGTTGCAATGACACCCGCATGTGTGACCAGATCCATGGCAAATTGCTCTGAGCTGTCGTAGTGAGCTGGAATGCGACTCCAGACAAACATGGTAGCTTCCGGTTTGGCAATAGGCCAACCGAGTTGGCTGAAGCCCTCACAGAGGATGTCTCTACGTTGTTCATATATAGCTCTGACCCGTTCAACCTCCGATTGATCACCGGTAATGGCGGCAATTGCTGCTTTTTGGATCGGTAGGAACATCCCGTAATCCATATTGGATTTTAGCTTTTTCAGCATGGAGACCATGGTTGTATTGCCCACACAGAAGCCGATTCGAGCTCCTGCCAGTCCGTACGTTTTTGACAGGGAATTGAATTCCACACCGACGTCCATGGCGCCAGGGAACGCAAGGAAGCTTCCACATGACTTTCCGTCAAATACGAGTTCGCTGTACGCGTTATCGTGGAGCACGATAATATCATACTTCTTCGCAAAGGCAATCAGGTCAAGATAGAACTGATCCGGTGCCATCGCGGTTGTCGGATTGTTGGGATAGGAGACCAGCATGAATTTTGCTCGTTGAGCGATATCTTCCGGTATATCCTGAAGCTGAATAACATACCCGTTTTCTTCTTTTTGCGGCATATAATACAGTTCTGCACCTGCCAGTAACGGTCCATCCGCAAAGACGGGATAGCAGGGGTCAGGGACGAGCACCAGATCACCTTCATCGACAATGGAGAGGGATATATGTGCCAGTCC